>CAXXWL010000005.1:1612365-2313548 GCA_963662855.2 uncultured Caenibius sp.
GCCGGGAACAGCTTCCTGTTCGACATCTTTGCCGATCCGCTGGAACGCGCCAATCTGAAGGACCGGTACCCCGCCAAATTCGCCGAGCTTCAGGCAGCCTTTGCCGAATGGAACAAGGGCATGTTGTTCGATCCCAACGCGCCCAGCTACGGATTTACCGGAAAGATGCTGGCGGATCATTTCGGGATCGACAGCTAGCGCCAGCCTTCCCTGCGGATGCGCCTTGCCCGGAAGCGGGGACCGATGTGTCACCTTTCCGGGCAGGAAAATGCCTTGTTTCGTGCGCAGCGTGTCAGCCCTGAACGGCCCGGTTTCGAGCCGTTTTCGAGGGCTGCGCGTGCACCGAAGTGTCACCTTCCATTTCGGGTTTTTGTGCAGGCCCTGCGGAGCCCGATCTGCCCAGCAGACGGGGCCGCAAGAGGCGCAACGTAGCGGGGCGGAAGCGTGTCTGCTCATCGGGCAGGATAAACGCCATTTGGGGGCGTGTAGGAAAGTGTTTTGTGGTGGGAGATCGCGACAGGAATGCCGAAAGCGGGCAGTCAGGAAACGACAACATTGCGGACGCGGCATATATCGTCATCCCAGCGAAAGCTGGGATCGCTGTCGGCTAGGTCGTGGACCCATAAAATGGTGGGTTGCTAGCGGCAGGGGATCGAACCCGCACCTGACCTTGAAGGTCGGGACCACTGTGGTGATACGTCTACCAATTCCGTCACGCTAGCTTCGGCCACTTAACGCAATGACGCGGTACCCGCCACGACAAGCTGACGGAAAACTTCCTTGCTATGGGCCAGCTCACCTTAATGCGTCGAGAGCGATCCCAGCTTTCGCTGGGATGACGAGTCTATCATTCTCCGCTCCCTCCCCCTTTTCAGTCAGCGGGACGTAGCTCGCAAGCGAGTGAAACCGCACATTGCGATCCGCCCCAGTGCCGTGCCTGTTTCAGGGCCCTGTGGCGGGGAGAGGGGAACGGGGGACGCCTGCGCCCCACCATTCCCCCCTGCCCTCAATGCCCTCGCAGGCTCGGCCTCGCATTCGGCCCAAGCGCAGGCGCGACGATGCCCAGCAGGGCGATCAGCAGGGCGACGAGCACGGCGGCGCCGGCAATCAGCGCCATGATCGTTTCCAGCGGCAACATCATGCGCAGCGCGGCCGCGCCCGCGAAGGGGGCGAGCACGATGCCAGCAATACGGCCCCAACCACCGGCCCAGCCGATCCCGCTGGAGCGCATTTCCGGCGGGTAGCTGAGCGTGGCGAGGTTGTTGATGCCGGTCTGCCCGCCAACCTGTGTGAAGTTCCACACGATCAGCGCGCCCAGGAAGATGCCGCTGCTGAACGGCACCTGCCCCAGCATGAACAAGGCGACTGCTTCGACGAGGAAGAACGCCGCGATCAGCCAATAGGGATTCACCCGGTCCATCAGGAAGCCCATGATCAGCGTCCCGGTGGCCCCGCCGATAAAGGAAATCATCGCCGAAATCGCGAATTGCTGGATCGGGATGCCGCCCAGTTCCTGGAAGAATGTGGCCATCCAATTGGTGAGCAGCGCGATATTGCCCAGCGAAATGAAGCAGGCGACCCACAGGATCATCGTCTGCAGGAAGAATCGCTTGTGCAGCAGGGCAAAAGGCCCGGATTCCTTCTTCGTGGGCGGCGGAGCAGTACCCCTGTGGAACACCTCGCCGCCACGGAATTGCACGGAGGGGTCCATCGCGCTGATCGTGGCGGGAATCCGGGGATCGCGCGGATTTCGCGCCAGTCGGAAAGCCAGCGATTCCGGAATGAGGAACAGCAGCGGCACGGCTATGAAGCCCAGCACGCCGCCCACCCAGAAGCCGATCTGCCAGCCGTAAAGGTCCAGCAGCCATGCAGCGATCACGCCGCTGGCGGCATTGCCCGCGGAAAACAGCACCAGCGCCATGGCCATGAAGCCCGCGCGCCAGCGCCGCGGCGTCATTTCCGAAAGCAGCGCCAGCCCGATGGGCAGCATGGCGGAAAAGAATATCCCCGAAATGCCGCGCACCACGGCCATTTGCGTCACCGTCTGCACATAGGCGCCGGCGATGGAGAGAATGCCGAAGCACAGCGCGCACAGGCCCAGCACCGGCCTGCGCCCGATCTTGTCCGCCAGCGGCGGCATCAGGAAGGCGCCCACCGCCATGCCGACATAGGTCCAGAAGATCACCACATCCATGTCGGCCGGCTTGGCATCCAGCCCATGCGCGATGGCGGGCAGGATCTTGCCGAAGAAATACATGTCGAAACCGTCGATGAAGAGCACCATCGAACAGACGGCGAGCATCATCACTTCTTTCGCGCCGATTTTGCGGCGATCGATGAAGCCCTCTACGTCGAAGCGGTCTCCTGACGCGCCAATAGTTTCGGCCGTGCTGCTGGCCATCAGGCTGATCTCCCAGATTTCGCGGAATATTTATCGCGCTGAATTTTCGCGGGAGAGTGGCCGCAGCGCGCGCGCGCGTCAATCGGGCGTTTCAGGCAAAACGCGCTTCTGCACCGTCAGGCGGCTTGCTTCACCTTGTTGCGGCCGGCGTCCTTGGCCTCGTAGAGCGCCGCATCCACCCGGGCGAGAAGGTGGTTGGCATCGTCGCCCACGCGCCACAGGGCATAGCCTACGCTGGCCGTGACCGGGGGAAGCCCGCCTTCCGCGCTTTCCAGTTCGATCGCCTGGCGCAGCCGCTCGGCGGCGGCCTGAACCTCTTCCTGTCCGGCCCCGGGCAGTACCCAGACGAATTCCTCGCCGCCCATCCGCCCCACCACATCGCTGGCTCCCGCCTGGGCGCGGGCAATATCGGCGATGCGAACGAGAACGTCGTCGCCCATCTGGTGCCCCTTGGTATCGTTCACTCGCTTGAAATGGTCGATATCGAACAGGATCAACGCGGTCGGCCTGCCATCCTGCTCGGACCGGCGGATGCATTTCTGCAACTGCGTGATCGTGCGGCGGCGATTGGCAAGGCCGGTAAGCGGATCGGTATGCGCGAGATATTGCGCTTCCGCCGCCAGCCGCATGGCGCGGGTACGCTCCTTGTCGAGCGCTTCCTGACGCTGGTGGTGTTCGCTCACATCCATCACCACGCCGAACATGCAGGCCAGTTCGCCGGTTTCCGTGAACTCGTTGGTGGCGTACATCTTGAGGATCCGCTCGTCCCCTATGGGCGGACAGATGCGATATTCGAAGCTGTAGCGCGCGCGGTCCTTCGCGTGATGGGCAAGCTGGCCGAACAGTTCGGCGCCGCCATCGGGCAGCATGGAAGTTAGGTCTCCCGGGTCCCTCCCCAGCGTCGGATCGAGCCCGTTGATCAGGAACATCTGGCGCGACCAGTCCTGCTCGCCCGTGCGCGGATCGTAACGCCAGCGCCCGATCCGGGCGACTTCCTCCGCCATGTTGAGCATCAGAAGGTTCTCGCGCATCCGGGCGTTGCGGGCCTTGAGCCGCAAGGCGAGCCGGTTGTGATCGAGCAGCAACGCCGCCAGCGGCAAAGAGGCGGCCATCATCAGCAGCATCAGCAATTGCAGATTTATGCCGGCCTCGAACGGCTCGAAGCGGAGATAGGCGGCAGGCGTATGCCCGCCGATGGAGCGCACCGTGCCGGCAAGGCCGAACATGAAGATGCCCGTCGATGCGCCGATCTGGCCATAGCGGGTCACCACCAGCACCAGAGCGAACACTACCACCGCCGAAAGCGAAACAAAGCTATAGCCCAGCACCAGCCATGACAGGAGAAACAGGGTCAGCATGGAGATGCCGAACCAGATGGGCAGCTTTTCTCCCGCCAGCACGCCGGCTTCCCGGCGGCGGCGCAACCAGTCATGCAGATAGAGCATGATCGGCGCCCCGATGGTGGTGCCCAGGGTGGTCGCCAATATCCACCAGACGAACTGGACCACGTCCTGATGCGGGCGGAACGGCAAGGCGATCACCGCGCTGAACAAAGACCCCAGCACTACGCCCAGGAACAGCAGTACCATGTCGCGCAGCCGAAGCGCTTCCAGCTTCCGCCGTCCGATCACCCAATGCGCGATCGCCACGATCAGGCAAGGTTCGGCAAGATTGGCAACGGCATAGCCGAGCGAATCGATGAGCCCGACCCCGAACCAGTAATTGAGGATCAGATTGCCCAGCGCCAGCGCCAGAAGAACGCCGAAACGATCGCCCGGCCGGGCGACATAGAGGGCACAGACTGCCACGGCGCTGGGCAGCCACATTAGCAGCACGGCCCCGCCGTCATCGCGCAGCGAAATGGAGGCAATCGCGCTCAACGTCCATACGAGGGTGACCCCGATGGCGAACAGACTGCCTTTGCCGAGCGTGGCGACCAAATCCCTCCTCCTTTATCGGAGGGACCTATCAACGATGAGTGAAGCTATGGTAAATCGCGCGGCTACGGATATCCCTAAAGGCGCGCGCAGGTGCTGCCCCGCGCCGAAGCGCGGGGCACGCCCGGTCAAGCCGCGTCGGCGTGACGCTGCTGCGCTTCGAGATTGAGCATCTCGGCCAGCAGAAAGGCCAGTTCGAGCGACTGCGCGGCGTTGAGACGCGGGTCGCAATGGGTGTGATAGCGGTCAGCCAGACGCTCGTCGGTGATCGCCACGGCGCCGCCGGTGCATTCGGTCACGTCCTGCCCGGTCATTTCCACATGGATGCCGCCGGCATGCGTGCCCTCCGCCCGATGGACCGCGAAGAACCCCTTCACTTCCGACAGGATCCGGTCGAACGGACGCGTCTTGTAGCCGCTTTCCGCCTTCACGACATTGCCGTGCATCGGGTCGCAGCTCCACACCACCGGATGGCCTTCACGCTTCACGGCGCGGACCAGCTTCGGCAGGCCGGCTTCCACCTTGTCATGGCCGAAACGGCTGATCAGCGTCATGCGGCCCGCCTCGCGGCCCGGGTTGAGCGTATCGAGCATGCGCAGCAGCGCGTCCGGCTCCAGGCTGGGGCCGCACTTCATGCCGATGGGGTTCTGCACCCCGCGCAGGAACTCGACATGGGCCGATCCGTCGAAACGGGTACGGTCACCGATCCATAGCATATGCGCGCTGGTATCGTACCAGTCGCCCGTCAGCGAATCCTGCCGGGTCAGCGCCTGCTCATAGGGAAGCAGCAGCGCCTCGTGGCTGGTGTAGAAGCTCGCGCTCTTCAGCTGGGGCGCGTGTTCCGGATCGATCCCGCAGGCTTCCATGAAGTCCAGCGCCTCGCCGATGCGGTCGGCGATGTCGCGGAACTTGTCGGCCCAGGGGCTGCGGCCCATGAAATCGAGCGTCCATTTGTGGACCTGGCGCAGGTTGGCATAGCCGCCGCCCGCGAAAGCACGCAGCAGGTTCAGCGTCGCGGCCGACTGGCTGTAGGCACGGATCATCCGTTCGGGATCGTTGCGGCGCTGCGCGTCCTCGAAATCGATTCCGTTGATGATATCGCCGAAATAGCTCGGCAGTTCCTTGCCGCCGATCGTCTCCGTCGGCGCGCTGCGCGGCTTGGCGAACTGGCCGGCCATGCGGCCAACCTTCACCACCGGCTGCTTGCTGGCGAAGGTCAGCACCGCCGCCATCTGCAACAGCACGCGGAACGTGTCGCGGATGTTGTTCGCGTGGAATTCCGCGAAGCTTTCCGCGCAATCCCCGCCCTGCAGCAGGAAACCGCGGCCGTGAACCACCTCGGCCAGTTCGGCCTTGAGCGCGCGAGCCTCACCCGCAAAGACGAGCGGCGGATAGGACGACAGCGTGTTCACTGCCGCATCCAGCGCGTTTTCGTCTTCATAAACCGGAAGGTGCTTCGCTTCGAAGTTCTTCCAGCCCTCGGGGGTCCAGCTCTTAGCCACTTTAAGTCTCTGCCTGTTATGAGAAGGCGGCGCAAATAGGCGCTCATGCGCCGGATTGCAAAGGTTACTCTCTCAACTACTCTGATCGATCCATACGATCTCAGCGGCTGGAGGGTGCGGCCGCCCCCCGATTACCCGATGTGCCACCCTTTGCGGGCGCCGAACGGGCAAGGTCCTGTCCTCGCGGTATCACCGCCACGCGCAGGCCCTGGCCGGCGGGAAGGAAATGTGTAGCCAGTTCCTTCATGCGTTCGGGCGTGGTCACGGTGTAATCGTCCAGCAGCGAGGGAATGGCATTCAGCCGCTCGGGCTGCATGGTCGAGCCTTCGGTCAGGTTCATCCAGAAGACATGCCCGTTCGAAACGCGGTTGAGCAATTGCAGGAAGGGTTCGGTCACTCGCGCAATCTCGTCCTCATCCGGCCCGTTCTTCGCCAGATCGGCTGCGATATCGTCGGCAACGGTGAAGAATTCGGGGACCATTTCCGGCTTCAGCTGCGCAATCGCCATGAACCGTCCGCCGCCATCGATATCCGTCGGCCAGGTCGAATTGACATAGGGCGTGTAACTTGCCCCCGCCTTCTCACGCAGCGCATCGAGCAGGCGATTGCTGAAAATCTCGCCCAGCACTTCCAGTTCGCGGGAGACCGGCAGGCCCTTCACCCCGCCACCCAGCGGCCAAGCGACCACGGCAGCGGCCTGATCGCCCTCGCCGTGGTGATACAGCACCACCGGCTCGGGCGGGACTGGAGCAAAGGACACCGTGCGCGCCAGCGCATCGGCGGGAATCGGCTCGCGCTGCGGCAGGGCACCGAAGGTGCGCGCCAGCGCGGCCTCGGTCTCGGCCGGATCGATATCGCCGAACACCATCACTTCCACCGGGCCCTGCTTGAGCAGCGGCTCCCACACGCGGCGGAATCCCTCCGGCGTCGAGGCTCCGATCTGCGCAGGCGTCGGCGTACCGAAACGGGCATCGCGATTGGAAAGGATCCAGTCGAGATCGCGGCCGATCACGCTCATCGGGTCAGAGTTCAGGCTGTCATAGCCAAGCTGGTTCAGCGCCTTGGCCCGCTCCACCGGGCGCTCGTCCCAATGTGGCAGTGCAAGCTTGGCGGCAAACAGCCACAGCTGATCCGCCAGATCCTCGCGCCTTGTCTGCGCCTCGAAACGGAAGGTTCCGTCCTCGATGCCAAAATCGAAGCCCAGCTTGCGGCCCGACGCAATCTGGTCGAGATCGGTGGCGTCCAGCGGTCCCAGGCCCGAAGCAACCAGCGCCGACTGGCCGAGACCGATATAGGGCGCGTCGTCGGGCGCAAAGCCGCGATAGCCGCTGCCGAACCGCACGCGCACCGTCACGCGGCCGGGTTCATTATCGGTCCGCCAGACGAGCGCGTGGACATTGTTAGCATAATCGAGCTGCTCGATCTCGCGCACGCCGATCTGATGGCGTGCGACCGGCTGAGCCGGCGTGCCGATGGCAGGCATGTCGGCGAAGGACAGCGCCTTTGCGGACAGGCGAGAACCATTATCGGCCACGACCGGTTCCAGCAGGGCCTGGCGCAGTTCCGCCTCGCTCGCCTCGCCCTCTTTCGGGGTCAGCAGGAAAGCGCGCGTCACTGTCCCCTGGAAGAGCTGCTTTGTGTGGTCGAACACGGCCTGAGGCGTAAAACGCTCCCGCATGCCGCGCAGCACCGAAAGGAAAGTTTCGGGCGAAGCGACCGATTCCCGGATATCCACCGCTTCGACCAGATCGTTGGCCAGCTGCGCGCCCGGCTGATTGACCCGCTGCTCGTAATAATCGGCAAAGGTCACGTCGATTTCGGACAATTCGCGCGCGATCTCCTCCTCGCTGGGAGGAGTTTGAAGTGCATCGGCAATGACCGCGCGGACATCCTTGAGGGCCGCCTTCCAATCATCGCCCAAAGGCGTGATGTTGATGAAGGTACTATTGGCCGAACGGCTCACCTCGCGCCGGTCGATATCGGCCAGCACATAGCTCCCCCCTGCCCGCGCGCGTTCCACCAGCCTTCGGTTGATGATTTGCTGGGCGACGCGATCGATCATCAGGCCGCGATTATATTCAAGATTGTCGATCGGCTTGCCCCACGGGCGCTGAATGGAAACGATGATGCCGCGCGGGAGGTCCGGCTCCACCATCACCCTTGTTTCGCCCAGCTTGCTGGCGAAACCAGCCGCATCGGGCGCACCCTTGGGGGCAGTGGGTTTGCCGAAATCTGGCGAGGGAACATGCTTGCCCTTGCCCTTCCAATCGGAAAAATACTGCTCGATCAGCGCGGCGAAACGGTGCGGATCGCCATCGCCCGCAATCACGATCACGGTATTTTCCGGCCGATACCAGCGCTGATGGAACTGCCTGAGCTTTGCGCTGGTTGCCGCCTCCAGCGTGGCTTCCGTTCCGTCAGGCGCCCGGTTCGCGAGGAGTTGCCCCTTGTAGAACAGCGCGCTGGACGCATCCGCCAGACGCTTGGACGGGCCGCTGTTTTCCCGCTTTTCCGCAAGGACGATTGGCAGTTCTGCCGTGATATTGGCGTCGCTTAGCGCCGGTTCGCGGATCATGCCGGACAGCAGCTTCACGCTTTCATCCAGCTTGGCGTCGATCGCATTGGGCAGGTCGAGCTTGTAGACCGTTTGGGTGGGCGAAGTGATCGCATTGGTATCCGCCCCCAGCCGCGCGCCGAGGCGCTGCCAGGTGGGGATGGCCTGCCCATTGGCGAGATATTTCGATTCCCGGAATGTCAGATGCTCGATCAGATGGGCAAAGCCGCGCTCGCTTTCGGCCTCGTTCAGCGATCCGGCATCGATCCGGATGCGGATCGAAGCCTGCTCTCCGGGAACGCGATTGTTGCGCACGGCATAGCGCAACCCGTTGGGCAGTTCCCCGAACAGCCAGCCCTTGTCATGCGGAATGTCGCTGCCGCGATAAATCCAGGGATCGCCGGGCCTCAGCGATGCGGGGACAGGCGGCGCCTTGGCCGCCGGAATCGAGACGGTCCTGGCCTCGTCGCGCGCCTGAACCGCAGGAGCGGCCGCAACCAGCAGGGCAAGGAAAGGCGTAAGCAGCCGCGCGGCGCGCAAGTGGATCGTCATGCGGTACTAATAGGGGGCGATGGCATGAAGGGATAGTGAATGACGCAAAACAAGCTCTACCTTGCCGCGCCGCCCCCCGGCCCCTACATTCCAGCCATGTATATCGAGACCGAAACCACTCCGAACCCCGCGACCCTCAAATTCCTTCCCGGCCAGGCCGTGATGGAAAGCGGCACTCGCGAATTCGCCTCGCCCGAAGCGGCCGAGGCATCTCCCCTCGCCGATGCGCTGTTCGGCACCGGCGAAGTCGTGAACGTATTGTTCGGGCGAGATTTCATTTCGGTCACTGCGGGCCCGGGGGCGGACTGGTCCGCACTCAAGCCGCAGGTGGTTGCGACACTACTCGATCATTTCATCAGCCAGGCCCCGCTGTTCCATGCCGGAACTGCAGGCAGCATTTCCGTTCCCCTCGAAGACGAGGATATGGGCGACGATCCGGCGGATGCTGATGTCGTGGCGCAGATCCGCGAACTGATCGAAACCCGCGTCCGGCCCGCCGTGGCGGGCGACGGGGGCGATATCCAGTATCGCGGCTTCCGCGAAGGCGTGGTCTATCTTTCGATGCAGGGCGCCTGTTCGGGCTGCCCGTCCTCCACTGCGACGCTCAAGCACGGGATCGAGGGGCTGCTGAAGCACTATGTCCCCGAAGTCACCGAAGTACGCGCAGCCTGACGGGATAATCGCACCATGTCCGAACCGCTTTCCGACGCCGCACTCGACCAGCTTTTCCGCACCGCGCGGACCGCGAATGGCTATCTCGACAAGCCGGTCAGCCTGGAACAGCTCCATGCGATCTGGGATCTGGTGAAGATGGGGCCGACATCGGCCAACCAGCTTCCCGCCCGGCTCGTCTGGCTGACGTCGCAGGAAGCCAAGCAGCGGCTGGCAAAGCACACCAGCGGCACCAATGCCGCCAAGATCCTGAAAGCCCCGGTCAGCGTCATCGTGGCGATGGACGAGAACTTCCACGAACAGCTTCCCTGGCTGTTCCCCCATGCCGATGCGAAGAGCTGGTTCGACGGGAATGACGAGCTGCGCAAGCTCTCCGCACTGCGCAACTCCACCTTGCAGGGCGCCTATTTCATCCTCGCCGCCCGCGCGCTGGGCCTGGACACTGGCCCGATGTCGGGCTTCAACAATGCGGCGGTAGACGCCGAATTCTTTGCCGACGAGCCGCATTGGAAATCCAATTTCATCTCCACGCTGGGCTATGGCGATCCGGCCACGATCTTCCCACGCAGCCCGCGCCCCGATTTCGAGACCTTCAACCGCGTCCTCTGACGCGCTAGCGCGGCTCCATGACAATTCTGGCGATCGATTGCGCTACCGAGGCATGCTCGGTCGCCCTGTTCGAAGGGGATACCCCGATTGCGGGCGAGTTGCGCATGCTGGGGCGTGGCCATGCCGAACAGCTCGTCCCGATGATCGCCGCCCTGCCGGATCGGGGCCGTGCGGAGCGAATTTACGTCTCGCTGGGGCCGGGAAGCTTTACAGGCGTCCGCATCGGCCTTGCCGCCGCACGCGCACTGGGAATTGCCTGGAAAGCCGAAGTGCTCGGCTACCCCACACTGGCGCTGATCGCAGCCATGGCGCGAGCCGACAGGGGCGCCCAGCCCGTTACTGTGTGCATGACCGGTGGACATGGCGAATGGTTCGTGCAGGATTATTCAGTTGCCGGCCTTCCGGAAGGGCCACTCGAATCGCTGCGGCCGGATGCGGCGGCGGAGCGCGGCGGCCATGAACTCGTCGCCGGCACGCAGGCCGAGCCGCTGGTAGCGGCCCGGGGGCGCGGCATCGCCCTTCCCCTGTGGCCCGATGCGCGCCGCGTCTCGCTGCTTCCTCCCAGACTGCTGACCGCCGCGCTCACTCCGCTCTACGGACGCGCACCCGATGCCCGCCTGCCCGGAACTGCTGCATGAACGGCCATCGAGACCCGGTCGATCACATCATGGAGGTGATGGAGGGCGCGTTCGATCCGGCATTCGGCGAAGCGTGGAACCGCAGGCAAGTGAGCGACATCCTGCTGCTCAACAATTGCCATCACCTGCTGGTAGATGCGAACGGGCAAACCCCCGGAAATGAAGGGCAAGCCGCCGGTTTCACCCTGTCCCGCCAGGCTGCTGACGAGGAGGAACTGCTGCTTATCGCAGTGTTGCCCAAATATCGCCGGCAGGGAATTGCATCCACCCTGATCGAACGCCTGATTGCCAACGCGCGGATGCGCGGCGTGACGCGCATGTTCCTCGAAATGCGCGACGGCAATCCAGCCGCGGCCTTTTATCGTAAACACGGCTTTCATCCTGTCGGCCGGCGCCCGAATTACTACAATCGCGGTTCCATTTCCGGCATCGACGCGATTACATTTGCGTTAGACCTTTAGATAATAACGGCTTACCTTGTTTCAGAGCGCCAGTTCTTCTGAATTCGCCCGCTGCACTTGAAACGTGAAGTTGTTTGATGCAAGGGCGCGTGATCCGGCTAAAACCGGGTAAAAACACCTAAGCGAGTCCCCCCTCTCGCTGGAATTGAGGACGATATGGATACCATTGATAATGACATGACCGAGACGCTGATCACGCTCACCTCGGACATCGTTGCGGCTCATGTCAGCAATAACAGCGTCGCGGTCGAAGAACTTCCCGGTCTGATCCAGAACATCTATGGTGCGCTGGCGACCCTCGGCAAGAAAGTCGAACCGGAAGCCGCTCCGCTGGAGCCTGCGGTCTCCATCCGCGCATCGGTGAAGCCCGACTACATCATCTGCCTGGAAGACGGGAAGAAGATGAAGATGCTCAAGCGCCACCTGATGACGGCGTACAACATGACCCCGGAAGATTATCGCGCACGCTGGAATCTGCCCGCCGATTATCCGATGGTTGCCCCCAATTATGCGGAAAAGCGTCGCGAGCTGGCCAAGAAGATCGGCCTCGGTCGCAAGCCCGGCCAGAAGCGCGGCCGCCGCAAAAAGGAAGTCTGATTTCCATCACCTTCCACTGCAGGTTGAAAAAGCGCCCCATGGGTCTAATACCCGTGGGGCGTTTTGATTAACGGGGCTAGCGTTGAATCAACCCATAGACATTGAACAGCTCTGCAACGAGCGTGGACTGCGGATTACCGAGCAGCGGCGGATCATTGCCCGCGTGCTGTCGGAAAGCACGGACCACCCCGACGTCGAGCTGCTGCATGAGCGGGCATCCGCGATCGATCCCAAGATCTCGATCGCGACCGTTTACCGAACCGTGCGCCTGTTCGAGGAGGCCGGGATTCTCGACCGGCACGATTTCGGCGACGGGCGCGCACGCTATGAAGCCGCGCCCGAGGCCCATCACGATCATCTGATCGATGTCGAATCCGGCAAGGTGGTGGAATTCGTCGATCCCGAGCTGGAAGCCTTGCAGCGGGTGATCGCCGAAAGGCTGGGCTATCGCCTGGTCGATCACCGCATGGAACTCTACGGCGTCCGCCTCGACCGCGAGGATTGACGGAGACGGCACCGATGGGTGGAGCACTCGCCCTCGAACCGCCCCGGATCAAGCCACTCGGCTGGCTTCTGATTGCCGTCAGGCTGGTGCTGATGGTGGCGCTGCTGCTGGCCTGCCTCCCACTGCACGGATTGTGGAAGCTGCTGCGGCTGGACCGCTTCTGGCCGCGTGTATTCCTGACCGGTATCGGCGCGATCTGTGGTCTGCACATCGAGAGGCGCGGGCGGCCCATCCCCGGCGCCCTGCTGATTTCCAATCATGTCAGCTGGCTCGACATCCCAGCCCTCGCCCAGACGGCGGGCAGTGCCTTCGTAGCGCATGACGGGCTTTCCGCCTTTCCGCTGCTCAAATTCCTGTGTCGCCTGAACGAGACCGTCTTCGTCGCCCGGCATGACCGGGCCAGTATCGCCCGGCAGGTGGAAGATGTGCGCCACGCCATCGACCATCGCGGTACCCTCACCCTATTCGCCGAAGGGACGACGAGCGACGGAACCGGCCTGCTGCCGTTCAAGAGCGCGCTGTTCTCCGCTGTCAGCCCGCTTCCTGAAGGGGTGGCCGTCCAGCCGGTGCTACTGGCCTATGACGAAGTGCCCGGGATCGCCTGGGTGGGCGAAGAACACGGGCTCGACAATTTCAAGCGCATCCTCGCCCGGCTCCGCCCGCTGCGGCTGACCGTGCATTTCCTGCCCCCGCTGCAAGGCGAACAGCTCGCCAGCCGCAAATCCATGGCCGCCGCGGCGCAGGAGGCTGTCGGGCGCGCAATGAGGCGCTGAACCTTCCCCTTCACTCCGGCGCGCATTTCCCCTAAATGCCGCCGCCATGCGACAGAGCCCGCCCCCCCGGACCTACAGGGTCAAGAGCTTCGGCTGCCAGATGAACGTCTATGACGGCGAACGCATGGCCGAACTGCTGGCCGAACGCGGCCTGTCCGCCGCCCCCGAGGGCGAGGACGCGGATCTGGTAGTGCTCAACACCTGCCACATCCGTGAAAAGGCGGCGGAAAAGGTCTATTCCGATATCGGCCGCCTGCGCCGCGAGGATAGCTCCAGCCCGCTGATCGCGGTCGCCGGCTGCGTCGCCCAGGCGGAGGGCGAGGAGATCATGTCCCGGGCCCCCGCCGTCTCCATGGTGGTTGGCCCGCAGGCCTATCACCGACTGCCCGAAATGCTGGAAAAGGCCGCGAAGGGCGAGCGGGCGACCGATACGGACATGCCGGCCGACGCCAAATTCGCCGCCCTTCCCGCCCGCCGCCGATCTGGTCCGACGGCGTTTCTGACGGTGCAGGAAGGGTGCGACAAATTCTGCACCTATTGCGTGGTTCCTTATACGCGGGGCGCTGAAATATCGCGTCCTTACAATGATCTGATCGCCGAAGCGCAGAGACTTACCGAAGCCGGCGCGCGCGAGATCACGCTGCTGGGGCAGAACGTCAACGCCTGGACCGGCGAGGATTCCAAGGGCCGCTCCGTCGGGCTCGACGGGCTGATCAGGGACCTGGCCGAACTGCCGGAATTGCAGCGAATTCGCTACACCACCAGCCACCCCAACGACATGACGGACGGCCTCATCGCCGCCCATGGCGAGGTCGACAAGCTGATGCCGTACCTGCACCTGCCGGTGCAGAGCGGCTCCGACCGGGTGCTCAAGGCAATGAACCGCAGCCACACGGTGGACAGTTACCTCAAGCTGCTCGACCGGGTGCGCGCCGCGCGGCCGGACATTGCCCTGTCGGGCGATTTCATCGTCGGCTTCCCCGGCGAGACCGATGCCGAGTTCGAAGAGACGCTTAGCCTTATCGACGCCGTTGGCTATGCCGCAGCCTTCAGCTTCAAATACTCCCCCCGCCCCGGCACGCCTGCCGCGACGATGGAGGGCCAGATCGCGATGGCGGTGATGGACGAACGGCTGCAACGCCTGCAAGCCGCGCTCAATCGCGATCAATATGCCTTCAACCGGGCCTCGCTTGGCCGGACCTGCGACGTGCTGGTGGAACGCAAGGGCAAATATCCCGGCCAGTGGCTGGGCAAGTCCCCCTGGCTGCAATCGGTCCATTTCGAGGCCGATTGCGCCATTGGCGACATCGTGACGGTGGAACTGGCCGAAGCCGGCCCGAATTCGCTGTCCGGCCGCCTGCTCCAGCCCGCCACCGCCTGACGCCGCCCCTGCCCGTCACTGGGCGAGATAGGCCCCGTCCACCGGATAATAGGCCCCGGTCACGAAACCGGCCGCGTCGCTGAGCAGGAAATTGGTCAGCGCCGCCACTTCTTCCGGCTGGCCCAGCCGGCCGATGGGGTGCAGGCCAACCAGCGCGGCCCGCGCCTCATCCGTCATGGCATTTTCGATCAGCGGGGTTTCGATGAACCCTGGGCCGACCGCGTTCACGCGAATGCCCTTTGCCGAATATTCGAGCGCCGCCGATTTGGTCATGCCGCAGACGCCATGCTTGGCGGTGACATAGGCCGCCGCCCCGCGCCAGCCGACCGAACCGAGGATGGAAGCCATATTGACGATGGAACCGCCGCCCGTCTCCAGCATGGCGGGGATCTGATACCGCATGCCATAGAACACGCCGTGCAGGTTCACGCCGATCACCCGGTGCCAATCGTCCAGATCGATCTCGCCCACCGGCTTGTCCGAACCCGCGATCCCGGCATTGTTCACGGCCAGATCGAGCCGGCCGAACTGCTTCACGGCGAAATCCACCATGGCCTTCACTTGCGTAGCGTCAGACGTATCGACCTTGAAGGCCACTGCGCCATTGCCCGCTTCGGCGGCGAGTTTCTCCGCCCCTTCCAGATTATGATCCGCCACCACCACGCGCGCACCGCGCGCCGCCAGATCGCGCACGATCGCAGCGCCGATGCCGGATGCGCCGCCGGTGACGATGGCCGATTTGCCCGAGAAATCCTGTGTCATGCCTATTCTCCAATGCCTGGCTCAAGGGATATGCGGATAAGGGCGGAAAGAGTTCCCGCCTTGTCCTGGCTCAAAGCGATTGCCCGATTGCGACGATCCGAACCCGGCGCGCGGATGTGTCACCTTTCCGGGCAGCAAAATGCCATGTCTTGTGCGCGGCGCATCACCCCCGCCCGGCCCGGTTTCGAGCCGATTTTCGGGCCTGCGCACCAGCCGGAGTGTCACCTTCCATTTCGGCTTTTCGTGCGCGTTCCGGAGGGCCGGGAAGGCCCGGGCGGGAAAGGCGCAAGGCTGAGTGGCGGCGAGATGGTTCATCGCACAGGATAAACGCCATTTGCGGGCCTGTAGGAAAGTGTTTTGTGGCGGAGGGGCGGAGCTTTCTGGCGAAAGCGGGCGGTCCGGGGACGACAACATGGCGGACTTAACAACGACCTGTCATTAAACCACCATGATCCGGGATTCTTATCGCGCACGCTCACTCTCGATTCTCGCCCAAGAGGGGCTCACGGTCGCAGCGCTGCCTGCTCTTGATCGCTGTTTCCTACGGCAAGATGCCGAAGTCATAGACCGTCTATTGTGCCTTCATGCGTGTGCCGCAGCAGCCTACGGCTTTGCCAAAAATGAGGCGCTCAAGTGGGCCGAGGCTCAAGGACTGATGTCAGCCTTCGAAAGCGCCGAGCTGACTTTCTTGGTAAGAGGTGGCGAAGCAGCGCAGTTTCAGCAGCATGTCGAAGCAATGTTTGCGTTACATTGGGCGCTTGGTTTGGAGCGAAAATTTGATCTATTTGCATCAGTTGACGCAGGCTTTGTTCAGCGATTGCCTAACCTCAAAGTTGGTGAAAGCGCTACTTTGCTACGCAATCGAGCCCAATTGAGGCCTAAAGACGAAATAATACAGGCTGCGGATACACTTTACTGTCTCCACTGGATTGAGCGCAATGACGCGCTCTCAGGCGGTCGCCGATCCCTTCCCATTCAGAGCTTCATTGTGACCGAACGACGCAGGGCAGTCGACTGGCTGCTAAGTGAGGAAACATGGTCCGCCATTTCCCTCGACACTTGAGGCTGTAAGCTGAAACAAGCGAGCGTCTGCTCCCCACCCCGTTTGCGACAAAATGCCCTCTCGAGAAGCGACCTGATTGCAGACATCCCCTACTTGCCTTCGCCCCGCCCGGCGCGCTTATGCAACACAATCCCGCTTTTCCACTGTGACATCGCCCCGGCGCGCTTGCCCTTGTCCGCGCCTGCATTATCTTCACACCTACAGATCGAAAGGAGTCCATGGCCCGCAAAGCAGATCGTGCCGGTTACGCGGCACTCGCCCATCCCGAAGATCGCCGCGATGCGTCGCGCCGCGCAAGGGTGGAGGTGGAATTCGAGGAGCAGACCGTGCTTGGCGCGCTGTTCGGCGAATTCGACGCCAATCTGGTCCAGATCGAGAATCGATTGGGCGTCTATATCGCGGCGCGCGGCAACAAGGTGCAGATCGAAGGGCCGGACGATGCCGTGGCCCGTGCGCGCGAAGTGCTGCGCGGCATGCATCAGCGCCTGCTCACCGGGCAGCAACTGGATGCAGGCGCGATCGAATCGCTGATCGCCATGTCCAGCGAACCGACGCTGGAAGGGATCATCTCGGGCGATACGGAACGCCCGCCGATCATGATCCGCACCCGCAAGAAAACCATCGTCCCCCGCTCTGCGGCGCAGATCGAATATATGCGCGCACTGGCCCGTGAGGACATCATCTTCGCCCTCGGCCCGGCAGGCACGGGCAAGACCTATCTCGCCGTGGCGCAGGCCGTCAGCCAGCTCATCACCGGCAGCGTGCAGCGCCTGATCCTTTCCCGTCCGGCAGTGGAGGCCGGCGAAAGGCTGGGCTTCCTGCCCGGCGACATGAAGGAGAAGGTCGATCCCTATCTCCGCCCGCTCTACGATGCGCTGTATGATTGCATGCCGCCCGAACAGGTGGAGCGGCGGCTGGCCAGCGGCGAGATCGAAATCGCGCCCATCGCCTTCATGCGCGGCCGCACGCTGGCGGATGCCTTCGTCATTCTCGACGAGGCGCAGAACACCACGCGCGAACAGATGAAGATGTTCCTCACCCGCTTCGGCCAGAACAGCCGCATGGTGGTGTGCGGCGACCCCAAGCAGGTGGACATTCCCGGCGGCCCGAACATGAGCGGCCTGAACGACGCCGTGGCGCGGCTGGACGGGGTGGACGGCATCGCCATCTCCCGCTTCTCGACCGGCGACGTGGTGCGTCACCCGATCGTGGGCCGGATTGTCGAGGCTTATGAGGGCAAGGACGGGTAGGTTTCCTTGCCACAGCCCCGGCGGGGCGGCATGGGGGCGGCGTGGAACTCGAAATCGACATTGAAGAACCCTGGCCCGCCGGCCAGTGGGAAGAGCTTGCGGAACGTGCAGCCGATGCCCTGGCGCAGGTCGCGCCTGAGCTTGGCAATCCGCGCCTGTGCGTGAGCCTGATCTTCACCTCCGACGAGGAAATCCACACGCTCAACCGCGAGTGGCGCCAGCGCGACAAGCCAACCAATGTGCTGTCCTTCCCCATGCTGGAGCGCGCGGATCTGCTCGCGCTCACTCCGGAAGGCCCGCCCGAATTGCTGGGCGACATCGCCCTCGCCCATGAAACCTGCGCGCGCGAAGCGGCGGAAAAGGGTGTTCCCCTGGAACATCACGCGGCCCATCTGATCGTCCACGGGCTGCTGCACCTGGCCGGTCATGACCATGAAATATCGCCGGAGGATGCCGATGCAATGGAAGCGCTGGAAACAAAGGCGCTTGCGCTAATGGGAATTGCTGACCCATATGGCGATCAGGGCGAATGACAGGAGAAAGTAACAGGGCCATGTCCGACACGGCCAGGACCGGCGACTCCAGCAATGGAGACGCGGACAGTAAAGGCGGCTTGTGGGGCTCCATCCGCCGCTTCTTCGATGGGGACAATGGCGAAACCTCGCTGCGCGCGCAGCTTGAGGAAGCCATAGCCGAGCACGAGGACGAGCATCCTTCGGGCAGCCCCCGTTCGGCTGGCGGCGATCTGTCGCCTCTCGAACTCACCATGCTGCGCAACCTGCTCCATTTCAGCGAGCACGATGCCGATGACGTGGCGATCCCGCGCGGGGAGATCATTGCCGTTCCGGCCGATGCGAGCTGGGCGGAACTGGTCGCCAAATTCGCGGAACATGGCCATTCGCGCATGCCCGTCTATCGCGAGACGCTGGATGAAGTGATCGGCATGATCCACATCAAGGACGTCTTCACCATCATCGCCACCGCCCAGACCCCGCCCGAGGACTGGACCGTCCTGATGCGCCAGCCACTCTATGTGCCGCAGACGCGCAATGCGCTGGACGTGCTGGCCGACATGCGCGCGCGCCGGACCCATCTGGCCGTGGTGGTGGACGAATATTCGGGCGTGGACGGGATCATCACCATCGAGGATCTGGTCGAGGAAATCGTCGGCGAGATCGAGGACGAGCATGACGATGCGCCCGAGGCGCTGATCGTGCCGCTGGAAGACGGCATGTGGGACGCCGATGCCCGTGCCGAGCTGGACGATGTGGCCGAAACGGTCGAGGACCCGCGCATCGCGGAAGTGGAAGAAGCGGTCGACACGCTGGGCGGCCTCGCCTTCGTGCTGGCCGGCCAGGTGCCCGAAGTCGGCGCGATTCTGGAACATCCCAGCGGGTGGCGGATCGAAGTTACGGCAGGCGACGAAACCCACGTAACAAGATTGCGCCTGCACCCACCCCGGCGAAATTTGGAGGAAGAGGAATAGCTCCTCCCCTTTAAATTGTATTTTTCGCAACTATTTTCGAGCCAGTTCTCGACAGAACGAGCAATTTCTGACCAACTATAGGCCTTCATGGTATCACGTCGCCTGCCTCCCCTACGCGCGCTCGAAGCGTTCGTGCGCATCGTCCGCATGGGTTCCGCCCGCGCGGCGGCGAATGAACTCGGCCTCTCGCCTTCGGCCCTTTCGCGCCGGGTGACGAGCCTTGAGGAGTTCGTGGGCAAGAAACTGTTCACCCGCGCGCATCAGGCCATGAAGCTGACGGACGACGGGCGATCCTTCTACGAAGCGATCAATCCGCATCTTGAAGCACTGGCCCAGGCCGTGGAGGCGCAGTCCGAAAACCTGCAGCTGCTGCGCCTGCATCTGGGCGTTTCGCCCCTGTTCGGCAGCCAGCGCCTGTTCCCGCGCCTGCTGGAACTGCGCAAGCTGCATCCGCGCCTGCATATCGATATCGACACCGGGCCCAATCTTCTGGGCCGCGTGGGCGATACGCTGGATGCGGCGGTGATTGTCACCTCCGACCCGGACGAAAGCTATTATTCCGTGCGGCTGGACCACAACCGTGTCCACGCCATCTGCAGCGAGGCCATGGCGGAAGAGATGGGCCTTTCGCCAGACATGGAAACGCTCGCGAAACAGACCTTCCTGATCCACAACGATCTGCCCGAGAGCTTCGAGGCCTGGAAAAGCGCGCTGGGCTTCCAGGCCTTGCAGCCCGCGGCGATCGATCATTTCGATTCCGGCCAGCTAATGCTGGAAGCGGCCGCACAGGGCCTCGGCATCGCCATCATGCATGACGACCACTTCCGCCGCGCGACCGGCAAGAAGCTGGCCAAGCTCTACGATATCGAAGTGGAGAGCCCCTATTCCTACTGGTTCGTCTGCCGGCCCAAATCGCTGGAGACGCGGCCGGTGAAGCTGTTCCACGACTGGATGATCGAATCGGGCCTCTGAGGCAGCGCCTCCGCCCCCGCTTCCCCAAACGCACAAACGAAAAGGCGACCCGGCGCGGCAGATGCTGCCGCTCCGGATCGCCCGATATTCGAATGGCTTGAGCCTTACGGCTCGATCAGGCCACAGTGGCCTTCACGATCTTGCCGGGGCTTGCCGGCGGCTCGCCCTTGGGCAGAGCATCGATGTGCTCCATGCCGCTGATGACCTGACCCCAGACGGTGTACTGCTTGTCGAGGAAGCGGGCATCGTCGAAGCAGATGAAGAACTGGCTGTTGGCGCTGTGCGGCGCCTGGGTGCGGGCCATGGAGCAGACACCGCGCACATGCGGCTCGTCATTGAATTCGGCCTGCAGATCCGCCTTGTCCGAACCGCCCATGCCGGTGCCCGTGGGATCGCCGCCCTGAGCCATGAAGCCCGGGATCACGCGGTGGAACACCACGCCATCGTAAAAGCCTTCCTTGGCCAGTTCGGTGATGCGGGCCACGTGGCCGGGGGCAAGGTCGGGGCGCAGCTTGATCACGACATCGCCGTTCTCGAGCGTGAAGGTAAGGGTTTCGTCGGCCATGTGGCTTTCTCCTGAAGTTCGGGCGCCGATATAGGCATTACCGGCAATAAGTCACCCCACCTTGCTTTTGCCTCCCACGCGAATAGGAGGGGCCGATGAGCCCAGAGGAACTCGAAGAACTGGAACGCGCCGAGGCCGCCAGCGATGACGCGGCCGAAGAGGAGAAGCGCGACCAGTTCGACAATGAGAACCGCCTGAAGGCCGATTTCGTCCGCTCCGTCTCCGATGCGCTGGAGGAAGGGGACGATGCCGGGGTCTACGAGCTGGTGGAACCGCTCCACCCGGCCGACATCGCCGACCTTTTCGAACTGCTCGAACGGCCCGAGCGCGCCAAGCTGGCCGCCGCCATCACCGATTTGATGAGCGGCGAGGTGATCGCCGAACTGAACGACTATGTGCGCGAAAGCATGGTCGAGGAACTGGCGCCCGGCGCCGTGGCCGAAATCGCCGAGCAACTCGACACGGACGACGCCGTCCAGCTGATCGAAGACCTCGACGCGGAAGACCAGGCCGCTGTCCTCGCCGAGATGGACCCGGAAGACCGCGCGGCGATCGAAAGCGCGCTGTCCTATCCGGAAGAGACCGCCGGCCGCCTGATGCAGCGCGAGTTGATCGCGGTGCCCGAGCATATGAGCGTGGGCGGCCTGATCGATTATCTGCGCGAGCGCGAGGACCTGACTACCGAGTTCTGGGAAGTGTTCATCGTCGATCACACCCACAAGCCGGTGGGCACCTGCCAGCTTTCCTGGATTCTGCGCACTCCGCGCCACATCGCGCTGACCGACGTGATGAAGCGCGACCAGACGCTGATCCCGGTTTCGATGGATCAGGAAGAAGTGGCGCTGCTGTTCCAGAAATACGCGCTGATTTCCGCCGCCGTGGTGGATGAAAGCGGGCGGCTGGTCGGCCAGCTTACCGTCGACGATATCGTCCACATCATTCAGGAAGAAGCGGGCGAGGACGTGCTGCTGCTGTCCGGCGCCGGCGAAGGCGACATCAACGAGCCGATCCGCGAAGCCTACGGCGCGCGCGTGCGCTGGCTGATCGCCAATCTTCTGACCGCCACTCTCGCCAGCACGATCATCGCCACTTTCGAAGGCACGATCGAAAAGATGGTGGCGCTCGCCACGCTGATGCCAATCGTGGCGGGGATCGGCGGCAACGCAGGCACCCAGACGCTGGCCGTGACGGTGCGCGCGCTTGCCACCAATCAGCTCACTGCTTCCAACACCTGGCGCGCGGTGCGGCGCGAGCTGGGCATTGCCCTCCTCAATGGCGGAACGGTGGCAGTCGTCATCGGGATTGCCGTGGGCGTGCTGTTCCACAATCCCGCGCTGGGCGGCGTGATCGCCGCTGCGATGCTGACCAATATCGTGGTCGCGGGTCTGGCTGGCGTGCTGGTGCCGCTCACGCTGGAGCGGCTGAAGGTAGACCCGGCCATTTCCAGTTCGATCTTCGTCACCATGACGACGGATTCGATGGGCTTCCTGGCCTTCCTGGGCCTTGCGACGCTGAGCGGGCTGACCGGCTGAGATGCCGCTGCACCTCACCAAGATCGCGTTCGGCGCGCAATCGATGGAGGATTTGCGCAGCTGGTTCGATGGAGGCGAGCCGGAAATGCGCCTCACCACCCGTTATATGCCCAAGCGGGTCGCGGAGCTGGAAGGCGGCTCGCTCTACTGGATCTACGACCATGCGCTGGTCGGCCGCAGCCCCATCCTGCGCTTCCAGCAGCGCGAGGATAATGGCCGCTGGTGGATCGTGCTGGAACGCAAGCTGATCCCGGTGGAGCCGCGCGCCAAGCGCGCCCATCAGGGCTGGCGCTATCTCGAGGAAGAAAACGCCCCGCCCGATCTTGGCGAAGGCATGGCCGAGGGCGACGTGCTGCCCGGCCGTCTGGTGAAGGACCTTGCCAAGCTGGGGCTCGTCTAGGGTCCGTACTCGATGACGGCCTCCACCGGCCGGCGCGGAGACATCGGCATGGGTTTGCCATAGCCGAAGCGCAGCACAAGATCGGGCCGCCGTCCGGGCAGGCCGATCAGCGAGGCAAGATCTCCGCGATAGCGCTCCACCTCGACCGGCTGATTGACGAATGAGGTCTTCATGCCCAGCGCCGCTGCCTGCAAGGTAAAACGCTGGCAGGCCCGCCCGGCGAGCATCCAGTGGGCAGGATCGGCGCGATCCGCAACGAACACGGCCACCCCCGCCGAACTGTCGAGCTGGCGGACATATTTGGGATTCTCCGCCTCAGGCGTGAAGATATAGGGAAATATCGCCTTTCCCAGCCAGGCGGGGACCGATGGATTCCCGCTGGCGGCGCTCGGAATGCCGTCCCCGCTTTCGAGCGCCTGGCGCGGATTGAAACGTACCCATTCGGCCAGTTCGCGCACGAAAGCACTGTCGTTCGCCTGCACCGTATTGCCCGCGATCACCATGTCGCGCACGGCGGAGATCTTTGCCCTGTCGGTCAGCAGCACGCAGGCGACGCCCGGCATTGTGCCCGCCGCTTCCAGCAGAGCGAGGTCCGCAGGTGCAACGGCGCGCCCGTCGAAGGGCGCGCGCGTCGACTGGCGCAGGGGAATGGCGCCGAACAAGGGCGACCTGTCCTGCACCCCGGCCACATGGGAATAGCGCACGGCCCCGTCCTCTTCTTGCGACAGCTCACCCGGCAGGCCCATGGCGGCTGCCGCCAGCGCGAGGTTTTCCGCCGCGCAGCCAAGACTGCAATGCAAATGGTGATCGTCGGGATCGACGGCGGGCGTGCGGCGCGTGAAATCAGGCGCGATGCGGATTTCGCCCGGCCGGATCGCGAAGCGCCAGGGTTGGGTATTGTGGCTGTTGGCCGCAAGCGTGGCATATCGCACCAATTCGCGCGGGTCCGCCCCGCCCAGGCGCGCGCGCAGGGCGCGCATCGCGCTGGCGTAGTCCTCGGCCGAACCCATGCGGGCAAAGCTCACCCCCGCCGCGCCGACACCTGCCGCCAGCAGCGCCCCGCCACCGATCAGCACCTTGCGGCGCGTGGGATGATTCGATTTTGCATTGTCCATTCGAGTCCCCCTGTCCTGCCGGCAATGGCCATATCAACACGCCCGGCCGATCACGGCAAGCGGCAGAAATTCACGCCTTTCCATATTTCGAATTAGTCGAACTAACATAAAACTTGCGCGCTCCATTTTTCATGTTACTTGCACTCACATGAAAGACGAATCGAGCAACAAGACACGCAACTACCGGCAGTCGACCCGGGCAAAGGCGGCGGAGGAAACGTGGCACCGTATCCTCGACGCCTTCATGGCCCATCTGCAGGCCCAGTGGTTCGACGAGATCCGGCTGGACGATGTGGCGAAGGAAGCCGGGGTCACGGTGCAGACCGTCATCCGCCGTTTTGGCGGCAAGGAAGGTCTGCTCCACGCCGCCAGCAACCGGATGCAGGAAGATATCGTCGGCGAACGTACTCCTGCCGCGCTGGATGTAGGCCGGGCGGTCGATACGCTGATTGCCGAATATGAGATGGCCGGCCCACTGATGATGCGCCTTCTCTCGCAGGAGGACCGCTATCCCGCGATCCGCGTGATCGCCGATCGCGGCCGGGCGACCCATCGGGAATGGGTGGGCGATGTCTTCGCCCGCTGGCTGCCGGCCTTGCCGCCGGAAAAGCGCCGCAAGGTGCATGACCGGCTGGTGATCGCGCTCGATCTCTACGTCTGGAAATTGCTGCGGACCGACATGGGCCGCAGCCTTGAAGAACTGCGCACGGCGATGCTGGAAATGGCCGCCGCCGCGCTCGAACTCGAACCGGGCGAATTGGAACGCCCCGCCCTGCTTTCGGAGGCCTGACATGACCTGCGGCAAATCTTCCCGCACTTTCCTCATCGCAACCTGGGAGGGCGGCGGCTCCGTCGGCCCCAAGCTCACCGTGGCGCGCAAGCTGATCGACGCCGGGCACGATGTCCGGGTGATGAGCGACGAATGCAATCGCCTGGAGAGCGAGGCCATCGGCGCGCGCTTCGTCCCCTGGACCCGCGCACCCAGCCGCACCGATCGCAATCGTGAAAGCGACCCGATCCTCGATTGGGCGCAGGCCAATCCGCTGGAAGGCTTCGCCCAGGCGCTGCACGACGTATTCGCCGGGCGAGCGCTGGATTACGCTCTGGATGTGATCGACGAGCTGCGGCGCGAAGGTGCGGACCTCGTGATTTCCAGCGAATTGCTGTTCGGCGTGATGGCCGCCTGCGAAACGCTGGACCAGCCGCTGGTGCTGATGCCCTGCAATTCGCTGATGTTCCCGCTCACCGATGCGCCGCCCGCGGGCCCGGTGAAGTTCGAGGACATGGCGCCGGACCAGCAGGCAGAAGCCGGGGCGATGTTCGCCGCTGCAAGCGCCATGTTCGATAGCGGCCTTCCCCTGCTCAATGCCGCACGGGCGCAGCTGGCTCTCCCCCCGCTCGGCTCGCTGATGGAGCAGCTGAGGCCCGCGCGCCGGGTGCTGATCGGCATCAGCCGCCATTTCGATTTCGCACCGGAAGGCGATCACGGCCGCTTTGCCTATGTCGGCCCCCAGCTGGACGATCTGGCCTGGGCGGGCGAATGGCAATCGCCCTGGCCGCAGGACGATGCGCGTCCGCTGGCGCTGGTGGGCTTTTCCACCACCTTCCAGAACCATATCGCCGTGCTGCAACGGGTAATCGACGCGCTCGCCACCTTGCCGGTGCGCGCACTCGTCACTCTGGGGCCGGCCATCCGGCCCGAGGAGTTGACCCCCGCCGCCAACACCGTGCTGGTGCGCAGCGCGCCGCATAATGCGGTGCTGAAGGAGGCCAACCTCGTCGTCACCCATGGCGGACACGGCACTCTGGCCCGCGCCATGGCGCATAAATTGCCGGTGCTGGTGATCCCCCATGGCCGCGATCAGGATGGCAATGCCGCCCGCATCGTGGCTCATGGCGCCGGGCTGATGCTGCCGCCGTCCGCTGCCACGCATGAGATCAACGATGCGCTGGAACGCGTGCTTTACGACCGCTCGCTCCATCAAGGCGCCCTGCGGCTCGGCTCGGAAGTGGAACGCGAGATGCGCGAAAGCCGCGTGGTGGAGGAACTGGAAGCACTCTGCTGCCACGAATTTGCGTGAAGCAAGCCGGCGGGGATGTGTCACCTTTGCGGACAGCAATTCGCCATGTTTCGTTCGCAAGGCACCATCCCCGTCCGGCCCGGTTTTGAGCCATTTTCCGGAGATGAATGCCGACCGCACTGTCACCTTCCATTTCGTGTTTTCGTGCAGGCCCTGCCCGCTCCGGCAGGCCGGGCAAGCGCCAGCATGAGGAGCGAAAGGCAGGGCTGAGGCGAGGCGTTCCATCGCGCAGGATAAACGCCATTTGGGGGCGTGTAGGAAAGTGTTTTGTGTGGACGAAGCACAGCCCCCGCCCCCAATCCTTCTCCCGTCAACGGGAGAGGGCTTTCCCTACCCCGCCTGTGACAGCTCCACCACCTTGCGCAGCGTTTCCCGGAACACTTCCGGTTCCTGCGCGCCGGGCACCAGATAGCGGTCGTTGATGATGAAGCTGGGCACCGAATTGATGTTCGATTCGCGTGCCCGGCGTTCTTCCAGCCGCACGGCGATACCCAAAGCGTCATCGTCCAGCGCGTCTTCCATCGCCTTGCGGTCGAAGCCGAGGTTTTCCGCGATATCGAGCAGGACAGAACGCTTGCCGATACGGCGGCGCTGCTGGAAATGGGCCCGGAACAGGGCGAGCTTCAGCGCGGTCTGCGCTTCCATGCCTTCCACCGTCAGTGCCCAGCGCAGCAGTTTGTGGGCGTCGAACGTGTTCCACATCCACGGCTCCGGCGCTTCGCCTTCCCCGTCGTAATCCATCGGGAAACCGACGCGGGCCGCCACTTCCAGCAATTGCTCGCGCATCTCGGCCACTTCCGCAGCGCTGCGGCCATAGACCTCGGCGAGATGCTCGGCCTGGCTGCGACCCTCGGCGGGCATATCGGGGTTCAGTTCGAAGGGCATGAAGCGCACTTCGACGTCGATCTCCCCCTCCAGATCCTTCAGCGCCTTGGCAAATTGCGTGTAGCCGATGGCGCACCACGGGCACATCACGTCCGACCAGATGTCGACCGCGACCTTGGGAAGTTCTTCAGCACTCATTTCGAAAGCCACCATTGCAGCATGTGATAGGCAATCGCCTGGGGCGGCGGCGGGAAGAAGCTGGTGCTTTCCCGCCCCTTTTCGATGGCCTCGGCTACTTCTTCGCGGGTGAACCAGCGGGCATCGTCCAGCTCTGTCCGGTCGATGATCAGCGCAGAGGATTCCGCAAAGGCATGGCAGCCGATCATCAGTTGCGAGGGGAACGGCCATGGCTGGCTGGAGATGTAAGTGACATCCCGCACCCTCACACCCGCTTCCTCATGCACTTCGCGCGCCACGGCCTCCTCGATCGCTTCGCCCGGCTCCACGAAGCCGGCCAACGCCGAATAGCTGCCCGGCGGAAAGCGTGACTGGCGGCCCAGCAGCAGCTTGCCCTCATGCTCCACCAGCATGATGGTGACAGGATCGACGCGGGGGAAATGCTCAGCCGCGCAATTCTCGTTCACGCAATTGCGCTGCCAGCCGCCCTTGGCGAGAACCGAGGGCGCGCCGCATTTGGCGCAGAAGCGATGGCGGGCATGCCAATCCACCAGGCTGCGCGCGCAGCCATAGATCGCCATATCCTCGCCATTCATCGCGGCGATGGCCTCCCATGATTTGCGATGGGCATAGGCCGGGCTGGTATCGCCCTTCATCGGCACCGCAGCGAAACAGCCGAAGCCATGCCGCAACCCGAGGAACACCAGTTCCGCATCTTCCGGCGCATCGGCAAGGCGGCCCCATGCGAGGCGATTGTCCTCGCCCATTTCCGGCGCCAGCCCGTCCATCAGCAGCAGGCTGGCCTGCGGGCTCCTGAGCGCGGCAAGCCGTTCGGGATCGGAGCGGATATGGTCCGCCCGGTCGAGCCCGGAGCCTGCGAAGGCAATGGCGGCGACGCAACAGCTCATGCGGTTCCCTTCCTTGAAGCGAGATCGGATTCGACCGCCTTTTCGAACTCGGCATATACCGGATAGGCGCTGGAGGGCATGTATTGCGTGTAGATCCCGCCCCGCAATCCGCTCGCCATATCGACAAATCCCACGGTCCCGGCAGCACCCGCCCAGCCGAAGGCCGAAGTGCCCCCCGCCCAGCCGACCCTTCCGCCTGCGCCGAAGCCATAGCCGGCAACCGAAGTCCCCTTGGTGACATCCGGGCTGGGCAGCAGGTTCGACGTGCCCATGCGCACCGCGGCCTCGCTCATCACCCGCCTGCCCCCGATCCGGCCGTAACCGGCCAGCATCCTGAGGAAGCGATCGTAATCGCGCGGGCTGCCCACCAGCCCCGATCCGCCGAAGGGAAAGGCCGGCTGGTCGAGATAGATCGAGGAGACACCCGGATCGAGCGGCAGGACCTCGCCATTGACCACGGCGTAGCAGGTGGTCAGCCTGTCCGCTTCGCTTGCAGGCACGCGGAACCATGTGCTCGTCATGCCGCAGGGATCGAAGATGCGATCCTTGAGAAAGCGGTCGAATGTCTCCCCGCTGGCCAGTTCGATCACCCGGCCCAGCAGGTCTAGCCCGCAGGAATAGGACCAGCGCGTGCCGGGTTGATGAACCAGCGGAATCTCCGCCAGCCGGTCCGCAAACAGCGCCAGGCTGCGCACCGGCTCGCCGCGGGTGAAGCCTTCCATCGGGATACGGCTGACCTGGCCGGAGATCACCCCGCGTTCCTCCATCAGCGCCTTGACCGGCCCCTGCTGCACCACCGAATAGCCCAGCCCCGCCGTATGGGTCAGCAGCTGGCGGATAGTGATCGGCCGGGCGAGCGGCTCCAGATTGTCCTCGCTTACCGGCCCGTCATAGATTTTCTGCACCTTCACATGGGCAAAGGCGGGCAGGATTTCGGCCAGCGGCTGATCCAGCGACAGGCGGCCCTCGTCGATCAGGATCATCACTGCCATGCCGGTGATCGGCTTGGTCATGGAATAGAGGCGATAGAGGCTGTCCGCATCCGCCTTGCGCCGCCCGCCCATCATGTCGCGCCCTTCGGCCACGAGTTGGGGCGCGGCCTCGCCCTGCCCCATGAAGCTCAGCATATTGGCCACCTTGTGGCTCTCGACATAGCGGCGGGCCATGGCGCGCAGATTGGGCCACGGCTCCTCGGCACCGGCAGCGAAGGCTGTGGCCGGCACGCCCGCCAGCCCCGCGCCAAGGCCCAGCAGCGCCCCGCCCTTCAGCAGCATGCGGCGCGATAATTCGGGCTGGTTGTGGACGAACGTCATGCGGCCTCTTCCCGACAATTATGCTTTTGCCGAATCGTAAGCAGCGCCCGCGATCCGCGCAAGCGGCCCGTGCGGGTCCGGCCCCTTGCATCGCGAAGGTGTGTTATACATATAAGGCACATGTTCAATCTGATCTCGATCCTGATCGGCATCGTCGCGCTGCTGCTGGCGATCCCTTCCCAGATTCCGCTGCTCGGCTGGGGCAATTGGATCGTGCTGCCTATCGCCGTTCTGGGCGTCGGCATTGGCGCGCTTTCCCGCCATGATCACGGGCGCAATTTCTGCCTTATGGTGTTTGCCCTTGCCGTGATCCGGCTGATGCTGGGCGGCGGGATAATCTGACGGGCGGGGTGGATCTGTCACCCTTGCGTTACACGAAACGGCCCGTGATGCTCGCGGTGCAACATCCCCGAAAAGCCCGGTTTCAAGCCATTTCTTAGGGATGAACGCGACCTTGGGTGTGACTTTTCGTTTTGCGTTTCCGTGCAGCCCCCACCCGCTCCCGCAGGCTGGCTTTGCGCCGCTGACGGATGCGTGAGAAGGAATGGCGATCGAGCGGTTCATCGCACAGGATAAACGCCATTTGGGGGCCTGTAGGAAAGTGTTTTCTGGCGGGTGCACAAAGGGAAGCCGCCGAAGACGGAAAGTCCAGAAACGACAACATTGCGGACATTGGTTGAGAAACTAAAAGGCCCTTGAAGCTCAGGGGTTGGTCAGCGTGCAACACGTCGTCACTTTTCGGAATTTTGCTATAGCTGTCGGTCTTTGCTTGACCGCTTCAGCTAGCTTGGCGCTCGCACCCTTTGTGACTCCCACGACGCCTCTTTTTCCGTTTATCGTGGCGAACTGGGTGCTTTGGATGATCGTTGCGGGCGTGTTTCGCCGTTCCAAGGCAGACTGGGTTACACAGGCAGAAAGTGTTTGGTGGCATAGGCTCACATCGCTGGCATTAGTTTCGTTCACAGCCGCGGGCTTCTTTGCGTTGTATCACTCAGAAACTCTGATTCGTGCCGGAGACTTGGCCCAATTGCGTTGAAGCTTACTGAGTTCAAGCGCTAGGTCCGCTTCCCCCCTTTCCAGTCATTGCCACCATCGCATGAATCGCCGAAAACAGCGAATTCACCAGCACGAATTCATGCCCGCCGCCTAACTCAAAGCCAGCCGCGCCGCCTTGGCGAACAGGGTCGGCAGGCCTGCATCCTCCAGGCGCGCCAGCGGCCACCATTCCCCTTCCCCATCCATCTCCATGCCCTTCAACACCTTGAGCCGCAGAGTGAGGTGGAAGTGCGTGAAGCTGTGCCGCACCGCGCCCGCATCGCGCCAATGGCCCGCCACCGGGGCCTCGCCCGAACCATCCGCCCGCGCATGCCAGCCATCGTCGGGCAGAGCGCGCATTCCGCCCAGCATTCCCTCGCCGGGCCGTGTGACCAACCAGACCTTGCCCGCGCGCTCGATCCAATAGGCAGTGCCCTCTCGCTCCGGCTTGGCTTTCTTCGCCGCCTTTACCGGCAGACGCGCGGGGTCGCCCATTGCTCTCGCCTTGCAGGCGCTCGCCAGCGGACACAGCAGGCAGCGCGGATCGCGCGCGGTGCAGATCGTCGCGCCCAGATCCATCATCGCCTGCGCGAAATCGCCTGCGTCCCTATCCGGAGTGATGAGGCCCGCCTTCTCGCGAATTTCGACCCGCGCGCCGGGCAGCGGATCTTCGATGGCGAACAGCCGGGCGACCACCCGCTCCACATTGGCATCCACCACCACGGCGCGCCGGGCGAAGGCGATCGCCGCCACGGCCGCCGCCGTATAGGCGCCCAGCCCCGGCAGATCGCGCAGGCCTTCCTCTGTGTCGGGAAACCCGCCCAGTTCGGCCACGGCACGGGCGCATTTCACCAGATTGCGGGCGCGCGAATAATATCCCAGCCCCGCCCAGGCGGCCATCACGTCCTCCTCCGGCGCGGCGGCCAGTGCCTCGACTGTCGGCCAGCGGGAAGTGAACTTCTCGAAATAGGGAATCACCGCCGCCACGGTGGTCTGCTGCAGCATCACTTCGGACAGCCATACGCGGTAAGGCTCCGGCGCGATCTCGCCCGGCAGGGCGCGCCAGGGGAGCCTGCGGGCATGGCTGCGATACCATTCCAGAAGCTGCTCGGAAATCGTCGCGCTGGCGTCCATCGGGGCGCTATGGCATGGCAAAGCCAATCATGGAACGGGACGATGGGAAAGGCGGGCGAAAGCCCCCGAAGGCAAAAGTCGCGAAGCGCTACGAGCGGCCGCGCGGCGGCCCCGCGCGCGCCATTTCCGACCTTATGCCCGATATCGGCCGCACCGCCTTTCGCCGCTTCGGCTTCATCCAGTCCAGCGTGGTCACGCGCTGGCCGGAGATCGTCGGGCAGAAACATGCGGAAGTCTGCGTGCCCGAATCGATCCGCTTCCCGCCGGGCGAGAAGACCGACGGCATATTGCAGCTCACCGTCACCCCGGCCCATGCTCCGCTGCTCCAGCATGTGATCCCCGAGATCATCGAGCGGGTGAACCGCTTTTTCGGCTACAAGGCCGTGGCGCGGGTGAAATTGCGGCAAGGCGAGGTTAAGCCGCCAAATGCTTTACGCGGCGCGGGCAAAAACGGCGCACCGCCGTCGCTCAAGCCGATCCCGATGGAACTGGGAGACAGCCTGCGCGATATCGGCGATCCGGAACTGAGGACGGTGCTGGAGAGTTTGGCCCGCAGCCTGGGTGCGCAAGAGGAAGGGGAAAGATGAAGGGCCTGTTTCGTGCTGCCATGCTGGCAGGATTCGCGCTGATGACGATGGGCGCTTCGCCCAATTGGCTGACCACCGTGGCGAAGACCGATGGCGGCTTCGTGCTGGGCAATCCCAATGCCAAGGTAAAACTCGTCACTTTCGAAAGCTATACCTGCCCGCATTGCGCCGATTTCGAGAAGGAAGCCGGCGGCGCGCTGAGGATCGCTTATGTCCAGCCGGGCAAGATCTCGCTGGAAGTGCGCCATTTCGTGCGCGATCCGGTCGATCTCACCGCTGCGATGCTGACCGAATGCGTCGCCCCGGCGAAGTTCTTCAACACGCACCAGGCGCTGTTCAACCGGTTCGACCGGATCGCGCAGGTGATGTCGAATTCCACCAAGGCACAGCAGGATCGCTGGTATGCGCAGGATCGCGCCGCCGGCCGCCGGACCATCGCGTCCGATTTCGGCTTTTACGAGATAGTCGCCGCGCAGGGCCTTACCCGCGCACAGGCCGACATGTGCCTGAACAACAATGCGCTCGCCAAGAAGCTGGCCGACCAGGCCAAGGCAGACGACGAGAAATACAATATCACCGGTACGCCCAGTTTCGCGCTTAACGGCGCGTTGCTGTTCGCGACCCACCAATGGTCGCTGCTCAAGCCGCAGATCGACGCGCGGCTCTGAAGGAAATCGGGGGGTTAGGGGCCGTACTCAAGCAGCCTCGGGCCCGATGCTGCTTGAGTACGGACCCTAAGCTGTGCAAAACCGGCATCGGCCTCGCCCCCTTGCTTCTATGCAGGCCCTGCTTGGGCTAGCCATAAGGGATTGATCAAGATGGATGCCATGAAGACTTTCCGCCGAATTGCCACGCTCTCTCTCGCCCTTCCGCTCACACTGGCGCTGGCCGCCTGCGGTGGCAGCGAAGAAAAGGAAGGCGAACTGCCCGTTTCGGAGCCGATCGCCCACATAGCCGCCCCCGCCGGGCAGCAATGGGCCGATACGGCCGTGGAAACACCCGAAGGCGGCTTCCGCATCGGAAATCCCGAAGCCCCGCTCAAGCTGGTGGAATATGCCAGCCACACCTGCTCGCACTGCGCCGATTTCTCGGTCGAAGGGGCGGAGAAGCTGCGCGACAAATATGTCGCCAGCGGCGTGCTGAGCTATGAAATCCGCAACCTCATCCGCGAGCCGCTGGACCTTACCATCGCCACGCTCGCCCGGTGCAGCGGGCCGCAGGCCTTCCATCCGCTGGCGGAGCAGACATGGGCCAATCTCGGCCCGATCTTCGAAACGGCGAACAAGAACAAGGACGTCTACGCTGCCGCCATGGAAAAGACCGGCGGCGCCCGCTTCCAGGGCATTGCCGAAGCGGCCGGCCTCTATGACTTCTTCGCCCAGCGCGGCATCAGCCGCGATCAGGCGATGCAGTGCCTGGCCGATGTGAACAAGATCACCGAAATCGTGAACCGGTCCGACAAGGATTCCAAGGATCTGGAGATCACCGGTACGCCCACCTTCTTCCTCAACGGCAAGCGGATCAACTTCACCACCTGGGACGCGGTGGAACCGATCCTCCAGAATGCCGGCGCGCGCTGACGGACCGGCATAAAGGATAGCGATGCGGATCAGGAAGCTCAAACTCAGCGGTTTCAAGAGCTTCGTCGAACCTGCAGAGCTGCGTATCGAGCCGGGGCTGACGGGTGTCGTCGGCCCCAATGGCTGCGGCAAATCCAATCTGCTCGAAGCGATCCGCTGGGTGATGGGCGAGAATTCGCCCAAATCCATGCGCTCGGGCGGGATGGAAGACGTGATCTTCGCAGGCACCACCCAGCGCCCGCCCCGCGCCTTCGCCGAAGTCGTGCTCCATGCGGAAGATGCCGCGGGCGAAGAGCTGGAAGTCACCCGCCGGATCGAGCGCGGCGCGGGCAGCGCCTATCGCGTGAACGGACGCGACGTGCGCGCCAAGGATGTGGCGCTGGTCTTCGCCGATGCGGCCACAGGCGCGCATAGCCCCGCTCTGGTCAGCCAGGGCAAGATCGCCGCCGTGATTGCCGCCAAACCCGCCGAACGCCGCATGATGCTGGAAGAGGCGGCGGGGATCGCCGGCCTCCACGTCCGCCGCCGCGATGCCGAGGGCAAATTGCGCCAGACCGAGGCGAACCTTGCCCGGCTGGAAGACCTTATGGCCGGGCTCGACACGCAGATGGCCTCGCTGCGACGGCAGGCCAAGCAGGCCGAGCGCTACAAGGCCTTGTCGGAGAAGATCCAGCTGGCCGAGGCGCGGCTGCTGTTCGCCCGCTGGCGCGACGCTGCCGCCGCTGCGGACGAAGCTCGCAAGACCGCGAAGGCCGCCGAAGAGCGCGTCGGCACCGCACAACGGGAGACGGCAGAGGCTCAGAAGGCGCAGGCCGAACTCGCCCAGAAACTGGCCGATGCGCGCGAGGAACTGGCCGACCGGCGCGACGATTCCACGGCCCATGGCCACCGCATGGCGGCCCTCACCACCCAGCTGGAAGCTGCCGAACAGCGCCTTGCCGACCTCCAGCGGCAGCAACGGCGACTGGAGGAAGATCGCGGGGAGGCCGATCGCCTCACGCGCGATGCGGCGGATGCGCTGGCGCGGCTGCAGGCGGAACTGGCCCAGTCCGAGAAGGAATTGCTGGAGGATGAGGCCCGCCGCCCCTCCTTCCTGATCGCCACCGAACGCGCCGAAGCCGCCGCCCGCGCGGCCGAGCTGGAGCTGGCGCGCGCCACGGCCGATCATGCCGGGGTCGAGGCCGAATGGCGTGTGGCGGAGGCGGAAGTGTCTCAGGCGGAAGCAAGGCTCGCCCGGCTGGAGGCGGAGGCCCGGCGGCAGGATGAGGTGCGCGCGGCGCTCTCCAATGCCGGCGATCCCGAACTTGCGGTGGCGGGCGCGAAGCAGGCGGCGGAAGATGCTGCCCGGCGCCTTGCGGAGCTGCGCGAGGGCCTGATCGCCCGGCAGGAACGCAAGGCCGAACTTTCCGCCGCGCGGGACGAAGCCGCCAGCGCGCTCGCTTCGGCCAAAGCGGAGTTCGCCGGGATTGAGCGGGAATTCAATGCCTTGCAGCGCGATCGTGAGGCGCGGGCGAAACAGGCGTCCAACAAGCACGGCCTCCCCGCCGCGCTCGACAAGGTCCGCGCCGCGCCGGGTTATGAGCGGGCGCTGGCCGCCGTTCTGGGGCGTGACGCCAAGGCGCCGCTGGGCAGACCGGCGGCCGGGAGCGAGGGTCGCTTCTGGGCCGGGGCCGATGCTCCGCCGCAGATTTCCGGGAGTCTTGCGGCATTTGTGCCCGAATGTCCCCCGGAACTGGCGGCTCGGCTGGCGCTGGTCCATGTGGTGGAGAGCGACGATGGGCGGGCGCTGAAACCCGGCGAATGGCTGGTGACGAAAGACGGATTCCTGCGGCGTTGGGACGGTTTTCTCGCCCGCGGAGAAGGGGCGGCGGAGGCTGCGCGGCTGGAGGCGGAGAACCGTTTTGCCGAGCTGGAAGGCCAGATTCCCGCGAAAAAGGCCGCTGTGGAGTGTGCTCAAAAGGACCAGGAGCGTGCTCAAACGGACCTAAGCGCTCTCCAGCAGGCTTTGGTGGCTGCCGAACGCGAAATCGCCCAGGCTTCCGAAGTCGAACGCGCCGCCCTGCGTTCGCTCGACCAGGCAGAGGCCGCGCGGGAACGCCATGCCGCCCGCCTGGTTGAGCTCGATTCCGCAAAGGCCGACCTTGGCGAGCAGCGGCAAGTGGCCGAAGCGGAACTCAAGGCCGCGCGGGACAAGCGCGCCGCCCTGCCCGATCCGGAAACCGGCCGCGCCTCGCTCGCCGCCGCTCAGGCAAAGCATGAGGCATCGCGCAGCGGGATGCAGGCCGCCGCCGCAGCGCTTGCCGCGCATGATCAGGCGCTGGCCGTCGCGCGGGAGCGCCGGGCCGCCCGCGCCGCCGACATCAAGGGCTGGGAAGCACGTGCGGGCGACGCCACTCGCCGGCTGGCCGATATGGAGCGGCGCTTCGAGGAAATCGCGGAAGAACGCGCGGTGATCGAGGCCAAGCCCGCCTCGCTGGTGGCGGAGATCGAGCGGGGCGACGAAGTCCGCGCCCGGCTGGCGGAAGAACTCGCCAAAGCCGATGCCACGCTGGCCAGTATCACGCAGGATGCGCAGGCCGCCGATGGCAGGCTCGCCCGCGTGACCGAAGCGCTCGCCACCGCGCGCGAGGAACGTGCCGGGGCCGCCGCCCGCGCCGAGAATGAGGAAGCACGGCGCGAGGAAATGGCGCGCCTTTCGGGCGAACGCTTTCAATGCTCGCCCCCGCTGCTGTGCGGCCGCTTCCAGTTCGAGGCGAGCGAGATCGCAGGCTCGACCGAAGAGAGCGCCACCATGGACCGCCTCACCGGCGAGCGGGAGCGGATCGGCCCGGTCAATCTCGTCGCCGCCGAGGAACTGGCCAAGATCGAGGCCGATCACGGCGCCAGCGCCGCCGAACAGGCCGAACTGGCCGAAGCGGTGAACCGCCTGCGCGGATCGATCGGCAATCTCAACCGCGAGGGCCGTGAGCGCCTGCGGGCCGCTTTCGAGGAAGTGGACCAACATTTCCGTCGCCTGTTCACGCGCCTGTTCGAAGGCGGCGCGGCCCATCTGGCGCTGGTCGATTCAGACGATCCGCTGGAGGCGGGGCTGGAGATCTACGCCCAGCCGCCGGGCAAGCGGCTCCAGTCACTCACGCTGCTGTCGGGCGGGGAACAGGCGCTCACCGCCGTGGCGCTGATCTTCGCCCTGTTCCTCACCAATCCCGCGCCGATCTGCGTGCTGGACGAAGTCGACGCACCGCTGGACGATGCGAATATCGACCGCTTCTGCGATCTGCTGGAGGCGATGGTGCAGGAAACCGACACCCGCTATCTGATCGTCACTCACAATGCCGTGACGATGAGCCGGATGCACCGCCTGTTCGGCGTGACCATGGTGGAAAAGGGCGTCAGCCGCCTGGTCAGCGTGGACCTCGGCGGGGCGGAGAAGCTGCTGGCGGCGGAGTAGCTAGGCCAGTTTTCGCTCCCCAACCCCGCTCGTCCTGAGCCTGTCGAAGGACGCGCGCTGCCGCCTGCCCATCGCACCATTCATTCTTGGCGATTGCGGGAAAGCTCGCGGAGCTTTTCCCAATCTCCCGCGATCAGCGCTTCCTTCTTGGCGCGGCTCCAGCCCTTGATCCGCCGTTCAGCAGCGAATGCATCTTCGCGCGAGGGAAAGCTCTCTGACCAGACCAGCGTGACCGGCCTGCGCGCGGCTGTGTAGCCGGCAAGTGCTCCGGCCTGATGCTGCGCAACTCGAACTTCGAGGTCGTCGGTATGGCCAGCGTAGTAGGAACCGTCATTGCATCGCAGGAGGTAGGCGAAGAATTCCATAATGGGGCTACCCTTTGCGCGCGTCCTTCGACAGGCTCAGGACGAGCGGGATTGGGTTGGCAAGAGTCAGCACCACCTGCGGCCCCGCCCCCTTCATATCCGGCCCGCCGAGAGCTGCTCGCACCAATGCTGGTGGCGCTCGCCGATCACCCGGTCGAGCGCAAAACCCAGTTCTTCGGGGTCCAGCTCTTCAACCCGTTCGAAGGTAAAGGCCTCAGGTCCGTTTTCGCGCCATGCCTGCTGCAATGTGCGATGGGGGCATGATCCGTGGCGCAGAGTGAACCACAGCCGGTTGTGGATCGTCGAAAGATCGGGCGCCCGCCCCACCCAGCACTCTCCCGTCGGTGCACAGCGCACCGCATAGATGCCGGGCACGACTTCCCGTTCCCTGTAAGCTGCCACAGCCACGCGGCGTTTTTCCCGTTCCATCAGCGGCCCTTCGCTCAATCATTTTTACCCGGATATATTGTTTGCCCGGCAAAGGCAATTAAGCCCGGATAAAAATACGAGCGCAGCGCGGCGGCTGCCGCTACCCCAGCACCAGCTGCGGCCCCGGCCCCTTGGCCGACATCCGGTCATCCTTGTTGTAAAGCTGGCATTTGTGCAGGCTGAGGCAGCCGCAGCCGATACATTGATCCAGCTGGTTGCGGGTGCGGGTGAGGAGCTTGATCTTCTCGTCGATCGCCACGCGCATGGATCGGCTGATGCGCTGCCAATCGTTGATCGAAGGCGTGCGCCCCTGCGGAAGCTGGGCCAGTTCCGCCTCGATCTCGGCCAGCCCCAGCCCCAGTTTCTGCGCGATGAGGATGAAGGACACCCGGCGGATATCCGAGCGCAGGAAACGCCGCTGGTTGCCCCCGGTTCGCAGCGAAGTGAGCAGGCCCCGCGCTTCATAGAAGCGGATGGCCGAAACCGCCACGCCGGTGCGCCGCGCGAGAGTGCCGATTGGAATCAACTGGTCATTGCCCATCGTGGAATCCCCAGACCCGAAACCGCCGAACCGATAGCTTGACCTCAACTTAGCTTGAGGTTGCACAAGAGGCAAGCGAGGCGATTCGCGAAACATGATGGCTAACGCCCGCACAAGACAAATGAATGAAGGAATGAGCGATATGGCACTGAAAAACCAAGCACGCGGGCAATTGGAGCATGCCAATCTGACTGTCAGCGATCCGGAACGCCTCTCTGCCCTGCTGCAGGATCTGCTCGGCTGGCACGAACGCTGGCGCGGCCCTTCCACGCTGGGTGGCTGGACGATCCACGTGGGGGACGAGATGACCTATCTGGCGCTCTACACCGACGAGGCGCCGCATGATCGCTTCACCAAGGGTGTGCCGCTGAACCACGTCGGCCTGCTGGTGGACGATCTGGATGCGGCGGAAGAGGTGGTGAAGGCGGCGGGGCTGACGCCCTTCAATCACGCCGATTATTCGCCCGGGCGGCGGTTCTATTTCTTCGACTGGGACGGGATCGAGTTCGAGGTGGTGAGTTACCTGTAGCAGCCACTACCCCTTAGCCTGAGCCACCAACCCCGCTCAGCCTGAGCCACCTACCACATCCGCTCATCCTGAGCCTGTCGAAGGACACGGGAAACAGCCTGAACCTGGGGCGACTGGCAGCGCGTGGCCTTCGACAGGCTCAGGCTGAGCGGGGTTGGGTGAGGCTTTCCCTCACGCATTCCCCGCCACAAAACAGGCCGCCGCCACCAGCAGTCCGGCAAAGCGGTTGGAGCGGAAGCGCGCGAGGGCGTTGGCCCCGTCATCGGGATCGAGCGTGAGCACCTGCCATGCGAAATGCGCCGCCGCCGGGGCCAGCGCCAGCAGCGCCAGCCAGTCCGCCCGCAGCAGCCAGATCGCGAGGCCGAAGAAGAACACAGCCCCGCCAAAGAACGCCCCCACCCCGGCCCGGACATTCCCGCCCAGCGAAAGCGCGCTGGAACCGATGCCCAACAGCGCGTCATCCTCCCGGTCCTGCAGGGCATAGATCGTGTCATAGCCGATGCACCACAGGATCGCCCCGGCATAGAGCGCGGCCAGCACGTCCAGCCGGTCGCTCCTCAGCGCGATCCAGCCGACCGGGGCGCTCCAGGTGAAGACCAGCCCCAGCCATGCCTGCGGCCAGCCGGTGATGCGTTTCATGAAGGGATAGGCCGCCACCAGCACGAGGCTGCCCAGCGCCACCAATTGCGCCACGGGGCGCAATTGCAGCAGTACCACAAGGCCCACCGCGCAGAGCGCCAGCAGCCAGATCCACGCGGCCACCCTGCTCACTCGTCCGCTCGCCACCGGGCGCTGGGCGGTGCGGGCCACCTGCCGGTCGATATCGGCATCGACGATGTCATTATAGACGCAGCCCGCCCCGCGCATGGCGATGGAACCGAGCAGCATCCACAAGAGCAATTGCCATTGCACGCCGGCCCCCGTCAGCCACACGCCCCATGCGCCGGGCCAGAACAGCAGCCACCAGCCGATCGGCCGGTCGAACCGGGCGAGCAGGGCGAAATCGCGCAGCGGCAGCGGCAGGCGGGCGACGAGGCCCTTGTGTTCGCTATCGGGGACGATGTCGCTGGCCGGTGCGGGTCGGGTCATGGGTGAGCCCCTACTCCATTCGCCCCCTGCACGAAAGCAGGGCGTCTCGCGCGCGCTCCCCTGCGCGATATGGGTTGCGTAAGGCAACGCACGGCGCAACAAAGGCGCATCCGATTGACCCCTCCCAAGGAAATTCCGATGCGCGCCCTTCCCCTCGCCGTTTCAGCCCTGGCTCTTGCCCTCCCCGCAGCGGCCCATGCGCAGGCGCTTCCCACCACGCCCGCCGGGCTGGAAGCGCTGGAAATCCTCAAGGAAGCGATCGAAGTGCCCACCGTGGCCGGGCGCGGCAATGTGCCCAAGCTGGCGGAAAAGCTGACCGCGCGGCTCGTGGCCGCCGGCTTCGATCCGAAGGACATTTCCTTCACCCCGGTGGAAGGCACCGATACCGGCTATTTCATCGCCCGCTATCCGGGCAAGGACCGCAAGGCGAAGCCGGTGGTGGTGAACGTCCATCTCGACGTGGTGGAGGCCAAGCCAGAAGACTGGGAACGCGATCCCTTCACCGCCGTGGTGGAGAATGGCTATGTCTTCGGGCGCGGTGCTTCCGACAATAAGGGCGATACGGCGATGATGCTGGCCGCCGTGATGAAGCTCAAGCGTTCCGGCTGGGTGCCCTCGCGCGATCTGGTGCTGGGCATTTCGGGCGACGAGGAAACGCTGATGCGCTCCACCGCCAAGCTGGCCGAGGCGCTGAAAGACGCCGATATGGTGATCAATGGCGATGGCGGCGGCGGGGAATTGTCGAACGATTTCCACGCTATCGTCTACAGCGTGCAGGCGGCCGAAAAATCCTATGCCGATTTCAAGCTGACCGTCACCGACGAAGGCGGCCATTCCAGCCGCCCCGGCAGCTTCAACGCCATCGGCGCCATGTCGCGCGCGCTGGCCAAGGTGGATGCCTATCGCTTCCCGCCGCAGCTCAGCCCGCTGACCAAGGCCTATTGGGAAGGCACCGCCCCCAGCGCGCCCGAAGAAGTGGCCGAGGCGATGGTGGCTTTCGCCGGCGATCCGAACAACATTGCCGCGGCGGAGCGGCTTTCCTCCCGGCCGGAATATGTCGGGCTGGTGCGCACCACTTGCGTGCCGACCATGGTGAATGGCGGGCACGCGGCCAATGCCCTGCCGCAATCGGTCACGGCGAATATCAATTGCCGCATCTTCCCCGGCACGTCTCGCGTGCAGGCGGGCGAGATCCTGAAGAAGCTGATCGACGATCCGCGCGTGACGCTGGAAATGATGGACGATGGCTCGATCGAGTCGCCCGAAAGCCCGCTGCGCAAGGATATGATGGATGCCGTGGCCAAGGCCGTGCACGAACGCGTACCGGGCCTGACCGTGGTGCCGCAGATGAGCGCGGGGGCCAGCGATTCCATGTATTTCCGCGCGCTGGGCATCCCCAGCTATGGCGTTTCGGCAATCTTCATGCGGCCGGACGATGAATTCGCCCATGGCCTGAACGAACGCCTGCCGGTGGCCACGATCGATCCCGGCGTGAAGCAGTGGGAAACCCTGCTGCGCGAGATCCTGAAGTAAGCGCAGCCGACGCACATGCCCGCAACGCCTGCCTGGCCGCCGCGCAGCGCGCCGCGCCTGTTCGTTCCCGGTCCGCTGATGGCCGGGGCGGCCGTGACGCTGCATGGCAATCCGGCGAACTACCTCGCCCGCGTAATGCGCGTGGGCGAAGGCGACGCGGTGATCCTGTGCGATGACGAGACCGGCGAATGGGCCGCGCGCGTCCTCTCCACCGGCAAGCGCGACGTGGTGCTGGAAGTGGCCGAGCGCCTGCGCGAACGCGAGGACGTGCCCGACTTCACTCTCTGCGCCGCGCTGCTCAAGAAGGATCGCTTCGATCTGGTGCTGGAAAAGGCGACCGAGCTGGGCGTGCGCATGATCCAGCCGGTGCTCACAAGGCGCTGCGTGGCCGACAAGCTCAACCTGGAACGCGCCCACGCGCTGGTGGCCGAAGCTGCCGAGCAATGCGCCCGCACTGCCCTGCCCCGCCTTGCCGAACCGGTGAAGCTCGACGCGTTGCTCAAGGGCTGGGAAGAAGGCCGCGCCCTGTTCTTCGCCGACGAGCTGGGGGGAGAGCCTGCCCATGCCGCTTTCGCCGCCACAAAAGGCCCGGCGGCCTTGCTGGTCGGCCCCGAAGGCGGGTTCGACGATGCGGAACGCACAGCGATCCGCGCCCATCCATCGGCCCGGGCAATCACGCTCGGCCCCCGCATCCTGCGCGGCGAAACCGCCGCAATTGCAGCCTCCGCCCTGTGGATGGCGGCTGCCGGAGACTGGCAAGAATGACACCGATAATTTGCGCTGGCGCAGCGCCCTTTCCTGCCCTAACGGCGCCGCTATGAGCACGCGCACAGCGTCAGATGGAGAGGAGCGGCTGATCGAAAGCCGCGACCAGCTCGTGGCCCCCATGCAGGCCGGCGAGAAGCCCGCGAGCGCGTGGCGGATCGGCACGGAGCATGAGAAGCTGGTCTTCGCCCATGGCGATCACCACGCCCCCTCCTATGACGAACCCCACGGCATCCGCGACATGCTGCTGGCCCTGAAGGACTATGGCTGGGAGCCGGTGGAAGAAGGCGGCAACATCATCGCCATGTCGGGCGCGGATGGGGCAGTCAGCCTCGAACCCGCCGGCCAGCTGGAGCTTTCGGGCGCGCCGCTGGAGGACCTGCATCAGACCTGCGCCGAAACCGGCCGCCACCTGAGCCAGGTAAAGGAAATCGGCGAGAAGTTCGGCGTCGGCTTCCTGGGCCTGGGCATGTGGCCCGACAAGACCCGCGAAGAACTGCCCGTCATGCCCAAGGGCCGCTATGCCATCATGATGCGGCACATGCCGCGCGTGGGCAGCATGGGCCTCGACATGATGCTGCGCACCTGCACCATCCAGGTCAATCTGGATTACGGCAGCGAAGCCGACATGGCCAAGAAGTTCCGCACATCGCTGGCGCTCCAGCCGCTGGCCACCGCGCTCTTCGCCAATTCGCCCTTTACCGAAGGCAAGCCCAACGGCTTCCTTTCCTATCGCAGCCACATCTGGTCCGATACCGATCCGCAGCGCACCGGCATGCTGCCCTTCGTGTTCGAGGATGGCTTCGGCTACGAACGCTATGTCGACTATATGCTCGACGTGCCGATGTATTTCGTCTTCCGCGACGGGAAATATATCGACGCCGCCGGACAGAGCTTCCGCGACTTCCTGAAGGGCGAGCTGCCCGCCCTGCCCGGCGAATTGCCGACCGAGGGCGACTGGCAGGATCACCTCTCCACCGCCTTCCCCGAAGTGCGCCTCAAGAGCTTCCTGGAGATGCGCGGCGCCGATGGCGGGCCCTGGGGCCGTATCTGCGCACTGCCGGCGCTGTGGGTGGGCCTGCTCTACGATCAGGGCGCGCTCGACGCTGCGTGGGACGTGGTGAAGGACTGGACGATGGAAGAGCGCGAGGCCCTGCGCAACGCGGTGCCCAGGCTCGCGCTCGATGCCCCCATCCCCGGTGGCCGGAAGCTGAAGGACATCGCCCGCGAAGTGCTGGACATCGCCCGTTCCGGCCTTTCCGCCCGCGCCCGTTTCAATGCCGCTGGCGACAATGAAACGGGCTATCTGAACGAATTGTTCGATATTGCCGAAAGCGGCATCGTCCCCGCCCAGCGCCTGCTGAACCTCTATAACGGCCCGTGGGGCGGCGATATCACGCGGGTTTACGAAGAGAGTTTTTGAACGGCCAGGTCGGCGCGGCATCCTTCGACAGGCTCAGGATGAGCGGGTTCATGGGCTGAACAGGTCCAACTGATTCAAGCACTTTCCAACGACCGCTCATCCTGAGCCTGTCGAAGGACGCGCGCGGCGCCAGCCCCATCATTCCGCCGGCTGCAGGGCCACGGGCGGTCGGCGACGAAAACGGAGCAACACCTTACGCAACCGGCTGGTGATCAGGCCATGCTCGCCCATCCAGTCATAATATTCGCGATATTTCGGATCTTCCGCCAGCAGATGCGCCTCCTCAGTGCGGGCGCGCCAATAATAGATCGCGCTTACGCAGCCCAGGAAGAAGGTGTTGCGCACCATGTCCACCAGCGATCCATTGGTGACGAGGAAGGGCAGCGTGGAGCACCACCAGAAGGCGTTCTTGGCCAGATAGGCCGGATGCCGCGTGAAGCGATACGGCCCGTTGGTCAGCACCCCGCGATAGGTGAGGTTGGAAAAGCGGATACCGAAAGCCACCGTCGCCCAGGCATAGACCGCCGTAAGGAAGCCCAGCCAGGCCGCCCATGCCCACAACAGCGCCGTGTGGCCCTGCATCCAGTAGGACCAGTCGGCCGTGTGGAATTCGTATCCGATCACCCCGTCATTCGACATCACGCCCCAGACAAAGGGCGGATAGCACATCAGCGCCGCCAGCCAGCCGGCCAGGAAGGGGTTGCCGCTGCGGATATGGGCATCGAGCGGGCGCAGGGTGAAGAGATAGCCCACCGTGCCGATCTGCACGTCGATCACGAACAGCAGCTCGAACAATACGCCGCCAAAGCGGCCCGGATCGCGCAGCAGCGCGGGGATATCCGCGTTCACCACGCTGGCGAAGCCGGGCGGCAGGATCGAGATCATGAAGGCGCCGAAGAAGCCCTTGATCGCCCAGGCGCGCCAGTGCTTCTTCACCTGCTCCCCATCCCACGCCTCGCGCCCGATCAGCATGGCGCCGAAATGCCAGGCCCCGTCGCGCGGCTCCACCAGCACGCGGTCGAGCCACAGCACATAGGGGACGGAGAGGACGAACAGCGGGATAGCCGCCGCGCCGATCACTTCCATGGCGAAGAGATATTGCCCGTCCCAATACCAGCGGCACACGCAATAGAGGAAGCCGATCAGTGCCCAGGTGGACCACAGGCCCGCCAGCTTGGTGACTGATATTTCGATCACGCTGGAGAGCGGGCGCGGATTGCTCCACGAAATGCCGGTGGAGGGGCGCAGATGGACCTTTTCCACCAGCACCGACCAGGCAGCCATCAGCGCGCCGATCAGCAACATGGAGGCAAGCGCGGCATAGGGGCCGGAAAGAGGTTCGCGCGGGCCGGGCAGATGCAGCGCATCGGCCACCAGCGGCCAGTTGCGGCAGACCACGATCCAGGCGAACAGGCCCGCAAGGCCGACCAGCCCCACCCAGGGCGAAACGTCGCTCCGGGGCGGGCTCGCGGCAATGGGCCGGGGCTGTTCGGGCAGTGCGCTCATGCCACCGGCGCATAGGGAAAAAGGGTTAAGGGGCAGGTAATGCCCCTGCCCTGCCCCTCACCGCACCGGTGGCAGAGGATCAACGATAGGCGTGGATCGTGCCGTCGTCGTCCAGAATGTAAAGCGTCTGGTTTGCCACCACGGGCGCCAGCGAGACCGGAGCCTTGAGATTGCGGAAAGGAGAAGGCTCACCCGTCAGGACGTCCAGCGCCAGCACTTCTCCGCGCGAACTGGCAACCCACAATTTGTTGCCTGCCAGCACCGGGCCGGTCCAGAAGATGCGGTTGGAACGCTTCTTCGGGTTCTTCCATTCCTGCAGCTGGGTCAGCCAGCGCACCTTGCCGCTGCTGCGGGCGATGGCCAGCATCCTTGCATCGTCGGTAAGCGTGAAAATCCACTCGCCAGCGAGCGCGGGCGTGGAAATGCCTGCCAGATTGAGTTCCCAGATGCGCTGGCCGGTGATCAGTTCATAGGCGGCCATGCGCCCGCCCTGGCCCAGCGCATAGACGCGGCCGGAATCGATAATCGGATCGGCGTCCACATCGGTCAGCGCGCCCACTTCGGTGGAGATGTTGGTGCGCGACAGGGCATCTGCCCATACTTCGCGGCCATTCTCATAACGATAGGCGGCGATTTCACCCGAGCTGTAGCCCGCGATCACCGTGCCCTGCCCGGCAGCCGGAGCCGCCACGCCGAACACGCCCGCCTGCCCGACCGAGCCGGATTCGTTCCAAGCAACCGCGCCATCGGCGGGGTTGAGGGCAACGATCTGATTGTCCTGCGTCATCACGAAGATCGTGTTGAACGCGATGGTCGGCGAACCACGCAGCGGGCCGGCAGGCTTGACCGACCACAGCTTGCTGCCGTCACTCGCATTGAGCGCCATCACGTCGCCCACGCCGTTGGTGGCATAGACGCGATCGTTGGAATAGCTCACCCCGCCGCCGAAGATGGAGCTTTCGTTCTTGCCCGGCACGGGCATCCGATAGGTCCATTTCTGGGCGCCCGTATTGGCGTCGAGAGCATGCACCACGCCATCCGTATCGACCGCATAGAGCGTTCCCGCGCCCACCACCGGGGCCGCAGCCATGCGGCGCTTCTTGCCCGAACCGGCAATGCGCGCAGTCCACACTTCCGTGGGGTTATCCGCAATGGCCAGATGGCCATAGCTCTTGGATGCAGTGCCGCCCGCCTGGCTCCAGTCCGCATTCACCTGCGGAGCGGGAATCACCACCGAGACGGCAGCCATGGAACTGTCCACGACGGTGCCCGCCTCGATCCGCGAGAGGATCGGTACGCGATTGCCCACCGTGGGCGTCTTGGGCTTGTCCTTGCCGCCGAAGATGCCGCAGGCCGAAAGCGCGGCCGCCATCACGACGAGCATGGGAAGCGCCATCAGGCGCCGGGTAGAGATGCGGTTCATAGGCTTTGTCATTCTCGCAACTGTTACTGCGCCGCTACGGGCTCATCGCCCTCCTTGCGCAGATCCTTCAGCGTCTCGTCGACATCTTCAATCGCGTCGACGCCCATCATCCCGGCCAGCTGGCGCGCCCGTGAACGCAGCGAATCGGGAACATCCTCATCCTTGGCGATCTCCGCGAACAGCGGACCGGCCAAATCCGGCTTGCCCATGTCGAGATAGGCCGCGCCCAGCAATTCGCCGGCACTGCCGAAATATGGCGTACCCGGCTTTGCCAGAGGCTTCAGCTTCTCCACCACATCGGCGGGCTTCATCTTCTCGTAATTGATCGAAATCTGGCGGATCGTGGCAAGGTTCCGATAAGGCTCCGCCACGCCGCCATCATTGGCCACTTCGCCATATAGGCGCGCGGCCTCCACCAGCTTGTTCTGGCGCATCGCAACGCCCGCGCGCATCAGCTTGGCCACGGCAGCGGCGCCGCTACCCCCGTCTTTCTCGAGCTTTTCGAGCTCCTTGACGGCAGTGTCATTATTGCCCGCGTCGAACTGATCGAGCGCCTTGACCAGCTCTTCCGACACTTCTTCCTGCGAGCCGCTGCGATATTCGCTCCACATCAGCCAGCCGCCGAAGAGCGCAAGCCCGCCAATGACCACGCCGGCAACCTGCTTGCCATAGAGGCGGCCGAATGTGGCCAGCTGATCCTGGCGCAGCGCGTCGTCCACTTCGCGCAGCAGGGCATCCTGCTGCTTTGCGTCGCGATCGGCGCGCTTGTCGGTATCGGTCTTGGGAGTAGTCGGTATGAGAGCCACGCGGGAGCCTTTGCTCGGTCAATTCCTTGGATCGGGCGCTGTTTAGGGGCCTCGCGGCGATACCGCAATGGCGGAAACCCTGCCATCCTCAACTGCAACCAATCCATGTGCGGCGGCGGGTGAACCGGCCATTAAGCAAGACGGCCGTCAGCGCGCCGCTCTACCCGCCATGGCGCCTTCGTAAAGTGCGCGATAGGCCGCCAGCATGGCGCCTTCATCGTAGGATTCCCGTGCCTTTTCGCGATTGGCCTCCCCCACCGTGCGGCGCAGCTCCGGCTCTGCCGCAAGCGCAGCGAAGGCCTGCGCAAGCGCAGCTTCGTCCCCCGGTGGGACAATGAAGGGCTCATTCGCCCGGGCGACCATCTGCGCCACATCCCCCACGCCGGGCGCCGCTACAGGCAGGCCTGCCGCCATCGCCTCCACCACGGAAATCGGAAATTGCTCGCTTTGGGAAGAAAGCGCGAAGATGTCGAACAGCCCAACCACCTTCGCCGGATCGGGCGCGAACCCGGGCAAATGGACGCGTTCCGTCACGCCAAGCCGCCGCGCCTCGGCCTGGATCGCCTCGCGCTCCGGCCCTTCGCCCAGGATCACCAGCCGCCACTCGGGCGGCAGCGGGGCGAAGGCGCGGACCATGGCAGGCAAATCCTTCACCGCGCGCAACCCCGCCAGAGTGCCCAGCCATTTGTCCCCCTGCCGCTTCACCAGCCCCGGCACCGCATCGGGCGGCGGAGTAGCAGCATAGGCCGCAGTCGGGATGCCATTGGCGATACGATGTACGCGGCCTGCGGGCTGGTGCCATATCTCGCGTGCGATTCGTTCCAGCCGCAAGGATGGGACGACCAGCGCAGAGGCCCTCCGCAAGGCAAGCCTGCGATAGAGATTGCGCCGGATCTTGAGCCGCCCGGCCTCATCCGAATTGAAACCGTCTTCATGATGGATCAGCGGCGGCAGGCCCATCGCGCGCGCGAAAAGCCCATGCGCCATCACGCCGTCCATCGCCCCCCAATTATAGCTGAGCACCAGATCGAAGCCCTGCATCGCCGCAGCCAGCCCCTTGAGCCGCGCGGGCACTGGCCGCCCGGCAAGCGGCGGGAAGTCTTCCGGATAATCGACTGGAATACCGCCGGAAATCAGTTTCCCCGCCGCGAGCGCACCCGGTTGGGCCGAGACGATCGTATGGGAAAAATCCGCCCCGAAAGCGTTGATCAGGCGGACACAGCGCACTTCCTTTCCACCTGCATCGAAGCCCGAATGCAGGTGAAGGATTCGCCGCTGCCTCATTCGACTTTCGCCAGCAGCCGGGCAATTCCCTCCCGCGCCTCGCGCTCGCCCAGCGTCGGGGGATGGCCCACCCGCTTGATGGTCACGGCTTCCGTCCCCGGAACTTCCTTCACCATGCGCTTAAGCGTCGCGGCCGAGAGCAGGTCCGACAGCCCGCCCCTGATCGCCAGGACAGGCCGCCCTGCCAGGGCCCGCCAGGCGGGCCAGAGATCGAAATCGGCACTGGCGGCCGGAGCGTTAAAAGGCTCGGCAATCTTCATGTCGTAATCGAAGGCGATCCGGCCATTGCCCCCCAACGCCATCACGCGCTTGGCCATGATCAGCCAGTCGGTGATCGCAAATTCGGGAAAGATCGCGCCGCCGCTTTCCTTCAGCGCCCGCGCCGCGTGCATCCAGGTCGGGAAACTGCGCCCCTGACCCACATAATCGCGAATCCGCGCCACGCCCGCAGGCTCCAGCACCGGACCGATGTCGTTGAGCACCGCGCCGGCGATCCGGTCTGCCCCGCCCATGGCCAGCAGCATGGTGAGGATGCCGCCCAGCGATGTGCCGATTGCCACAAAGCGCGCAATTCCCGCCTGCTCCAGCAGGGCATCGATATCCGCGACATATTGCAGCGGGTTGTAAGTCGCGGAATCCTTTGCGTAGTCGCTCTCGCCCCGGCCGCGCAGATCGACGCAGATCAGCCGCCATTCGCCCGCGAAGGCTTCTGCCACCGGCTCGAAATCGCGGGCATTGCGGGTCAGGCCCGGCAGGCAGAGCAGCGGCGGCCGGTCGGATCGGCCCGGATAATCGCGATAATGCAGCTTGAGCCCGTCGGGCGCGGTCCAGAACCCGTCCTGAAAGGCAGCGCCTTCGCCCATATCCCGCTGCACCCCTTTTGAGACGGCTCCTTGCGCGCGGCCCGCCCAGCCCCCACTAAAGCGGGATGCGAGCAGAACCGTCACCAGCCCCCTATAGGCCAGACCCGCAAATCCTCAAGCTCGCCGAATGGCTGGGCGACGAGGTTTCGCCCGCCGATTTCCCCGCGACCCGGCTACGCTTCCGCAACCGGCGGTGGGACAAACCCGTGGGGCTGGACAGCCTGAGCGACGAACAATGGGTCCGCCACTTCGGACATTTCGAGGCCCTGCCCGGCAATCTGCCCCGCCCGCTGGCCCTGCGCTATCACGGGCACCAGTTCCGCGTGTACAACCCCGAAATCGGCGACGGACGCGGCTTCACCTTCGCCCAGCTGCGCGACGGGGGCGCTTATGAACAGCCGCCCCGCCTGCTGGACCTTGGCACCAAGGGTTCCGGCCTCACTCCGTACAGCCGCACCGCCGACGGAAGGCTGACGCTGAAGGGCGCCGTACGCGAGATTCTGGCCACCGAAATGCTGGAGGCACTGGGCGCCTATACCAGCAAGAGTTTCTCCGTGATCGAGACGGGGGAAGAATTGTGGCGCGGAGACGAGCCTTCACCCACCCGCTCCGCCGTGCTCGTGCGGCTCAGCCACAGCCATATCCGCATCGGCACCTTCCAGCGCCTCGCCGCACTGGAGGCAAAAGCCGAAATGGAACAGCTCATTGCCTATTGCCTTGAGCAGTTCCCCGGCCCGCATCCGCCCGAAGACGCGCCCGGACGGGAAGAACCGGCAGCAATACTGTTCCATCAGGTGGTCGAGCGGCTGGCGGATCTTGCGGCATGTTACATGGTGGCCGGCTTCGTTCATGGCGTGCTGAACACGGACAATATGAACATCACGGGCGAGAGCTTCGACTATGGCCCATGGCGCTGGCTGCCCCGCTGGGAGCCGGGCTTCACTGCTGCCTATTTCGATCAGAATGGCCTTTACGCCTTCGGACGGCAGGCTGAGGCAATTCACTGGAACTGCGCGCAGCTCGCCATCGCGCTGCGGCAAGTGTGCGACGCGCCCCCGCTTGTCGCCGCGCTGGAACGATTCCCGGCGCTGTACCATGCGGCGATGGCGCGGCGGTTCTGCTGGCGTCTGGGCGTAGAGAGCCGGGGCGTGGAGGCGGACATGAAGCTGATAGCGGCAGCCGAACAGACCATGCGCGAGCAGGCAATCGGGCCCGACATATTCTTCTTCATCCATCGCGAAGGGCGCGGCGCGCAAGGCGGCCTCGCCGAGGCGCTGAACGGACGCGCGCCCCTGCCCTCCGGCCATGAATATTGGACGGATGCCGCCCCTCAGGCCATGCTGATCGAGGAAGTGGAAGCGATCTGGGCGGCCATTGCCGAAAATGACGATTGGGGCCCGCTTCATGCCAAGGTGGCCGAACTGCGCCGCATGGGCGAGGCACTGGGCGAGCCTCCGGTGCCGGCGGGGCATTCCTTCGCGATCACATAGGCGCCGTTACCCCCGGAATCGGAAACGCGCTGCAACCCGCCTGCCCGGCGGTGACTGGCTCAACCGGCATGCCAGTCTGAACTCGGCAGTCCCGAAAGACAAAAGACCCTGAAAGCAAAAGGCCCGGAGGTTTCCCCCCGGGCCTTTCGTTTGTGTCCCTGCGGACCGGCTTGGGCTTAGTTGCCCGAACCCGGACCGTAGGAGATTTCCACGCGACGGTTCTGCAGTTCGCGAACGCCGTCAGCGGTCGGAACCCGCGGGTTCGCTTCACCGAAGCCCTCGCTGCTAATCGCCGAGGATGGGATGCCCTTGCCGACCAGATAGCCCTGGACCGAGGTGTTGCGGCGGTTCGACAGGCCAACGTTGTACTGGGTGCTGCCCGAACGGTCGGCATAACCTGCCAGCATGATCGGAACAGTACCGCAATTGCCATAGGCCGTAACGGCGCTGTCCAGGGTCGTCGCAGCCTCAGGCGTGATGTCCGACTTATCCCAGTCGAAGAACACGATGTACGGCCCCTTGTTGCACACCGGCGGAGGCGGCGGGGGAGGCGGCGGCGGGGGAGGCGGCGGAGGCGGAGGCGGCGGGGGGGGAGGCGGCGGGGGCGGCGGCGGAGGCGGCGGAGTAGCTGCCTTGCCGAACGTCTTGCGGACCCCGAGATTGCCGACATAGCCAGCGAAGCCCTTTTCGCCGAACTGCGTGCCGCCCCTCAGGAAGAAGCTCCAGCCGTTGTTCCCGTTGGAAACGCTGATGCCGCCCAGGACTTCACCCTGATCGCCTTCAACATTGTAGCCAACCGGCAGTACCGAACCATTGCTCAGCAGGTTGGTGACATAATCGCCTTCGAATTCGTGCCACCAATTGCCCTCGACATAGGGCTCGACAACGGTGCCGTTATCCAGCTTTGCGGTGTAACCCAGGCGAGCGCCGAGGCGGCTGCGCAGGCTTTCCGAATCCTGGACGTCGATACCGGCCCCGAAGAGCGTCGGGAGGTCGTTGTCGAACTTGGTATTGGCGTAGCTCACCGTGCCCTTGGGCTCGAAGAACGCGCCACCCGAACCAAGCGCCAGCTTGTAGCCCAGGTCGAGGGTTGCGCCGAGCGTGGTATAGTGAGTGGTGAAACTGTCGGCGTAGAAACCGTCATCCACATTGCCATCGACAGTGCCGAAGTCCGCCTTCAGCAGGAGGTCCGCAACGAACGGACCGTCAAGCCGCGTGGCATAAGCGCCGACCGACCACTGATCGTAATTGATCGCCGTGTTCGACGTATCGAACTGGAGGTCCGACTGTACCCAGCCGCCCATCAGGCCGAACAGCCATGCACGATCCTTGCCGCTGGCAGAGACACTCTCGCTGCCGAAGTCGACACCCATCTGCAGTCCGAAGAAGTCCTGCGAGATCTGATCATTATAGGTGTAGACCCCGCCGCCCGAGAGGCCCGCAGGCGCCCCGACGGTGTTCGTCATGTCACGCTCGATATTGGCAGCAAGGACGCGGCCCCAGACGCCCGGCGTTACATTCCCGGCCTGGCCTTCCGCGTGATCACCGAAGGCATTGCGCAGATCGGCGGTGCGATCGAGCCAGGTTCCCGTGGTCACATTGGCAAGGTTCTGAGCGCCATAGCCGATCGTCGAGAGGTCGAAGGCTTCGCGATCGAGATTGCTCGCAAGCACCCATTCCTCATAGCCATCCGTGTTGACCGGATTGTCACGAAGATAGGCATCGAAGCGGAACAGGCCCTTGTCGATGCCGCCATCGGTGGTGAAGTCCGGTGCCGATGTGCTCACCGCCCCGCCGACATAAGCGAAGACGATCGCATCGCTCGCATCGACATATTCACCCGGAGTGGCGGCGACCAGATCGGTGACCTTGATATGAGTGGTGCCCGACACGTCGCCATCAATCACCAGATAGTCCGACGCCCCATTGGCTTCCAGTTCCGCATTGAATGCGAAGGTCGCCCCACTGCCGATCGCGTTATAGTCGCCCGTGGTGGTCAGGTAATCATTGGCATCGCCATCCACCATATTGATGCGACCGGCGTTGTTAAGATCGCCGAGACCGATGAAGTTCAGACCGCCATCGACCTTCACCAGACCGCTGTTGTTGAATTCGCTCGAACCCAGAGGGCTGACGAATTCAATGTCGTGCTCATAGCCCGTGAACTTGAACGCACCGGTCGCGGCATTGTTGATGGCAATGTCGCCCTCTTCCGAGGTGAAGAGCGAGTAGGACGAAGTGACCGCGTTGACGGCACCCGCATTGTCGAGCTGGACATCGCCGAAGCCATAGACACCGTTGATGCCGGAGAAGGTCCATGTCCCGCTCGCATTGTTGTCGATCAGGACGCTTACGCCCGTCACCACATCAACGCCATTGGCGACCAGACCGACATTGCCGGTAATCGAACCATCGTTGACGATGCCGATCGTGCCTGCGTCCGAATAGGCCCAGATCGCAGCACCGCTCTCGGGATCGGTTTCGTCCGTGGTGATCACACCGTCGCTGCCGTTCGTCAGCGAGAGCGAACCGTCACTCCAGGTCATGACGGTGGCGAAGACATCGCCATCGCCCTGGAGCAGGCCATCGTTGACGATGGTGATATCGTTCACCGTAACCGGGTCGAGATCGTCGGCCGTAGCGAAGACCGCAGCGCCGAGAGCGTAAACTTCCGCATCGGCAGCATTGGTGATCGTGGTAGCGCCCGGGCCGACATTGAGGACCGAGATACCGAAGACCGGAGCCGGATTGGCGCCGGCGCCGACGGTGCCGTTGTTCGTCACGACCACATCGCCATCGCCGAAATTCGCGGCATTGATGCCGATGAAGTCGGCTTCGATGTCGGAATTGTTGGTGACGGTTGCCGTGCCCGGGCCGAAGGTGACGGCCGAGGCGCCGATCACCGGCGGATCGATCGCTTCATTGACGGTGACCGTGGCATTTCCACCGAAGGACGTGGCCGAGGCGCCGTAGAGCCCGTTATCGGCCGTGATCTTGCCATGGGTGGTGATGGTCGCATCGCCGCCGAAGGCCGTGGCGATCACGCCCGAACCGGCAGTGGAAGTGATCGCGCCGCTATCCACCGTGGCATTGCCGGTCAGCGAAGTGGCTATGATGCCGGTGTCGCCGGAATTGATCGTGCTGCCGATGCCGTCGATAACAACGTCACCGCCTGCAGTGGCGACAATCCCGAAGCCGTTCAGTGCGTTCACCGTCTGATCGGTGATATCCACGCTGACATTTTCATCGGCCAGGGCGAAGATGCCGAACATGCCGTCGGCATCAGTGAGGCCGTGGGTGGTGATATTCACTTCGCCGCCCAGCGCCACGCCGGCGATACCGGTGCCGGTGATCCCGGCGCCATTCGCATAGACAGTGCCGGTATCGATATCGACATTGCCGTTGAAGGCAGTGCCGACCACGCCAGCGTCGCCGCTCGTGATGACCGAGGTCGCATCCGCATCGATGTCGACATTGCCGTCGATCGCAAAGGCCAGCAGGCCCAGATCGTCGGCTTCCACGCTGACGTCCGCGAGGACGACCAGACTGGCGTCGCCGCCGATGGCGATCGCCGCGCCGCCGATATCGGGCGGATCGATGTCGCCGCCGATGGTGAGCGAGGCATTGCCGCCGGTCGCGATCGCCGCCGCGCCGAAGAGGCCATTGTCGACCGAGATTTCGCCATGGGTCACCACGGTGGCGTCGCCGCCGCCGCTGCCGGTGTCGACCGCGATGCCGACCACGCCGCTGCCGCCGAAGCCGGTAGCCGTTGTGTGCACGTCACCGCTGTCGATCGTCACATTGCCGTTCAGCGCCAGGGCGCCGATGCCGGTATTCTGCGATTCGACGGTGCTACCTTCGGCATTGATATCAACGTTGCCGTCGATCGCGATGCCCGAGACGCCCGCGCCATTGGCGGCCGAAACGGTGGTATCCGCACCGATATCGATCAGCACATCGCCGTTCACCGAAGAACCGAGCACACCGAAGGCACCGCCCGCAGTGATATCGCCCAGAGTGGCGATATCGACGCTGCCGTCGATTGCGATGCCGGTCACGCCGCTGCCCTGGAAGCCGGTTGCGGTGGTGATTACCTCATTCGTGTCAATGAAGACGTCGCCGCCGACAGCCAGCGCGCCAACGCCGACATAGGCCGAGCTGACAATGTCGCCCGTGGTGTCGACAGTGGCGTCGCCGCCCAGCGCAATGGCGTTCACGCCTGCGCCGTTGAGCGCGGTCACGTTACCGCCCGTGTCGATGCTGGCATTGCCGTCAGTGGCCATGGCGAAGATACCGAACACGCCATCGGCGTCGGTGGTGCCATGCGTGTCGATATCGACGCTGCCACCGAAGGCCATGCCAGCGATACCGATGCCGCCAAGGCCGGTGCCATTGGCATCGACCACCCCGGTATCGATCCAGACGTCGCCGCCAAGGCCGCCGTCTTCAATCGCGACGCCAAGCACGCCGGCACCGCCGCTGGTCACGGTGGCGCCTTCCGCCTCGATATCGGCATCGCCGCCGACCGAGAACGCGACCAGGCCGAGATCGTCGGCTTCGACAGTCACGCCTTCGAGAACATTGAGATTGGCATCACCGCCGAAGGCGCCCGAAGCCGCACCCACGCTGGGGGGATCGATATCGCCGCCCACGGTGACGGTGGAGGTGCCGTTATAGGCAAAGCCCGCAACGCCGAAGAGGCCGTTGTCGGCAGTCGTCTTGCCATGGGTCGTGACATCCGCATTGCCCGCATAGGCAACGCCGATGACGCCGGAAGAATTGGCCGACGTCACCACGTTGGTGTCGATTTCGACATTCTCGCCTACGCCAAGCACGCCGATCTCGTCGGAGATCACGGTGCTGTCGGCACCGTCGATGTTCACGTTGCCGCCGGCAAGCGCCAGCACGCCCGTGCCATTGACGGCCGAGACGGTGTTTTCACCAAGCGCGATGTCCACATTGCCGCCAGCAACACCGGCCACGCCGACCGCGCCGAGCGTGGTGGTGTAGCCTTCCGTGGTGATATTGACATTGCCGCTGGTCGAGGCGCCCAGCACGCCGCCGGACAGACCCATCACACCGCCAGTGCCGGAATCGACATTGCCGGATTCGATGGTGACATTGCCGGTGGTCGCAAAGCCGAGGATGCCGATGCCATCGGAGTCGATGGAATTGGGCGTCAGATTGCCGAGCCCGTCATCATAGGGCGTTTCGGTGATCACGACATTGCCGGCACCGAGATTGATGCCCGCAACGCCGATGAGGTTGGAATTGACCTCTGCTGCGCCATCCACATTGGGGCCGACATGGACAGTAGCGTCCTCGGTCCCGCCGAGCACGACAGCCATCAGGCCGAAGTCAGGCGTATTGCCGAGAATATTGCCGCCATCGAGATTGACGGTGGCCGAACCGCTGCCCGAAAGCGCCAGAGCGCCAACGGTGCCATTGCCGAACTGGCCGAAGCCGAGCGTGCCCAGCAGCGTGTCGCCACCATTGGTGTTGTTGACCGCGATATCGCCGCCGACGTTGGTGGTGGCATCGCCGCCGCCAAGCGCGACCGCAGCCACGCCAAAGCCCGTCGCTTCGACATCGCCATCGGCAGTCACGATCGCATTGCCGGTGCCAGTGGTCAGGCCATAAACGCCCGCGCCTTCCTGATCGTTGACAGGGCCGACGCCAGGGATGTGACCGGTCTGGGTAACGGTGCTGCCAGCGTAAGTGGTAATTTCCACATTGCCGCTGCCGGTGGTGACACCGCCAACGCCAACCGGGATCGGGATGAGGCTGAGCGCGGCAGCATCGGAGCTGGTCTGGTGCGCCTCGCCATAGATGTCGATGGTGACACCGCCCGTACCCACGGCACTGCCCATCACGCCCGCGTCGGAGCCATTGGCGATGCCCGTGTCTTCCACGGTGAGATCGACAAGGCCGTTGCCGCCCGATGCCTGGCCGAGCAGACCAACGCCGGTGCCGACGCCGGCAATGTTGTTGGTGGACGTTGCAGTGCCGCCAAGCACCGCAGTGACGTTACCGCCGCCGCTGGCGATCAGGCTTACGCCATTGCCGTCGGCTGCAGTGATAAGCGTGCCTTCTTCGGATTCGAAATCGATGTCCGAGCCAGTCTCGTCCGTCAGCAGGCGAACGCCATCTGCGGTTCCGAACAGGGTATTCGACGTACCGCCGGTAATCGTGCCGTCGATCAGATCGAAAGTGATATCTGAATCTTCACCACCGGTAGAAAGCAGCACACCGTTTGCATCGCCCGATCCACCAGTCGCAGTACCGCCCGTGATCGTTCCGCCGTCGAGCGAAAACTCGATGTCGGAATTATCGTCACCGGTTACGGCCGAGAACCCGTTGGCATTTGCCGAAAGCGTTGCCGACGCAGTGCCGCCGGTAACGGTGACATTGCTGAGGTGAGCATAGATATCGGAGTTGCCGTCAGTCGTGATCAGCGAAATGCCATTGGCAGTCGCATTGGCCACGCTGGTGGCCGTGCCGCCGGTGAATACCGCGCCGGTGCCATTGTTGCCCGAACCGTCGAATTCCTGATTGACGTCGAAATAGATCGGGGAATCGTCATCATCCGTCTGAGCATGGAAGGCGTTCGAGGTCTTGGAGTTGAAATCCAGGAAGCCCGGCGTTGCCGTGCCGCCCGAGAAACTCGGAGTGGTCCCGGCACCGACCTGATCGATATTGATATCGAGGTAATTGCCTTCTTCGTCGGTATTCAGGCTCACGCCGCTGCGGTTGTTGCCGGAGGTGCCGCCAGTGACCTGGCTATTGTCGAAGTTTGCAATGATCGCGCCAGCGTCATCAGTGTTGCCGCTGCTGTAGACGACGCTGGTGTAGGGCCCTTCGCCGCAGGAAACGGTGTACACCGTAGCCTGGTTGGGAACGGCGCCGCATTCCTCATTCGCCCGAGCTTCATCGAAGAACATCGGAGAAGCCAGCAGGCCCGCCGCCAGCGCGGTGGTTACGGCCAGCGCCTTTCGACTGCGCGCAGCCTTAGCACCCGACGCAGCTGCGCCGTTCACGACATCACTCTTCATAGATTGCCCCCTTAGGCACTCACCCCAACCAGACAGCGGCACAGGACGAGCAAATGTTAATTACTGATAACCTCCTTTCTACACCAACGACGGCGCTGGCCGCAACGCGGAAAGCGAGCCGTCATCCACTGTCATCTCCGTAATGGAGGAATTTCAATGCACGGAATTTGCTCGCCTTTTTCCATCCGGCGGGCCTGCGCGGCGAGCGGTGTTATCTTGGGACAACGAAGCTGCTGCAACGGATATCCTGCAATTTCCCATGAAAAGGCGTGGCTCCAGCCAAGCGATTCGCTCTGATTATTTGAAGATGAGGTTGGACTGCACGAACACACAAGAATTACTCGGATAATTGCGCAACGCTATTATCCCCATGCAGTGTAAAATGCCGCGTGAGCGCATTTCTGCCCGCAGGAATAAATGCTAATTGCCCAGGCCCTCTCGGGCTGGCGGATGCAGGGCGAGAAACCGCGTCCCCACGCAAGTCTGCGCTCATCCGTGCCCGCGCCAGAAAACACTTTCCTACAGGCTCCGAAATGGCGTTTACGCTGATCGATGGACAGCCTTGCCCCACCCCTTCCCTGCACCTTTCCGGCCTGGGTCCGCCCGGCTTTCCAGACCGTGCAGGGCGTGCACGAAAACCCGAAATGGAAGGTGACACTCCGCCTGGCGCGCAGGGCCGAAAAACGGCTTGAAACCGCGCCGGACAGGAGTGACACGGGCGGCACGAAACAAGGGTTTTTCCCGCCAGAAAGGGTTACACATCGTCCCGCCCATTTCCGGCGAGGAATGCCTGCTGACAGGTCGGTTCCGGAAAGGCGCCTTTCGGATCGGAAACCGCGAATTGCCACCATTGTCGGCGCCAACCGGATGAGGCCATGCCGCCCGGCCTTTTGCATGGACCGGTGTAACGACCGTTCCGGTTCCGCTTGTAACTTTCGCCCCGCTGGAGCAAAGGACCGGAAGGTTTGCCGGACCCGCAATCCAGCGGCGGCGCAAGGATGTCTGAACGGAACTCTATCCCGTGAGTAGCGACGCGATTATCTCGCTTGAGCCCGCCACCGGCGAAGAGCTGTGGCGAGGCACGCCGGGCGACGTTGATGAAACCGTGGCCCGCGCCCGCCGGGCATGGCCCGCCTGGGCCGCCCTGCCCCTGGCCACCCGCATCGAACTGGTCCGCCGCTTCGCGAACGAAGTGCGCAAGGCGAACGAGCCTTTTGCGGAGCTGATCGCCCGCGAAACGGGCAAGCCCCTGTGGGAAGCCCGCACCGAGGTGGAGGCGGTGATCAACAAGGTCGAGATTTCGATCCGCGCCTATGCGGAACGGACCGGCCAGCGCAAATATGACAGCGCCCTGCAAGGCACCCAGGCCCTGCGCCACAAGCCGCATGGGGTGATGGCCGTGCTGGGGCCCTACAATTTCCCTGCGCACCTGCCCAATGGCCATATCGTGCCTGCCCTGATTGCGGGCAATGCCATCGTCTTCAAGCCCAGCGAGAAAACCCCGGCGGTGGGCGAGTTTCTGGTCGGCTGCTTCCATCGTTCGGGAATAGCGCCCGAAGTAGTGCAATTGCTGATCGGTGGGCCGGAAGAAGGCAAGGCCGTGGTCGCCCATCCGGGAGTGGACGGGGTGCTGTTCACCGGCTCTGCCAATGCCGGCATTGCGATCAACCGCAAGCTGGCCTCGAATCCCGGCAAGATGGTCGCGCTCGAAATGGGCGGGAACAATCCGATCGTGCTGTGGCAGACACCGCTGCTGGACGATGCGGCGGTGCTGGTGGTCCAGTCCGCCTTCACTACGGCGGGCCAGCGCTGCACGGCCGGGCGGCGGCTGATCGTCAAGGCATCGCTCTATGACGAGGCGGTGGAGAAGATCGCGCGGCTGGCCGACCGGATCGTGGTGGGCGCGCCGTTCGACGATCCCGCCCCCTTCATGGGCCCGGTGATCGACAATCAGACGGCCGACCAGCTGACCGAGAGCTTCCTCTATCTGATGTCGCAGGGCGGCAAGCCGATCCGCCACATGCGCCGCAAGCAGGACGATCTGCCCTTCCTCTCGCCCGCGATCATCGACGTGACCAATATTCCCGAGCGGCCGGATATCGAGCTGTTCGGCCCGCTGCTGCAGGTGGTGAAGGTCGACGATTTTGACGAGGCGATTGCGGAGGCGAACAATACGCGCTTCGGCCTGTCCGCCTCGCTGCTGGGTGGCACTCCGCAGGATTACAACCGCTTCTGGGCGAATATCCGCGCGGGGATCGTCAATTGGAACCGGCCGACCAACGGCGCCTCGTCCGAAGCGCCCTTCGGCGGCGTGGGGCTCTCGGGCAATCATCGCCCGGCGGCCTTCTATGCGGCGGATTATTGCGCCTATCCGGTGGCCAGCGTCGAAATGGACCAGCCGCGGGCCAGCGTGGGCGTGGGCTTCAAGTCGAGCTGAATGCGGGCCTGGTCAGCGCCCGTTGGTGACCAGATCCACTTCGGTACCGCCCTTGGGCAAGGCGCGGGCATAGACCACGAAAGAGGCATTGCCCTTTGTTCCGCCCAGCACATCGTCGCCATCCTCCTTCACTCGCTGGGCAGTGAAGCCGGCGGCGGCGGCGCGGGTATAATAGAAGTCGATCACTTCGGAGAGCGGCACGGCAGTGACATAATTCACCACGCGAAGCGCACAGGTGCCCTCGTCCGTCCCCGCCGCTTCCTGCACGGCGCCTTGCGGATAGACCGGGAATGCGGCGGGCAGCTTCGCCGCCCAGCCCATGGTATATTGGGCAAGGTCGGCGCAATTGCCGTTTCCGCCGGGTGCCGCGGCGGCGCGGCTGGCCACGGCCAGGGCCGAGCCTTCGGGCAGCTTTCCGGCCACTTCCTGCGCTGCCGGAGCCTTCTTCATCCTGCCCGGCCCGCCCACGAGCTTCAGCGCCTCGGCCCGCGCGCGTTCGAGCGCTTCGGGGCTGGTCATCTCGGGCGGCAGCGCGCCATCGCGAAGGCCTGCGGAAACGGCGGAATTCGCCTGATTCTGTCCGGCAAGATCGGGATCTACCATGATCTCATCCCCCAGGGCGGAGGCCAGTTCGCTATCGGCGGTGCCCTTGGGCGTCTCGGCCTTGTCGTCATTTCCCCCGCATGCTGCCAGCAACAGCGCGGGCGTGGCGGCGAGGAGGACGAGGGCGTTTTTCCGGGCCATGGCAATCATTCTCCGCAACATTGGTTGGCGGGCGGCATAGCCTGTTTTGCGCCGCTGCCGACCGGGATCGGCGGCCTGTCCCGCAACGGGATGGGCGAAGGGGCAAACCTTTCCGCCATGCGGAGCGGCGATAACATACGGAAAAGGCGGAAAAAGCAAGGCGCCCGTCCCGGCTCATGCGTACCGGGAGGGCGCCTGTCATTTGGCCTCGCTGGGGACAATGCGAGGGTCCAGGCCGGCCAGGAGCGGGGGGAGACTTCCGGCCCGATGCGGCACGCCTCGCGGCGGTCCAATTGCGTCGGCCAGAATGGGGTTGGCCGACGAGAATCGGTTTAACCGGGGGATTCTGAACGGTCGGCAACCGCCCTGACCGCTCCTTTCACCTGCGACGAACCGTGCATGATCAGCTGACGAACCGTTATCAAGGCTGTGCTCAAAAGCACCAAACGGCTGCACAAGCGCACCGGCAGCGTGCACAAGGCGCCGGAAGGCATACATGACCAACGAATCGCAACATCACCGGATCGACGGGCTGGCCTTCGCGCTCGGATCGCATGCGATCTGGGGCGTCATGCCGCTCTATCTCGTGCTGGTGCACGATGTGCCTTCCTTCGAGTTCGTGGCATGGCGGATCGTCTTCACCCTGCCCCTGTGCGCCGCCGTGATCGCCTGGCGCGGGCAATGGGCCGAGGTGCGCGCGGCCTTTTCGGATCGCAAGTCGATCCTGGTGCTGCTGGCCAGTTCGGCGATGATCGGGATCAACTGGGTGCTCTACGTCGTCGCGATCCAGACCGACCATGTCTATGCGGCCAGCCTGGGCTATTACATCCTGCCGCTGGTGATGATGCTGCTGGGGCTGGTGGTGCTGAAGGAGCGGCTGAGCGGCCCGCAATGGGGCTCGGTCGCACTGGCGACTGTCGGCGTGGGCCTGCTGGCCGCGGGTGCGTTCAGTACGCTGCTGTTCAGCCTGACGATGGCGGTGACGTTCGGGCTCTACGGCCTGATCCGCAAGACGGTGAATGTCGGGCCGATCGCCGGGCTGATGGTGGAAACCCTGCTGCTGATCGTCCCGGCCACCGCAGTGGTCGGCTGGTACGCCCTGCAGCCCGCAGGATCCTCCATGGCGCAAGGCTGGGGTCTTGCCGGAGCGATCGCTCTGGGCGGGCCGATGACGGCGGTGCCGCTGATGCTGTTCGCCACCGCCGCGCGCAGGATGGACTATACGCTGGTCGGCTTCCTGCAGTTCCTCTCGCCCACCATCGTTTTCCTGCTGGGACTGTTGTGGTTCCACGAGGAGTTGAAGCCCGCCCAGCTGGCGTGCTTCGTGCTGATCTGGGCAGCGATGGCGCTGTTCGTGTGGGACCTGTTCCAGCGCCGCCGCAGGCTACCCCGCGCGGCCTGAGCCGTCAGCCCCCCGCCCCAACCTCAGCCGAGAAACCGCCAGCCCAGCGTCTCGCCGGCATGGAAAGGCACGATCGCGGTGCCATTGGCATCCACCACGTCGGGCACTTCCACCGGAGCCTTCTCCAGCGTCACCGTGCCTTCGTTGAGCGGCAGGCCATAAAAGCGCGGGCCATGTTCGGAAGCGAAGCCTTCGAACAGATCGAGCGCGCCCTCTTCCTCGAATACCGCCAGATAGCTTTCCAGCGCGAAGGGGGAATTGAAAATCCCTGCGCAGCCGCAGGCCGCTTCCTTCAGGTGCTTCGCATGGGGCGCCGTATCGGTGCCGAGGAAATATTTGGGCGAACCGCTGGTCGCCGCCCGGCGCAGCGCCAGCCGGTGCCGCTCGCGCTTGGCGACCGGCAGGCAATAGGCATGCGGGCGGATACCGCCCACCAGCATCGCGTTGCGGTTGATATGGAGGTGCTGCGGCGTGATCGTGGCCGCCACGTTCGGCCCGGTCGCATCCACGAAGGCCACGGCTTCCTCCGTCGTCACATGTTCGAACACCACTTTCAGCTCGGGCAAGGTCCCCACCAGATCGGCAAGGATCTGTTCGATGAACACTGCTTCCCGGTCGAAAATGTCGACATCGGCATCGGTCACTTCGCCATGGATCAGCAACGGCATGCCGATCTCCTGCATCTTTTCGAACACCGGCAGCAGATTGGCGGCATTGCTCACCCCGCGCGCCGAATTGGTCGTGGCATTGGCGGGATAGAGCTTGGCGGCAGTGAACACCCCTTCCGCATGGCCGCGCGCCAGCTCGGCCGGGTCGGTATCGTCGGTGAGATAGGCGGTCATCAGCGGCGTGAAGTCCATGCCTTCGGGCACGGCGGCCAGAATACGCTCGCGATAGGCAATTGCCTCGGCAATGCTGACCACCGGCGGGGTCAGATTGGGCATCACGATCGCGCGGGCGAACTGGCGCGCCGTATAGGGCAGGACGCCTGCCAGAACCGCGCCGTCGCGCAGGTGAATATGCCAGTCGTCCGGGCGGCGGATGGTGATCGTGGTGGAGTCGGCCATGTCTGCCCCCTATCGTTTCGCGGCCTGTGCCGCTAGCACCAACGCATGACGGAAGATCGCGATTGGGAGGCGGAGCGGCGCCTGATGGAAAGCCGTGCGGGCATGGACCGCATCGCGCAGATCACAGCCAGCTATCGCCAGCTCACCGGGCTGGACCTTGTCCCGCATGGCGCGAATATATGTGCGGCCCTGTGGAACCTGCCGGCCGTAGTGGTCGCCCATGGGACCGAGGCCGATCCGATTTTCTTCTACGCCAACCGCGCGGCGCTGACCCTGTTCGAATTTCCCGCGGAAGAATTCATCCGCCTGCCCTCGCGCCTTTCGGCCAGGCCGCTGGCCCGCGAGGAACGCGCGCGGATGCTTGCCCGGGTGAGCGAGCACGGCTTCATCGACGATTATGCGGGAGTACGCACCGCCCGATCCGGAGGGGGCTTCCGGATCGAGCGGGCGACTGTGTGGAACCTCTTCGACCCGAAGGGCTCCCCGAGCGGTCAGGCGGCCAGTTTCGACCGCTGGAGCCCGCTCGCTACCTGAAACTTCCGAAACACGCTCAGCCGACGCTGCGCTCGCATGTTTCGCATTCGCCGGACTGGCAATAGATCGCCCAGCGCGCCAATTCCTCAAACGCGACCGGGCGAATGAAATTCAGCCCGACCATGTTCCTCTGCGTCCAGCGGACCACCGCCTTGCGGGCCTCCATGCCCGGCAGCAGCACTGTCACCTCGTCACCCAGCCGGACCGAAGGCAGCACCCCCTTCAACCCGCGCTGCGAGATGTCGCGCACTTCCAGCCGCATCCGCACATCGCCCAGTATCGCCTCGCCATCGCACCGGATCGGCAGGCGCGGCGCGCGGTTGAGCTGGCTTTCGATATAGGTGCTGCCCATATTCTTGAGCGAGCCCACGAGGTCGATTTCCTCGTCGAACTGAACACCGATCTTGCCGTCGTTCGACCACACGACCTTTCCGGTCACTACATGGCCAGGCATGAACTGGACGCTCACCGCCTCGCCAACCGCAAAGTCGGCATAGGCAACGCCCATCATCCCGCTGGGCGAAAGGTTGCGCAGCAGGCAGAAGCCGGTGAACCCATCGGCTTCCAGCAGGACCGGGCGATAGACCGCAGTAGTCCGACCGCCCTTGCGACGGTCCTCCTGCTCCTGATCGTCACCCAGAGGCTCCTGCTCGTTCATTTCCTCCGTCTTAATCGTCCGATTGAAAAGTTGCGCGCCCATATTCGCTCCCCATATCTTGAGGCAAGACATCCCAAAGTGATGGCAAATCATCACTGAAAAGTTATAGGCAATTAATTAATCGCTATGCCGAGCTTGCCTTTCACTCTGCGCCAGCTCGAAATCTTCGAGCTACTCTGCGATTTGCGGAGTTTCCGGCTCGCGGGCGATGCTTTGGGAATATCGCAAGCATCGGTTAGCAACCAGTTGAAGGCGCTCGAAAATCAGCTGGGCACACGGCTGCTGACGCGCGAATCAGGCAAGCGCCCGCAATTGACGCCGGAAGGCGCCGCCTTCCTTGCCGATCTGGGCCAGTTCTGGCGCGCGGCGGAACAACTTTCCACGCATCGCCGCGCGGCAGGCGAAGCAGCCCCTGGCGGGCTGGAACTGAGGGTTCTGATCGGCAATTATATATTGAAGGATCGCGTCCGTCCCAAGCTGGGCAGTTTCGTGGAAGCCCATCCGGACATTCACCTCGAATTCGTCTCCTCCACCATTTCGGAACTGCCTTCGGATATGGCCGGGCGGGAGCGGTACGATCTTGCCATCTATCACGAGCAATTGGGCCGCCCGCTGCCCGAAGGGACGCGCGAACTGGCGCGGGTGCGCTGCGGCGTGTTCGGCCATCGCAGCTATCTGAAGGGCCGCAACCGGCTGCTGACAGCCGAGGAAGCAAGTGCACTGCCCTTCATCCTGCCGCCCGCCGGCACGCCCTATGAAAATCTGATATTCTCGCGCCTCGCCGCCGCGGGGGTGAAGCCCGGCACCATTGCCGGGCGGACGCAATATTTCGACGTGATGTCCGCCATGTTCGAACGCGGCAATGCCGTGGGCGTGACACTGGAGCCGATGCTGGGCGACGAGCATTGCAACGTCGTGCAGCTGTTCCCGCTCGAAGACTGGCGGCTGGTGTTCCACCGCGAGCCCGATCGGAGAGAACCGCAAATCGACATTGTGGAGGATTTTCTGGTTTCGGCCGTGCTAGAAGGGCCGCGCTATCCCGGTTTTCCAACGAAACCCGCGCCAAAGCGGTAGAATGCCAGGCAGGCGGCACCCTGAATGGACATGAGGGATTGATTTTCACGCCCGCACCGCCACCTTCCAGCCATGGCAACAACCCGGCTCTTCTCCCGCGCTCTCGTCAGGCTCACTCCGCTGGAGGATGGCGAGGACGTCAGGGCCTTCCTGCAGGGTCTCGTCACCAATGATGTCACCGGCCTGCTCCCGGTCTGGGCAGGGCTGCTGAGCGCACAGGGCAAGGCGCTGTTCGATTTCCTCGTCTGGCCGGACGGCAAGGGCCTGCTGCTGGATTGCGAGGCCGAAGCGGCGGACGAACTGGCGAAGCGCCTTTCGCTCTATCGCCTGCGGCGCAAGATCGAGATCCGGCGCGACGATAGTCATGGCGTCCATTGGGAGCCGGAATCGGGAGATGGCGGCGCGCGCGACCCCCGCATGCTCGCCCTTGGCCAGCGCTGGATCGCGCCCGTTTCCGCCGATGACGAAAACGCGGACGAAGCCTGGCTTGCCCATCGCCTCTCGCTGGGCGTGCCGGAAGGCAGGGCCGAACTGGGCGATATTCTGTGGCTGGAGACCAACGCCGCCGAACTCAACGGCGTGAGCTTCTCCAAGGGCTGCTATGTCGGGCAGGAAAACACCGCGCGGATGAACTGGCGCCAGAAGGTCAATCGCAGGCTGGTGGTGGTTCCGCTCGAGCGCTCGGACGAAAGCCGCCGCCGCGCGGCCTATCCCGCGCTGGGGCTGGCGGTCGATCATCTGCGGGTCGATGGGCTGGACCCGGCCGCCCTGCCCGCCTGGCAGGCCCGCGCCATCGCGCCGGAAGAAACAGCCAGCGAGGAAAGCTAAGCCGCCGGCTTGCCCTGCTGGCCTGAAAGCTCGTTCTGCAGCAGGGTCTCGGCATGGGCGCGCGCCGCACCGCGCGGCAGGCCCAGCGATACGGCCATCCGCTCGCCCATCAGCGCGTCGCCCAGCGCCAGCAGCACCAGCGTAAGCGTGGTCTGGCGCACGGATTGCGCCTCGTCCTTGTGCCCGGCATCGTCGGGCGTCAGCTCGTCCACCAGCGTATGGATGGATTCGATCACCGGATCGAGCGCGTCTTCATTGCCCGAAGCCAGCATCCAGCTGGCCAGAGCACCCGCCCCGCCATTGTCGAAAGCGTCGAAAGTCAGGTCCACCACGTCGCGCGGACTGCCTTCGCCACTACGTGTTGCCCGCACTGCATCCGCAATGGTTTGGCAAACAGTTTCCGCCAGATAGCCACCCAAGGCTCGCTGCAACCCTGCGGCCGAGCCGAAGTGATGGAGAAGGTTGGCATGCGTCCTGCCGATCCTGGCCCCGACCGCCTTGAGCGTAACGCTCTGCGGCCCGGCCTCGATAAGCTGGGCACGCGCGGCTTCAAGCGCGGCAAGCCGGCTCTCCTCGGGACTCAGGCGCTTCCTTGTTGACATAAAAGTAAGCTATTCCGGTGATAATCTGAACATGTCCGCACCGTTCAAGATCGACCTAGAGGCAGCGACGCCGCTCGGCAAGGATGCGGCTGTTGCGGATGGCATCGATATCCGTCCGCGCGACCGCCGCTTCTGTCGTGGTGCAAAGCCGGGCCGATGGTGGCTCAATGGCGATCCGGTTGCAACGGCCTGGCACAATTCCCTCTCCATTGCCTTTCCGGTGGGCGAAAGCTTCTTCATCGAGCATGTGAAGGCCAATCGCGCCGGTGCCCCGCCCAAGCTGGAGGCCGAGATCCGCGCCTTCGTGAAGCAGGAAATCAACCACACGCGCGAGCATGTCGCCTTCAACCGCATGGTGTCCGATGCGGGCTACGATATCTCGCCGGTCGAGCGGCGGCTGGAAAAGACCCTGGCCGTCACCAAAACCCGCTCAAGCGTCGCCAATCTCGCCGCCTCCATGGCGCTGGAACACTTCACCGCAATCATCGCGCGCCACACGCTCACCCATCTCGACCATTACGGCAAGGCGGATGAGGAAGCGGGCGAATTGTGGCGCTGGCACGCAGTGGAGGAGATCGAGCACAAGGGCGTCGCCTATGACACCTGGCTGCACGCCACGCGCGACTGGCCGGGCTTCCGGCGCTGGTGGGTGCGTTGCCTGCTGATGCTGCTGGCCGGGCGCAATTTCATCAGGGGCAGGATTCTCGACACGCTCGACCTGCTGGCGCAGGACGGGCTGACCGGCTGGAAGTGGAAGCTGCGGCTCGCGGCCTACCTTCTGGGCAGCCCCGGCGTGCTGCGCTGCATTTTCCCTGCCTGGGCCGCCTATTTCCTGCCGGGCTTCCACCCATGGAAGACGGACGACCGCGCGCTGGTGCAGCTTTACGACAGCGATTTTCCCGATGCGCTGATGCCGGGCGCGCTGTCCGCGCTTGGCGAGGCGGCCGGCCCCCTCACGAGGCCCGCCGCCGCCTGACGCGGGGCGCAGCCCCCTCCCGCAGGCGAGAGGGGGTCAGGCCGCTTGCGACATCATGGCGGGATCGTCTCCGCCTACACACCCGTCCAGTTCAGTCGCATAATCGACAACGGTGACCTCGCCCCCGCGTCCGCGGCTGTGGATTGTCCGCAGCCGCCCGGTGGGCACGAAGCCGGCCTTGCGCAGGACCCTGCCCGATGCGGGATTGTCCACCGCGTGGCAGCTGTGGATGCGCCTGTGGCCCAGCGTGCGGGCAACCGACAGCACCGCCCGCGCCGCTTCGGTGGCATAGCCCTGGCCCCACCATTCGCGCGCGATCCAATAGCCGATCTCCGGCCCATGCGCTTCCTCATGCAACCCGCAGGTGCCGATGATCGGGCTTCCGCTAGCGCCGGGCAAGGTCAGCACGAAGGTCGGATATTTCGCTGGCTTGGGCAGCCCCAGCCAGCTTTCGGCATCTTCCCGGCGATAAGGCCAGGGAACGCTGGCAAGATTGCGCACGATCGCCTCATCCGCGATCCGAACAGTCAGTTCGCCCGCATCCTCCAGCCAGCCGGGCCGGAGCAGCAATCTTTCACTACGATGGAACATGGCTATCTCCTCTCGCGCCGCCACGCCCCACTGATTGCGGAACGTGACAGGACTATTGCCGGAAGCACCTGCTTTTCGGCCAGACGTTGCGAGGGAGACGTGAAAAGAGGGAGACGGGCCGGGCCCCTCTCCCTCTGACGGCCAGATTCAAGAATCTGGCGGGGCCATCCCGTAGGACGGCCCTTTCAATGAACCGTCCGCTTATTCGGCAGCTTGGGCCATTACGTCCACGGAGACGTATTTGCGGCCAAGCTTGCCTTCGTGGAATCGCACGCGACCTTCGGCGAGCGCAAAGAGGGTGTGGTCCTTGCCCATGCCGACGTTCACGCCCGGATAGACCCGGGTGCCGCGCTGACGGATGATGATGTTGCCGCCGATCACTTCCTGACCGCCGAACTTCTTCACGCCAAGGCGACGGCCCGCCGAGTCGCGGCCGTTACGGGACGAACCACCTGCTTTTTTATGTGCCATCTCGTCTTACTCCGTAACTCGATCTTATTCCTGATCCGCCTTCTTGGCGGCGGGCTTCTTGGCAGCGGCCTTCTTCGGCGCGGCTTCAGCGGCGGGAGCGGCTTCTTCAGCCTTGGGCGCGGCGGCCTTCTTCGCAGCAGCAGCCTTGCCCTCGCCCACGGCGAGGATGCGCAGCAGCGTCAGCTGCTGACGGTGGCCGTTGCGGCGGCGATAATTGTGGCGGCGGCGCTTCTTGAACACCATCACCTTTTCGCTCTTGGCCTGGGCGATGATTTCGGCCGACACCGTCACCTTGCCGGCATCGCTCAGTTCCCCGCCGTCACCGGCAAGAAGAACGTCACCCAGCACGATCGTGTCGCCGGCTTCGCCAGCGAGCTTTTCAACCGCGATCTTGTCTCCGGCGGCAACCCGATACTGCTTGCCGCCCGTGCGCACTACTGCGAACATGGTACCTGCATCCATTCTACTGCTGTGCCGCCCCGCCTTGGTCCGAACTTCGAAAAACGAATCCCGAACTACTGGACGACGCGCCGCGCGCCCCCGGAAGGGCGCCGGAAAGATGGGTGCCGTTAGTGGAACCTCCCGTTCCTGTCAACGGCGCAGGGGCGCATTTCTCAAGACGCTGGAAAGGTATTCCCGCCGTGCTATGGCTCCGCGCATGACTTCGCGCCCCTTCATATTGCTGCCTGTCGCCGCCGCACTCGCCCTGGCGGGCTGCGCCACGGATGACGGACTTTTCCCCTCCCTTTCGATCCGAGATGCCGAGCGGGTGAGCGGCGTGTTCGATCCCGTACAGGCAGAACCCTTCGTTCCGACGCCGCAGGGCGCCGATTCGCTGGGCCGCATCGGCAAGCTGCGGGCCGAAGCACAGGCATCGCACAGCCGATTCCTCGCTGCGGTCGATAAGGCCCGCGGCACTGTTGCGGCCGCACGCGGCGCGGGGCCCGGGGCCGACCAATGGTCTGTCGCACAGGTGGCGCTGGGTAATCTTGCGGGGATTCGCAGCGAGACGATGATTTCGCTCGCCGAGCTCGATCTGCTCTATGTCGATGCCCAGGCCGAAGGGCAGGAACTGGCCGAAATCGAATCGGCCCGCGCAGAAGTGGACGGGCTGGCGGCCGAGGAAGACCGGCTGCTGGATTCGCTCAATTCGCAAGTGGCGGACTGAACCGCCCGTTCAGGCCTTACCGCTGCCCTGCTTCCAGCGTGCCAGATCCTGATGATCCTGCGCGCGCGGTTCGATCCAGTGCCAGCCGTCGGCGCGCTTCTCACGCTTCCAGAACCACGCGTCGCTCTTGAGGTGGTCCATCGCATAATCCACCGCTTCGATTGCAGAGCGGCGATGGCGCGCGGCGGCGGCGGCCAGCACGATCGGCTCCCCGGGCAAAAGAATGCCCACGCGGTGCGCCAGCAATATGCCCTGCAGGTCGAACCGGGCCAGTGCCTCATCCGCCAGCGCTTCCATGCCCGGCAGGGTCAGCGGCTCATAATGGGAAAGCTCCAGCGCCTCGCAGCCATCCGTGGGCCGCACCTTGCCGGCAAAGGCGGCCACGCCGCCCGCCTCCACGTGAGCGGCACTGAAGGCATCGATCTCGGCGCCCGGATCGAAGGCGGCCGCAAGCAGGCGCACGTCGCGCATCTCAGCCTCCGCTGACCGGCGGGAGGAAAGCCACCTCGTCGCCATCTCTCGCCGCAAGTGCTGCCTTCTGTGCCAGCAACGCACCATTGACGGCGATCCGTACCTTCTCACCCGCAACTGCGGCAGCCAGTTCCGGCGAACTCCAGACCTCGAGCCAGGCAAGCAGATCGATCCAGTCGATCACCCCATCAATGTCGGCAACATCGCATTCATGCGTGCCGGCAAGATCGGCAAGCCTGCCGAGGAAAACGAGCTTCACCGCCACGGGATCAGCCGCCAGTGAGGGACATGTGGCGCGGCTGGGCAGGCCCGGAGCCGCGTTCGATGCGGAAATGGTGCCGCTCCGGCTTGATCCGCATCAGCAAGTCGAGCGCTTCGGACAGATTACCTTCCGGATCGTCGGAACGCAGCGCCGCGCGCAGGTCCACCTTTTCCGAGCCGCCGAGGCAGGCATAGAGCTGGCCGGTGGCGGTCACGCGGATGCGGTTGCAGCCAGCGCAGAAATTATTGGTCAGCGGCGTGATGAAGCCCAGCCGCCCGCCCGTTTCGGCCACGTCGACATAGCGCGAAGGGCCGCCAGTTGTCGCGTCGGAGGGAATCAGCGTCCAGCGCTTCTCCAGCGCATCGCGCACCACGGGAAGCGGCAGGTAGTGATCCACCCGGTCTTCCTCCACTTCGCCCAGCGGCATGGTCTCGATCAGGGTAATCTCGTGGCCATGCGCGTGGGCCCATTCGATGAGGAAGGGAATCTCCTCCTCATTCATGCCCTTGAGCGCCACGGTGTTGAGCTTGACCTTCAGCCCCACCTCGCGTGCGGCGGCGATGCCGCGCAGCACGTCGTTCAGCTTGTCGCGGCGGGAGAGGCGTTCGAACAGCGCCCCATCCATCGTATCGAGCGAGACGTTGATCCGCCGCACACCGGCCGCCGCCAGATCCTCGGCGAAATGTTCCAGCTGGGTGCCGTTGGTGGTGATGGTCAGTTCGTCGAGTCCATCCCCGATCTTGCGGCCCAGCGCGCGGACCAGCTCGATCACGTCGCGCCGCACCAGCGGCTCCCCGCCGGTCAGACGGATCTTTGTGATGCCGCGATCGATGAAGCCCAGCGCGAGGCTGTGCAGTTCCTCAAGGCTCAGCACATCCTTGCGCGGCAGGAAGGTCATCTTCTCCGGCATGCAATAGGTGCAGCGCAGGTCGCACCGGTCCGTCACCGAGAGGCGCAGATAGGTAATCCGCCGGTTGAAGGCGTCCACCAGAGGGGCTGAAGAAGTGCTCACAAGGGTCATATAGCACTAATTTGCCGAATTACCCGCAGCATCGTCCACAGGCAAAAGCTGGCCGGTAATGCCGGGTGCGCGGGCCAGCCATTGCAGCACGGCCTCCACGCCTTCGCCTTCCCTGCCCTCCACGCCATTGACGCGCCGGGGCGCAGCCTCCCGCGCCAGATCGGCGATCGCGGCCTTGCGCCATGCTGCATGATCGTAAGGCGCTTCGGGAAAGACCAGCGCCAGCGCCTCGGCGCCGCCTGCCAGTTCCTTGCGGGCGGCAGGCAGGTAGCGCGCATGGAAGGCCGCCGCGGCATCGAGCGCCGCTTCTGGCAGGCCCTGGATGCGCAGCACGGCCTGCATCAGCCTGCCCGGCGCTGCCGGGTGAGCGTGATGCCGATCTGCTCATTCGCCTCGCTCAGCGCCAGCTTGACGATCTTGACCGAGACTTCCTCCACCCGCTCATCGCGCAGGAACAGCGTGTCGCAGATATGCTCCGCCACCGCCTCGATCAGCTTGTAGTGAATCGCATCGCCCAGAGCCTCCGAAGCGGCGAACTTCAGGTCCATATAATTCAGGCTGGCGTCGAGCGGAGTCTCGGGCTCGTAGCGCTCGGCCGCCTTCAGCTTCACTCGCAGGGTGAAGCGCAGGGGCTGCGGCTTGCCGGTCTCCTCCGAATAGATTCCGGTGAGCACGTCATGTTCGAAATCGGCGACTTCGAGGTAAAGGCTGTCAGCCATCGTATGTCCTGCTTACGATTTTGCGCGCCCTTCGCACCGGATCGGGCCAATGTCCAGCGTCCTGCCCGTCATGCAGAATGCGGGCGACGGTAGATGAGCCAATAGATCAGCGCGACAAGCACGCCGCCGCCAACGATATTGCCGGCAGTCACCAGCGCAAGATTGGCGGCAAGCCCGGCAAGGTCGAACGCGCCCGAATCGAGCATCGCCACCGGGATCAGATACATATTGGCCACCGAATGTTCGAAGCCGAGTACCACGAAGGCGGTGATCGGGAAGAGGATCACCAGCACCTTGCCCGACACGTTATGCGCGGCAAAGCACATCCACACCGCCAGGCAGACCAGGATATTGCACAGGATTCCACGCGTGAAGGCCTCCATCGGGCCGAGCGCCAGCTTGGCCTGCGCAATCGACAGCGCGGTTTCCGCCACTGCCCCGTCCCCCAGAGAGAGCACGCCCGAAAAGTGGACCAGCACTGCAGTGCCGACTGCACCCACCAGATTGCCGCACCAGACGATCGCCCAGTTGCGCAGCAGGGCGGCGCTGGTGATCTTCCCGCTGGCGCGCGCCAGCACAATCAGGCTGTTGCCGGTGAACAATTCCGCCCCGCCGACGATCACCAGCACGAGGCCGAGCGAGAACGCCATGCCGCCCAGCAGCCGCGTAGGCCCGAAGCCCAGCTCGCTGCCGGTCACCACCACGGTGTAGAACATCGCGCCAAGGGCAATGAAGGCCCCGGCCAGCACGCCCAGGGTGAAGGTTTCGACAAAGCCCAGCGCCACCTTGCGCACGCCGACTTCCTCGACCAGAGCCGCGATCCGGGCGGGAGCCACGACATCGAGCGGATGCGGTTCCGGGTTCACCGGCATTTCATCCGGCCGGGGCCCAGCGTGCGAAGATCGCGGTGGGCAGCAGGCGCCCATCCGGCCCGTCTTCCCGCACGGCCAGATCGCCATGTTCGATCCGGCCCGGCAGGCCAGCGAAATGCTCCTCCAGCAGCCCGGCGAGCGAGAGGCTGGACATGCGCACCGCATAGGCGGTGAGGAACAGGAAGCGGCTGTCCTCGTCCAGCAGGCTGCGGCAATCGGCGATCAGCGGAGCGAGGTGCTCCTCGATCCGCCAGGTCTCCCCATCCGGGCCGCGCCCGAATTTGGGGGGATCGAGAATGATCCCGTCATAACGCCGGCCGCGCCGTACTTCGCGCGCGGTGAACTTGGCCGCATCGTCCACCAGCCAACGCACCGGGCGGTCCTGCATTCCGGCGAGAAACGCATTTTCCCGCGCCGCCGCGACCGATTTCTTGCTGGCGTCCACATGAGTGACCGGGCCGCACTGGCTCAGCGCCAGCGTTCCCACGCCGGTATAGCCGAACAGGTTGAGCGTCTGCGCATCCGCCCTGCCCTCAAGCTGCCCGCGCATCCAGCTCCACACCGGCGCCATGTCGGGGAAGAAGCCCAGATGGCGGAAGGGGGTGCATTGGGCAGTGAAGCGCACATCGTCCCAGGTGAGCGGCCAGCCTTCGCGCGGCACGTCGCGGAAGAAATGCCAGCGCCCGCCGCCATCCTCGTCCGATCCGGGCACGAATTCGCCATGGGCGTCCCACTCGGCAAGCCGCGGCGTCCACATCGCCTGCGGTTCGGGCCGGATGAAGCGGAACGGGCCGTAACGCTCCAGCTTGCGGCCATGGCCGCTGTCGACCAGCCCGTAATCGGCCCAGCCCTCACCTGCGAGGATCAGGGGATCGAGCGCCAGCTTCGCCATCAGGCGTTCGGAGTCGCGTGCTCCGCCACATAGGCGGCTATCGCATCGTAATCGCCCGGCAGCTCGACATAGCGTTCCTCACGCTCGAACAGATCGCCCACGCGGGCGGGCAGGCCGGGGCGCGTTCCGGTGGCCTGTTCCACTGCATCGGGGAACTTGGCGGGATGCGCCGTCGCCAGCGTCACGACCGGCACGGACTTGTCCACCCCGGCATGGCGCGCGGCGTGCAGGCCGATGGCGGTGTGCGGATCGATGATCTCGGCGCAATGATCCGCCGCCCAGCGCATGGCGGCGATCATCTCGTCCCCATCGGCGCGGGTGCTGGTGAACAGGGCGGAAGCCCCTTCGCGCTGCGCATTGGTGAGGCGCATGGCCTTGCTCGCTTCGAAGCCGCGCATCTGCTCGGCCAGCGCCAGCCCGTCACGCCCGCCGCAATCGAACAGCAGCCGCTCGAAATTCGAGCTGACCTGAATATCCATCGAAGGCGCGGCCGTGGGCGTCACCGTCCCAGCGGAATAGTCGCCTTCGGACAGCGCGCGGTGGAGGATGTCGTTCACATTGGTCGCCACGATCAGCCGCTCGATCGGCAGGCCCATCTTGGCCGCGACATAGCCGGCGAACACGTCCCCGAAATTGCCGGTCGGCACGGAGAAGGCCACCTTGCGATTGGGCGCGCCCAGCTGCACCGCGCTGGCGAAATAATAGACCACCTGCGCCATCAGCCGCGCCCAGTTGATCGAATTGACCGCGCTGATGTGGAAGCGGCTGGTCATGGCTGTATCGCCGAACATGCGCTTCACCATCGCCTGCGCATCGTCGAAGCTGCCTTCGATGGCGATGTTATAAACATTGGGCGCCAGCACCGTGGTCATCTGGCGGCGCTGCACCTCGCTCACCCGTCCCTTGGGGTGGAGCATGAAGATGTCGATATTCGCCCGGTTCGCCACGGCGTCGATCGCGGCCGAGCCGGTATCGCCCGACGTCGCGCCGACGATGGTCAGCCGGTCTTCCCGGCGGGAGAGGAACGTCTCGAACAGGCGGCCCAGCAATTGCAGCGCCACGTCCTTGAAGGCCAGCGTGGGGCCATGGAACAGTTCCAGCAGCCAGTGCTGCTCGTCGAACTGGGTGAGCGGCGTCACCGCATCATGGGCAAAGGTGCCATAGGCGCTGCGGCACAGGCCCAGCAGTTCCTCATCCGTCAGGCTGCCCGCCACGAAGGGCTGCATCACCTTCACCGCCAGCTCGGCATAGGGAAGCCCGGCCATGGCCGCGATTTCCGCCTCGGTGAACCGGGGCCATTCGGAGGGGACATAGAGCCCGCCATCCGAGGCAAGCCCGGCCAGCGTGACACCTTCGAAATCGAGCGCCGGGGCGCTGCCGCGAGTGGAGACGTAAAGCATGGCGCGCGCCTTAATCGCACCGCCCGGCAAAGGAAACCCCGGATCGGCCGGAAGGCGCATTCACGCAGCGTCCGGGCTGGCTTCTCAACCCGCGGAAGGCAGCGCGGCGAAGGTTACGCGAAAAGGCCCGCGAAACCCTGTGCCCATTCCCGGAATTTTCGTTTTCAAACAATGGCCTGCGCGAAATTTCGCGAACAGTTGCGTGACTTTTCGTTCGCCCCTGTGTCACCCGTTCGGATCGCACCGCCATTGCCCCCTGTCCTGTCACCGCCAAATCGCCTTGGCCTGCCATGGCACAGTTGGGGGTCTGTAGGAAAATGGAGAGTAGAGCCCCCTCTCCAACTTCGGCTAGCGAGCAAGCTCGTCAGCCTGCGTATCCTCTCCCGCAAGAGGAGAGGGTTGAGGTGCTGATTTCCTCTCCCCTTGTGGGAGAGGATAGCGCAGCTTGGCCGCGCAGCGGTCTAGCGGAGCTTGGAGAGGGGGCACTCGAAGCGCTACGCCTCCTCCCGCACACCCTCCCCTTCCAGCGCATCCTTCAGCGCCAGCAGCCCGGCGGCGGCGTGCGCGGCGTGGGGGCCGATCCAGCGTTCGTGGATCTGCTGGATCGGCATGGCGTCCAGATGGTTGAACCGCTCCCGCCCCTTGCGCACGGCCACCACCAGCCCGGCTTTTTCCAGCACCTTGAGATGCTGCATCACCGTGCAGCGGTCTATCGCCGGGAAGCAATCGCACAGCTGCGTGGTGGTGAGCGGGCGCAGCTTCAGCTCGTCACAGATCGCCCGCCTCGTGGCGTTGCCCAGGGCCTTGAAGACCGGGTCCATATTCGCATCGATTGACATGTTATATTTTTATAACATAATTCATCGCGACTCAAGCGAAAGGATGCCCCATGGAACTGAAATTCAGAGTGTCGGCGCGGATCGCCCGCCCGGTGGAAGAAGTCTTCGAAGCCGTTGCCGACCCGCAGACCCTGTCCCGCTATTTCACCACCGGCGGCGCGAAAGGGCGGCTGGAGACTGGCGCCACCGTGACATGGGACTTCCACGATTTCCCCGGCGCCTTTCCGGTGCATGTAGTGGAAGTGGTGCCCAACCGGCGCGTGGTGCTGCGCTGGGCAGCCAATGAAGCCACCCCGGAAGATGGCGAGGCCGCAGTGGAAGGCCGGGCGGACTATGAAACCACCGTCACCATGGAATTCCGCCCGCTGGACGATGGGCGCACGCTGGTGGAAATCGCCGAGGAAGGCTGGCGCGACACGCCCGGCGGCCTGCGCGGTTCCTATGGCAATTGCCACGGCTGGACGCAGATGCTCTGCTCCTTGAAGACATGGCTCGAGCACGGGATCAATTTGCGGGACGGGATGTATAAGTGATGAGCCCCCTCTCCAAGCTCCGCTAGTCCGCCCGGCGGACAAGCTGCGCTTTCCTCTCCCGCAAGGGGAGAGGAAATCAGCACCTCAATCCTCTCCCCTTGCGGGAGAGGATACGCAGGCTTGCGAGTTTGCTCGCTAGCCGAAGTTGGAGAGGGGCCTATTTGCCTTTCAGGCGCTTCCACACCGCCAGCACATAGATCACCAGCGCCGTGGCCGCGAAGAAGAACCACTGCCAGGCATAGGCCATGTGATTATTGGGAATGTCCGCCGGATCGGGCGCGGCATTGGCCTGCAGGCCCGCGAGCGGCGGGGAGGCGATCAGGCGGGCCTCTCCGTCGCGGCCGGGGCCGATGATGCCCTGCACATCGCCGCCAGCCCATTGAGTGTCTTGCGGGCCGGGCGACCAGCCCAGCACCACGTCCGCCTCGTTCATGCCCGCAGGCGCACCCTCGATGGCGCAGCGCGCGACGCGTGCCCAGCCCGTTTCACCTGCCGTATTATGTCCGGCGACAGCATCGATCGAGATCACTTTGGCGCAGCGGATTGCGGCATGGCGATAGAGCACGCCTTCCACTTCCGCCTTATCCTTGGGCCATTCGGCAAGCGAGGACAGGGTAAGCGACTGCCGGTAACGCTCCAGCAATTCCGCCTTCCACGCCGCGCGCTGCAATTGCCACACGCCCAGCCCCACCATGGTGGCTACTGCGAGAAGGACGACAATGGTCGCGAAAACCGGAATGCGCCGGGTCACGGCCGGCCGCTCTCGTCACCCACATCGCCGCCAGTGACTTCTTTCGCCTTGCGCCAATATTCGGCCTGCAGCAGCCACGCCTTGCTGACGCGCAAGCCCCAGAGGGTGGAGCCGCCGATCACCGGAATCCAGATCAGCGCGTGAACCCAGAAAGGCGGGTGGACGGAGAATTCCAGCCACAGCGCCAGGATCACCACCAGCGCGCCGATGATGAGGGTGAGGAAGGCGGCAGGGCCGTCCCCCACATTGAACTGAGCGAAATCCAGCCCGCACTTGCTGCAGCGCGGGGCAAAGCGGGCGGGCCCGCCGAACAGGGTCTTCGCGCCGCATTTGGGGCAAAGACCAAGAAGGGCAGCCTGCACTGCGGCGGGCTGCCCTTCTTCGGTTGATTGGGGTGTGTTCACCTCAGGCGCCGATCAATGGATCGGCGCGCCCCAGCCGCCCCAGATGTAGACGACCACGAAGAGGAACAGCCACACCACGTCGACGAAGTGCCAGTACCAGGCAGCCGCCTCGAAGCCGAAATGCTCCTTCGGGGTAAAGTCGCCCTTATAGGCGCGCACCAGGCAAACGATCAGGAAGATCGTGCCGACCAGCACGTGGAAACCGTGGAAGCCGGTCGCCATGTAGAAGGCCGAGCTGTAGGTGTTGCCGCCGAAGGCAAAGGGCGCATGCATATATTCATACGCCTGGATGCAGCTGAACAGCGCGCCCAGCAGGATGGTGGCCCACAGGCCCTTCTTGAGCGAAGCGCGATCGCCATGGATCAGCGAGTGGTGCGCCCAGGTAACCGTGGTGCCCGAGCACAGCAGGATCAGCGTGTTGAGCAGCGGCAGGGCGAAGGGATCCATCACCGCTTCAATCGCCTTGGGCGGGAACTGCCCGCCAACCACTTCGGTGAGCGCGTTGGGGAACAGCGCGAAATCGAACCAGCTCCAGAACCAGCCGACGAAGAACATCACTTCCGAAGCGATGAACAGGATCATGCCGTAGCGCATGTGCAGCTGCACCACCGGCGTATGATAACCTTCGCGGCCTTCCTTGATGATGTTGGAAAACCAGCTGAAGAAAGTGGCGATCAGCCCAGCGAGACCCAGCCCCAGCACCAGATGGCCACCAGCCATCTCATGCATGAACATCACCATGCCGGTGGTGAAGGTGAGCGCCGAAACCGAGCCGGTCAGCGGCCAGATATCGGGGGGAAGGATGTGGTAATCGTGGTTCTTCGTGCCGGCCATGGATTGCTTCCTGGTTGGTCTTGCGTGGCGCCCCTGTCAGAGCCGTGTGAGCGCCCCATAATCTGCTGATCGCCTGTGGTCCAGAGCTTAGGAGCGAGTCCTAGGAACCTGGTTCGTCAAGCTTGTGGAATGTGTAGCTGAGGGTGATCTGTTCGACCCCCTTCGCGTTCTCGTCCTTGAGGATCGCGGGATCGACGTAATAGGTCACCGGCATCCGGACTTCCTCGCCCGGCTGCAGCGTCTGCTCGGTGAAGCAGAAGCACTGGATCTTGTTGAAATAGGGCGCCGCCTGCTCCGGCTCGATATTGTAGCTCGCCTGTCCGGTCACCGGCCTGTCGGAATTGTTGCGGGCGATGAAGAAGGCGATCTTGCGCTCGCCCAGCTGGGCCGTCTCGGTCACCTGCTCGGGCTTGAAATTCCACGGCACGTCGGGCGCGATATTACTGTCGAAGCGGACCGAGATCGTCTCGGCGGCGGTTCGCACGGCGGCAGCCTTCGCCTCGCTGGCGATCTGGGGAGTGCCGCCGAATCCGGTCACCTGGCAGAAGATGCGGTAAAGCGGGACCGAGGCATAGCCCAGCCCCAGCATTGCCAGCGCCAGGCCAAAGGCCATGAAGCCGACCTTGCGGTTGCGGCGCAGCGTAGCGCCATCCGTATTGCCGGGCCGCAGCGTCGTCACTCGGCGCCTCCGATCCTCACGATGGTGATGAAGAAGAACAGCACCACAAAGGCCAGCAGCAGCAGCGCCACCACCAGATTGCGCCCCTTGCGGCGGCGGTCGAATTCGGCCTTTTCCTCGGGCGTCATGGTCATGCGATAAATCCCTGCACCGAAAGCAGCCGGTCAGCCACCAGGGCGGCGAACAGCGCGAAAAGATAGAATACCGAATAGGCGAACAGGCGCTTTTCCGGAAGCATCCGGTCCTCCTCGCCCGAGCGGCGGCGGAAGGCCACCGGCAGCGAAAGCGCCAGGAACACCGCCGAGAGCGCCAGCGCCGCAATGCCATAGACCGCGCCGGTCCCGCCGATGAACCACGGGCTGGCCGAAAGCGGCAGCAGCAGCAGGCTATAGGCCAGGATCTGCTTGCGGGTGGAGGCCTCGCCCGCGACCACGGGCATCATCGGAATGCCGACCTTGGCGTAATCGGACTTCACGAACAGCGCGAGCGCCCAGAAATGCGGCGGGGTCCAGAAGAAGATGATCGCGAACAAAAGCACCGGCATCAGCGTGACCTCGCCGGTCACCGCGACCCAGCCGATCAGCGGCGGAAAGGCCCCTGCCCCGCCGCCGATCACGATGTTCTGCGGCGTACGCGGCTTGAGCCAGATGGTGTAGATCACCGCATAATAGACCACCGAGGCCGCAAGAATTCCTGCCGCGAGCCAGCCGATCGCCAGCCCCATCAGCAGCACTGCCGCGACCGACAGCCCAACGCCGAAATCGCGTGCCGAGGTCCGGTCCATGCGGCCTTGCGGCAGCGGGCGGCCCGCGGTGCGCTTCATGCCCGCATCGAGATCAGCTTCCCACCACTGGTTCAACGCAGCCGCCCCGCCCGCAGCCATGGCGATGCACAGCACGGCAGTGAAGCCCAGCACCGGGTGGATATGGCCCGGCGCGGCGATCAGGCCGCACAGGCCGGTGAACACCACCAGGCTCATGACGCGCGGCTTGGTCAGCGCGAAGAAGTCGCGCCAGTCTGCCGGCAATTGGGTGGCGGTTGTGGTCGTCATCGCTCTTTCAACGCGGCTCGGCCAGATTCGGCCCCACCGCTTTCAACAAGGAGGGGCGCACCGTTCGGCGCGCCCCCACCTATTTACCGTCATTCGGCCCGGTGGGCGCCCTGTCAGTGGTGATCGTCATCCTTGATCACCGGCAGGGTTTCGAACTGGTGGAACGGCGGCGGGCTCGACAGGGTCCATTCGAGTGTCGTCGCGCCTTCGCCCCAGTAATTGTCGGCGGCCTTCTTGCCGGCGGTGAAGGCGTAGATGATGTTGATGAAGAACACCACCAGCGACAGGGCCATGATGTAATAGCCGTAGGTCGCGACTTCGTTCCACTGCTGATAGGCCGGGGTGTAGTCCGGATAGCGGCGCGGCATGCCCTGCAGCCCGAGGAAGTGCATCGGGAAGAAGATCATGTTCACGCCGACGAAGAAGATCCAGAACTGGATGTGCGATAGCAATTCGCTGTGCATCCGCCCGCTCATCTTCGGGAACCAGTAGTAGAAGCCGGCGAACAGCGCGGTCACCGCACCCAGCGACAGCACGTAATGGAAGTGGCCGACCACGTAATAGGTATCGTGCACCACATCGTCGATGCCGCCATTGGCCAGAACCACGCCGGTCACGCCGCCCACGGTGAACAGGAAGATGAAGCCGATCGCCCAGACCATCGGGCTCTTGAACTCCAGCGAGCCGCCCCACATCGTGGCGATCCACGAGAAGATCTTGATGCCGGTGGGCACTGCGATGACCATGGTGGCGGCCGTGAAATACATCTTCGTGTTCACGTCCAGGCCGACCGTATACATGTGGTGCGCCCACACGATGAAGCCGACCACGCCGATCGCGACCATGGCGTAGGCCATGCCGAGATAGCCGAACACCGGCTTGCGGCTGAAGGTAGAGATGATCTGGCTGATGATGCCGAAGCCCGGCAGAATCATGATGTAGACTTCGGGGTGGCCGAAGAACCAGAACAGGTGCTGATACAGGATCGGGTCACCGCCGCCGGCAGCATCGAAGAAGGTCGTGCCGAAGTTACGGTCGGTCAGCAGCATGGTGATTGCGGCGGCGAGCACCGGCAGCGCCAGCAGCAGAAGGAAGGCAGTGACCAGCACCGACCATACGAACAGCGGCATCTTGTGCAGGGTCATACCCGGCGCGCGCATGTTGAAGATGGTGGTGATGAAATTGATCGCGCCCATGATCGAGGCCGCACCGGCAAGGTGCAGCGCGAAAATGGCGAAGTCCATCGCCGGGCCTTGCGAACCGGTGGTGGAAAGCGGCGCATAGACCGTCCAGCCCACGCCCGCGCCATTGCCCGTGCCGCCCGACATGAAGGGCGAGATCATCAGCGAGCAGAAGCCCATCACCGTCAGCCAGAACGAGATGTTGTTCATGCGCGGGAAGGCCATGTCCGGCGCGCCGATCATGATCGGAACGAACCAGTTGCCGAAGCCGCCGATAACCGCCGGCATGACCAGGAAGAACACCATGATCAGGCCGTGCGCCGTGATCAGCACGTTCCACAGGTGCAGCTGCTGGTCGAAATCGACCGCACCGCCATTGAGGAACTGGGCCACGTGGCCGAGGACCTGAATGCCCGGTTCGCGCAGTTCCTCGCGCATGATGCCCGAGATGCCGCCGCCGACGATCCCCGCGAAGATCGCGAAGATCAGATAGAGCGTGCCGATGTCCTTGTGGTTGGTGGACATGAACCACCGGGCGAAGAAGCCCGGCTTGTGGTCGGCGTCGTGGTGATGCTCTTCCGAGTGTGCCTGGAAGGTATCGGCGATGGTTGCCATGGCTTTACTTTCGACCTTCTGATCTAATCTTCAAACGGCTCAGGCAGCGCCCGGCGTGGCGGTTTCGGCGGGAGCAGGCGTCGCGGCGGCAGGCGTTACCGCCGCAGGAGCCGCAGCGGCAGGTGCCGCGGCTTCCTTCTTGCCGGCGACTTCGCCGCCCTGCGAGAGGAGCCACTGCTCGAACTTTTCCTGGGGAACCGCTTCGACGGCGATCGGCATATAGCCATGGCGCACGCCGCACAGTTCGGAACACTGGCCGTAATAGATGCCAGGCTCGTCGATCTGCAGGACCTTTTCGTTCAGGCGGCCCGGAACGGCGTCAAGCTTGAACCACAGCGAGGGCACGGCGAAGGAGTGGATCACGTCCGCCGCAGTGGTCTGGATGCGGATCGGAACGCCCACCGGCACGACCATGCGATGATCGACCTCAAGGTGTCCGGGCAGGCCCTTCGCATGGGCTTCCTCTTCCGGCATCATGTTCGAGATCACTTCGAACCCGCCATTGTCGGGATAGGTGTAACCCCAGTACCACTGATAGCCGGTGATCTTCACCGTCAGCGCATCCTTGGGCGCGCTCTTGTACTGTTCCGCCAGCAGATTGAGCGAGGGAACCGCGATCAGCACGAGAATCAGGATCGGAACGCCCGTCCACAGCACTTCGAGCAGCGTGTTGTGGCTGGTCTTCGACGGCACCGGATTGGCGCGGCGATTGAAGCGGATCATCACATAGACCAGCAGCGCCAGCACCAGCACCACGATCCCGATGATCACCGGGGTCAGCACGTAATCGTGCATCCAGCTGGCATCGTGGCCGATGGGCGAATATTGCTTCTGCAGCCAGATCCCGCCGGGTTCGGGCTGGCCCTTGATCATGTCGGGGCCGAGCGGCGTGTAGGCCGGAGCGGCAGCGGCGGCATCGACAGCCGCGGGAGTCGCAGCAGCTGCAGCCGCTTCCTGTGCAAGGGCCGCCTTGGGCAGGAAGGCAAAAGGCGCTGCGCCGAGAAGGCCCAGCGAGAGGGCCTTCAGGGAAGTGACCGTGGTACGAAGGGTCTCGCCGAAGTTCATCTGTCTGACGCTTTCCGCTCGTTATCTTGGGGGCACGCACGCCCGTTGGGGCCCCGGATGGGGCTGGTTTTGCCGGGGCCTATACGCGCGCTTGCCCCCCGCCTCAAGCGCTTCTAGGGATAATTTTCGACAGCCCCGCGCATTGCCGCACCAAGGGGCATCCGCAAGGCACCAACAGGGCATATAGAGAATCATTCATGACCGAAGACGAGGTCCTCTCGGAGTTCCGCGCCAGCGAAGCGCTGCTTGAAGGGCATTTCAAGCTCTCCTCCGGCCGTCACAGCGCACATTACCTCCAATGCGCGCGCGTTCTGATGGATCCGATGCGGGCCTCGCGCCTTGCCGCGGCCCTCGCCGCGCGCATCCCGCGCGACCTGCGCCAGCAGATCGACAAGGTCGTCGCCCCGGCGATGGGCGGTGTGATCATCGGCCATGAAATGGGCCGCGCACTGGGGGTTGAGGCGATGTTTGTGGAACGGCCCACCGGCACGTTCGAATTCCGCCGGGGCTTCGGCCTGAAACCCGGGGAAAAAGTGCTGATGGTGGAAGATGTCGTCACCACCGGCCTTTCCAGCCGCGAAGCGATCGAGGCGATCAAGGCCGCCGGCGGCAAGGTGATCGCGGCTGCGTCGCTGGTCGACCGTTCGGGCGGCTCGGTCGATTTCAACGTGCCTTTCTTCCCCTTGGTGGAACTTTCCTTCCCCACTTACGCGGAAGACGAACTGCCCCCCGAACTCGCGGCCAAACCGGTGACCAAGCCGGGCAGCCGCAAGGAATGACGGAACCGAATTCGTGAACTCGACCCTCAATCCCGGCCGCCTGCGCCTGGGCGTCAATATCGATCATGTCGCGACTATCAGGAACGCGCGCGGCGGGGACCATCCCGATCCCGTGCGCGCGGCGCAGATCGTCGCGGCGGTGGGGGGCGACGGAATCACTGCCCATCTGCGGGAAGACCGGCGCCATATCCGCGATGACGATCTGGCCCGTATTCAGGCCGCGACCAGCCTGCCGCTCAATCTGGAAATGGCCGCGACCGAGGAAATGCTGGAAATCGCGCTGCGCCACAAGCCGCACGCGGCCTGCATCGTCCCCGAAAAGCGCGAGGAACGTACCACCGAGGGCGGGCTCGACGCGGCGGGGCTGCACAACCAGCTTGCCCCCATCGTGGGCAAATTGCTCGATGCGGGGATTCGCGTCAGCCTGTTCGTCGAGGCAAAGCCGGAGCAGATCGAGGCGGCGCTGCGGCTGAACGCCACTATCGTCGAACTGCACACCGGCGAATATGCCCATGCCGAAGGCGAGCAGCGCGCGGTGGAACTCAAGCGCATTGCCGACATGGCCGCGCTGGCCGCCCGTAACGGGATCGAGCCCCATGCCGGCCATGGCCTGACTTACGACAACGTCCAGCCAATCGCGGCGATTCCCCAGCTCGCGGAGCTGAATATCGGCCATTATCTGGTGGGCGAGGCGATCTTCACCGGGCTGGACGTGGCGGTAAGGCATATGCGCCAGCTGATGGACGAGGCGCGCGGATGATCATCGGCATGGGCTCGGACCTGTGCAATATCGAGCGGATCCAGAATTCGCTCGACCGCTGGGGCGAACGCTTCGAGGCGCGCGTGTTCACCGATATCGAACGCGCCAAGGCCGCCCGCCGCCCGCACACCCGCGCGGGAACCTATGCCAAGCGCTTTGCTGCCAAGGAGGCGTTCTCCAAGGCGGTCGGAACCGGCTTCAAGCAGGGCGTGTTCATGAAGGATATCGGCGTGGTGAACGCCCGTTCCGGCGCGCCGACGCTGGAATTGCAGGGCGGCGCTCTCGCCCGGCTGCAGGAATTGACGCCCGAGGGCCATGCGGCCATCGTTCACCTGACACTCACCGATGACCATCCATGGGCCCAGGCCTTTGTCGTGATAGAGGCGCGCAAGCTGTGAATTCCGAGGAAGAGAACATGACTGCCGCCCCCGATGGCACGCCCGTAACCGGCCCTTCCCCCGCCGCTCCAGCCGATTCTCCGGCAGTGGCGGCTACCACGAAGGATAGCGCGAAGAAGGCCGACAAGGTCAATTGGTTGGTGGAGATTCGCGGTCTGGCGCTGATGCTGCTGGCCGTTCTCGCCTTCCACAGCCTGATCGCCAAGCCCTTCTACATCCCCTCCACCTCCATGGTCCCCAATCTGATGGTGGGCGACCGGCTGGTGGTGAGCAAATATCCCTATGGCTGGAGCTGGGTCTCCGCCACCTTCCATTTCCTGCCGCGCAGCGACTGGAAGATCGCCAGCCGCGTGCCGGAATATGGCGATGTCGTGATCGCCGTGCCGCCCGACCGGCCGGAAGACTACATCAAGCGCGTGATCGCCCTGCCGGGCGACCGGATCGCGCTGGTGAACGGGCGAATCGTCCTCAACGGCAAGCTGGTCCCCCGCACGGTGGAACCGCCGGTCCGCATCCCGGTGGACCAGCAGACCTGCGCAGGCGGCGACGGTGCGCCCCGCCCCTGCCTTGAGGATTTCGACAATTTCCGCATCCGCGATGCCGACGGCAAGGAATATTACGAGCCGCCGACCTATCGCGAGACGCTGCCCAATGGCGCGACCTATCTGGTGATCGACGACATGATCCAGATGAATGACGATTATGGCGAGATCACCGTGCCCGAAGGCCATGTGTTCCTGATGGGCGACAATCGCGACCATTCGGCCGACAGCCGCGTTCCCGCGAAGCCCATCGCCAATGGCCTGGGCGGCCCGGTTCCGCTGTCCAGCATCGGCGGACGGGCGGAATTCATCACCTTCTCGCTCGATGGTTCGATGACCTGGAATCCGCTCACCTGGTTCGAGGCCTTCCGCGAAGGCCGCGCCTGGACTAGCCTGCGCCCTGCCAAGGCCGAACCCGCGACCTCCGGTGGAGATGGCGCCAATGGGGGTGGAGATGTCGCAAAGTGACGAGAAGAACGCGCGGGACGAGGAACGCAAGGTAGGTTCCAGCCCGGCGCAGATCGCCGATCCCAAACTGGCCTTCGAGGCGCGCCGCGCCTTCATGTGGGTGCTGGTGGTGGGCGGCTCGGTGCTGACCGTCTACATGGCCCGCTCCCTCCTCGTCGTGTTCGGCGGGATGGTGTTCGCCGCCATGATCGACGGGGGCGCGCGCCTGCTGGGCCGCGTGCTCAAGATCGGACGTGGCTGGCGCATTGCCATCGTGCTGACGCTGGGGGTCGTCTTCCTCGTCGGCACGGTGATCTATGCGGGCACCACCATTGCCCTCCAGGCGGCGGAACTGCCGCGAATCATCGAGGAACAGATCCACGCCTGGGCCGTGTGGGCACAGGCACGCGGCGTGGCGGTGGACGCCAATGCGCTGCAGAGCTTCGGCAGCCAGCTGGCCAGCGGCGTGGGCACCGTCACAAGGGCCCTCAGCGGCCTTCTGGGCGGCGTCGCCAGCCTGATCCTGATCGGCTTTCTGGGTATCTACATCGCGATAGAGCCCCGGCTCTACGAACGCGGCGTCGCCTGGATGCTGCCTGAAGAACGGCGCGAGGATTTCTACGTCACTGTCTCGCTGATGGCGCGCCAGCTGCGCCATTTGCTGGGCGGGCGTCTGTTCGGCATGGTGGTGGAAGGTATCTTCACCTGGGCGATGCTGGCCGGATATGCGCTGGTGAACGATGGCCAGCCGGTGCCGATGGCGGTGCTGCTGGGCATGATCACCGGCATGCTGGCCTTCATCCCCAATGTCGGCGCCGTGATTTCAGGCGTGCTGATGGTGCTGGTGGGCTTTTCGGGCGGGACCGAGATGGGGCTCTACACCATCTTCGTCTATTTCTTCGTCCAGACGATCGACGGCAACGTCCTCGTCCCGCTGATCGCCCGGAAGACTGTGGACCTCGCTCCAGCCCTGGTGCTCGCCACCCAGCTGGTGCTGGGGGTGATGTTCGGAATTCTCGGCCTCGCTCTGGCGGACCCGCTGGTGGCGATGATCAAGGTGGCACTCCAGCGGCGCTCCGCGAAATATGATGCGGTGCGCAGCGCTGCACAGGCGCAGGAAGAGGCTGCCACACAGTGAAAGCCGCGCGAATTTTCCTCTACATTGTCGCTCTCGGCATCGTCTTGGTGATCGGGGCGTTCTTTGCTCTGCGCATCTGGTCCGACGAGCTGACCACCTTCGCCTTCGTGCCTGCCGGCGAGTTCGAGGAGCAGCAGGCCCTGGCCGAAAACGCCTATGCCGACCCGCAAATGTGGTTCGCCCGCCCCGGCCGGGGCGACGATCTGGTGCGCTGGCAACCCGGCGGCGGCATGCAGAAACCGGGCGCGACGCGCTTTGCAGTGTTCTTCATCCACCCCACCTCCTATCTCGACAAGACCGCCTGGAACGCTTCGCTGGATGACAGAACGGCGAATGGCCGGGCGCGGCTGCTGCTCAAGGGCATGGCTAGCCCCTTCGGGCAGGCGAGCGAGATCTGGGCGCCGCGCTATCGCCAGGCCGCCTTCGGCACTTTCTTCACCAAAGACGCAAGGGCCGACAAGGCGCTGGACCTTGCCTATCGCGACGTGGCGCAGGCCTTCGACTATTTCCTCGCGCAGATCCCGGCAGGAGAGCCGATCGTGCTGGCCGCGCACAGCCAGGGCTCGGCCCATCTGCTGCGATTGCTGGCGGAGCATATCAAGGGCACCGACGCCCAGAAGCGCATCGCGCTCGTCTACGCTATCGGCTGGCCCGTCTCACTCGACCACGATCTGCCTGCACTGGGCCTGCCTGCCTGTTCGGTGCGCGATCAGGCGGGCTGCATCCAGAGCTGGATGAGCTTTGCCGAGCCTGCCGATACCAGCCAGATGCTCGAACACTATCGCGCCTCAACCGGCTTCGACGGCAAGCCGCGCAAGGGTAGCGCGATCCTGTGCAATAATCCGCTTACCGGCAAATCAGCCGATTCCGCCCCTGCCAGCGCCAATCTGGGCACACTGGTTCCCAATGCGGAGCTGACCGACGGCGTGCTGACGCCCGGCGCCATTCCCGCCCGCTGCGACCGCAATGGCATATTGCTGATCGGCGATCCGCCCGCGCTCGGCCCCGCCGCTCTGCCGGGGAACAATTACCACGTCTATGATATCCCGCTCTTCTGGAAGAATTTGCAGGCGGATGTGGCTTACAGGGTGAAATTGTGGACGCCGGAAGCCTGATTACCACCCGCGCGCCGGAACTGCGCGAAGCCCTGCCCGGCGGCGGGGTACTGCTGGCGCTCGACATCGGCACCAAGACCATCGGCACCGCCTTTTGCGATTCAAGCTGGAGCTTCGCCACGGCGGGCAAGACCCTGCCGCGCGGCAAGTTCACCGCCGACAAGGCAAAGCTGGAGGCGCTGATCGCCGAACGCAGCGTGAAAGGCATCGTGATCGGCCTGCCGCTCAACATGGACGGCTCCGAGGGCCCGCGCGCGCAGGCCAGCCGCGCCTATGCCCGCAATCTCGCCCCACTGGGCCTGCCCGTGCTGCTGTGGGACGAGCGCTGGTCCACCGCCAGCGCCGAACGGCACATGATTGCGCAGGATTTCAGCCGCGGCAAACGTGCCGAACGGATCGACAGCCACGCCGCCGCGGTGATCCTGCAGGCGGCAATCGACGCGCTGGCGGGGGGGAGCTTCTGAATGCCCGTCGATGATATCTTGGGAACGGCGATCGAACTGACCGTGGACACCGTTGTCGAAGTCGTGGATGTGCTCGGTCCCGACGACAACAAAAAGAAGCGGAAGCTTAGTCCCTGGAAAATTCTCTGGGCGATTCTGCTGATCGGCCTGCTTGCGCTTGCCCTGATCGCCGCATTCACCGATTTCGCCTGATCCTGACCGGCGTCAGGAATCACCCCCGCCGCAATTCCACCACCAGCCCCCTAGGCAAGTCCCCCTCATAGGGTAGCGGGCGGCGCAGGGCGTCAGCCCTCGCCCGGTCGAGGATCGCCTGCGGAATGCCCTGCCCCACCAGCAGCACATCGGCGCTGCCCAGCAGCCGCGCTTCGCGCAGGGTGAGATCGTCGGGGTTGGAACTGTGCAATTCTATCACCGCATGGCCCACGGGTTTCTCATTATCCGCCCCCGCGATCCAGCCTTCCACCGCTGCGGCGCTTTCCTCTCGCAGCGGGTCGAGCGCGCCGCCCGGCCCCAGCGCCGCGTCGAGCGCCTGGCGCCGTTCGGCGGCCGAAGGCCAGCGCGCGCGCAACTTCTCCCGAGCGGAGTGGAGCGAGCCGGCCAGCGTTCCAAGCGTGGCAGGCAGCAGCGATTCAAGCCGTAGCCGCAATTGCTTGGCCAGCCCGGCCGAGGCCCCGCCCGTGCCGATGGCAACCAGCACCGGATCGCGATCGAGAATGCTGGGCGTGGTGAAATCACAAAGATCGGGCCGGTCGACCACATTCACCAGCACGCCGCGCGCCTTGAGCCGCCGTGCTGCCTCTTCGTTCGCCGCCTGATCGGCCAGCGCGATGAAAGCCAGCCGCGCCCCGCGCGACCAGCCCAGTTCGATACTGTCGATCACTTCGCCGCCCGCACGCTCCACCAGGCGGCGCTTGGGCTCGGCGGCGGGCCCTTCCCCCAGTACGATCACCGGCTGGCCGGCTATGCGGTGGAAGAGCGGCAGGGATTGCATCAGCCGAGCAGCCAGTCAGGCACCCGTTCGGCATCGGCGATGGCTTCGGGCGCGATCCGGTCGGCCACCACGGCATAGCGGTCTCCGTCCACCAGCACTTCGGGCACGAAGCCACGGCTGTTGTAGGAAGAGGCCATGGTGGCGCCATAGGCGCCCGCCGTGCGGAACACCGCCAGATCGCCCGCTTCCAGCGCATCCATATGGCGCCCCATGGCGAAAGTATCGCCCGTCTCGCAGATCGGGCCGACGATATTGCCGGTCATCTTCGCGCCACTGGGGCGCACCGCATCGAAATCGTGCCACGAACCATAGAGCGCCGGGCGGGCGAGATCGTTCATCGCCGCATCCACGATCACGAAGGGGTCGCGATTGCCGTTGCGCTTCACCCGCACCACCGAAGTGAGCAGAATGCCCGCATTGCCCGCGATCACGCGGCCGGGTTCGAACATCAGGGTGACGTCCCAATCCTTGGTCACGCGGGCGACCATTTCGCCATATTCCGCCGGGCTGGGCATCACTTCGCCTGCCTTGTAGGGCACGCCAAGGCCGCCGCCGAGATCAGCATGGCTGACCTTGAGCCCTGCCGCGCGCAGTTCCGCGATCAGGCGGCCGAGGCGGGTAAACGCCTTTTCCAGCGGCGCGAGGTCCGACAGCTGGCTGCCGATATGGACGGCAACGCCGCGCATATCGAGGCCGGGCAGAGAGGAGAGCCGCGCATAGATGCCCGGCGCCTCGTCAATCGGAACGCCGAACTTGTTGTCGGCCTTGCCGGTGGAAATCTTGTCATGCGTGCCTGCATCGATATCCGGGTTCACGCGCAGGGCGCAGGGCGCGGTATAGCCCATCGCCTCGGCAAGGGCGGCGAGTTCGCGGCCCTCTTCCTCGGATTCGATGTTGAACTGGCCGATCCCGGCCTCGATTCCGCGCAGCAGCTCGCGCGCGGTCTTGCCCACGCCGGAGAATACCACGTCCTCGGCCGGCATGCCGGCACGCAGCGCACGCTCCAGCTCACCGCCTGAGACGACGTCGGCGCCATAGCCTTCGCGCTGGAGGATTTTCAGCACGGCAAGATTGGGATTCGATTTCACGGCGAAGGCAACATGCACCTTCGGCAGGATCGCCAGCGCCTCGCGGAAGACACGGGCGTGCCGCTCCAGAGTGGCGCGCGAATAGACATAGACGGGCGTGCCGATTTCAGCCGCGATGCGGGCCAGCGGCACGTCTTCGGCGTAAAGCTCGCCGTTCCTGAGTTCGAAATGATCCATGATTACCTGTTATTCGGGCGGGAGATCGAAGGGATCGTCCTCGCGTTCTTCCGAGCGGCGGCGCAGTTCCACGCTGCGTTCCGGCGCGGCCTGCGGCACGGGTTCCATCAGCTCCTCGGCGGAAAGGCGATCTTCCCTTCCATAGGGGGCTTCCGGCAGTTCCTTGCCCGCCGCCGGCAGCAGATCCGCCGTCTGCCCGCAAGCCGCGAGCAGGGCGAAACCCGGCAGGACAAGGAGGGCGGCGAGTTGCTTCATGCGTCCATTCCCAGAGCGGCGCGGGCTTGTGCGACGCGCTTTTCTACCTCGGACGGCGCGGTTCCGCCATGGCTTGCGCGCGAGGCGACGGACGCTTCGACCGATAGTTGATGAAATACATGCGCTGTGATGCGATTATCGATCGCCTGAAGTTCATCCAATGTGAGAGCTTCCAGCGCTATACCCTTGCTCTCGGCCAGTTTTACCGCAGCGCCAGTGATGTGATGCGCCTCACGGAAGGGAATATTCGCCTGCCGCACCAGCCAGTCGGCCAGATCGGTGGCCGTGGCATAGCCCAGTTCCGCCGCCTGCCGCATCCGCGCGGTGTTGAACGTGGCCTCCGCCACCATGCCCTCCATCGCGGCGATCGACAGGCCGAGCAGCCCGGCCGCCTCAAACACGGGCGGCTTGTCGTCCTGCATATCCTTGGAATAGGCGAGCGGCAGACCCTTCATGGTGATCATCAGCGCGGTGGCGCAGCCCACGATCCGCCCGGAATGGCCGCGCACCAGTTCGGCCGCGTCGGGGTTCTTCTTCTGCGGCATGATCGAACTGCCGGTAGAGAGCGCATCGGGCATCCGCACAAAGCCATAGGGCTGGCTGGCCCAGATGATCATCTCTTCCGCCAGCCGCGAGAGGTGCAGCGAACATTGCGAGGCGGCCATCAGATAATCGAGCGCGAAATCGCGGTCCGATACCGAATCGAGGCTGTTGTCGGTCGGCCGGGCGAAGCCCAGCGCGCTGGCGGTCGCCTGCCGGTCGATCGCAAAGCCCGTTCCGGCCAGGGCCGCCGCGCCCAGCGGGCATTCGTTCAATCGCGCGCGCGCATCGGCAAAGCGCGAGCGATCTCGCCGCAGCATCTCATAATAGGCCATCAGATGGTGGCCCAGCGTTACAGGCTGAGCGACCTGGAGATGGGTAAAGCCGGGCATGATGCTGGCGACATGTTCGCCCGCCCGCGTCACCAGCGCGCGCTGCAGCGCGGCCAGGCCGGCATCCACATCGTCGATCGCATCGCGCACCCACAGGCGGAAATCGGTCGCCACCTGATCGTTGCGGCTGCGCGCCGTGTGCAGGCGCCCCGCCACCGGGCCGATCAGTTCGGCCAGGCGGCTTTCAGTAGTCATGTGGATATCTTCGAGGTCCCAGTTCTCGGGAACGCCATTGGCCGCGTATTCGTTAGCTACCTGATCGAGCCCGTCGCTGATCGCCCGTGCATCTTCCGCCGAGACAATGCCCTGTGCGCCCAGCATGGCGACATGGGCCTTGCTGGCGGCGATGTCCTGCCGCCACAGTGCCTTGTCGAACGGGATCGACGCGTTAATTTCGCGCATGATTGCCGACGGGCCTTCAGCAAAACGCCCGCCCCACATCTGATTGGAGCTTTTCTTCATGTCCCGTTCGTTGTCCGTCACGCTTGCGCTCGCACTCGGCATTACCGCCTCACTTGGCGGGTGCGATAGGGAAAGCAGCCCCTCCGCGCAACCACAGGGCGACACTGCCGCTACGCAATCCGCGCAGCAGGCCCCGGTCAGCCGCAAGTTCGCGGGCGAAAGCCTGCCCGATTTCACCGCCACCGATCCTTCGGGCAAGACCCTCAACCTCGCCAGCCTGAAGGGCCAGCCGGTGCTGCTGAACCTCTGGGCCACCTGGTGCGCGCCCTGCAAGGCGGAAATGCCGGTGCTGGATGCCATCGCCGGGGAGCACAAGGGCAAGCTGCGGGTGGTAACGGTGAGCCAGGACATGAAGGGTGCCGAATTGGTCGTGCCCTTCTTCGAACAGGGCAAATTCGCCCATCTCGAACCCTGGCTCGACATCAAGAGCGACCTGAGCTTCAATTCGGGCGCTTCGGACCTTCCGACCACTTTCCTCTACGATGCCAGCGGCAAGGAAGTGGCCCGCGTGACCGGCGCCTTCGACTGGGAAGGCGAGGAGGCCAAGGCCCTGATCGCCGAAACGATGGGGAATGCAGGCTGACGTCATGACATCCCGCCTCGCCACCGATCTCGCCGCCCTCGCCTCGCGCCGTCAGGCCATGGGGCTGGCCGCGCTGGGGCTGGGCGGGCTGGCGGCCGCCTGTCAGGAAACGGTCGCCGCGCGCACGGCGGATGGTGGCACCTGCCTGCCCACACCCACCGAGATTCGCGGCCCCTTCCCCGCCGACGGCACCCGCGCCAGCGGGCAGACGCTGTCTGTCTTCGGGCAGCAGGGGCTGGTGCGGCAGGATATTCGCGGCAGCTTTGCCGGGATGGCCGGCGACGCGGCGGGAGTGAAGCTCGATTGCGCGATCCGGCTGGTGGATGCGCGCGGCTGCGCGCCGCTGGCGGGCCACGCGCTCTATCTCTGGCAATGCGACGCGGCAGGCGATTATTCGCTCTACAATCGGGAGGATGCGAACTGGCTGCGCGGGATGCAGGTCAGCGACGCGGACGGCGTGGCGCGCTTCACCACTATCGTGCCGGGCTGCTACGGCGGCCGCGCGCCGCATGTGCATATCGAAGTGTTCGAAAGCCTTGAGGCGGCGACAGGCGGCCATACCAGCCTGCTCGTCTCCCAGCTTGCCTTTACCGAGGGGGAATGCGCGAAAGTCTACCAGGCGCGCAGCGAATATGGCTCCAGCCTCGCCAATCTTACCCGCTGGCCCGCCGCACGCGATTTCGCATTTTCCGGGCCGGAGGAGGAGCGGATGGCCCAGACGATCCACCTCACTGGCAGCCCCGATACCTCCTATGCCGGAACGGTGACCGTAACGCTGGGCTGAGCCTGCCGCGCAAGTGCCGGGTAGTCTGGCATTTCCAGCCCAAGCCGCCGCAGCGGGCCGCCCGCCAGCCCACCCACCAGCAGCGCCTGCACTGCCCCTGCCGGGCCGATGCGGGAGACGGGCGCGAGCAGCCGGTCGCGCAGCAGGGCCGGAAGCGCCCCGTCGCTTTGGTAGAGCGGCGTGAACAGGGCGGTGAGCCATTGGTAAAGCCTCACATGCGCGCGCCTCAGCCGGATCGCCCGCACCAGCCTGCCCTGCAAGCCACCCCCGCCGCCCAGCGCAGCCGCCAGTGCCCAGGCATCGAGCAGGGCCATATTGGCCCCCTGCCCCAATTGCGGGCTGGCCGAATGCCAGGCATCGCCAATGTGGATCAGCCGTTCCTCCACCGGGCGCAGCAATGTGCGATGGGCATAGCGCGCGAAAGTGAGCTGGGCGGGATCGTGGATCTGATCCAGCAGAACTGCGCATTCCGGCCACAGGCGCAGCGCCTCTGCCCTCCATGCTCCAAGGCCCGCGGCCTTCCAGTCTTCCAGCGCATCGGCCCGCAGGGACCAGAACAGGGCGAGCCTGCCCTGCCCCGTGGGCAGCACGCCCACCATCTGCCGCGCTGCGCGATATCTCTGTTCCAGCAGCGAAGGATCGAAGGGCCCATCCCCCGGCCAGTCCAGCGTGGTCCACAGCGCCCCGTAATCGAGCCACTTGCCCGTCGGCGGGGCCAGCGTGGTGTGCAGGCCAAGCGTATCGACGATCACCTCATGCGTGGGCGATAATCCGCCATCGGCGAAGGCGAGCATGCGCCCGCCTTCGCCAAGACGCGAACCGGTAACTTCGCGGCCGGTGCGGATGGCGATCCCCTGCGCCTGCACTGCCTCATAGAGGGCAGCGAACAGGCTGGCGCGATGGATGCCGATGCCGAACACGCCGTTGCTCGAAAGGTCGCCATAGCGGGCGTCCAGCACCACCCGCCCCTGCGCATTGCGGCCCAGCAGGCGAGCGACGGGCGCACCGTCACGCAGGATGCGCCCGGAAAGCCCCAGCCGATCCAGCACGGCAAGGCCGGTCGGCTGGATCATCAGCCCGGAACCGAGCGGGCGCGGCTGATCGAAGCGTTCGTAAAGCGTGACCGCGTGGCCCTGCCCATGCAGCAGCAATGCAGAAGCCAGCCCCGCCACGCCGCATCCGGCGATCCCGATATCCAGATGCTGCCCCGCCATGAGAGGGGGTTAGCGGGCGGGCGCCAGTTGGTTCAAGAGCATTTCGGCCCCTATCGCCAGGACTTCGCCCAGTTTTCCATCGCGATCAGCACCGGCTGGAGGCTCGCCCCCTTCTGGGTGAGCGCATAATCCACGCGGGGCGGGATTTCGCCATAGTCTGTACGGGCGACAAGGCCGTCCGATTCCATTTCCTTCAGCGTCTTCGACAGGGTGCGATGGGTGATGCCGCCCAGCCTGCGCTGCAATTCGTTGAAGCGCAGCGGCCCGTCCCGCAGCCAGTAAATCACCATGGGGCGCCATTTGCCGGACAGGAAATCGAGCGCCCGTTCCGCCGGGCAATGCCAGCCTTCGATTATGTCCGCGTGCTGGTCCATCACAGTATCCCAAAAGACCGTACTTGTTGATGTGTTAGCGCCCGCATATGTTCCCTTCAACTGGAATGGCAATGCCCCGGGGCGGGGCGGACAAGCAGAATACGCCCCCTCGAAAGGCCCATGCGATGAAGATTCTCGAAACCATCCTGCGCAACGACACTCCTCACTGGGTGGGTGACGGCTTCCCCGTGCGTTCGCTGTTCAGCTATCATGGCGAAACGGCCCCGATCAGCCCCTTCCTGCTGTTCGACTATGCCGGGCCATGGAATTTCGAGCCGGTTACCGGCCATCCGCGCGGCGTGGGCGAACATCCGCACAAGGGCTTCGAAACGGTGACCATCGTTTATGACGGCGAAGTCAGCCACCGGGATTCGTCCGGCGGCGGCGGCACCATCGGCGCGGGCGAAGTCCAGTGGATGACCGCCGGGGCAGGCGTGCTGCACGAGGAATTCCACTCGCCCGGCTATTCCCGGACCGGCGGCCCGTTCCGCATGGTGCAATTGTGGGTCAATTTGCCCGCGAAGGACAAGCTGACCCCGGCAAAGTACCAGGCGATCACCCGCGACATGATCCCCGAGGTCGCTTTTGACGGCGGGCGGGCGCGGATCATCGCGGGCGAGTTCGGCGGTACAAAGGGCCCTGCCAGCACCTTCACGCCGATCAATTTGTGGGACCTGCGGCTGGCGGCCGATACGGAAACCACCCTGCCCCTGCCCGACGGGCACACCACGATGGTGGCGGTGCTTTCCGGCCATGTAACCATCGACGGCAAGGGCGTGCGCGAAGCGGAAATCGCCCGGCTCAGCCGCGATGGCGCGGGTGTGGCGATCAGGGCCGATGGCGATGCCATGCTGCTGGTGATGACGGGACAGCCGATCGACGAGCCGGTCTTCGGCTATGGCCCCTTCGTGATGAACACCGAGGCCGAAATCCGCCAGGCCATCGCGGATTTCAACTCGGGCCGGTTCGGCGCACTCGCACCGGCATGATGCAAAGGTGCCCGGAGGGAACGCTCTCCGGGCATTTCTTGCTATTCAGATCCCGAAAGGAAGGCAGCATGACCGAGGGCACACGCGAAATCACCGTAACTATCGAGGATGGCGAGCGGCATGGCCGCTATGTCGGGAAAGTCGCCGGGATCGATGCCGAGGCGGAAATCACTTTCACCCATCGCGGCCCCGACCTGATCAGCGCGGACCACACTGGCGCGCCGGACGAGCTGAAGGGCACAGGCGTTGCCGGGGCGATGGTCGATTACATGATCGCCGATGCCCGCGAACGGGGCCTCACGATCATCCCGATCTGCCCCTATGTCCGCGCCCGCTATGCCAAGCACCCCGAATGGCGCGACGTGTTCACAGTCGGCCCCGGCGAAATGCCCAGGCTTACCGCCGCCCAGCTGAGAGGCGAATGACAGCGCGAAACTGGCTGATTTCCGTGGTGGGCGGTGAGGGGCTCGAACCCCCGACCCTCTCGGTGTAAACGAGATGCTCTACCAACTGAGCTAACCGCCCGATCACTCGGAACCCGCGCCTCTAAGCGATTTTCTCACCCCGTCAACCGTGGCGTTTGCGGAAACCGCCCCCGCGAACTTTACGGCTTCTTTATGCCGCGCCGCGCAATTCCCGTGGAAACTTAATCGCTTCCGGGCCCAATGGGATGGCCGACGGTTCCGCAAGGAACGCAGACGGAGTTCCCACGGTGAAAGCGATCCTTCGTCGCCTGGAGACCGGCCAGCGATGGCCTGCGGCGGATTTGTGCCTGCGGCTGGCGGGCGCGGCCCTGCTGGGCCTCTGCGCGCTGGCCGTGGCAGGCCTGTTCCGCTCTGCCCACCAATCGCGCCAGCACGAACCCTCGCCCGGTGAACTGATCGCGGGCCTTGTCGTCGTCCAGAGCTGGTGCATCGGAACTGCCCTTCTGGCCGCCGGGCAAGGGCTGTTCGAACCCGTGATCCTGTCGCGCACCGGCACCGACTTCTCCTTCTCCAACTCCACCCCTCCCCGATTGCAGGAGCAATCCGATGACTGACCTGATTTGGCTCGCAGTTCTGGCGGGTCTGGCGCTGCTGACCTTCGCCTTCCTGCGCCTTTGCGAAAAAGCCTGAGGAGCGCGCCGATGACCACACAGCTTATCCTGGCCGGCTTCACCGCCCTCGGCCTGCTCATTTATCTCGTCGCCGCGCTGCTGCGGCCCGAACGCTTCTGAAAGGAGGCTGCCATGACCATTCAGGGCTGGGCCCTCATTCTCGCCTTCACTCTCCTCATCGTGGCGCTCGCCAAGCCGATGGGGATGTGGCTGTTCGCCCTCTATGAAGGGCGCCGCACTCCGCTGCACCGCGTGCTTGGCCCGGTGGAGGGCGGCTTCTATCGCCTCGCCGGGATCGATCCCACCGCCGAACAGGGCTGGCGCCGTTATGCCCTGCACATGCTGGCCTTCCAGTTGGTGACGCTGCTGTTCACTTACGCGATCCTGCGCCTGCAGGGCGTGCTGCCGCTGAACCCGCGCGGCCTGCCCGGCATCGGGGCGGACGGGGCGTTCAACACCGCGATCAGCTTCACCACCAACACCAACTGGCAATGGTATTCGGGCGAGGTCGCGCTTTCGAACCTCAGCCAGATGCTGGGGTTGACGATCCACAATTTCCTCTCAGCCGCGACCGGCATTGCCGTCGCCTTCGCACTGTTCCGGGGCTTTGCCCGGCGCGAGGCCAAGGCCATCGGCAATTTCTGGGCCGACATGACCCGCGTCACGCTATACCTGCTGCTGCCGATCTGCTGCGTCTATGCGCTGTTCCTGGTGGCGAGCGGCGTGCCGCAGACCTTCGCCAGCCTGGTGGACGCCACCACGCTGGAAGGAGCGCGCCAGCATATCGTGCTCGGCCCGGTCGCATCGCAGGAAGCGATCAAGATGCTGGGCACCAATGGCGGCGGCTTCTTCAACGCCAATTCGGCCCATCCCTTCGAGAACCCTTCGGCCCTGACCAATCTGGTCCAGATGCTCTCGATCTTCTCGATCGGCGTGGGGCTCACCTGGTGCTTCGGCAAGGCAGTGGGCAATACTCGGCAGGGCTGGGCGATCCTTGCCGCGATGATGGTGCTGTTCCTTGCGGGCGTGGGCATCGTCTATTGGCAGGAAGCGGCCGGCAATCCGGTGCTGCACCAGCTCGGCGTGGCCGGCGGCAATATGGAGGGCAAGGAAGTCCGCTTCGGCCTTGCCGCCAGCGCGCTGTTCTCCGTCATCACCACGGCGGCGTCCTGCGGCGCGGTCAATGCCATGCATGACAGTTTCACTGCGTTGGGCGGCATGATCCCTATGTTCAACATCCAGCTGGGCGAGATCGTGGTGGGCGGCGTCGGCGCCGGTATCTACGGCTTCCTGCTGTTCGCCCTGCTTTCGGTGTTCGTCGCGGGGCTGATGGTCGGCCGCACGCCCGAATATGTCGGCAAGAAGGTGGAGGCAAAGGAGGTCAAGCTGGCGGTGCTGGCGATCGCCGTGCTGCCCCTGTGTATCCTGGGCTTTTCCGCCCTCGCCTCGGTGCTGCCGCAGGGCCTGGCCGGGCCGCTCAACAAGGGGCCGCATGGCTTCTCGGAGATTCTCTACGCCTTCTCCTCGGCCACGGGGAACAATGGCTCGGCCTTTGCCGGGATCACCTCGGGCACGCCGTTCTACAACGGCCTGCTGGGCACTGCGATGTGGATCGGGCGGTTCTTCATGATCGTGCCGGTTCTGGCCATCGCCGGAAGCCTGGCGGCCAAGCGCCATACGCCTGAGACCACCGGTTCCTTCCCCACGACCGGCCCGCTCTGGGTGGGACTTCTGGTCGCGATCATCCTGATCGTGGGCGGGCTCACCTTCCTTCCCAGCCTCGCGCTCGGCCCTGTCGCGGATCATCTCGCGATGGCCAGCGGCCAGCTTTTCTGAGGGACACGGCAATGACGACTGCATCCTCCATCTTTTCAGCCAAGCTCGCCATCCCCGCGATCGGCGATGCATTCCGCAAACTTGCCCCGCGTGAGCTGGTGAAGAACCCGGTGCTCTTCACCACCGCCATCGTGGCGCTGCTGCTTACCGTGCTGCTGGCGCTGGCGGCGGCGGGTTGCCGCTGGGCTTCCAGATCCAGCTGATCGCCTGGCTGTGGCTGACGGTGCTGTTCGGCACCTTTGCCGAAGCCCTGGCCGAAGGGCGCGGCCGGGCGCAGGCTGCCTCACTCAGGGCGGCCAAGGCCGAACTTTTCGCCACCCTGCCCGACGGGCGGAGCGTACCCGCATCCCAGCTCAAGCGCGGGGACGTGGTGGTGGTTTCCACCGGCGATCTGATCCCCGCCGATGGTGAAGTGATCGAAGGCGTCGCCTCGGTGAACGAAGCCGCAATCACCGGCGAAAGCGCGCCCGTGATCCGCGAGGCCGGTGGCGACCGGTCGGCCGTTACCGCCGGCACTCGCGTCATTTCCGACCACATAAAGGTGCGGGTCACGCAGGAACCGGGGCAAGGCTTCCTCGACAGGATGATCGCGCTGGTCGAAGGGGCGGAACGGCAGAAGACGCCGAATGAAATCGCGCTCACCGTGCTGCTGGTGGGGCTGACGATCATCTTCCTGATCGCGGTTTCCACCATCCCGGCCTTCGCCTCGTTCGCGGGCGGCAGCATTCCCGTGGCGCTGCTGGCGGCGCTGCTGATCACGCTGATCCCCACGACCATCGCGGCCCTGCTTTCCGCCATCGGCATTGCGGGCATGGACCGGCTGGTGCGCTTCAACGTGCTCGCCAAATCGGGCCGCGCGGTGGAAGCAGCGGGCGACGTTTCGACCCTGCTGCTCGACAAGACCGGCACCATCACCATCGGCGATCGTCAGGCGAGCGAGCTGCACCCGGTGGGCGGCGTGCATGTGAGCGAACTGGCAGCCGCCGCTCTCGTTGCCAGCCTGGCTGACGAGACACCGGAAGGCCGCTCCATCGTGGCGCTGGCGCGGGAGAAATTCGGCGTGACGCTGGCCGCCTTGCCAGCCGATGCCGAAGTTATCCCCTTTACCGCGCAGACCCGCATCTCGGGCGTCCGCTCGGGCGAGGCGCTGATCCAGAAGGGCGCGGTCGATGCGATCTTCCGGGCCAACCCCGGTTCGGCCACCGGCCCCGCCGCCGAGGAACTGCGCCGGGTGACGGACGAGATCGCCCGCGCCGGCATGACGCCGCTCGCCGTGGCGCGCGATGGCCGCATCCTGGGCGCCGTGGCCCTGAAGGACGTGATCAAGGCCGGGGTGCGCGAACGCTTCGCCGAATTGCGCCGCATGGGCATCCGCACGGTGATGATCACGGGCGACAATCCGCTCACCGCCGCCGCCATCGCGGCCGAGGCCGGGGTGGACGATTTCCTCGCGGAAGCCACTCCGGAAGACAAGCTGGAGCTGATCCGGCGCGAGCAGGAAGGCGGGCGGCTGGTCGCCATGTGCGGCGATGGCACCAACGATGCCCCCGCCCTCGCCCAGGCCGATGTCGGCGTGGCGATGAACACCGGCACGCAGGCCGCGCGTGAGGCCGGGAACATGGTCGATCTCGACAGCGATCCGACCAAGCTGATCGAGATCGTAGGCCTGGGCAAGCAGCTGCTGATGACGCGCGGCGCGCTCACCACCTTTTCCGTCGCGAATGACGTGGCGAAATATTTCGCCATCATCCCGGCGATCTTCGTGGTGCTCTATCCGGGGCTCGGCGTGCTCAATGTGATGGGGCTGGCCAGCCCGAACAGCGCCGTTCTCTCGGCGATCATCTTCAATGCGCTGATCATTCCCGCATTGGTTCCGCTGGCGCTGAAGGGCGTGAAATACCGCGCGATCGGTGCCGGGCCGCTGCTGGCGCGGAACCTCGCGATCTACGGGCTTGGCGGCCTCGTCGCCCCTTTCATCGGCATCAAGCTGATCGATGTGGCGGTGAGCGGGCTGGGAATGGCCTGAACAGGAAGGATATCAAACATGCTCAATGATCTCACCTCGGCCTTTCGCCCCGCTCTGGTGCTTACCCTGTTGTTCGCGGCCTTGCTGGGCCTTGCCTATCCGGCCGCGATCACCGGGATCGGGCAAGTGCTGTTCCCCCATCAGGCCAATGGCAGCCTGATCCGGCAGGACGGGCGCGTGATCGGCTCCGAACTGATTGCGCAGGGTTTTGCCGGGCCGGGCTATTTCCACCCCCGCCCTTCCGCCGCCGGGGCCGGTTATGAAGCGGACAACAGCTATGGCTCCAATCTCGGCCCGGCGAGCCCGGTCCTGCATGACCGGGTACAGGCCGATGTCGAGAAACTGCGCACGCCAGACGCCAACCCACCTGCCGATCTGGTCACAACCTCCGCCTCCGGGCTCGATCCCCATGTCAGCACCGAGGCAGCTCTTTTCCAGGTGGAACGCGTCGCCATGGCGCGCGGGCTCTCCAGTGACGCGGTGCGCCAGCTCGTCAGCCGCCATGTTGAGCACCCGCTGCTGGGCTTTCTGGGCGAGGAGCGCGTGAACGTCCTGATGCTCAACCGCGCATTGGATACAATGGCTGCACAAAGCGCTACAAAGGCACCGTGAAGCCGCAGAACGACCCCGAACAGCGCCCCAACCCCGAGGCCCTTCTGCGCCAGGCCGCGCAGGAGGGTCGCGGCCGTCTGAAGGTGTTTCTCGGCGCCGCGCCGGGCGTGGGCAAGACCTATGAAATGCTCACCGACGCGCTCGCCCGCAGCAAGGGCGGCACCGATGTGGTGATCGGCGTGGTGGAAACCCACGGCCGCGCGGAGACGGAGGCGCTGGTGCATGGGCTGGAGGCCATTCCGCGCCGGTCGGTGGACTATCACGGGCGCGCCCTGCCTGAGATGGACATCGACGCGATCCTTGCCCGGCACCCCCAGCTGGTGCTGGTGGACGAACTGGCCCACACCAACGCCCACGGCAGCCGGCACGACAAGCGCTATCAGGACGTGGAGGAACTGCTGGCGGCAGGGATCGACGTCTATTCCACCGTCAACGTCCAGCACCTTGAAAGCCTGAACGATGTCGTCGCCTCCTTCACCAAGGTCCGGGTGCGCGAAACACTGCCGGACCGGGTGATCGAGAATGCCGATATCGAAGTGGTCGACATTCCGCCCGACGAACTGATCGAGCGGCTGAAGCAGGGCAAGGTCTATGTGCCCGAGGAAGCCAGCCGGGCGCTCGGCAATTTCTTCTCCAAGTCGAACCTCACCGCCCTGCGCGAACTGGCCCTGCGCCGCGCGGCGCAGGCGGTGGATGCGGAGATGGTGGAATATCTGCGCGCCCATGCGCTGGCCGGGAACTGGGCCGCGGGCGAGCGCGTGATCGTGGCGGTGAGCGAGCTGCCCGGCTCGGAAGGGCTCGTCCGCGCGGCCAAGCGCATCGCCGATGCCCTGCGCGCGCAGTGGACGGCAGTGCATATCGAAACCCCTCGTTCGAACAATTTTACCGATGCAGAGAACGCCCAGCTCGCCGCCACGCTCCATCTGGCCAGCCAGCTCGGCGCGCAGATGGCCACCGTTCCTGCCCAGTCGATCGTTGAAGGGCTGCAACGCTTCGCAACGGAATCGCGCGCGACCCAGCTGATCGTCGGCAAATCCGCCCGCTCGCGCTGGTTCGAGCTGCGCCACGGCTCGGTGGTGGATCGGCTGGTGCGAGAAACGCCGGGAATCGCCGTGCATGTCCTGCCGATCTCGGCCGAAACGCCCGGCCGCACCGCGTCCGCCAGGCGCCCCACGGCAGGGGCGTGGGGCGAGCCCCGGCATTATGGCGTGGCGCTCGGGCTGATCGCGCTGGTGGCCGCGCTGGGCGAAGTGCTGTCCGAAGCGGGCAATATCGCCAATGCCGGGCTACTGTTCCTGCTGCCGGTGATGGTCGCCGCATCGCGCTATGGCCCGAGGGTGGGCATCGTCACCAGCCTGGTCGCGTCGCTGGCCTATAATTTCTTCTTCATCCCGCCCACCCACACTTTCACCATTCAGGACCCGCAAAATATCCTGACGGTGATGGTGCTGCTCGGCGTTGCCGTCGCCAGCAGTCAGCTTGCTGCCCGGGTGCGCGAACAGGCCCTGCTCGCCCAGCGCAGCGCGGCCCAGAACAGCTCGCTGGCTGGTTTCGCGAAGGAACTGACCCTCGTTACCGACGAAGGGGAACTGGGCCAGGTACTGTGCGGAACCGTCGGCCGCCTGTTCGGCGTGCACACACTGCTGCTGATGCCGCAGGACGGGCAGCTGGGCCTGCGCGCCGCCGTACCTCCCGAGGTACGGCTGGAAGCGATCGAACATGCCGCCTCGCGCTGGGCCTTCGATCACAACCAGCCCGCCGGGCGCGGCTCGGAAACGCTGACGGCGGCGGACTGGCAATATCACCCGCTTGCCGCAAGGGGCCGCGTGCTGGGCGTGTTCGGACTCGCCAATCCCGATGCCGGGACCCCGATCCGATCCGACCAATTGCCCCTGCTGCTCAGCTTCCTCGATCAGGCCGCCCTCGCCTTCGAGCGGGTCGCGCTGGAAAGCGAGATGGCCAGCGTCACCAAGCTGAAAGAGCGTGACCGGCTACGCGCCGTGCTACTGTCCTCCGTAAGCCACGATCTGCGCACCCCGCTCACCACCATTCTGGGCCTGCTGGCGGAAATCCAGCCATCCGGCGCCGAACAGCAGCACCAGCTTGCCGATGCGCGCGGCGAGGCGGAACGGCTCAACCGCTTCGTCGCCAATCTGCTCGACATGGTGCGGATCGAGGCCGGATCGCTCGAACAGTCGATCGAGCCGGTGGACCTCACCGATGCGGCTGCAGCGGCAGTGCACGACATGCGCCGCGCATTGCAGGGCCACCGGGTGGAGCTGGACGTTCCGCCCGACCTGCCCTTCGTCTCGGTCGATCCGCAATTGTTCCACCACTGCCTGATCAATCTGATCGAAAACGCAGTAAAATATGGCGGCCCTGGCAGCGCGATCACGCTGCGGGCGAGCCGCGTCGCGGGTGGGCTGGTCCTTTCGGTCCTGGATGAAGGACCGGGCTTGCCGGAAGGCGAGGAACGCCGGATCTTCGAAACCTTCACCCGGCTCGAAGGATCGGACCGCAAGGGCGGCACCGGGCTGGGCCTCGCCATCGTCAAGGGCTTTGCCGAAGCCATGGGGATCGAAGTGGACGCCGCCAACCGGCCGGATCGACAAGGGGCTTGCTTCTCGCTGCGCTTTCCCGAAACCCGGCTGATGAAGGGAACGCCCGAGGCATGACGCTGGAATCCAGACTGCTGCCCAAATTGCTGGTGGTGGATGACGAGCCGCCGATCCGCCGCCTGCTCGGCGCCGGGCTGGCGCGCGCGGGCTATCGGCTGGTGGAAGCAGGCACCGCGCGCGAGGCGCTGAACGCATTGCAGATCGACAAGCCCGATCTCGTCCTGCTGGACCTTGGCCTGCCCGATCGCGACGGGCTGGAACTGGTGCCGCTGCTGAAAGGGGCGGGCGCGGCGGTGATCGTGATCTCCGCCCGCGACGCAACCGAGCAGAAAGTCGCCGCGCTCGATCTGGGCGCCGACGATTACGTGACCAAGCCCTTCGACACGGAGGAAGTGCTGGCCCGCGTCCGCACTGCCCTGCGCCACCGGCTGGCGGCGGAGGCCGAAGGGCAGGTGGTTGATGTGGGCGATATCCAGATCGACCTGACTGCCCGACTGGTGAGCAAGGCGAGCGAGGAAGTGCATCTGACCCCCAAGGAATTCGGCTTCCTGGCCGAACTCGCCAAGCACCCCGGCCGCGTCATCACCCACAGCCAGTTGCTGCGGACCGTATGGGGGCCGGGGCACGAACACGATGTCGAATATCTGCGCGTCGCCGCGCGCGGAGTGCGGCGCAAGCTGGAAAGCGAAGGCACCGCCTCCTTCATCCGCAACGAGCCGGGCGTGGGTTATCGGCTGGTGCGGTAGAGCCCGCCCCTCAAACCGGATCAGGGCCCAGCGCGATATCCTGGCTGGTGCGCGCGCGCAGGGGCTGCTGTGCATAGGACGGCATCGGATAGGGATCCGCGATGAACCACAGCAGCCGGTTCAGCAGATGCAGGCCGAAGGGCCAGTTGGCGATGCCGGAACTGGCGTTGATATGCCCCACCCAGCCCGCATCGACCAGCCGGCTGCCCCACACACGCGCCATCTTCCGCGAATGGCCGAAGGGTGCGTAGGGATCGTCCTGACTGGCGGCGAGGATGCTGGGGAACGGCAGCTTCTGGCGTACCAGCGGAGCAAAGAGGGTGAGCCGGCTGTCGAGCGCGCCGCCTTCCACCACCGGAGGCGCGACGAGCAGCGCGCCCACCACCTTGCTGTTCTCGCCCGGCTGCTCAAGCGCGTTCCACCATGCAACCGCATGGCAGCCGAGACTGTGCGCAACGAGCACCACCGGGCGATCCGCTTCGGCAATGGCGGCATTGAGCTTGTTGACCCAGGTATTGCGATGCGGCCGGTCCCACATGCCCAGATCCGCGCGGCGGCAATCGCCGCGCTCACGCTCCCAGATACTCTGCCAATGGGTCGGGCCACTATTGCCCAGCCCCGGCACGATCAGAATCAGCGGGTCCTGCTGGAAGGGTTTTGCGGGATAGGTCATGAAACACTCCTTCTTCGGAGGCACACGACACATGGCGTTGTCGCCCGGGTATCGGCCGTGGGAATCGCGGCGACGGAACAGCCCGTCACATATCTCTACTTAATTGATAGGGATTATAGGTCAATATGAGTCGAGATAAGCGCCGCCAGAGCGCAATCTGCTTGCGACGAATCGAAAACACTCCCCCACCGTGCGGACAGGGAATGACGCAGGGCAATTCCATCGCTAGACAATAAGCTGCCAGACAGGGCGCCGCGCAGCCTCGGGAGATTGCATGAATTTCGAGCAGTTGGCGATCGTCGGCATATTGCTGGTGATGCTGGCCGCCTATGCGACCGAGCGTTTCCGCGTCGAACTGGTCGCCATGGCCGGGCTCGCCGCTGGCTTCGCTCTGGGCCTTGTCCCGGCGCGGCAAATGTTCGGCGGCTTTGCCACGCCTGCGGTCATAACTGTGGTTGAAGTGCTGCTGATCGTCTCGGCCCTGTCCTCCAGCCGGGCGGTGGACGATTTCGCGCGGCGGATTCTCGCCCGCACCCAGAACCCCACCGTCGTTCTGGCGATCTTGTGCGGCACAGGCGCCTTTGTCTCCATCTTCATGAACAATATCGGTGCGCTGGCACTGATGTTCCCGGTCACACTGTCGGTCTGCGCGCGGCTCAACATCGCGCCGGGGCGGATGCTGATGCCGCTATCCTTCGCCACTTTGCTCACCGGCACCTGCTCGCTCACCGGCACGCCCGCAAATCTCATCGTCAACGAATGGGTGGTGCAGGAAACCGGCCGCAGCATGGGCTATTTCGAACTGGCGCTGCTGGGCGGACCGGTGGCGCTAGCGGGCCTGGCCTGGCTGCTGATCGCCGCTCCGCGATATTTCCGGAATATGGAACCGGCTTCTGCGCCATTCGATTCCGGCCCGGTGGATTTCCTTGGGGAGTATGAGATTCCCGCCGGCTCCGCACTGGCCGGACAACTGCTGACCGATGCCGAGGCAAGCCACGAGATGGTGGTCCACAGTGTCTTCCGGGGCGGAGCGCATGTCTTTGCCCGGCGCAGCGATATCGTACTGGCTCAGGGCGACGTCGTTCTGGTTGAAGCCAGCGTGGCGCTGCTCGACCAGTTGCGCGAGGACGGCCTGCTGCATCTGCCCGGCGCGCGAGAAGGCAATGGCTCTGCCGAACGGATCGAGGCAGTGGTCATGCCGGAAAGCCTCGCGATCGGATCGCGGCTGGGCGACATTCTCGCCTTTGCCGAACATGGCGTGCAGGTGACCAGCCTCGCCAGCCGCCGCCACCGGGTGGAGGGCCGCTTCGAGGATCTGCTGGTGGGCATGGGCGACGTGCTGGTGCTGAGCGGGGAGCGCGAGGCGATCCGCGAGGCGGTGGCCGATTGCGCCCTGCTGCCGCTCTCCGGGCGCAAGCCGTCTTCCCCCCGCCGGGGCGCGGCAGTCAGCGTGGCGGTCTTTGCCTTGGGCGTGCTGGCCACGGCCTTCAATTTCGTTCCGGCCGAAATCTCCTTCGGCGCGGTAGTGCTGGCGCTTGCCTTCATGGGTAGCCTCAACCTGCGCGCCGCGCTGCAGGACATCAACTGGTCCAGCGTGATCCTGCTGGCCTGCATGATCCCACTAGGGCTGGCGGTGGAAGATACAGGCGCTGCGGCGGTGATCGCCAACGCCATTGCCGGACATCTGCCCGCCGCGTCCCCTCTGTTCGTGGGGACGACCATCCTGTTGCTGGCCGTTGCGATCACGCCCTTCATCGACAATGTCTCCACCGCGATTGTCCTCAGCCCGATCGCTGCGGGGCTGGCTACGCGCACAGGCGTTCCGGTGGAGCCCCTACTGATGGCGGTGGCAATTGGGGCCTCGCTCGATTTCCTCACCCCCTTCGGCCATCACAACAACACGGTTGTGATGGGCGCGGCCGGATATCGCTTCCGCGACTTCCCCCGATTCGGCGCCCCGCTGCTGGCCGTGTGTTTGCTGACAGCGATTCCGGTGCTTGGCTGGCTGTTACAGGGCTGAGGGGTTGATAGAATTCATATAGCGGCCTAAATACCGACTAATCCGCTAGGGAAAGCGCAAGGGCAATTTCGATGATCTCAAACAAGGCCAAATATGCCTTTCGCGCTCTGCTCGCGATTGCCGCCGCACCGGAAGGCCTGGCGCTCACCAGTGCGGAGATCGCGCGTACCCATTCGATCCCGCACAAGTTCCTCGAACAGATCCTGCTCGATCTGAAGAAGGCCGGCATTCTTGACAGCCGACGCGGCAAAAGTGGCGGATATGTGATGCTTCGCCCCGCCGACACTATCAGTTTCGGCGAAGTTCTGCGGCTGTTCGAAGGGCCACTCGCGCCCCTCCCCTGCCTGTCCCGCAATGCCTATCGCCGCTGTGAGGATTGCGTGAGCGAAGCCGCCTGCGAGATCCGGCGCGAGTTCGGCAGAGCCTATGATGCCAGTCGCCAGGTGCTCGACAGCCGCACGATTGCGGACGCCCTGCGCAACAGCCCCTATGGCGCCGAACCGGGCCATGAAGTGCGCCGCGCGGGATAGGGCGAGAAAATCGCTCTTGTTTATCCCTACCAATTAGATAGACATTACAGGGTAACTCGGGATGACGGAGGCAATGTGCCTTCGCCACCATTTCGAACGGAGCCCTGACATGACTTCCAGGACCAGCATCCAGCCCAGCGCCCGGCCCACGCCTGACGCCCAGCGCCTGCTGGAAGAAGGTTTGGCCAGCGTCCGCGAGGCGCTTTCGGGCCTGCGTTTCGGCAGCGTCTCCATCACCGTCCACGAAGGGCGGGTCGTCCAGATCGACGTTACCGAGAAGCGTCGGCTCGCTTCGGGCTGAGCGGCAGACTCTTCGTCCACCAAACATCAGAACAGACCAGCACGGCCAACCGGACCGCCGGAGGCATCGTGTATCCTACAGGAGGAAACACATGATCTCTCGCCCAATTTCACGCGCAGCCCTGCTTGCCGGCTCTGCCGCAGGCGCGCTGTTCGCCCTTCCCGCCCATGCGGAAACTCCGGCCCTCCCGGCCGCCGCCTCGACTGCTTCGGACAGCGTCGAGAATGACGGCAATTATCCCGAAAACGTGATCATCATCACCGCACGCCGCCGTAACGAGCAGGCGCAGGAAGTGCCGCTGGCGATTTCGGTGCTCGACCAGCGCGCGATCAACGACACGGGCGCGTCGAGCATCTACAAGGTGCAGCAGCTAACCCCGACGCTGCAGGTCTATTCGCAAAACCCGCGCAACACCTCGGTGAACATCCGCGGCCTTGGCGTGCCGTTCGGCCTGACCAATGACGGGTTCGAGCAGGGTGTCGGCATCTATGTGGACGACGTCTACTATTCCCGCCCGGCCTCGGCGGTGTTCGACTTCCTCGACGTCAATCAGGTCGAAGTGCTGCGCGGCCCCCAGGGTACGCTGTACGGCAAGAACACCACGGCCGGCGCGATCAACATCCGCACCAACCAGCCGACCTTCGATTTCGAAGGCAGCGCCGAACTGACGCTGGGCAATTACAATTTCCGCCAGGCCAAGGTGGCGGTTTCGGGCCCTCTCAGCGACACCATTGCGGTGCGCCTTGCCGGGTCCTCGACCAGCCGCCGCGGCACGATCTACAACGTCACCACCGGCAACTACATCAACGCGCAGGACAATCTGGGCATCCGCGGCCAGTTGCTGTTCCGGCCGACCGACAATCTGGATATCACCCTGTCGGGTGACTACAGCACGCAGGATCCGGAATGCTGCGGCACCGTCTTTGTCAAATATGGCGCGACCCAGAAGGCGGCTAACCGCCAGTACCCCGCGATTGCCGTCGCGCTGGGCTATGCCCCGCCCAGCACCAACCCGTTCGATCGCCTGACCGATGTCGATGCTACCCTCAATGCCGGGAACATTACCGGCGGCGCCTCGCTTAAGGCAGTGTGGGAAATCGACGACAAAAGCACGGTGACCTCGATCACCGCCTGGCGTTTCTGGGACTGGAAGCCCGAGAACGATCGCGATTATTCCGGCCTCGACGTGGTTCGCAAGTCGCAGAACCCCTCGCAGCAGAACCAGTATTCGCAGGAACTGCGCTACAATTACTCCGGCAGCCGGCTGGACTTCGTGCTGGGGGCCTTCGCCTTCCATCAGCGGATCGACACGCAGGGCACCGAGGTGCAGGGCGCGGATTCGAGCTATTACAACCTGTCCGGCGCCAATCGGACCAATCCCGCCCTCCTCGAGGGGCTTACCGCCTACAACACGCAATACCTCAAGAGCACCAGCCTCGCGGCATTCGCGCAGGTCAGCTATGAAGTGGCGGACGGCTTGAAGATCCAGCCGGGCGTGCGCCTGAATTACGACAAGAAGGAAGGCCTTTACGACCGCGTCGTGTATGACGGACAGGGCGTGCTGGTCCCGGCGACCGGTGGCGGCCAGATCCGTACCGATCAGCGCAGCATCTTCGCGCCGCAGCATATCGAGCCCACGGGCTCCGATTGGAACTTCAGCTATGACGTAACCGCCAGCTACCGGCTTGCGCCTGACATCCTGCTGTACGGAACCTACGCCAAGAGCTTCAAGAGCTTCGGCCTCAACCAGAATGGCGTACCGGCCCTGAACGGCGTGCCTCAACTGGATCTGGCCACGGCGAAGCCGGAATCGATCAATCACTTCGAGGCAGGCCTGAAGACCCAGTTCCTGGACCGCAAGGCCACCTTCAATCTGTCGGTCTATCGCACCGTAATCGACGATTTCCAGGCCAGCCTGATCTCGACGCGCGATCCGGGCCTCGTGCGCCCCTATATCGCCAATGCCGAACAGGCCCGCAGCCAGGGCATCGAAGCGGATTTCCAGATCCGTCCGAACGAACGCCTGAGCTTCTATGCCAGCGGCGCCTATACCGACGCGACCTACACCAAGTTCACCAAGGCACCCCCGCCGCCTGAATATACCAGCGGCAGTTCCACGACTGCGGCGATCGACGTCAACGGCAACATCATCGAACCCATCGGCGCGCCCGGTGTGCCCCTCAGCGGGGCCAACAAGAGCCCGCCCTATGTGGACGCTTCCGGCGGTGCCCTTCCCGGCGTCTCCAAATGGTCGTTCTCAGCCGGTACCGAGGCCAACACGCCGGCCAGCGTATTCGGCAAGAAGGGCGAGGTGTTTGCCGGGGTGGACGTGAGCTATCGTTCAAAGTTCTCGTCGAACCCGACGCCCTCGATCTACACCTGGATCGACGGATATACGATCACCAACTTCCGGGCAGGCTTCCGGGCAGGCGATGGTTTCAGCATCTATGGCTGGGTGCGCAACGCCTTCGACACGGATTATTTCGACCAGCTGCTCGTCGCTCCGGCCAATACCGGCCTGATTGCCGGCATCCCCGGCGATCCGCGCACCTGGGGCGGCACCGTCAGGTTCGATTTCTGATCATGCAGGCCCTGAAACAGAGAGGACGACCTCATGTTTGACTTTTCCTCCATCGGCCTGGCCGACATCCTGCCATTCATTGCGGTGGGGTTTGTCGCCCAGGTCGTGGACGGGGCGCTGGGCATGGCCTTCGGCGTGCTCTCCCAGACACTGCTGGTCAGCATTCTGGGCGTACCCCCGGCCACTGCATCGGCCAGCGTGCATCTGGTGGAAGTGTTCACCACCGGCGCCTCTGGCACCAGCCACATCTTCCACCGCAATGTCGATTGGAAGCTGTTCTGGCGACTGGTGCCCGCAGGCGTGATTGGCGGCGTCTCAGGTGCCTATCTGCTGTCCAGCATCGATGCCAGCGCGGCCAAGCCTTTCGTGATGGCCTATCTCACGCTGATCGGGTTCTACCTGTTCTACAAGGCTGTAAAACACGATCCCAAGCCGCATCTGGAAGACCCCAAGGCCACTGCACCACTTGCCCTTGCCGGGGGTTTCCTCGACGCAGCGGGCGGTGGCGGCTGGGGACCGGTGGTTACATCCAACCTGCTGGTGCAGGGCAGCGATCCGCGCAAGACGGTGGGCACGGTCAATTCGGCCGAATTCCTGCTCACCCTCACTATCTCGATTACCTTCCTCGGCACGCTCGGCTTTTCGGCCTTCACTCATGCTGTCATCGGCCTGATCATCGGCGGCGTGGCGGCAGCGCCCTTGGGGGCCATATTCGCCAAGCGGCTCAACCCGCGGCTACTGCTGGGCGCGGTTTCCGTCGTACTGATCGCCACCAGCCTGTTCAGCATCGTGAAGGCCTGGCCGATCTTTTAGGCGCCGATCTTTTAGGCGCCGATTTTCTAGGGTCCGGCGGGAGGAGCAGTAATGGACTTGCAGCTCGTTGCGATCTGCGTGCTGACGGGCGCGATCAATCTGATCGGTGCACTGGCCTATGCCGCGCGCATCGCAGGCGTGCGCACGCGGCGGATCGCGATGAGCTTCGCCCTGTTCAACATATTGATCCTCGTATCGCGCCTGTCCAACGGCCTGCTCGGCCCACTGGTGGCCAAGCGGATCGAGAATGCGATCGCGCGTGGCGGAGACAGCGGGCTGACGGGGGATTTTCACCTCATGCTCGCCTCCGCCAGCCTTGCCGTGCTGCTGGGCATCCTGCTGGTGCCCACGGCGCAGCGCATATTCGCGCAGGCCATCGGGCGATTGCAGCGCTCCCGCTCGGTCGGCAAGCTCCTGCTGGCGAGCGCCTCCCCATCGGGGATGCGGATGATGTGGCAATCACTCTCCCTGCCCCGCACGGCCAGCCTGCGCCAATTCGCCAAGCCGGCCGAGCTGGGCTGGGGCATCGTGATCGCCAATTGCCTGGCGCAAGCCATTCTGGCCGTAGGCGTGTTCGCGGCGATCTATGCGGGCTACCTCAACCCCGAATATCGGGTGACTGCCTCGCAGCTCTCCGCCGTGATCAACGGCTTTGCCACGATCCTGCTGTTCGCCTTCATCGACCCGCATCTGTCGGTCATCACCGACGATGCCGCCGAAGGCCGGGTGAACGAGGCCGCCTTCCGCAGGGTGATCATCTGGATCTCCGCCAGCCGGCTGGCCGGAACCGTACTGGCGCAGGCCCTCTTCCTGCCCGCCGCCCATGCGGTAGCATGGATTTCCAACTACATCTGACCCGATAACGTACCCGAGCCGCCACGGCTTCAGCTAAGCTGGGCGGACGTCGCGCCAAGCTCAGCGAAATAGCGGGCCATGCCGTCAGCCGCCTTGTCCGACAGGGCGATAAAAGCCCGGCGGCGATCCGCTTCGTCCTCGATCCGCACCAGCAGGCCAGCGTCGGTCATCTGGCCGATCCAGCGCAGCGCCGTGGTGGGCGGCACGCCGGATGCGATGCAGAGCGACGTCACCGAGACCCGCTTGTGTTCCGCCCGTGCGGCGGTGAGGTCCAGTAGGATATCCCAAGCCGGATCGGCAAACAGATCGGCGTCGAAAAAGCGCGCGCGCAACTGGCGCTGGCGGATGATCTGGCGCACGAGCCTCGGATCGGGAAGCGCCGGGCGCACCGCGCGCCGCATCCTTTCGCTCGCATCGTCGCCCCCGCCATCGCCGCGCGCGCCATCGCCACGCCATGCCGAACCCGGCGTCTCGACTTGCAGCGTATTGCCTTCCGGCCTGCTCCCCGTGAAAGGACGCCCCGCGCCGCCATGCGCGTGATCCAGCCGCAAGCTATCCAGCTTCTGCGCGATTGCCTCCACCTGTTCGGACAGGCGGAGGAGCTGCACCCGGTCTTCCTCCGACAGCTCGCGCAGCCGCATCTGCGCCGCCCGGCCAATCACCCGCCCCAGCGCCACCACCCGTTCCGCCCTGCCGGGCGCGACGAGTATCTGCGCGCCGGACTGGTCGAGACAGGCGAAGACATCGTCCAGCGCATCGATCCCGGTCACTACCACCAGCTGCGCGGCCGAACGTGCGACGTTCATGTCCAATCGCGAAAGCGCCGCCAGCACGGCCGCATCGACATGCGGACAATCGACCAGCACCACTTCCCCCAACGGGATCGCGTCCCGCTCAAGCAGGCTGGCAAGATCGCCGCACTGGCCCACACGCATGCCCGCCGCGAGCGCATCCTCGCGAATCTCTTCTCGCACATGCGCCCGGTCGGCAAAGACCGATACGGTCAGCCTCACCCGATCCGCATCGTTTGCCGGTTCGAAAGCCTCATCATAGGCGAATTGCGCCTGAGCCATGCCGCGAGTCCCTTGATCCATCCGGTATTCATCCAATTCGAACATAGTGAGAACAAATAGGGACTAGGTCAAGGACATTGAGCTAAGGAACGATCTCCACCGGAGTTCCATCGGCAACGGCCTGCCACAATTCATCCATTTCGGCGTTGGAGAGGGCGATGCAGCCATCGGTCCAGTCCCCCGGCAGGCGGCCCAGCGGCAACGCATTGGGCTGACCATGGATGAAGATGTCACCACCCGCTGAGCGCCCATGCGCATTGGCATAGGTCCGGTCCTGCGCATTGGGGTAGGATATGCGCAGCGAGAGGTGATAGGCGCTCTGCGGATTGCGCGCATCGATGGAATAGCGCCCTTCGGGCGTGCGCTCGTCACCCTCGAAATGCTTGTGGCCCTGCGGCGCACCCCCCAGCTGGATACCCGAATAGGTCTTGACCGCCCGTCCGTCGGCAAACAGGGTGAGCGTCCGGGCGGATTTGTCCACCCGCACCAGTTCGGCCGGCGGCAGACCTGCCTCCGGCGTGGCTGCGCAGGAAGCGAGCGCCAGTGCCACAAGGGCAGGATGGGCGATGCGCATGGACATCGCCCGGCCCACTATCAGTCCAGAAACGGATCGCGCACGAGGATCGTATCCTCGCGCTCGGGGCTGGTGGAAACCAGCGCCACGGGGGTTTCGATCAGTTCCTGCACGCGCTGGATATATTTGATCGCCTGCGCGGGCAGGTCGGCCCATGAACGGGCGCCGGCAGTCGTGCCCGCCCAGCCTTCCATTTCCTCGTAGATCGGCTCCACAGCGGCCTGATCGGCGGCGTGGCTGGGGAAATAATCCATCACCTTGCCGTGCAGGCGATAGCCGGTGCAGATTTTCACCGTCTCGAAACCGTCGAGCACGTCCAGCTTGGTCAGCGCAATGCCGGTGACGCCGGAAATGGCGCAGCTCTGGCGCACCAGCACGGCGTCGAACCAGCCGCAGCGGCGCTTGCGCCCTGTCACCGTGCCGAATTCATGGCCGCGCTCACCCAGGCGCTGGCCGGTCTCGTCCTCCAGCTCGGTGGGGAACGGGCCGGAACCGACGCGGGTAGTGTAGGCTTTCACGATGCCCAGCACGAAGCCTGTGGAGCTGGGGCCAAGGCCTGAGCCGGAAGCAGCCGTGCCGCTCACCGTGTTGGAACTGGTGACGAAGGGATAGGTGCCGTGATCGACATCGAGCAGCACGCCCTGCGCGCCTTCGAACAGGATGCGGGCACCCGCCTTGCGCACGGTGTTCAGCCGCTTCCACACCGGCTGCGCGAATTGCAGCACGAAGGGCGCGATTTCGGCCAGTTCGGCAAGCAGGGCCGCACGGTCCACCGGCGGCTGGCCGAAGCCGGCCCGCAGTGCATCGTGGTGGGCGCACAGGCGATCGAGCTGGGAATCGAGCGAATCGAGATGGGCCAGATCGCACACGCGGATCGCACGGCGGCCGACCTTGTCTTCGTAGGCAGGGCCAATACCGCGCCCGGTGGTGCCGATCTTGCCCGAACCGGCAGCAGCCTCGCGCAGACCGTCAAGATCGCGGTGGAGCGGGAGGATCAGCGGGCAATTGTCCGCGATCGCGAAATTCTCCGCATTGATCGCCACGCCCTGCCCTTCGAGCTTGGCGATCTCCGCCTTGAGCGCCCAGGGATCGAGCACCACGCCATTGCCGATGATGGACAGCGTGCCGGTAACAATCCCCGAAGGCAGCAGCGACAGCTTGTAGACCTGATCGCCCACCACCAGCGTGTGGCCGGCATTGTGCCCGCCCTGGAAGCGCACGACGGCATCCGCGCGACTGGCGAGCCAGTCCACGATCTTGCCCTTACCTTCATCGCCCCACTGGGCGCCGATTACGGTGACGTTGGCCAAGCCGTTCCCTTTCTCACACTCGGGAGTCAAAACCCGCGCGGCCCTAAGCCGCTTGGCCGCGCAGGGCAAGGTCCGGTTAAGGCGGAACTGGCGACAAATCGCGACAATTCGTGACTGGCACCCCGCCAGCACGGAATTATTCCCTCCGGCTGGGGCAGAAAGGACGAAACGACATGCAATATGTAGCTCTGGCTTCCGGCCTCCTGTTTGCCTCCAGCCTCACCCTGACTTTCGCCGATGCCGCCTGGGCCGCATCGCGTGATGGCCGGCAGGCCGTACGTGCCGCCCCTGCCCGCACAATTGCGAAGCAGACCATCAGCTATGGCAAGGACAAGCTTCAGACACTGGATTTCCATGCGGCGAATAACACGCGCGGCCCCGCCCCGCTCGTGATGTTCGTACATGGTGGCGGCTGGGCCAGGGGCAGCAAGGATAATGCCACGGGCAAGGAAATGGCGCCCCATTTCACCGGCGAAGGCTATAATTTCGCGACGATCAATTATCGGCTGGTGCCCGATGCGACAGTGGAGCAGCAGGCGCAGGATGTGGCCAATGCGCTCAAGGCACTGCTCGACCGTTCGGCCCAGTTGGGCATCGACAAGAGCCGGGTGGTGCTGGCGGGCCATTCCGCCGGCGCGCATCTGGTGGCGCTGGTCGGCACCGATCCGCGTTACCTGCGGGCGGCGGGTCTCACGGAACGGGACATTGCCGGGGTGATTCCCATCGACGGCGCGGCTTATGACGTGCCCGAGCAGATGAAGGCGGCGCGGGGGCCATGGCTGGGCAATTTGTTCGGCAACGCCTTCGGCAAAGACCCTGCCCGTCAGCGGGAGCTTTCCCCTACCCTGCAAGCGGCAAAGCCGAATGCGCCCGCCTTCCTGATCCTCCATGTCCAGCGCGCAGACGGCATCCGCCAGAGCAATGACCTTGCCGACGCCCTGCGCAAGGCAGGCACCGACGTGACGGTCAAGAGCTTCCCCGGCAAAGGATTGAAGGGCCACATGACCATCAACCGCAGCCTGGGCGATCCGGACTATGCCGCCACCAAGGCCGTGGACGAGTGGCTGAAGCGGATTTTCAGGTAGTTTCCTCCCCTCCCGCTTGCGGGAGGGGAAACGGTTACAGCGCCTTCGCTGCCCCGCCTTCCAGCACATGAGTGCAGCCGAGCGTTCTTGCGTCATCGGCATCGGAAAGGGCGGCGATGGTGCGCCAGCCTTCTGCGCGCAGCTTCGCGGCGGAGGCAGGATCGTGCCCCAGCGGGAGGAACACGGCTTCGCGCACGGCGCCATTGGCAGCCACGTCGATCAGCGGATCGGGATAGAGCGAAAAACCGGTGGCCGCTTCGCCGCCGGCAGCATCGCCGCTGATCCGGTAAGTGCCGCCCCGCCCCAGCAACCCGCGCACGCCTTCGGCATAGATGGTGAAGCCGAACCAGCTCTGATATTCAAAGCCATGCCGTTCGGTAGGGTCGAGCGTGAGCCGGGCCGCGCCCGCAACGCGCGCGGCGATTTCCCTGAGGCCCAGGATCCGGCTTTCCAGCACACCGCCAGCATCGATTGCGGCCAGCTTCTCGATCGCGCTTTCGAACGGACCGGCGGCATAGAGCAGCGGCAGATAGGCCTCCCCGCCCACTGCCTTGAGGCCGCCCGCATCCTTGGAATCCAGTTCCCGGCGCACGGCATCGATCGCCTGCGGATCGAGCGGCAGGATGCTGGTGGCGAGCGTGTCGACCAGATCGGGCAGAGTGAAATCCACCGAAACCCCGGTCGCGCCAGCGGCCTTGGCAGCCTCGATCGCCATGGCGACCACTTCGGCTGCGGCGGCCACGCCATCGCTGCCGATCAGTTCGGCGCCCACCTGCAGCCGTTCCCGCTTGGGATCGAGGGCATCGGCCTTGATCGTGGTCACCGGGCCGGCATAGGCTAGGCGCAATGGGCGCGGCGCGGCGGCAAGCCCGGTCTCCGCAATGCGGCCCACCTGCGGCGTGATGTCGCTGCGCAGGGCCAGCGTGCGCAGGCTGACCGGATCGATGAAGCGGAACATCCGGCGCGGCTGGATGCCCGCCATGCGCGCGGCGAGCGATTTCTCGAACTCGATCAGCGGCGGGCGCACGCGATCATATCCATGCGTGTCCATCACATCCAGGATGGCACGCATGATCCGGGTGGCGGCGGCCGCGCTTTGCGGCAGCCGGTCCTCAAGCCCTTCGGGCAGCAGGTCGCGGTCGATATCGCTCATGACGGGGAGCCCCTAAACCCTCGCGCTTGGCCTGTCGAACCCCCAATTGCGCGAAGGCCTCAAATGAGGAAGGCCCGGCCCCGGAACATGTCCGGAGCCGGGCCCATGGAGAGACGGTTACAGCGTGCGCCTTACGCGAAGTTCAGCGGCATCGCCCGCTTCACGCCCGGCAGGGCACGCGCCTTTTCGAGCACTTCAGTCGAAACCGGTGTATCGACCGACAGCAGCAGCACGGCTTCCCCGCCCGCGGCCAGACGGCCCAGGTTGAACGTGCCGATATTGATGCCGTTCTCGCCCAGCAAGGTACCGATCCGGCCGATGAAGCCGGGAGCATCCTCGTTCACGATGTAGAGCATGTGGCCGGCAAGTTCGGCTTCCACCTTGATGCCGAACAGTTCGATCAGGCGTGGTTCGGAATTGCTGAACAGGGTGCCGGCAACCGAACGCTCGCCCGCGTCGGTCTTCACCGAAACGCGGATCAGCGTGTGATAGTCGCCTTCGCGCTCGGTCTTCACTTCACGCACTTCAAGGCCGCGTTCCTTGGCCAGGAACGGAGCATTGACCATGTTCACCGTGTCCGAATGGACGCGCAGGAAACCGGCCAGCACCGCCGCGACCATCGGCTTCGCATTGAGTTCGGTAGCCGCGCCTTCGGTGTGGATCGAAATCCGGGGCACCGAACCATGGGTAAGCTGGCCCACCAGCGAGCCGAGCTTTTCGGCCAGCGCCATATAGGGCTTCAGCTTCGGCGCTTCCTCGGCCGAGAGCGAGGGCATGTTGAGCGCGTTGGTGACGCCGCCATTGACGAGGAAATCGCTCAGCTGATCGGCCACCTGCAGCGCCACATTGACCTGCGCTTCATTGGTCGAGGCGCCGAGGTGCGGGGTGCAGACGAAATTGGGCGTGCCGAACAGCGGCGATTCCTTGGCCGGCTCCACTGCGAACACGTCCAGCGCAGCGCCAGCGATGTGGCCCGAATCGAGCCCTTCCTTCAGCGCCGCCTCGTCGATCAGGCCACCGCGCGCACAATTGACGATACGCACGCCCTTCTTGGTCTTGGCAAGGTTTTCCTTCGACAGGATGTTGCGGGTCTGGTCGGTCAGCGGGGTGTGCAGCGTGATGAAGTCCGCACGAGTCAGCAGTTCGTCCAGTTCCACCTTCTCGATGCCCATTTCCACAGCGCGCTCGGCGGACAGGAACGGGTCATAGGCGACAACCTTCATCTTCAGGCCCAGCGCACGGTCGGCCACGATGCCGCCGATATTGCCGGCGCCGATCAGGCCCAGCGTCTTGCCGGTGAGTTCGACGCCCATGAAGCGGTTCTTTTCCCACTTGCCGGCCTGGGTCGAAGCGTCGGCTTCGGGCAGCTGGCGAGCAAGTGCGAACATCAGCGCGATGGCGTGTTCGGCAGTGGTGATCGAATTGCCGAAGGGGGTGTTCATCACCACCACACCCTTTGCCGAGGCATAGGGGATGTCGACATTATCCACGCCGATACCGGCGCGCCCGATCACCTTGAGCTTCTTGGCGGCGTCGAGGACTTCCTTCGTCACCTTGGTCGAGGAACGGATGGCGAGGCCATCATAGTCGCCAATGCGGGCGATGAGCTGTTCCGGCGTTTCGCCGGTGATAACGTCCACGTCGCAACCGCGCGCTTCGAAGATGCGGGCGGCATTGGGGTCCATCTTGTCCGAAATGAGGACTTTGGGCTTGGTCATGGGATTTATCTTTCTGCAACTCGTCATCCTGACGAAAGTCAGGATCTCAGGCGGCTGCGCTGAACATCTGTTGCGCAATCAGGCCCGAGATCCCGGCTTTCGCCGGGATGACGGTAATGGGGGTCAGGCAGCGGCCAGCGCGGCTTTGGTTTCGGCATAGGCCCAGTCGAGCCAGGGGCCGAGCGCCTCGATATCGGCGGCATCCACCGTAGCGCCGCACCAGATGCGCAGGCCCGGAGGGGCATCGCGATAACCCGCGACGTCGTAAGCCGCGCCTTCCTTCTCCAGCAATCCGGCGAACTGCTTGATGAAGTCGGCATCGGCGCCTTCGACCGAGAGGCAGACCGAGGTCTTGGAACGAGTGCCCTTGTCGACCGCCAGATGGCTCAGCCAGTCGCGTTCGGCAACGATCTTGTCCAGCGCCGCGGCATTGGCGTCGCTACGCTCCTGCAGGCCCTTGAGGCCGCCCAGGCCCTTGGCCCATTCCAGCGCGAAGATCGCATCTTCCACCGCCAGCATGGAGGGGGTGTTGATGGTTTCGCCCTTGAAGATGCCTTCAGCCAGCTTGCCCTTGGACATCAGGCGGAACACCTTCGGCAGCGGCCAGCTGGGGGTATATTCCTCCAGACGCTGCACTGCGCGGGGGCCGAGGATCAGCACGCCATGGCCGCCTTCGCCGCCCAGCACCTTCTGCCAGGAGAAGGTGGCGACGTCGATCTTGTCCCACGGAATGTCGTAAGCAAAGACAGCGCTGGTCGCGTCGGCGAAGGACAGGCCCTCGCGATCGTCGGGGATCCATTCGCCATCGGGCACGCGCACGCCGGAAGTGGTCCCGTTCCAGGTGAACAGCACGTCGTCCGACCAGTCGATCTTGTCCAGATCGGGCAGCTGGCCGTAATCGGCGCGCATCACATTGGCTTCGAGCTTGAGCTGCTTGACTGCATCGGTGACCCAACCTTCACCGAAGCTTTCCCAGGCCAGCGCGGTAACGCCGCGGGCGCCCAGCATCGTCCACATCGCCATTTCGAAGGCGCCGGTGTCGGAACCGGGCACGATGCCGATGCGGTGCGTATCGGGCAGCTCGAGCATTTCGCGCATCAGATCGATGCAATAGGCAAGACGCGACTTGCCGATCTTGGCGCGATGCGAGCGGCCGAGCGATTCAGTGGCTAGCTTTTCAGGGGAATATCCCGGCGGCTTTGCACAGGGACCGGAAGAAAAGAAAGGACGCGCCGGCTTGGTTGCCGGACGGGCATTGGTATCAGTCATGTAGACTCTCCTCACAGAGAGCACGCGCGGCGTTGGGACCGCGTGGCCCGTCGCCGCACTTAGTGGCGGTTTGAAACGAGTCAAGGCGAATTGCCGGAAGGCGTGGGAAACCGCCGTGTGCACGGAAAGTAATTAGTGGAAAATTAACCGTCTTTGCCGCAGAATCGCGCCATGAAACGCGCATTCGTCCTGTTTCTGGCCTCTGCCGCGCTCGGCGCCTGTTCGATGCTGCCGGGCGATGGATCGCAAGGCAATTCCGGAAGGCAGGCGATGCGTCCCGCGCAGCCGACCTATGTCCACACCGCCGAAACGCGCCAGTGCCTGAGCCAGCTCGGCGCGGCCGAGGCGAGCTTTGCCCCCCTGCCCGACAAATTCTATGGCGGCGGATGTTCCACTGTGAACACGGTGCAGCTCTCAGCCCTCTATCGCGACGATCGCCGTCAGCTCGGCCTTGGCAATCTTGGACCGGTGGCCTGCCCGGTGGCGAACAGCTTTGCCGGCTGGGCCCGTTACGGCGTGGACCGGGCGGCCCGCACCATCCTGGGCAGTCCGCTGGCGCGAATCGAGACTTTCGGAAGTTACAGCTGCCGCAATGTCGCGGGCACATCGCGCCGCTCCGCCCACTCGACCGCCAATGCGATCGACGTATCCGGCTTCGTGCTGGAAGACGGGCGCCGGATCAGCGTGAAACAGGGCTGGAGCGGCGGCACTCCGGAGGAGCGGGAATTCCTGCGCGTGGTCCACACCAGCGCCTGCAAGCGCTTCGGCACCGTACTGGGTCCGGACTACAACCAGGCCCACAAGGACCACCTCCACCTGGAAGGAGGCGGGCGGCCCTACTGCCGTTAGAGGATACGCCGGGGCCGCGGGTCCGGCCGTGCATCGATATAGAGGCGCACGGCCTCCGCAACATGCTTGGCGCCCAGCTTATCCATCATGTTGGCGCGGTGGATTTCCACCGTGCGTGGGCTGATCTCCAGTTCCCGCGCGATCAGCTTGTTCGATCCGCCACCGACCAGAAGTTCCAGAACCTCGCGCTCCCGCTCAGACAGGCCACCGACCTTCTCGCGCGCCTCTATCATCCGTCGGCGAGCGCGCAGCTGGGCCGGAGCGCTCTGCGAAATCCGGCACAGCATTGCTGCGAAAGCCTCTTCCTCGATCGGCAACAGCAGATAGTCGAGTGCGCCCCGGCTAACGGCCTCCACGATCCGCGCAACCGCGCCATCTTCCGAAGCGATCACCAGCGGCAGACAGACGCTCAGCCTGTCGAGCACCGCGAGGATTGCGGCCGGGCCGCCGTCCAGCTCGTCATCACGCACGATCAACACGCCTTCGCGCGGCGGATGCTTGGCGATCTCGTCGAGGCTTGCGTAAACCTCCGCGTGATAGCCGAGCGCGAGCGCGAGCCGGGCGCCCTCGGCGCGCGCCTTGATGTCACGTTCGACAAAGTGGATGGTGAAAACCTGTCCCATGCCCTCAAAAATGCGGGCATGCCCCCCTGGCATGCATTCCGACTTGGCGCTTATTCCGGGCAATAAGATACCGGAAATTCGCACCAATATGTCAGAAGCAGAGTAGAAATCGGTCCGAACCGGATTTGAATTACGGATTTACCCTTAAGGGTGCTCCGCAGAAACGGCCATCCAGAGGTCAAACGCCAGTCATACTGCAGTCAATCAAACCTGTAGTCCGGCAAGGCATGAACCGCGTCCTTCAGCGAGTCGCCCCACCTTGAGGAAATCGAGAGGAAGTAGGGATCGTCTTTTTCGATCCGCTTTTCGTGCAGTGGACTGAAGCAATCACGCCCGATCACCAGCAGGTCCAGCGGCATCCCGACCGAGAGATTGGCCTTCAGGGTGGAATCGAAGCTGACCATCATCAGCTTGATCGCATCCTCGAATTCCATGTCGCGCTCGTAGCCGCGCAGCAGGATCGGGCGGCCATATTTTGTTTCGCCGATCTGGAAGAACGGCGTGTCCCAGCTGCCTTCGATGAAATTGCCTTCGGGATAGATCATGAAAAGGCGCGGCTGCATTCCCTTGATCTGGCCCGCCAGAATCATCGAGGCAGTGAAGCGCCCTTCCCCCTCCATGCCGTTACCGGCCTGGGAGAACTGGATCGTCGTGCGCAGCAGGCGCCCCACTTCCACCGCCACCTGGAACATGGTGGGCGCTTCCAGCAGCGAGTTCTGGCGCTGGTCGGGGGCCTTGTTGCGTTCTTCCAGCTGGCTGATCACGGCCTGCGTGGTGGCCAGATTGCCGGCGGTCATCAGAGTGATGATGCGCTCCCCAGGGACTTCCCAGCGGTACATCTTGCGAAAGGTGGAGATGTTATCGACGCCCGAATTGGTGCGGGTGTCGCTCATCAACACCAACCCCTTGTCCAGCATCATTCCCACGCAATACGTCACTTCGAATCCCCTGACACTTACTCTTCAACAGCCATTGCGGGCGAAACCGCCCGTGGCAACGCCCCTGACCTGCCTGTTACTGTTCCACGGTCTGCTGTTCCACCGCCAGCGCGACGTGCAGTTCCTCTGCCGCAGCGCCAAAGCTGATGCCGGTGACCGGTGCGGCCTCGCTGTAATCCCGGCCTGTCGCAACGCGAACATAGCGCGGATCGGGGCTGATGCCATTGGATATGTCGAAACCCACCCAGCCGAGCCCTTCGACATGTGCCTCAGCCCAGGCGTGGGTCGCCTCCTGATGTATCCTGTCGTCCATCATCAGATAGCCCGAGACATAGCGGGCGGGAATATCCAGCGCCCGCGCCGCGCCGATGAAGATATGCGTATGATCCTGGCACACGCCCACGCCCTCGGTCAGGGCTTCCTCGGCGGTGGTGTGGACGTGGGTGACGCCGGTTTCATAGCGCACGGTCTCGCGGATCGCGTCCGAAAGCCCATGCAGCATGGACAGCGCATCGCCATCGCTGCGCCGTATCTGGGAGACGAGCGAGCGCATCTTCCCCCCCGGCCGTGTCTGCGGGGTCTGCGAAAGGAATGCCCAGAGCGGCAGATGCCCGGCATGCCAGCCGATCACCCCGGCCTGATCCTGCGTCTCCACCACGCCTTCGCAGTGGATCACCACTTCCTGCGTGCCCGGCAGCACCGAGATCAGAGTGGTGTGGTTCCAGTTCTGGTCATCATATTCGAGTTCCAGCTTCGCCCCCTCATAGGTCATCGACCATGAAAGGATTTCCTGTCCATGGGTCGCCTTGGGAGTGAGGCGCAGGCGCTGGAGCCCGTGGGCGACCGGTTCTGCGAAACGATAATGGGTGGTGTGGCGGATGAGCAGGCGCATGGCGGTCAGGCGATGAATCGATAATCGTCGGAGATGGCGGTGGCGATGGCCTGGTTCTCACCGATGAAGGCGGTGAGGAACTCATGCAGACCCTTGTCGAAGATGGAATCGATAGTTGCCTCACACAATTTGCGGTCCGCCTCGCGCATCAGATTGTGGCATTCGCCCCGATTGTGATGCAGTTCGGCCAGCGCCTTGAGATTTTCGCGCAGCGCATCGTAGCAGAATGCGAGGCTGCGCGGGAAACGGCGGTCGAGGATCAGGAACTCCGCGATCCCGCGCGGGTCCATCCGCCCGGCATTGAGCCAGCGATAGGCCCGTTCCGCCGATAGCGATCGCAGCACCGTGTCCCACTGCCCGGTGTCGAGGCTGGAGCCGACATAGGCGAGCGAGGGCAGCAGCAGGTAATATTTCACGTCAAGGATACGCGCTGTATTGTCGGCCCGTTCAAGGAACGTCCCCGCCCGCGCGAAATGGTAGATCTCGTTGCGCAGCATGGAACCATAAGTCGCCCCGCGCACCAGCGTTGCCTCGCGCCGGATACTCGCCAGCACCGTGCCAAGGCTGGCCTCGCGCACCGGGCGCTCCAGCAGATCGCCCAGCACCATCCAGGCTTCGTTGACGGCTTCCCACACTTCGGCGGTGATCGAGGTGCGCGCGCTGCGGGCATTGGCCCGCGCGCTCTCGATCATGCCCAGCACATTTTGCGGGTTTTCCCGGTCGCGCAGCACGAAGTTGCACACTTGCGATCCGGTATAGTCGCTGTGCATCGCCTGATAGGAGGTCTGCACGCCAAGAGTGACGATGAGCGAACGCCATTCCTCGTTCGCGGCATCCGCGCCGCGGGTCAGCGCCATGCGAAAGCCCGCCTCCAGCAGACGCGCGGTATTCTCCGCCCGCTCCAGATAGCGGAACATCCAGAAGATCGAATTGGCCGTCCTGCCTAGCATCGCCTGCCCGCGCCCCTCAGTCTTCCAGAACCCAGCTGTCTTTGGTCCCGCCCCCTTGCGAGGAATTGACCACCAGCGAGCCTTTTTTCAGTGCCACGCGGGTGAGCCCGCCCGGCGTAATGTCGACCCCGTTGGGCGAAACCAGCACGAAGGGCCGCAAATCCACATGGCGCGGGGCGAGCCCGGCCTTGGTGAAGATCGGCACTGTCGAAAGCGCCAGCGTCGGCTGGGCGATGTAATTGTCCGGCCGGGCCTTCAGCTTGTCCTTGAAGCGGGCGATTTCCCGGCTGGAGGATGTCGGCCCGATCAGCATGCCATAGCCGCCCGATCCGTGGACTTCCTTCACCACCAGATCCGCGATGTTGTCCAGCACATAGGCCAGACTGTCCGCCTCGGCGCAGCGCCAGGTGGGCACATTGGGCAGCAGCGGCTTTTCGCCGGTATAGAACTCCACGATCTCCGGCATGAAGCTGTAGATCGCCTTGTCGTCCGCAATGCCCGTGCCCGGAGCATTGGCGATGGTGATCCCGCCGGAGCGATAGACATCCATGATCCCCGGCACGCCCAGCATCGACTGGGGATTGAAGGTCAGCGGATCGAGGAAATCGTCGTCCACCCGGCGATAGAGTACATCGATCGGCTGGAAGCCCGCCGTGGTGCGCATCTGCACCCGGCCATCCACCACGCGCAGATCGCTGCCCTCCACCAGTTCGGCGCCCATCTGGTCCGCCAGGAAGGCATGTTCGTAATAAGCGGAATTGTAGATGCCGGGAGTCAGCACCGCCACCACCGGCTTGTCCGAAGCGGCATCGGGCGCGCAGGCGGCCAGGCTCTTGGCCAGGCGGCGCGGATAATCGGATACGGGCCGGACGTGGATCTTGGCGAAGAGTTCCGGGAACATCGCCATCATCGTCTCGCGGTTTTCCAGCATGTAGGAAACGCCGCTGGGCGTGCGGGCATTGTCTTCCAGCACCATGAACTCGTTAGGCCCGGTGCGAACAAGGTCGATCCCGACGATGTGGGTATAGACGCCGCCCGGAGGAGTGAAGCCCACCATCTGCGGCAGCCAGGCGACATTGCCCTTGAACAGATGCATCGGGATGCGGCCGGAGCGCAGGATTTCCTGCCGGTGGTAGAGATCGTGCATGAAGGCATTGAGCGCCCTCACCCGTTGCTCGATCCCGCGCGACAGGCGCCGCCACTCCGTGCCGGTGATAATCCGGGGCACCATGTCAAAGGGAATCAGACGCTCTTCCGCGTCATCGTCGCCATAGACGTTGAAGGTAATTCCGGTTCGTCGGAAGAACTGTTCGGCCTCGCGGCTCTTGCGCCGCATGAGAGCCGGATCCTGATCTTCCAGCCAGGTTACGTAGTCCCGGTACGCCGGACGGATTGACCCGTCGGCCTGCCGCATCTCGTCAAAATTAGGCTCCGGCTTTATGCTCACTGCCCCTTATGTTGCAGTGCAACACTTGCACGGAACTTTGCGCCTGCCAAGGGGGCAAAACGAGTAAGCTCAGATGTTTTCGAGTTCGGCCAGAACCGCCGCGATCGCCTCGTCCGAATAGGCAAAGCCCATGTGCCCGCAACGCAGCGCAACCGCCCTGTCACGCTCGCCCGGGCGGCCGCAGGAACTGCGCGGCGAAACGATGCCGTCGCGCGGGCTCCACAGCGCCACGGTGGGCACCGGGGGCTTGACCGACATATTCACCACAACCGGCGGCGCTTCCACCGAATGGCCGGTGACAAGGTGATAGATTCGCCACACATTGTTGGCCTTGGGATTCCCCGAAAAGGGCGAGCCCATGGTCACAACCTTGGCAATCGCTTCGGGGTGCATCTTGGCCACTTCGCGGGCGAAGATACCGCCCAGGCTCCAGCCGACCAGCACCACTTGCTCGCCATAACGATCATGCAGTTCCAGCACGCGCTGGGCCACCGCATCGAAATTCTCCGGGCTCGGCCCCAGATTGAAGCCCATGCCCCAGTTCTTCACCACATGCCCGGCCATCTCCAGATGGCGAGCCAGCCGCCGCAGACGGACAGGGTGAGTCGCAAAGCCGGGCAGCAGCATGACCACGCGGGGATTCGCGCTCTTGCGGATCACCGGCCCCGGAACCTGCCGCTTGAGCGGGCGGGTGAGGAATTGCAATTCGCCCAGCAGATGCCGCAGCGGAGGGCCGTGAATGCCGCTGGGCTGGGCTTCCGCCACCAAGGCCGCACGCGCCTTGATCGCGCCGAACAATTCACCGGCCGGCGGCAGCCGCGAAGGCGCGCGCACCTTGGGCAGCCTTTGCGGCACAATGCCCGCATGAATGCGATTCGGCGTGTTCATGCGGGCAATGTAACAAAAATGACTTATTGGCAGCTGAACAAATCTGCCGCCGTCATGAAACTGTAGCATTCTCGCAGGGCGGCCTGCCTCCCATGCCCCGGCGAGAAAACTCTTTCCTACAGGCCCCCAAATGGCGTTTATCCTGCCCGATGAACAGCCGCCCATCCGCCCTGCCCGTCGGCGCCCGCCCCGCTTCCGGGACCGCCTTCCCTACCGCGCGGACCCTGCACGGAAACCCGAAATGGAAGGTAACACCCAAGGCTGCGGCCAAGCCCCAAAAACGGCTCGAAACCGGGCCGAACGAGGGTGCCGCGCCGCGCACTTCGATAGGCATTTCGCGTAACGCAAGGGTTACAGATCAGCCCCGGCGTTCCCGGGCAAGCCATCCACAGTCGAGTAGGCTCAGGGCCTCAGCTTTTGCACTCGCCGATGCGTTCGGAAACCATGTGCATCTTCATATGCATCGTGCCGCCCGGCATGTCGGGCATGGACTGATCGCCCTCCATCGTCATGTCGCTGCCGGTGGAGCTGAAGCTTCCGGTCAGCTTGAAGGTGCCGCTTTCACCCGCCTTGCCGCCGCATTTCATCACTGCGTCAAGCTTGCCGCCGCCCACGTCGAATTTGTCATAGGTACAATTGCTGTCCTCGCCGAAGCTGCGCGAACTGAGTTGCTTGAGCGCTTCCTTCGATTCCTCGGGCGTCAGGCAATCGGTCAGCGACATATTGGCGGACATGGATTTCTTCATCTGCGCCGCCATTGCCTGGGGCATGTTGGGGAAACTCATCTCGATGATTTCCACTGTCTGCTTGTAAAGGCCGGGCTGCGGCATATCCACGCCGGACAAACCGCCCGCCGCCGCCGCTGCAACCTTTTCCTCGCCAGCCGCTTCGCTGCCAGCAGGCGCTTCTTCCTTCTTGCCGCACCCGGCAAGGGCGATTGCCGCCGCCATAGGCAGGAGAACCAGTATACGCATCAGATCGATCCCTTCGAAAATCGGAACTTGTGATGCGACCCTTTGGCCCAACCGTACCAAGCCTGCGCTATCCTGCCAACGCCCCCGTTGCGGAACGCATGCGGAACAGCCATATGTCGGCGCATGGCTGAACTCGTTATCCGCAGGGGTCTTGAAGAACCCGATACGTCGGGCACCTTCACGCCCCACAAGCCCATGCGCCCCGAAAAGGCCGAGGGCGGGCGTCCGTTCAAGCTGGTTTCGGAATATGAACCGGCGGGCGACCAGCCCACCGCCATCGCCGAACTGGTGGCCGGGATCGGGGAAGACGACAAGACGCAGGTGCTGCTGGGCGTAACCGGCAGCGGCAAGACCTTCACCATGGCTAAGGTGATCGAGGAACTTCAGCGCCCTGCCCTGATCCTGGCGCCGAACAAGATCCTGGCCGCGCAGCTTTATGGCGAATTCAAGAGCTTCTTTCCGGAAAATGCGGTCGAATATTTCGTCAGCTATTACGACTATTACCAGCCCGAAGCCTACGTTCCCCGGTCGGACACCTATATCGAGAAGGAAAGCTCGGTAAACGAGGCGATCGACCGGATGCGCCACTCGGCCACACGCGCCTTGCTGGAGCGGGACGATGTGATCATCGTCGCTTCGGTTTCCTGCCTCTACGGCATCGGCTCGGTCGAAACCTATTCGGCCATGATCTTCGACCTGAAGAAGGGCCAGTCGGTCGACCAGCGGGAGATCATCCGCAAGCTCGTTGCCCTGCAATACAAGCGCAACGACGCTGCCTTCGCCCGCGGCAATTTCCGCGTGCGGGGGGACAGTCTGGAGATTTTTCCCAGCCATTATGAAGACATGGCCTGGCGGATCAGCTTCTTCGGTGACGAGATCGAGGAGATCAGCGAATTCGATCCCCTCACCGGCGCGAAAGGTGCCAGTCTCAATAGCGTGCGGGTCTATGCCAATTCGCACTATGTCACCCCCGGCCCCACGCTGAAGCAGGCGAGCGAGGCGATCCGCTTCGAACTGACCGAGCGGCTCAAGGAACTGGAAGCCGAAGGCAAGCTGCTGGAACATCAGCGGCTGGAACAGCGCACCAATTTCGACCTCGAAATGATCGCCGCCACCGGCAGCTGCGCGGGGATCGAGAATTACAGCCGCTTCCTGACCGGCCGCCTGCCGGGCGAGCCGCCGCCGACCCTGTTCGAATATCTGCCCGACAATGCGCTGCTATTCGTCGATGAAAGCCACCAGACGGTGCCGCAGATCGGCGCCATGGCCAAGGGCGACCATCGTCGCAAACTGACGCTGGCCGAATATGGCTTCCGCCTGCCGAGCTGCATCGACAACCGCCCGCTGCGCTTCAACGAATGGGATGCGATGCGCCCGCAGACGGTCGCCGTATCGGCCACGCCCGGCAATTGGGAAATGGAACAGACCGGCGGCGTATTTGCCGAACAGGTGATCCGCCCGACCGGCCTGATCGATCCGCCGGTGTTCATCCGCCCGGTGGAAGACCAGGTGCAGGATTGCATCAACGAATGCCGCGAAACCGCCGCGCAAGGCTATCGCACTCTCGTCACCACGCTCACCAAGCGAATGGCGGAAGACCTTACCGAGTTCATGCATGAGGCGGGCTTGCGCGTGCGCTACATGCACTCGGACGTGGAAACGCTGGAGCGCATCGAGCTGATCCGCGATCTGCGCATGGGCGTGTATGACGTGCTGGTGGGCATCAACCTGCTGCGCGAAGGGCTCGACATTCCCGAATGCGGCCTTGTCTGCATTCTGGATGCCGACAAGGAAGGCTTCCTGCGCAGCGAAACCTCGCTCGTCCAGACCATCGGCCGCGCGGCGCGCAATGTGGATGGCCGCGTGATCCTCTATGCCGATCGCATGACCGGCAGCATGGAACGCGCCATCGCCGAGACGGATCGCCGCCGCGAAAAACAGCGCGCCTATAATGTCGAGCACGGGATCACCCCGCAGACGATCAAGCGCAACATCCAGGATATCGTCGCCCATACCGCCAGCCGCGACGGCGTGCTGGTGGAAATCGAGGCGGAGGATGGCCGCAACAATCTCGTGGGCCACAATCTGCGCGCCTATATCGAGGATCTGGAAAAGAAAATGCGCGCCGCCGCCGCCGACCTCGAATTCGAGGAAGCCGGTCGCCTGCGCGACGAGATCCGGAGGTTGGAAGCGGAAGAACTCGGCCTGCCGGATGACCAGAAGAAGGCCCCGATGGTGGGCCGCTCGAATGAGGGCAAGCCCGGTACGCGCAAGACGCGCTATGGCAAGACGCAGAGGAAGTGGGGGCGGTGAGATATCTTTGGGCGTTGGGTGCCACCCTCCTCCTCTCCGCCTGCGACCGGCCGCCGGTCCAGCGTGTCGAGCTGGACGAGGCGCAGAGCGCGGCCGCACTGGCGCTCAATCCCTTGCCTGACAGTTCGGGAGCCGCATGGCGGATCGCGCCGGACGGCAAGGGGATCGACTTCGGACACGAGAAGCAGCCGCCTTTCCTGACGCTGCAATGCGTGCTGACGAAGGATGCCGCGCCGCAACTTGCGCTGATCCGCCACGCTCAGTCGCAGCCGGGGGCCAAGGCACTGTTCGCCGTGCTGGGCAACGGAATCACGGCCCGGCTGAAGCTGGATGCCGCGCTCGGGAAAACCGCTGGCTGGCGCTGGGAAGGCCTCTATCCCGCCGATGCGCCGGAGCTGGACGCGTTTACCGGCCTTCGCGACATCGAGGCGACGCTTCCCGGCGCGGGTACGCTGAAGATCGCCGGAAGCCCGCTGCCGCGCGAATTTCTTGGCTGGTGCCGCCGGGGCGGCGCGCCTCTGTCCGGGGAAGTCAGCTCGCCCCCGCCAACTCCGTAAGGCTCGACGGGGTCAGCACCTGCGGCAATTGCTGCGGCTCCCCGCCGCCAGCCGGATACCACAGATAGAGCGGCACGCCGCCCGCGCCGCGCCCGGTAAGGAAACGTGTGATGGCCGGATCCCGCCGGGTCCAATCCCCCACCAGGGCCACGACGCCGGCCTTTTCGAAGGCCCTGCGCGTCTCCTCCCGCTCGATCGCCACGCCTTCATTGACCTTGCAAGTCAGGCACCAGTCGGCCGTGAACCAGACGAACACCGGCTTCCCGCTCGCCCGAGCCTCGGCCAGTGCCTGCTCGCTGAACGGGCGGGCGGCGATCAGGCCAGCTTCGGCGGCAGGCGGCGCCATCGCCTGCGGCAGGGCAAAGATGCAGCCCAGCGCCAGCAGCGGCACCGCGCCACCCACCAGCGGCCACGCCCGCTTGCCCGCATGCTGCCTGCGCCCCGCCATCCAGAGCACCACCAGGAACAGCGCCGAAAAGCCGCTGGCCGCCAGCAGGAACGGCACTCCACCCAATCTCCACGCCAGCCAGCCCAGCGCCAGCGCGGTGAGCCCCATCGGCACGGCCATGATCTTGCGGAAAATATTCATCCATTTGCCCGGACGCGGCAGAAGCCGCCGCAGCGCCGGAATGAAGCCCAGTGCGAGAAACGGCAGCGCAATGCCCAGCCCCAGCGCGGCAAACAGCAGCATCGCCTGCACGGAGGGAAGCAGCAACGCCGCCCCCATCGCCGCCGCCATGAACGGTCCGGTGCACGGGGTCCCCACGAAGGCTGCCAGCAGCCCGGTGCCAAACGCCCCCATCGGCTGGCCGCCACCCGACAGCGAGAGCGAAGGCAGTTCGTACAGGCCCGCGAAATTGGCAGTCAGCGCCACGGCCAGCACCAGCAATGCCGCGACAACACCGGGTTCCTGCAATTGAAACGCCCAACCGATCTCGCTGCCCGCCGCACGCAGGGCCAGCATCAGCGCGCCGAGGGCAAGGCAGGCGAGCACGACGCCTGCCGTATAGGCCAGCCCTTCGCGCCGGGCTTCCGCCTCGCTCTCCCCGGCGCGGGCGAGGCTCAGCGCCTTGAGGCTGAGGATCGGGAAGACGCAGGGCATGATGTTGAGCAGCAACCCGCCTGCCAGCGCCATGGCCAGCAGCAGGGGGAACGGCGCAAGGCCGTCTACGCCGGAAGCTACGGTTTCCAGCGGTTTTCCGCCCTGTGGCACGGGCCCCGGCTGGCCTGCGAAGCTCACGCCATTGCCTGCATTGTCGAGCTTGAGAATGCCGGAAATGGCCTTTGCCGAAGGGTCCGCATTCTCGGCCAGCGCCAGTTCGGCGACCAGCAGGTTTCCTTCGCGGCGGAAGGTCTGGGGGGCGGCGTAGTTGATCTGGCCGGTTTCTGCCAAAAACAGGTGGGGATTGGCGATTTCGAGGCTGGCGGGCAGCGGAATTCCGATACGCAGCCTGTTGTTTTCAAAGGAAAAACTTGCCGACCGGTCGATCAGCGGCGGGATCGCGGCGCGCCAGGCGTCGAAGCGCGGATCGCCCGCGCCGCCCGGCCCGACCTTCACCGTCGTCGCCATAAATGCTTGTTCCGGCACGCAAATCTTGTCCGTACAGGCGAGCCAACTGGCCTGCACCGTCACCGGAACGGTTCCCCCCACGGGTGTGCTCAAAGGGACAGAGAGCGACGTCAAAACCGCATAGGGGCCCTCGAAAACGTGGTTCATCATACCAGAGATGAGCAGCGTCTGCGGCACCGGATATTCCAGCCCGCCCGCGCTCCATCCAGGCGGCAGCGACCAGTCCAGCTCCATCCCGTAACCCGCATCGCCGGGGTTGGACCAATAGCCGTGCCAGCCCGGCTCCGGCGTCATCGCCAAGGCGAGCTGCACCGTCCCGCCCGGCATCACCGGGCCCTGCGCCACCAATTGCGCGGCGATGTGGTTGGCCTTCCCCTGCGCGGCCGCCAGCGAAGGCGACAGCAGGGCGATAAGCAGCGCCAGCAGAAAGGCGGTGAACCGGCGCAGCGGAATGGCAGCTATCACTTTCGTCCCTAATCTTGCACTTTGTTGTACTTGTCTCGCAGGTGACTCCCGGCGTAGGGCCTGAGTTCCCAAGCCGCAAGGAAGGCACGATGGACGAGAGGCGAGAATTGCTGATCCTGGGCGGTGGCCTCGTGGGCATGACGCTTGCCCTCGCCGCCGCGAAACAGGGCATTGCCAGCCATGTGGTTGACCGGGCCGACCCGGCCGAGCTCACGGCCGACGGGTTTGACGGGCGCGCCAGCGCGATCTCCACCGCCAGCTGGAACCTGTTCAGCAATATCGGCCTTGGCGAGCGGCTGGAGCCCTTTGGCTGCCCGATCGATTCGATCGCCGTCACCGATGCCATGCGCCCGGGCCAGATCCAGTTCCGCCCGCAGCCGGACGAAGGCTCGCTCGGCCGCATGTTCGCCAATCGCGATCTGCGCCTCGCTTTGTTCGAAGCCGCCAAGGACGAGAAGCTGATCGCCTGGCACGCCCCTGTCGAGGTGGTGAAGCGCGAACGCGGCGAACATGGCGTCTCCGCCACGCTGTCCGATGGCCAGGTGCTCCACGCCAGCCTGATGGTCGCCGCCGAAGGCCGCCGCTCCCCCACGCGGGACGAGGCCGGGCTGAAGCTCGCCCATTGGGATTACCAGCACCGCGCGCTGATCGTGGGGCTCGATCATGAAAAGCCGCATGGCAACGTGGCGTGGGAAATTTTCTATCCCACCGGCCCCTTCGCCCTGCTGCCGATGCGCGACGGGCCAAATGGCCAGCACCGCAGCGCGCTGGTGTGGACCGTGGCCGAGAAAGACGCGGCCGGCACTCTCGCCCTGTCCGAACGGGCGTTCCTCGCCGAAGTGGACAAAAGGATGCAGGGCCTGTTCGGCAAGATCAGCCTCAACAGCCGCGTCTCCTCCTATCCGCTGGGCTTCCAGCATACGGCGCGGATGACCGGGCAGAGGCTGGTGCTGGCGGGCGACGCTGCCCATGGCATCCACCCCATTGCCGGGCAGGGCCTCAATCTGGGCCTGCGGGATGTCGGCGCACTGGTGGAAGTGCTGGTTGACGGAATGCGCCTCGGCCTCGATCCGGGCGATGCGCAGATTCTGGAACGCTACGAACGCTGGCGCAGCCTCGACAATTTCACTGTCTCCGCCACTTGCGACAGCATCACTCGCCTGTTCGGCGTGAAGGGTCGCACGGCTTCCGCCATCCGCCGCTTCGGCATGGCCGGCGTGCAGCGCATTCCCGCGATCAAGGACTTCTTCATGGACGAAGCGCGCGGGATGAGCGGGAAATTGCCGTCGCTGCTGCAGGGCTGATTTGCCTCAGCCCCTCTCCCCGCAAACGGGAGCATTGCCATGCGCACCAGACTGAGCATCTGCCGGAAAAAGGCCGCCTATTCCAACGAGGAAGATGCGCTGGCCGCCATCATGGCGTCCGGCCTGGAACTGCGCCTCTATCGCTGCGATCGCTGCTGGAAGTACCACCTGACCAGCCGCCTCAAGGGCAAGCGCCTGCCGAGGCCGACGCAATAGCGCCTCAATCCTCGCCGGAAGCGGCCAGCAGATCCATCAGATTGCGCGCCGCCTCCCGGTCCGCCTCGTCCTTGAAGGCGACATCCAGATCGGGCGCCTGCCCCAGCATGTAGAGCAAGGACCACAAGGCAAACCGCCGCGCCCGGTCCGTCTCCAGCCCGAAATCCACCCGCATCCGATCAAGCCCATCCGCCTGAACTGCGGGCGACACCTGCGACAAATCCGCAGTGCCGAAATAACGCCGAAGCTGATCGTCCAAATCCATGGGGCATGCCTAGCGTATCGGATGGAGGACGCAAAGGAGGGAGAGGATTGAGGAAGGTTCGCCCCCCAAACCCTCTCCCGTCAACGGGAGAAGGATGAAGCCCTCCAATCCCACCGGCATCACCCCGCCGGGAGCGATCCCAGCTTTCGCTGGGATGACGAGTTTGCCATCCCCCGCTCATCCGCCCGCAGCGTCAGCACTTTCACTCCTGTCGCCGTCACGGCCACCGTGTGCTCGAACTGCGCCGAGAGCGAGCCGTCGGTGGTCACCACGCTCCAGCCGTCATCCTCGGTGCGCACGGTGCGGCGGCCGCGGTTGAGCATGGGTTCGATGGTGAAGACCATGCCTTCGCGCAGGGTGAGGCCGGTTCCGGGCTTGCCGAAATGCAGCACTTGCGGGTCTTCATGCATTTCGCGGCCGATGCCGTGGCCGCAATATTCGCGCACCACGCTATAACCGTTCTTCTTCGCATGGCGTTCGATCGCGGCACCGATATCGCCCATCCGCGCACCGGGGCGGACGGCCCTGATGCCTTTCCACATGGCTTCGTAGGTGCCCTGGACCAGCCTTTTCGCGGCCGGATGGACCTCCCCCACGCAATAGGTCTTGCTGGAATCCGCGATAAATCCGTTCTTCTCCAGCGTGATGTCGAAATTGACGATATCGCCGTTCTTCAACACGTCACTGGCCGAGGGCACGCCATGGCACACCACATGGTTGATCGAGGAATTGAGCACGAAGCCGAAGCCATATTGCCCCTTGCTGGCGGGGCGGGCCTGCAGATCGTGGACAATGAAATGTTCCACCAGCGCATCGATCTCCAGCGTCGATTTGCCCGCGAGCGGCGTGCGGTCCAGCATTTCGAAGACCAATGCCAGCAGACGGCCGGATTCGGCCATCAGCGCCAGTTCTTCAGGCTGCTTCGTCATGCTCGGCCATCGTCAGGACCGGCGGTGAAACGCCTGCGGAATTAAGCTCGCGCTCGACGATCTGGCTGAAGCTGAGCGTCGGATTGGTTTCGCACAGCATGCCGATCTTGATCCACCAAGCCGCCTGCGCATTGATCGAGCGGCAGGAAACCTTGCTCGCCCGGCGAAGCTGATCGTGCAGATCCTCTTCGATATTCACGATGCCCATCGGGGCCTCCATATACGATTCGTATATGGAGCGTATATGGATCGTGTACCCGAATGCCAAGGGGGCGATTGGGCGGGACACGCCTTCTTCGTCATCCCGGCGCAAGCCGGGATCGCTGGCAGTGTTGTTTCAAGGCCGGCCAGCGGTCCCGGGTCAAGCCCAGGACGACGCAAAGCAGCCTAGGGTCCTGACCCTCTAAGGCAATACGGGGCTTGGCTGGGCCACCCTGTTGCCCTGCCCGTCGCGCAGGCGGGCTTCGTCGGAAATGGCGGTCGTCTCCAGCAGATCGAGCGCGTCCTGCGCGGCGGCATAGCGGCGCGCATCGCCGATCCAGCGCTGGCCTTCGGGCGAATCCGCGCCGGGCAGATTGCTCACTTCCGCCGCTGCCGCGCCCACGCGGCCGCTTTCGAGAAACAGGCGCGCGCGTTCCATCCGCTTGACCGGCTGGGGCGAAGGCGTTGCCTCATGCCGGACGACGAAGAGGCCGGACAGCTCGCTTTTCAGCCAGCGCCAGCTCAGTTCGCCATTGTCGATGCTGGTGAGATCGGGCGAAAGCCCATCGAGCCGGGCGACCAGCTGATCCAGCGTGACGGGGGCCTTGGCCGCTTCGATCAAAGTCCGCACCGCATTGGGCTGCGCGTCACCGAAGCGCAGCTTGAGCTGATCGGCCAGCCCGCCCAGATCGTTGCCGCGTTCGATGGCGCGGCGGGCAGCGAAGGCCACCAGTAGCGCCTCGGACCTTGCGGCATTGCCCGAAACCGCCTGCGCCTGGAGCGAAAGCTGGTCCAGACGTTGCTCGACAGCGGCAACGCGCGCCTCGATCCCGCCCTGCTGCTGGGCCACCTGTTCGACCTTTTCCGCCGCATCGGCTGCCACCTTGGCATCGCCGGCGCTTGTACCGGGACTGGAGGCGAGCAGGGGCTGGCGTGCATCGGGCACTGCGGATTGCTGCGGCGCGTCGGCAAAGCCGGGCAGGAAATCCAGCCCGCCCTGCCACGCGACATAGCCGGTCGCCACCGCGCCCACGGCAAAGGAGAGGAGCGCGGCCCCGATGATCAGGCTGCTGCCGCCTGCCCGGCGTTCGGGTGTGCGGGGCCGTGCCCGGCTGAGGAATTCTTCTTCCATATCGTCCTTGTCGACCCGGACTTGCCGCACCTTCGCTATGTTATGGCACGGAACAGTGCCAGTTCAATGGCACATGTCCCGCGAAAGTGCCAGTAGCGCGGCCTCATTGGGAGCAGAGGCGCTGCGGACCTGTGCCCAGCCCTGCCCCGCCGCCTCGGCGATACGAGGGCCCAGCGCGGCGAGCGCGATGCGCGAAATGTCGATCCCCAGCCGCGCGCATTCCGCCGCCAGATGGCGCGCAGCCTCGGCGGAATAGAGCAGAACTACCGCCTCTTCCTGCAAGGCATCGGCCATGGCAGGCGGCATGGGCAGAGCCGCGCTTTCATAGGCGACCCGGGTGACCAGCACCACGCCCAATGGCGGCGAGAGCGGAACGTGCTTTTCCCCCGCCAGCCGCAGCAGGGTGAGCGCCTTGCCCCTCAATCCGGCGAGGACCTGCTGCAGCCCCCCGGCGCCGACCACCGCTACCGGGAATCCCGCAGCGCGCGCGGCCTCGGCACTCGCCTTGCCCACGGCATAGACCGGCTTTCCGGCCAGAGTATCAAGCCCCGGCCCAGCGAGGCGAAAGGCATTGGCGCTGCCCACCAGCAGCCCGTCGATCGTCTCGGGCGCGGGCGGTTCCCACGCCAGCGGACGGACTTCAAACAAAGGCCAGCCCGCAATATCCAGCCCGGCGGCGCGGCCCGCCGCCAGCGTTTCCTCCATGCCCCGCTGGGGGCGAATGACGATGGCCCTCTTCAAACCGGAGCCCCGGTGAAATGCTGGCGGATCGCCGGACCGGCGAGCTTGAGCAATGCGGCCGCAAGGGCGCGGGGCGCATCCTCGTCGCCCGGCACGAAGCGCGCCTCCTGCTCTACCCGCTCCGCCCCATCGGGGCTGAAGATCGCCGCGCGCATCCTGAGCAAGCCGTCCATGGGCTGACACAGCACCGCGATCGGGCTGTGGCAGGTGCCGCCCAGCCCGGCCAGCAGCGCCCGCTCCGCCATCACCTGCGCGCGGCTGGGCGCATGGTCGATGGCGGCGATCAGGGCGCGCGTCTGGGCATCCTCGACATTGCATTCGATCCCGATGGCGCCCTGTGCCGGGGCCGGAAGCCATTGTTCGGCATCAAGCGGCGCGCCGACATGGCTTTCGCCCAGCCGGTTGAGGCCGGCGGCGGCGAGCAGCGTGGCGTCCGCCTCCCGCGCTTCCAGCCGGCCGAGCCGCGTGGCGACATTGCCGCGAAAACTCACCACGCTGCAATCGGGGCGCAGATGGAGCAATTGCGCCGCCCGGCGCGGGGCACTGGTGCCAATCCGTGCGCCCGGCGCGAGATCCGCGATGGAAGCGGCACCCACCAGCACGTCGCGCACATCCTCGCGCGGGAGGATGGCGGCGATGGCCAGCCAATCGGGCCGCAGCGTTTCGACATCCTTCATCGAATGGACCGCCGCGTCGATCAGCCCTTCATGCAGCCAGGCATCCAGTTCCTTGGTCCACAGGGCCTTGCCGCCGATTTCGGCCAGCGGCCGGTCGAGCACCTTGTCGCCACTGGCGAGCACGGGGACGAGTTCGACCTCGCTCTCCTCCCAGCCATGGGCTTCGCACAGGCGGCGGCGGGTTTCCTCCGCCTGCGCCATGGCGAGCGGGGAACGGCGGGTGCCGAGGCGGAGCTTCACGGAGGGGCGTTCTGGGGAAGTCATAGCAGCCGCTTGCCCTAAAGCGCATTTGCGTCCAGTGAAACCCCGGATGAGGAGGATCCTTGGCATCGAATCCAGCTGCGACGAGACGGCGGCTGCGCTGGTCACTGCCGACCGGCGCATCCTTGCCCAACGTATCGCCAGCCAGGATGAAGAACATCGCCCCTATGGCGGGGTGGTGCCGGAGATTGCCGCGCGCGCCCATGCCGAGAAGCTCGCCCCCCTGATCGAAGCGACGCTGGCCGATGCCGGGCTGTCGCTTGACGATGTGGACGCCATCGCCGCCACCGCCGGGCCAGGGCTGATCGGCGGCGTGATGGTGGGGCTGGTTTCGGCCAAGGCGCTTGCCATGGCCACCGGCAAGCCGCTCTATGCGATCAATCACCTTGAAGGCCACGCGCTCAGCCCGCGCCTCGCCGACCCCTCACTCCAATTTCCTTACGCATTGCTGCTCGTCTCGGGCGGGCATTGCCAGATTCTGAAAGTGGACGGCGTGGGGCAGTATCGCCGCTATGCCACCACGATCGACGACGCGCTGGGTGAGGCTTTCGACAAGACCGCCAAGATCCTGGGCCTGGGCTACCCCGGCGGCCCGCAGGTGGAGAAGCTTGCGCGCGAGGGTGATCCAAAGGCTGTCCCCCTCCCCCGCCCCCTGGTGGGCAGCGGGGAAGTGCATTTCTCCTTCGCCGGGCTGAAGAGCGCCGTATTGCGCGCAAAACAGAACCAGATCCCTTCCGTTCGGGCTGAGCCTGTCGAAGCACAGCCCTTCTCTTCGAACGAGGAAAGCAGCCCTTCGACAAGCTCAGGACAGGCGGCCGTTGGGACTTACACAGACGCCGATATTGCCGCGAGCTTCCAGCAAGCTGCCGTCGACTGCGTCGTCGATCGGCTGCGGATCGCGCTTGAGGAAATGGACGGCGTGACCGCATTGGTCGTTGCGGGCGGAGTTGCCGCCAATGGGGCTATCCGTGCCGCGCTTGAAAAGGTCGCGGCGGACTTCGGCCTGCCCTTCTCCGCTCCGCCGCTGCAATTGTGTACGGACAACGCCGCAATGATCGCCTGGGCAGGCCTCGAACGTTTCGAGCCGGGCTTCTCCGATCCGCTGGACATCGCCGCGCGTCCGCGCTGGCCGCTCGATCCCGCCGCCGAACCGGTGCGCGGTGCAGGAGTGAAGGCGTGAGCGCACGGAAGGTTCCAATCGGCGTGATCGGCGCAGGTGCATGGGGCACCGCGCTTGCCCAGATGCTCGCGGGCGATGGCGGCGACGTGCTGCTGTGGGCGCGCGAGGCTGCGCTGGCGAAGGAAATAAACGAAGGCCGCGTGAACCGCGCCTATCTGCCTTCTGCCACGCTTGCCCCCGCCATCCGCGCGACGAGCGAGATTGCCGAAACCGCGGAATGCGACATTCTCCTGATCGTCACCCCCGCCCAGCATATGGGCGAAGTGCTGCGGCGGCTCCCGCGCGCGCCGCGCGATCTGGTGCTGTGCAGCAAGGGGATCGAGGCCGGAAGCGGGCGCCTGATGGCCGATGTGGCGCGCGATGCAGCGCCGGATTCGGAGATTGCCGTGCTTTCCGGCCCGACCTTCGCCCATGAAGTCGCCGCAGGTCTGCCCACTGCCGTGACGCTGGCCTGCGGCGGAGGCGAGGCGCAATGGGCGCGGCTCGCCCCTGCCATCGCCCGGCCCAGCTTCCGGCCCTATTTCACCGATGACGTGGTCGGCGCGGAGATCGGCGGGGCCGTCAAGAACGTACTCGCCATCGCCTGCGGCGTGGTCGAGGGGCTGGGCCTTGGCCAGAACGCCCGCGCCGCCCTGATCGCGCGCGGCTATGCCGAGATGCTCCGCTTCGGTGAGGCGCTGGGCGCCAATCCCCACACGCTGGCAGGGCTGTGCGGACTGGGAGACCTCGTCCTCACCTGCTCCTCAACTTCCAGCCGCAATTTCTCGCTCGGCAAGGCGCTGGGCGAAGGACAGCTTCCAGCGCAGCTCCTCGCCAACCGCCGCACTGTGGCGGAAGGCGCCTCCACCGCGCCGGTTCTGGTCGAACGGGCAGCACAGCTTGGCATCGCCATGCCGATTGCCGAGGCAGTGGAACGACTGCTGGCCGGGGTTCCCGCCCGCGAAGTGGCATCCGACCTGCTCGCCCGTCCGTTGCGCTCGGAAGGGCTGACCGCGTGAGCGGAACGCCGCATAATCCCGCACCGGAAGGCGGCGATATCGCGGCGCTCGCCAAGGGCGGGCGAACCAATTTCTTCGGCTTCCTGCTGCGCCTTGCCGCGCGCATCCCATTCCTGTTCATCGCCGGGCGCCTTTATGGGGCAGAGGCGCTGGGCCGCTTCGCCTATGCGCTGGTGGCAGTGGAACTGGCCGCGCAGCTTGCCACGCTGGGCCAGAAACGCGGCCTTGCGCAGCAGCTTTCGCGGGGGGCGCAGCCGCCCGCCCATATCATAGCCGACGGCATGGTGCTGAGCATCATCACCGGTGGCGCATTGGCCGGGCTGCTGATGCTGTTTCCGCAGGCGATGTTCCCGGCCGGGCAATATTCCGACATCGACTGGCTGCTGCCGCTCGCGGTGATTCCCTTTACCCTCACCGATATCGCGCTTTCGGCCCTGGCCTATCGCTACGACATCGGCACCACGGTGAAGGCCCGTTCGGTGGTGGAGCCATGGGCGTTGTCGATCTCTGCGGCGGCGGCCTTCTTCATCCTGCCGCATAGCGGGCTGGCGCTGGCCTATATCATCTCCATCTTCGCCGCCGCGCTTGCCGCGCTGGTGCCACTGTTCCGCGCCTATGGCCTGCCCCATGGCTGGACGCCGCACCCGTTCCGCATCGGCAAGCTGGCGCTGGGCAACATGCCGCTGGCCGCCGCAGACGCAGTGGAATGGGGCACGCGCCGAATCGACGTGGTGATCATGGGCCAGTTCGCCACTCCTACGGCGGTGGGCGTCTATTGGGCGGCCCAGCAGGTCGCCAGCCTGCCCTCCAAGCTCAAGAGCAGCTTCGAGCCGATCCTTGGCCCGGTCATCACCCGCAATCTGATCGAAAAGAACTATGGCGCCATCGCCAAACAGGTCTGCCAGGTGGGTTTCTGGATCACCGCCATGCAGGCTGGCGTAGCGCTGGCACTGGGCATTCCGGGCGAAGCAGTGATGGGCCTTGTCGGGCCGGAATTCGTGGGCGGCACCGCTGCGCTGGCCTTCCTGCTGATCGCGGAAGTGGTGGCGGCCACAGCGGTCGTCTCCGAAGCTGCGCTGATCTACGTTGCGCGGATGAAGAACCTCTGGATCTCGCTCAGCACCATTTCGCTGCAGGCGGCGCTGACCGTGATCTTCATGATGGCGGTGGACCGTTATCATCTGTCCGAACTCTATTATGCAGGCGGCGCCGCCCTGGCGCTGGCGCTGGCGCTGGGCTTCGCCTCGGTGATCAAGGGCCTGCTGCTCTCGCGCATTCTGGGCGAGCCGATCAACAATTGGCGTTGGGCGCTGATCTGGGCGGCCGCCCCTGCCGTGCTGGTGGGCTGGATTGCCATCCAATTGCCCGAATGGCTGGAACTGAGCCTTGGCGTGCCCCTGATCCTGGGCGTCTATGGCTGGATGATCTGGAACAAGGGCTTCGGCCCGGAAGACCGCCTGCTATTCCGCCGGAAGGTGACCAAGGAAGCCGAAGAAACGCAGACGGAAGAGATAAGGGGCTGAGTTTTTTGCCGCTGGGGTATGGACCTCGCTCCGCCCCCCGTGAATAACGCGCTCCATGGCCCGTTCCCCCCTGCTCCCCCTTGCTGTCGGCATTGCCGCAATCGTGCTGCTGGCGGTGTTCGGCGCGCGGGCAACCGGCCCGGATCTGACTGCGCAGCTCGCCAGCAAGGCCGAAACCGCCATCGCCAAGGCGGGCGGCGTGGGCGTCACAGCGCGCTTCCTTACCGCCAAGGGGCTTCCCAGCCGCCATCCACTGCTGATCGGCGGCAAGGGGCTGGACGATGCCACCCGCAGCCGCACCGCCCGCGCCGTGGCGGCAATCCCGGGCGTAGGCGGCGTGCGCTGGGAAGATAGCTCTGCCCTCGCCTCGCGCGCCGCGCCGGTGGAACGGCCGCTCCACTGCGAAAGCGACGTGGCCGCCCTGCTGCGGTCGGGCACGATCCGCTTCGAGGAAAGCTCCAGCCGGATCGACGCAAGCAGCCAGGGCCTGCTGGATGAAGTGGCGGCGGCATTGCGCCCCTGCCTTGGCAGCATCATCGCCATCAACGGCCATACGGACGCATCGGGATCGGAAGCGGGCAACCTAGCCCTCTCGCGCGAACGGGCGAATGCGGTGCTCGCCGCACTGGTGCAGCGTGGCATCCCGGCCGACGGGCTGCGCGCCCATGGCCTCGGTTCATCCCGGCCTGCGGAAGGACTCGATCCCACCAACCCCGCCAATCGCAGGATCGAATTCTCGGTGATCGAAAGCGTGGCGATCCGGCCCACTCCGGTGGACACGCCCGGACCGCGATAGCACCCTTGGCGAGGGGCCTCGCAGCCCCTAGGAATTAGCTCGAAAGGAACCGTGCGCCCATGCCGATCTGGCTCGAATTGCTTGTCCTGCTGATGCTCACATTCGCGGCAGGCCTTGCGCTGGGCTGGGGGTTGTGGGGACGCCCGCCTGCCACGGTAAGGGAGGAATAGGAATGATGGAACTGGTCGCCGCCAATTGGTGGCTGTTCGCGATTGCACTGATTATCGGCATCGCAATCGCATGGTGGATTTTCGTCGCCAATCGCAAGACGCGGGTGATCACGTCGCGGCCCGATGTGCTGGAGGAAGGTGCCGCCCCCGCCCAGCGCAATCAGGCGCTGATCGATGCGCCCAGGGCCACTGTCGCGGCGGCAGTGCCCGAGGCCGAGCCCACCCCCAGCCCCGCCAAGACGAGCGACGACCTCAAGCGAATCAAGGGCGTCGGCCCCAAGCTCGAAAAGCTGCTCCATTCGCTGGGCGTGACAAGCTTTGCCCAGATCGCGGGCTGGAACGATGCGGATATCGACCGGATCGACGCGCAACTGGGCACCTTCGCCGGCCGCATCCGGCGCGACAATTGGCCCGAACAGGCCCGGTTCATCAGTGCCGGGGACGAGGAAGGCTTCAAGGCGAAGTTCGGCGCGCTCTAGGCCCGGCAAGCGATCCCTCTTGCTAGGCTTTCCGCGCCCCGCTAGTGCACCGGTTTCAGAGGAGACTATCCCTTATGGTTCCCTTCGACTGGGCCGATCCCTTCGATCTCGATAGCCAGCTTACCGAAGAAGAACGGATGATCCGCGATGCCGCGCATGGCTTCGCGCAGTCCGAACTGCAGCCGCGCGTGATCGACGCCTTCCGTGACGAGGTGGACGCGCCGGAGCTGTTCCGCCTGTTCGGCCAGTCGGGCCTGCTGGGTGTGACGATCCCCGAGGAATTCGGCGGCGCGGGCGCGGGCTATGTCGCCTATGGCCTGATCGCGCGGGAGATCGAGCGGGTGGATTCGGGCTATCGCTCGATGGCCAGCGTCCAGTCCAGCCTCGTGATGTACCCGATCCATGCCTATGGGTCCGACGAGCAACGCCGCAAATATCTGCCCGGCCTCGCCAGCGGAGAGCTGATCGGCTGCTTCGGCCTGACCGAACCCGATGCCGGCAGCGATCCGGGCGGGATGCGCACCGTGGCCAAGGCGGATGGCGATGGTTACGTCATTTCCGGCAGCAAGACCTGGATCAGCAATTCCCCCTTCGCCGATGTCTTCGTCGTCTGGGCGAAGAGCGAGGCGCATGGCGGCAAGATCCGCGGCTTCGTGCTGGAAAAGGGCATGAAGGGCCTCGAAGCGCCCAAGATCGAAGGCAAGATATCGCTGCGCGCCAGCACCACCGGCATGATCATGATGGATGAGGTCAAGGTGCCAGGCGACGCCCTGCTGCCCAACGTCGAAGGGCTCAAAGGCCCCTTCGGCTGCCTCAACCGCGCACGCTACGGCATTTCCTGGGGCGCGATGGGCGCGGCCGAGTTCTGCTATGCCGCCGCGCGCCAATATGGCCTGGATCGCAAGCAGTTCGGCCGCCCGCTGGCCGGCACGCAGCTTTACCAGAAGAAGCTGGCCGACATGGCGACCGAAATCACGCTGGGCCTGCAAGGCTCCCTGCGCGTGGGCCGTTTGATGGAGGAAGACCGCTTCGCTCCCGACATGATCAGCCTGGTGAAGCGCAACAATGTCGGCAAGGCGCTCGACATCGCCCGCCTCGCCCGCGACATGCATGGCGGCAACGGCATTTCCGAGGAATATCAGGTGATCCGCCACATGGTGAACCTCGAAACGGTGAACACCTATGAAGGCACGCATGACGTGCATGCGCTGATCCTGGGCCGGGCGATTACGGGCATCGCGGCTTTCTGAATCCTCTCCCGATGGGGGAGGATCTTTTGCACACCCGGTAGGCAGGCGCGCGAGCAGCACCTATAGCCCCACCATGCGTCCCTCCCCCGCCACCCTGCTCCACGATGTGTTCGGCTTCGAACACTTCCGGGGCGTTCAGGAACAGGTGGTGGAGCGCGTACTGGCGGGCCGGGGGACGCTGGCGATCATGCCCACCGGGGCGGGCAAATCACTGTGCTTCCAACTGCCCGCCGTCGCCCTGCCGGGCTGCTGCGTGGTCATCTCCCCGCTGATCGCGCTGATGCATGACCAGCTGCGCAGCGCCAATGCGCTGGGCATTCGCGCTGCCAGCCTGACCTCCGCCGATGCCGACTGGCGCGAGACGCAGGACCGCCTTCTGGCAGGAGATCTGGACCTGCTCTATGTCGCGCCGGAACGGGCCAGCGGCGAGAATTTCCGCAGCCTGCTCGAACGCTCGAAAATCTGCCTCTTCGCGATCGACGAGGCGCATTGCGTTTCCGAATGGGGCCACGATTTCCGCCCCGATTACCGCCTGCTGCGCCCTTTGCTGGACGCCTTCCCGCAGGTTCCACGCCTTGCGCTGACCGCCACGGCGGATCACCACACCCGAACCGATATCCTCGCCCAGCTGGGAATCGAGGCGGACGGGCTGATCGTCTCGGGCTTCGACCGGCCGAATATCCGCTACGCCGTCCAGCCCCGCGACGGGCTCTCTCGCCAGCTGGCGGATATTCTCGCCGCCAATTCCGGCCCCGGCATCATCTATGCCCCAACCCGCGCCCAGACAGAGCGACTGGCCGAAAGCCTCGCCGCCAAAGGCACGCGCCGGGTGCTGCCCTATCACGCCGGGCTCGCCCCCGAAGTGCGGTCGCGCAATCAGGCCGCCTTCATCGCCAGCGAGGATATGGTGATGGTGGCCACCGTGGCTTTCGGCATGGGGATCGACAAGCCGGACGTGCGCTTCGTGGTCCATGCCGGCCTGCCCAAGAGCATCGAGAGCTATTATCAGGAAAGCGGCCGCGCCGGGCGCGATGGCGATCCGGCGCAGGCCACGTTGCTGTGGGGACCGGAAGATTTCGTCCGCGCCCGCCAGCGCGTTGCCGAGGCGGAGGAAGCCCGCCAGCCGGGCGAGCGCGCGCGGATCGGGGCGCTGGGCGCGCTGGTGGAAGCCGCGCGCTGCCGCCGTGCCGTGCTGCTGCGCCATTTCGGGGAAGACCCGCCCGCCACCTGCGGCAATTGCGACAATTGCCTCTCCCCGCCGCAAGGCGTGGACGGCACGGAAGTTGCCCGCAAGCTGCTGTCGGCCGCCTATCGCACCGGGCAGAGCTTCGGCCTGGGCCATCTGGAGGCGGTGCTGTTGGGGCAGGAAAACGAGAAGGTGATCCAGCGTGGGCACAACGCCCTGACAGTGTTCGGCATTATCGAGGGTGACGAGGCGGCGCTGGTCAAACCGGTAGCCCGTGCGCTGCAAGTGCGCGGCGCGTTGGAAACGAACGAGCATGGCGGCCTGATGCTGGGCCCGTCCGCCCGCGCGATCCTGCGCGGAGAGGAACGCGTCGAGCTGGTCCTTCCGCCCGCCCGCGCCCGGCGCGGCAAGCGTAGCGGTGCCGCCGCCAATCCCGTGGGCGATCCGCTGTTCGAAGCCCTGCGCGAATTGCGGCGCGATCTTGCCCGCGATGCCGATGTGCCGCCCTATGTCATCTTCCATGACAGCACCTTGCGCGAACTGGCCGCGCGCCGCCCCCGAAGCCAGACCGAACTGGCCGACATCCCGGGCATCGGTGTCCGCAAGCGCGAGGCCTATGGCGACGTATTCCTGAGGGCCATCGCCAATTTCACCTGAAGGCGGAAGGCTTCCCGCCGCTCAGTAAGGCATGACATCTTCGGGCGAGACGATGATCACCACCCGGCGATTTTCCTTCCTCCCTTTCGCGGTGGCGTTGCTGGCAACCGGCCGGGATTCTCCCAGGCCAGCCGCGCTCACCCTGCCTGCCTGCATTCCGCCGGATATGAGCACTGCCTTCACTGCCTCCGCCCGGCGCAGCGAAAGTTCCTTATTATAGGCTGCCTCGCCAGTAGAATCCGCATGGCCTTCCACATCGGCCCCATGGATGCCCACATTGGACAGTTCCCTGGCCATGGTGCCGATAGAGGCTACCTGCCCTTCGGCCAGCAATGCGCCGTCGGACGGGAACAGGAGCTTGCTGTCGAGGCCAAGCAGCCAGCGATCGCCATCCTGCTTGAACTCATATTGACGCAGCATCGCGACCTGCTCGGCCGAATAGGGCGAAGTTACCACCACCCCTTCCTTCGGCACCGTCTGGCAGGCGATCAATGGCATCAGCAGCAATGGCACGGCGAAGCGTAGATATCCCGATCCCCTCCCTGCCCACTTACGTGAAACCATTGCCACTCCTCCTGATCTTGTCACGATACATTGCTTCATCGGCCTTGCGCACCAGTTCGGCCCGGGCTTCCCCGTGATCCGGAAAGATGGCGAAGCCGACGCTTACCGAAATGGCAACGAAGCCGCCCTTGCCCAGATCGATTGCCTCCGCCATCGCCTCATCGATCCGCGCGACCACCGCCTCCACTTCATCCGCGTCGATCGGCGCGCCCAGAATGATCGCGAACTCATCCCCGCCCAGGCGGAAAACCTGATCGGCATTACGCACCGACTGACGCAGCCGCTGGGCGATCCCCTGCAGCACACGGTCCCCCGCCTCATGGCCGTGGCAATCGTTTACCTGCTTGAATTCATTGCCATCCAGATAGAGCAAGGCAAAGCGCGATGCGGTCTGCCGAGCGGTTTCCACGGCAGTATCGAGATGCTGCTCGAACAGAACGCGGTTGCCGAGGCCCGTCAGCGCATCGTGCCGCGCCTGGCGCGCCAGTTTCTGATTCTCTTCGGTCAGCCCGTCGTACCAGCTCTCAAGCTCGGCCAGCAGACCGTTGAAGTCGTCTACGAAATTATCGACCTCGGCCAGCCCCGCCGCAGGCACCCGGCGATGGAAAGCGCGCTCGGTCCGGACCGAATGCGCCACCTCCGCCACATGGTTCAGCGGATCGATCACGCCGCTGCGCAGTTGGCGCGCGAGAATGCGCGCGGCGACCAGTGCGATGCCGAGGCAACACATGGCAATCAGCAGTCCCTGTAGCAGGAACCACTCGATCCCTGCTGCGCTGCCCGATACGCGAACCTCCCCGATCTTGCCGCCGCCACGCTCGATCGAAAGGCTGAAGGGCTCCGGCCACAGCAGGCGGTTGCCTCCCTGTTCGACCCAGCCGAGGACGCCGCTGCCCTGGCGCGACCAACTGGCCAGAATCCGCCCATTCGCATCGAACACCTCGATCCGCTCGATTGCGCCATTATGCGCCACGGAATCGATGCTTTCGTGGATCGCCTCAACATCGCCGAAGACGATTGCAGGCTCGACCGAATAGGACAGCGTCCTGGCGATCAGTTCCAGATTGCGGGATGCATGGTCATGGATCACCGAGGCACCGCTGAACAACACCGTCAGACTGGCCAGAAGCACGGCCACAACGATCAGCCGCCCATGTGCGCGGGCCAGGACCCGGCGGAGCGTGGGACTGCGCGTTTCCGCCATCGCCCTACCCTCCCTTCGCCATGCGCAGCACACGTGGGTCGACCCGCACGCCGGAACGGGCGACCGCATCGACATTGAGCCGGAAGGAAACCGAACCGGGCCCGTAAACCAAGCAGAACATCGCCTCGCTGCGGCACTGCGGATCGTCTTCGGTGATGGTCACGATCGGCGCGCCATGGGCCCTGGCGGTCCATCTGCGCAAGGAGCCAGCGTCAAGCGCTCCCAGATAATAGGTATCGCACCCCAAGGATGCGGAAAAACCGTCCCTTGTGAGGTAGCGTACGCCGACCTGCCGCCCGTCGGACAGGCTGATCGCATCGATACCTGCGGCATTGTCTGCCGCGCCGATGATACAAACCTGCAGGGATTCTGCTGGCCTGGGCCAGCGCGAATATTCCAGTATCGCCCGAACGATCCGCGTGGTGGCAGCGGTGGCGGATTTCTCACCGGGCCGCACGGAAACGCCCAGCCCCAGAGATTCGAGACCGGGAGCATCGAGCGAGCCGGCCATTGCGGGAGCGGCGGGGAACATGGCAACCACGAGGGCAAGGAAGATCGCAAGGACAGTCAGGGCGCTCGGCCTTGTGCGTGGCACCGCTGGCGATGCGATGCACCAAACTGATCCAAGCATCCTCTTCCCCGTCTTCACGCACATCCCGATGCAGTGAACGCCTAGGGTCCGTATTCCAGATTTCACGAAGGGGGCAAAGGATAAACCGCTGGTCCGGTGCGGTATATTTTAACCACGCCGGACCAGATGACGTCATCGAGAAAGGCCCCGTTCATTCGCGAGACATTAGGGCGCGGCGCTGGTATCCAGCCGCAGATTCTCGCCCGGGTCGCACCGTAGCCGGGCATACCAGCTTTATCGAGGTTCCTTGTCACAGCCGGCCTATGCCTACAGCACGTCCCTGATCGAGCGGATTCGCGCCGAATTCGGCTACCGCGCGACAGGTATCGTCGTGGCATTGCTGCTCGAACTGGTGATCCTGGCCCTGCTGCTGACACTGGGCATGGGCAAGAAGGAAGAAGCCCCGCTGGAAGCGATCGTAACCACGTTCGATTCGGATTCCGACGAGGAACCTTCGAAACAGCCCGAAGCCAAACCCGCGGAAAAGAAGCCCAGCGTGCAGCCCAGCGCCCAGCCGCAGGATCAGCCGCAACCCGATCCCCAGCCGGTGCAGCAGCCGGTGGTGCAGCCCCAGCCCGTGCCGAACACCCCGGTTCTCATTCCGCTGTCGAAGAACCAGATGGCGCAGCTCGACATTTCGAACCTGCCCAAGGCCCAGCCAGCGCCAGCCCAATCGAAGCAGGCCTATGGCCCGGCGAACACCGCCAGTGCGGGGGATTCAAAGCGTGTCGGCACTGCGCCCAACGGCCAGCCGATGTATGCCGCCCAATGGTATCGCGAACCCACGCATGACGAGTTGGCGGGCTATCTCTCCACGGCGGAAGGGCCCGGCTGGGGCCTGATCACCTGCAAGACCGTGCCGGAATATCGGGTAGAAAACTGCATCTTCCTGGATGAATCTCCCAGCCATTCGAACATAGCCCGCGCCGCGCTGGCCGCCGCCTGGCAATTCAAGGTCCGCCCCCCGCGCCTGGGCGGGAAATACAAATATGGCGAATGGGTGCGGATCAGGATCGATTATGAGGTCAGGCGGCAATGAGGGTTAGCGCAAGCTGTTCATGAGCTGAACCTCCCTATATCCCTTCGTGCACTGAGTGGGGGAATCTATGCGACTGACCTGTATTCCGATGATGTGCGCCGCCTTGGCAGTGCTCGGCAGCACGCCGGCTCAGGCTGCCGATGCCCTGATACTGGAACCGACCTCTGCCTGGAGCGTGGATGCCCGTCCGGAAAGCTGCGCATTGCGCCGCAGCTTTGGCACCCCCGATAAAGAGGTGGTCTTGGAACTGGACAATTTTAGCATGGGCAACGCCCTGCAGGTGTCGCTCATCGGAACGGAGATCGAGGCAGCCAAGTCCTATCCCGCCACGAGTTTTCTTCCCGACGATCAGGTAAAGGAGCAGACTGGGGCTTTCTATTTCGCCCTCTCTGGTGGCAGGAAAGGCTTCTTCTTCTTCGACCGGAGCGGATTGCAGCGGCACAGCTCCGCAGATGCCCAAGGCATCTCCGCTCCGGAAACAGGCGCCCCCCACAAACGCGAGGCGGAAATCACGGGGCTGCTGGTCAGCGGCGCCTTCCAGAACGAGGTAATTCTCCAGACCGGCGCGATGAGCGGACCGATGGACGCACTTCGGAGATGCCTCGCCAATCTGGCCGTATCGAAGGGCCTGAACCCCAAGACCCTGTTCAACCTGTCACGCCTCCCCAGTCCGAAAGATCCGCAGAAGAAGCTTCAGAAAGCCTTCATGCAATATCCGCCGGAACTGGTCCGGAAGAACCTAAGCGCGCCCATTCTGGTGCGCGCATTGATCGATGAAACCGGCAAAGCTGTGTCCTGCGAAGTGAAGGACGTCGGACAGGACAAGCGCTTCGACAAGCTGGTATGCGGCGCCTTGATGGACGTCAAAAGCTACGATCCCGCGCTGGATGCAGATGGGAAGCCCGTAAAAGCCTATTATGAGGCACTACACGTTTACCGTCTCCATTGAACGGAACACGGGTCAGTCCGCTGTTACCTGGCCCAGCCATTTCAGCACCGGCGCGGAGAGCGAAACATCGCCTGTCCCCACCGCCATGCCTTCGGTGAAGTGATTATGCACCGGCAGGTCGATGCTCGCCGTACAGGGGCCGGAAGGCGTGCAAAGCCCGGCGATCAGCGCCTGAGCCGTGTGGCGCATCGAGTCCGGGTCCTGCTCTGCAAAACCGATGAACAGCGGCGTGGAAGCATCCCGCAGGCGGGCGATGGTGGCGGCCTGTGTCTGCAGCGAGGCATCGGCGCCGTAATAGACATGAGGTTCGGCAGGCGCTTCATCCGCATAGTTCGGCGATAGCAGGATCGCGCCTTTCAGGCCCTTTGCCTCATCGCCATGCAGCTCCGTATGGCCGACATAGTCCGCCACATGGTTCGCCCCGGCGGAATGACCCCACAGCACGATCCGGTCGGGATCGCCACCATGCTCCGCGATATTGGCGCGAACCCAACCGAGCGCCGCGCGCAGATCCTCTACCCCGCCGGGCCAAGGATGATCAGGCGCGAGGCGGTAATTGATACCCACCCCCAACATACCGTGCCGCGCGGCCCAGGCGGTGATGTTGTCGGGATAGAAAGTGCCGTGCTTGTCCCCTCGTACGAAGCCGCCACCATGGACGAAGACCAGCACAGGCAGTGGGCCCTTCGTGCCTTCAGGCACGTAGAGGTCCAGCTTCTGCAGCGGGTCGGTGCCATAGGCGATGTCGCGGGTGAGAGTGATCCCGGCATAGGTTTCGCCCGCGAAGAACGGTTCGTAGAGCTTGCCCACGGCAGGGTCCATGCTCTGGCCCAGCTCGCGAAGCTGCGTGGCGATATCGGGGGGAACCTGTGCCATGGCGCTTCCTGCAAGCAGAAGGGAACCGAGGCCAGCGGCCAGTTTCAAACGCATCGCTCTCTCCCCTGGCACGGCCGGTCATCCGCCGCCCTGTGCCGAATTGCCTTCCGGGCGAGCCCGAAAGGCCGCCCCTCCCCCGCCCGAGAGCGAAGGAGGGGCAGGTAGATCAGCCTTCCATCACCATCGCCACGAAGTCCACCGTCTGGCGGGTGGCGGCGGCGAATTCGGTTTCGGTCGCCTTGAACGAACCGAAATGGGCGAACTGGTCAGGCGTCATGCCGTCGAATTCATAGGCGGCGCGGAAGCTGGGCAGCTTCAGCAGCTTTTCGATGCTCGCCTTGTTGGGCTCGCGATCGATCGCCTTGGGATCGAAGGCTTCCAGATCGTCTTCGGCATTCATCAGGCCGGCAATGTAGCTGGGCGGGCAGGTGTAGACCATGTCCGAACCGGCATAATCCTGGATGTGGCGGCTAACGGTCTTGCCGGTCCGCTCGTCCTTTTCGACGCGCATCGAGCACTGCAGCATCTTGGAGGGGTGGTTCTCCGACTTGCCGAAGTGATAGGCGCGCTTCAGCACGGCTTCCTCGCCGTCGCGGATTTCCGGCAGTGTCAGTTCGATGCCACGGGTCTTGGCTTCCACCTTCCAGTCCGACAATTCGCCGAGGCGAGCGGACATGTGGGTGATGACCGAGCGCCACTTCGAAAGGTCCACACCGGCGGCGCGGGCACGCAGCAGTCCGGCGCTGACGGCGGACATGCAACGCATGTACTGCGGCACGGTGAAGCTGGTGGTGTTGTTGGTGGAGATGCCGCGCGCGGTCAGCTCTTCCAGAACTTCGTAGCCTTCTTTCGAACCGGGCAGCTTCACCATCACATTGGGAGCCTGCTCGTAGATCGTCAGGCCCTGCGCCAGCATCTTGTCGCCATCGCGCACGAAGCGCGGATCGACCTGGCCCGAGAGCATGCCATACTTGCCGCCGGACTTCTCATAGACCGGCAGGATCGCCTCGGCGCCCTTCTTCACCAGTTCCAGATAGAGCGTCCAATACACGCCTTCCACATCCATGCCGGGATTGGCGCGGGCGATCTCGCGAATGTGGTTCGCCCAGCGTTCCGGAGCCAGCTTGATCGCCTGGAGCGACAGCGGCGGATTGGTGGTGACGCCGCGGAAGCCCATTTCGCCGGTCGTCTCGATGGTCTCATGGTCCATCAGGCGAGTGACCTGTGCTTCCCAATCGGCGCGCTTGGCTTCCGGCGCCTTGGCCAGCGTTTCCTCGCGCCAGCTGGGGAAGATCAGGGGCGAGGAATCCCACCAGATTTCGGCTTCGGGATTGGTCGCGGCGAGCTTTTCGAGAATGTTCTGGGTCATAGTGGCGCCCCTCTAGGCTTGTTTGCACGCGCGCGGCAATGGCTGGTTTGCTTTGCAGGCGTGAGAAAAATCTGGACCGCGAAGCCATAAAAGGCCGCGCGGTCCCGATCAATTGATTGATAATGTCCGAATACTACGCTCCGCCGCTCCGGTTCCCCGGAAAACGGTAGCGCGCGGAAAATCGTATCAGTGCTGGACCAGCATCAGCGCGTCCAGCGCCACCACGCCCTGCCCCTTGGGATGGACGATCACAGGATTGAGGTCGATCTCGCGAATCGAAGGATTGCCTTCCATCACGCGGCCAATCTCGACGATCAGCCCGGCCAGTGCCAGAACGTCCAGCTCAGGCGAACCGCGATAGCCCTTGAGCAAGGCGGCCTGCTTGAGGGTCAGCAGCTTGGCGACAACCTGTTCTTCCGAAAGGTCGGTGGTCAGCAGGACCACGTCCTTCAGGATCTCGGCCGTCACACCGCCGAAACCGGCCAGGACCACCGGGCCCCATTCCGGATCGGACTTGGCGCCCACGATCATTTCCAGCCCCATCGTGCCCATCTTCTCGACCAGCACGCCATCGAGCTGGATCGAAGCATCATAGGCCGCGACATTGGTGAAGATCTTGTCGAAGGCAGCCTTCACTGCTTCGGCGCTGTCGAGCTTCAGGATCACACCGCCCGCATCCGACTTGTGGCCCAGCGCGGCAGCCTGTGCCTTGAGCACCACCGGATAGCCGATCTCCTCGGCAGCGGCGGCTGCATCCTCGGCCGTGGCGGCAAACTTGCTCTGCGGGAAAGGAATGCCCAGCGGAGCGAGCAGTTCCTTGGCCTTGTATTCCGGCACCACGCCCGACGCGCCGGACAGCGCGGGAAGCGGCAGCGGGGACTGCGAATTATCGGCAAGATCGCGCTTGGCGAGATCGGCCAGACGGGCAATCGCGCGATAGGCGCGCTCGGTCGAGGGGAACCAGGGAATACCCACCTGACGCAGTCCGTCGATATATTCCTGCGGTACCCGCGCACCCTCGTCCACACCGGCGAATACCAGCGGCTTGGAGAAGGTGCCGTCTTCCAGCACCTTGATGATCGCCGGGAACTTGATCTTCGAAGTGATCGGGTCCGACTGGATGATCGAGGCGACCACCGAACCGACGCGATCGTCAGCCAGCAGCGCGGTCAGCACCTTGGTATAGATCTCCGGTTCCGAAAGGCCGGCGGCGGTGATGTCGGTCGGGTTCGAAACCGGCACGAAATCGGGCAGCACGGCGCGCAAGGCAGGGCTGTTATCGTCATTGAGGTCGATCAGGTCGAGCCCGATGTCCTCCGCAATGTCGAAGGCCAGGCCACGCAGTGCGCCGGATTCGCCCAGCACCGCCATATTGGCGCCCGGAAGGCTGGGGCAACGCAGGGCGATTTCGGTGATGTCTTCCAGCTCTTCCAGCGTATCGGCGAAGATCACGCCTTCGCGGCCGAGCTTGGCCTTCATCAGCGCATAGTCACCGGCCATGGCGCCCGTGTGGGTCGCGGCCGATTCCTGCGCCTTGTTGGACTTGCCGGGGTGCAGCATGATGATCGGCTTGCCGGCGGCCCGCGCACGGCGCGCGGCGGAGATGAACGCCTTCGGGCGGCGCAGCGATTCCACATACATGGCGATGACGTGGGTATCCTCGTCATCGATCAGCCATTCGACATAGTCTTCCACGCCCGATGCGGCTTCATTGCCGGTCGAGACCGAGGTCGAGACATAGCAGCCGCGCGGATGCAGTGCAGTGGCCAGCACCGCGGCAAGCGCGCCGGACTGGCTGGCAATGCCGACAGCGCGGGCGCCCTTGGGCGGGCTGATCATGTTGGTTTCGACGAAAGTCAGCGGCACGCGCTCGACATAATTGGTGCAGCCAAGGCAGTTCGGACCTTCGATCACCATGCCATATTCGGCCGCGATCACGCCCAGTTCGAGCTGTTCCTTGAGGCCTTCCTCGCCCGCTTCGGAGAAGCCGGCCGAATAGATCACCACCGCGCCGCAGCCGCGCTGGGCAAGGCCGCGTACCGTATCGAGCACGAAGGGCCGGGGAATGGCGAGCACCGCGCAGTCGATCCCTTCGGGAAGCTGGTCGACCGAGGCGTAGCACTTGAGACCCTGGATCTCTTCGCGCTTGGGGTTCACAGGATAGATATCGCCCGCGAATTCATATTGGACGAGGTTGTTGAGCAGCGTCGCGCCGAGCGCGCCGTGCCGGTCGGACGCACCGACCACCGCAACGCTCTTGGGGCGCAGCAGCCGGTCGATCTGCTTGTTGGTGAAGCGCTTGCCGCTCATTGATTCAGTCTCCCAGAAATCGTCCGCCCCGTTGCCAAATCCCGCCCGGCGAGTCGAGCATGGATATGAAAATCCCCTCCTCTTCAGAGGAGGGGGTGGAGTAACAAATCAGTCCTTGCTGACCTTGGTCTTGTCAAAAGCGCCAAGGCCGGGCTTGAAGGTCTTTTCGTCAAGGAACTGCTTGGTGGCTTCCTTGCGGGTTTCCCAGCCGCCGAAATCGTTCAGCGCTTCCTGCGTGCGGATCAGGTAATCCTCGGCATTGTCATAGGTCATTTCCATAACGCGGCGCATTGCCCACTTGGTGGCGCGCAGAGCATGGGTGTCCTTCTTCTTCAGATTGTCCGCGATTTCCTGCACGCGGGCCTTGAGCTTGTCGGCCGGGACGCTCTCGGTAACGAGGCCCTGCTCGGCAGCCTGCTGGCCGGTCAGGTTCTCGCCCATCATCGCGTGATACATCGCCTTGCGATAGGGCATCAGTTCGGCAGCAACCTTGGAGGCGCCGCCGCCGGGCAGGATCGCCCAGTTGATTTCCGAAAGGCCGAACTGCGCATCGTCCGAAGCAATGGCAATATCGCATGCGAACAGCGGGCCATAGGCGCCGCCGAAGCACCAGCCGTTGATCATGCCGATGGTGGCCTTTTCATACCAGCGCAGGCGTTCCCACCAGCTGTAGGCTTCACGCTGGGCCTTGCGGACCGCGCCGATGCCGCCGGCTTCGTTCATGCGGAAATATTCGAGCAGATCCATGCCTGCAGACCAGGCGGAGCCCTCGCCGGTGAGGACGAGCACCTGCACGTCGTCGCGGAATTCCAGCTCGTTCAGCACGCGGCCCATCTGGCGGTTGAGCTTCGGGCTCTGGCAATTGCGCTTGTCGGGACGGTTGAAATAGACCCAGGCAACCCCGTCGATGATCTCGTACTTGACGGTTTCCTCTTCGGGACGCGGATCGGGTTGCGACGGCATGGCCATGTGACAGACTCCTCGAAAAAGGGACATTCCCTGGTGCAGTAATTGTTATTGCCCATAGCTATCTGGATTGTTATACGCAACAACAATCTTGAGGCATCCAACCATGCGCGATCCACTCGTCCACCACCCCGGCTATTCGCTCAGGCGCGCCTCCAGCGCGATGACTGCGGAGCTTTCGCAGCGCCTGGCCGAACATGGGGTGCGCATTGTGGATGCCACAGTGCTGCTGTGGCTGGATGGCAATCCCCAGATCACCGCCAGCGCCCTGGGCCGGGCGCTGGATATCCAGCGGGCCAACATGGTCCCCCTGCTCAAGCGGCTGGAAGACTCGGGCCTGATCGAACGCGCCCCGATCGACGGAAAATCCCAAGGCCTCAGCCTATCGGAGGAAGGCCATAAGCGCCTGCCCGCCATCCAGGCCACGATCGAGGCCTTCGAACAGGGCCTTCTGGCGCGCATTCCCTTGCAACATCGCGAACATTTCATTCCCGCGCTCGACGCCCTCTGGCGCTAGCCACGATCGCTCGTTAAGCCGAGGCCGAAGTAAGGCTTTGGGAGCGAATGATGCACCAGGTGTCCCTCCACCCGGTTCCGGCGGAATGGTCTGAAAAGGCCCTGATCGACGCTGCGACCTATGAGGAAAAATACCGCCGTTCCGTGGAAGATCCGGAAGGCTTCTGGCGCGAGGAAGCGGAGAAGCGGATCGACTGGATCAAGCCCTTCACTCAGGTAAAGGGCACCAGCTTCGCCGAGGAAGATTTCGGCATCCGCTGGTTCTGGGACGGCACGCTCAATCTCGCCGCCAATTGCCTCGACCGGCACCTTGAAACCAAGGGCGATACCGTGGCCCTGATCTGGGAGCCGGACGATCCGGCAAATCCCGTCCGCACCCTCACCTACAGTCAGTTGCACGAACAGGTCTGCCGCTTCGCCAATGCGCTGAAGGCCAATGGCGTCGAAAAGGGCGACCGGGTCACCATCTACCTTCCGATGATCCTGGAGGCTGCCGTGGCGATGCTCGCCTGCGCGCGGATCGGGGCGATCCATTCGATCGTCTTCGCCGGCTTCAGCCCCGAGGCACTGGGGGGCCGGATCGACGATTGCGCCAGCACCATCGTCATCACCTCGGACGAAGGGCTGCGCGGCGGCAAGAAGATCCCGCTCAAGGCCAATGTCGACGAAGCGCTGGAACATCACGCCAAGAACGTCAGCCGTGTAATCGTGGTGAAGCACACCGGCGCCCATATTCACATGGACCATGGCCGTGACGTGTGGTGGCACGATGCCATCGCCGCCGGCAGCCACACCTGCCCACCGGTGGAAGTGAGCGCGGAAGATCCTCTGTTCATCCTCTACACCTCGGGTTCCACCGGCAAGCCCAAGGGCGTGCTGCACACCACCGGCGGCTATGCCGTGTGGGTGGGCATGACTCACGAATATACTTTCGACTATCGCCCGCATGAGGACGGCAGCAATCCGATCTACTGGTGCGCGGCCGATATCGGCTGGGTAACGGGCCATTCCTATGTCGTCTACGGCCCGCTGCTGAACGGCGGTACCTCGCTGATGTTCGAAGGCGTGCCCAACTATCCCGACTTCTCGCGCTTCTGGCAGGTGGTGGACAAGCACCAGGTCGAAATCTTCTACGCCGCCCCCACGGCCCTGCGCGCCCTGATGCGCGAGGGGGACGAATGGGTGGCGAAGACCAGCCGCAGCTCGCTGCGCCTGCTCGGCTCCGTGGGCGAACCGATCAATCCCGAAGCCTGGGAATGGTATTATCAGGTAGTCGGCGATCGCCGCTGCCCGATCGTGGACACATGGTGGCAGACCGAGACGGGCGGCCACATGATCACCCCCCTGCCCGGCGCCACCGCGCTCAAGCCGGGCAGTGCGTCCAAGCCGATGTTCGGCGTGCAGCCCGCCATCGTCGATACCGAAGGCAATATCCTTGAAGGCGCCTGCGAAGGTGCGCTGGTCATCACCGACAGCTGGCCGGGCCAGATGCGCACCGTCTATGGCGACGACGAGCGCTTCTTCCAGACCTATTTCAGCACCTTCCGCGGCTATTATTTCACCGGCGACGGCTGCCGGCGCGACGAGGATGGCTATTACTGGATCACCGGCCGGATCGACGATGTGATCAACGTCTCGGGCCACCGCATGGGCACGGCCGAGATCGAAAGCGCGCTGGTGGCGCATGACGCCGTGGCCGAAGCCGCCGTGGTAGGCATGCCGCACGACATCAAGGGCCAGGGTATCTATGCCTATGTCACCTGCGTGGCGGATGTTCAGCCGGATGACGATCTGCGCAAGGCGCTGGTCGCATGGGTCCGTCGCGAGATCGGCCCCATCGCCACGCCCGACGTGATCCAGTTCGCCCCGGGCCTGCCCAAGACGCGCAGCGGCAAGATCATGCGCCGCATCCTGCGCAAGATCGCGGAGAACGACACAGGCAATCTGGGCGATACCTCCACCCTCGCCGATCCGTCGGTGGTGGACGACCTGCTGGCGAACCGGCCGCAGGTCTGAACGGGCAAGGAGGGAGAAAACGCCGTGGCACTATCACCCTCCACCCGCGGCACCGGCATCGCGGCCTCCGCCGCCGCACTGCTGCTGAGCCTAGCCTATATCGCGGCCCAACTGGTCGAATGGCTGGGCCTGCTCGGGTCCGCCGGAGGGCCCAATGCCGCCAGCACCCCGCTGGGCATCGCACTGCTGCTCACGCCATCGCTGCTGCTCGGCCCGGCCTTTGTTGTGACGATGGCGGCCCTGCATCAGGCCGCGCCGGAGGATCGGCGCGTGTTCACTCTCTCCGGCCTCGCCTTCGCGGTGATGTATGCCACGCTGACCGGCCTGGTCTATTTCGTGCAGCTCACTTTTGTCGGCCCGAGGATCGCGGCAGGCGATACGGCGGGGATCGAGCTGCTGCTGTTCGTGCCCTACCAGTCCTTCCTCTTCGCGGTGGATCTGCTGGGCTATTCACTGATGAGCGCGGCCACACTGATCGCCGCCTTCGGCCTGCCCGATGCGCCGGGTGCCCGCGCGGCGAAATGGGCCATGATCGCCAATGGCGCGATCCTGCCTTTCCTGGCGTTCCAGATGTTCGTGCCCGCCCTGATCTGGCCCGCTGCCGCCTGGGCAATCACCTTTCCGCTGGCGATGGGCTCGCTCATCGCGCTGTTCCGAGCATTGCCCCTGTCTCGCTGAACGGATGTCTCGCTGAACGGACGGGCGACCTATTCCAGTTCGTCGTCGGCGATATGCCCCACGTCCTGCCCGAAACGGCATTCCTCCGCCGGAGCAGGCTCTGCCATGGCCTTGGCCGCCGAAGCGGGGTTCGCCGCCTCGTAGAACTGCTGGGCGATGGCGCCGATGCGATAGGGCGCGGTGTTCTGCTTGCCGTCGGACGACTGGTCCCCGTGGCCATATTCGATCGAGCCGTTACCATCGGAGAAGAAGTCCACATTATGGACATGCTCATGCACCAGCGTGTTGACCTTGCGCGCCACCGGATTTCCGAGGAATCTGGTGTGGTACGCAATCAGATAGGCGCGATCCGGATCGGTCAGCGCCACCGTCTTGCGATAGCGCAGGCTGTTGAAGAAGCCGGGCTTCCAATGGCGGATTTCGGTCACACTGCCGCAGGATCGCAGTTTCGAGACGATCTGTGTAGCCGGAATGGCGCTTTCGTCGAACGTCCCGATCGCGGCAATCCGATCCCAGAATTCCTGGCTCTGATACAGCGCATTGCAGAAGTCGGCCGCCTGCCTCAGGCCCGTGTCCGCCCCTTGATATGCAAAATAGATCATCGCTTCCCCCTTGCTTCCTGGCGCAAATAATGGCTTGGGCCGCGAATTCTTCAAGATGAGGGAAAGCGCGGAAGCTGGCGGGATTCGCCGGCCTCTGGTAGTTTCCTCTCCCCAGCAGGAGACGCCCCATGCGCGAACGGCTCTATCCCCTCGAAGATCTCGAGGACATTCCCGGCACCACGGTGTTCACTGCCCGCCGGTCGCGGCAGGCATACTACCTGCACAAATTCTGCATGTCGCTGATGGATGCGGAGAACCGCAAGCGCTTCAAGACCGACGAGCGCGCCTATCTCGACACTTTTCGCATGAGCGAGGAGCAGAAGCAGGCCGTGCTGGAACGCGATTTCAACCGGCTGATCGATCTGGGGGGTAATATCTATTTCCTGGTCAAGCTCTCCAACACCGATGGGTGGAGCACGCAGAAGGCGGTCGGCTCCATGACCGGCATGACGCCCGACGAATATGCCGCGATGATGCGCGCCGGGGGCCGCAGCCCCGAAGGCCAGCGCTCGATCCGCGAGGGGAACTGAACTTATGGCGAAGATTACCGCAGGCATCGCCACCAGCCACGTGCCCGCCATCGGCGCCGCCTTCGATCAGGGTCGCGATCAGGACGAGTATTGGAAGCCGGTTTTTGATGGCTACGAATGGGTCAAGGAATGGATCAAGGACAACACGCCCGACGTGGTGATCCTTTGTTATAACGACCACGCATCAGCCATGATGCTGGACATCGTGCCGACCTTTGCGCTGGGCTTTGCCGAGGAATTCGAACCGGCCGACGAAGGCTGGGGCCGCCGCCCGGTGCCGATGGTCTACAACAACACCGATCTTGCCGGTCACATTGCCGAGCAGCTGGTGATCGATAATTTCGACATCACCATCATGAACCAGATGGATGTGGACCACGGTCTAACCGTGCCGCTTTCGCTGATGTTCGGCCATGTCAGCCAATGGCCCTGCAAGGTCATCCCGCTGGCGGTGAACGTCACCCAGTTTCCCACCCCTTCGGGCGAGCGCTGCTGGCAGCTGGGCGCCGCGATCCGCGATGCGGTGGCCTGCTTCCCGGAAGACCTCAATGTGCAGATCTGGGGCACGGGCGGCATGAGCCACCAGTTGCAGGGCCCGCGCGCCGGCCTGATCAACCCCGATTTCGACAATGAATTCCTCGACAAGCTGATCGACGGGACTGACGATCTGCGCAAGATCACCCGGCTCGACTATCTGCGCGAATCCGGTTCGGAAGGTATCGAGCTGATCATGTGGCTGATCATGCGTGCGGCACTGGGCGAAAAGGTGGAGGAACTTCACCGTTTCTATCACGTTCCGGCATCGAATACGGCCGTGGGCCACGTAGTATTCAAACCGCTGGACTAGGCTGCCTCTCCTCCGGTAGGACTTAGTCAACGACCCCCGCAGAGGGGCCTACCGGGAAGAGGGGAAACATCATGAAGCCTGTCCGCAGGGCGCTCGCCGCGCTGGCCCTTACTGCAAGCTGCCTTGCCTTTGGCGCGCCCGCGCAGGCCGATAGCGTCGGGGGAGTCCCCACCCCCGTCCAGGCCTGCCAGCGCACCTGCCTCGAAGGTTTCGTGAACCGCTATCTGGCGGCCATGGCAGCCCACAAGGTGGATCCGGAGCTGTTCGCGCAGAATGTCCGCTTCACTGAAAACGGCATCGAACTGCCCTTCGGCAATGAAGGCCTGTGGGCCACGGCCAGCGGCGTGGGCCAGTACAAGCTCTATGTTCCCGATATTGAAGCCCAGCAGGTCGCCTTCCTCGGCACGGTAAAGGAAACAGCCTCCAGCTCGGCCACCGGGGCGGCGCGGCCGCCGGAGTTGGTGGGGCTGGCCCTGCGCCTGCGGATCGAAGGCGGCAAGATCACCGAAGTGGAACAGATCGCCGCCCGGCCCGACCGGGCCATTGGCGGAGCCGCTGTAACTGGCTCCAGCAATCCCTTCCTCGCCACCGGCGAAGCGGTGGAGAAGATGGGGGCGCCCGCCCCGATCTTCTCGCAGGCCATTCCCGAAAAGGAACGCATGAGCCGCGCCGAGTTGATCGCAGTGGGCAATGCCTATTTCGAAGGGCTGCAGCGCAATGACGGCAAGGGTTACTACCCCTTCACCGACGATTGCATCCGCTTTGAAAACGGCATGGATGTGCTGCTGGGCCGCGACGGCAAGCGCAAGACCTGCAAGGCCCAGTTCGAGAACGATCTCAAGGGCACTGTCACCGGCATTCGCGACCGCCGCTTCGTGGCAGTGGACCGGGAACGCGGCATCGTGTTCGCCTTCGGCTTCTTCGATCACCGGCCGATCAACTGGACCTGGCAGCTGGGCGAATTGTTCAAGATCGAAAAGGGCCAGATCAGCCGGATCGAGGCGATCTTCATTCGCGGACCCTATGGCATCAATTCGGGCTGGAGCACCTATGAACAGGGCCGCTCCGAAGAGATTCAGGACGTCCGGTAACAGATAGAATTAGGGGGAGAATACCATGATCGGAAAACTGCTTTCCGCCGCCGCCCTGCTGGCCGTGGCCGCCACCGCCACACCCGCCATGGCCCAGAACGGCCCGCCGCCCAGCCCATGGGCGCGCTTGCAGGACAAGCCCAGCTGCACACGCGACGAGCTGAAGGCCGCGACCGCCGCCTATGTGGAAGGCCAGCGCAAGGGCAGCCTTGCGGCCCTGCCGCTCGACCCCAAGGCGCATTACCTGCAGGACATGCAGACGGTGGAGCCGGACAAGGGCCTGTGGAACAGCGCCATGCCGGTGGCCCATTCGCTCAGCTTCCATGACGACAAGCGCTGCAAGACCTTCACCGAGCTGGTCATCACCGAAGGGCCTGTCCAATATATCATCGGCACCCGGCTCTACCTGCATGAAGGCAAGGTGATCCGGGTGGACAGCCTCGTCACCAAGAAGGGCGACTGGCTGTTCAATGCCAATGCCTTCCTTAAATATTCGAAGCAGGAAGATTGGGAACCCCTGTTCAAATATCAGAAGACCCCGCCTTCGGAGATGATCCGGGGTGCCAATGCCTATCTGGATGGCTTTGCCGACAAGTTCACCGACATTCCCTGGGGCACGCCCTGCGCGCGGCTGGAAGGCGGCGCTTACACCAACCGCACCAATGATCCCCACGCCTCCTGCGAGATCGGCATGCCGCCCGGCGTGCTCTACATCACCAATCGCGACTATCTGGTCGATGAGGAAAAGGGCGTGATCAACATCTTCTGCCGCTTCGGCGACAGCAAGGCGGGCGGCCCGGATTCGCACAGCTTCCGCTTCATCGACGGCAAGATCCGGGCGGTCCACACGCTCACCGTCATTCCCGGCCCGCAGGCCGACGACAATGGCGCGATCCTGAGCAATCCCGGGATCAACCTGCAATAGCCCATTCATCGCCCCGGGCTTGACCCGGGAGCGCCGCCCAACTCGTCATGCCGGACTTGATCCGGGATCGCTGTGAGCCTGGCACCCAGCCGCCAGCGATCCCGGCTTTCGCCGGGATGACGAATGGTTGAAAACGAAGCCTACCCCTCCCCCAGCATCGGCGAAGGCTTGCCCAGAGCAAGGTCCGCGTCCGAGAACACGATGGGCGTGCGCAGCCCCGGAACATGCGTGCCGTCCGGCCGCTGCATGTCCAGCACCATGCCGCGCGCCTCGATCTGCGGATCGCGCAGGGCCTCGCCCACATCGTGGATCGGGCCGACCGGGATGCCATGCTGTTCCAACGCGGCGAGCAAGGCGTCGCGGGTCCACTGGCGGGTCTTCTCGATAATCAGCGGCACCAGAGTAGCGCGATGGGCCACACGGTCCGGATTGCTCTGCCATTCCGGCAGCACTTCCAGCCCCAGCACTTCGGCGAAGCGCGCGAATTGCGTATCGTTACCCACGGCCACGATCACCCAGCCGTCGCTTGTGGGGAAACCGTCATAGGGCACGATATTGGGATGGCTCATCCCGATGCGATGCGGCGCATTGCCGGTAATGAGATAGTTCATCGCCTGATTGGCCATGGTGCCCACCATCACGTCGAACAAGGCGAGGTCCACCTGCTGCCCGCGCCCGGTATGTTGACGCTGGTGGAGCGCGGCCTGGATGCCGATCACGGCATAGAGCCCGGTCATGATATCCGCATAGGCCACCCCGATCTTGGTCGGCGGGCCGTCGGGCAGGCCGGACAAATCCATGATCCCGCTCATACCCTGAATGATGAAATCATAGCCGGGGCGCGGGGCATAGGGCCCGGTCTGGCCGAAGCCGGTAATGGAACAATAGACGAGGCGCGGATTGATCTTGCTGAGGCTCTCATAATCGAGACCGTATTTCTTCAGCCCGCCCAGCTTGAAATTCTCGATCACCACATCCGCCTCGCGGATCAGGCCGAGCACCATTTCGAGGTCTTCCGCCTTGTGGTAATCGGCCGTGACCGAACGCTTGCCGCGATTGGCGGCATGGAAATAGCCGGCATCCTTCGTGCCATCGGCATTCTCGATGAAGGGCGGGCCCCAGTCCCGCGTATCGTCGCCTTGCGGGCTTTCCACCTTCACCACATCCGCGCCGAGATCGGCGAATATCTGTCCTGCCCAAGGTCCGGCAAGGACGCGGGCGAGTTCGACTACCTTGATGCCTGCAAGCGGGGCTGGTCTGGTCATTCGAAGCCTTCTGTTTCTCCCTCTCCCCCAGTGGGAGAAGAATGGCGCAGCGTGCTCCGCAGGAATTAGCGGAGCCTGGATGAGGGGCGAATCCCCTCACCCAACTACGGTTAGCCTGCTGTCACAGGCAAGCCTGCGTATCCCTCTCCCGCAAGGGGAGAGGGAAATTCAGCTCAAACCGGATCGATATGGAAAATCCGCTCGGCATTGCCGTGGCACAGCGCGTGCATCTCTTCCTCCGTACAGGGGAAGCTGTCGATGAAGTCCACTGCCGGCTTCTGCGGCTGATAGGGATAATCGATCGCCCACATCACATTGTTGATGCCGATCTTGTCGATGGCGTAACGCAGCGCCAGCGGGTCTTCCACGCCGCTGGTGGTGATGACGAAATTGTCCTGGAAATATTCCGCCATGCTGCGCTGCGTCTTCTTCGCGCGGCCCACGGTCTGGGCGCGGCTGTTCATGAAATTGATACGCCACAGCCAGAAGGGCACGGCCTCGCCCATATGGCCGATGCAGATCTTCAGCCTGGGGAAGGCATCGAATACGCCGCCCGCCATCATCCGCACCGCATGAGTGCCCACTTCCACGCCGTAGCCCCACATGGCACTGTCCATACCGTAATCCTGCAGCGGGCCTTTCAGCGTATCGGACGCCGCGCGCGGGTGGATATAGATGCAGCGGTCCAGCGCCTCGGCCGCTTCGAGGATCGGCCAGAACTTGGGATCGTCCAGATATTCGCCATAGGTGTGGCTGTTGATCATGAAGCCGTTGAGCCCCAGCTCGTTCACCGCGCGCTCCATTTCCTTCGCGGCGCGCTTCGGGCTGTGGGGCGCGAAGCTGGCGAGGCCGGCAAAGCGCGTGGGCCATTTGCGGCAAATCTCCGCGAGGCGATCGTTCGCCAGCCGCGCAAGGTCCATCGCCGTATCGGCATCGAACATCTGCACACCCGGCGCGGTGAGCGCGAGCAAATGCATGTCCACGCCATAGTCGTCCATCTGCGGCAGGCGGTGTTCCTCTATGTCGGTCAGGCCGGTGAGGAAATCGAGCTTGCCATAGCCGCTGGTATCGGCAGGCGCATCGTAAATGCCCTTCACCAGCAGCTTGTCGAGGCTCTGGCTGGGCGAATTGGCGACCTTCCTCAGTTCCTCGGCGACTTCGGGGATCGACCATGCCTCTTCGGTGGCGATCTTGCGGATCTTGTTGGCCATTGGGTTTCCTCTCCTCTCTCAGCTCCTTCTTATGGATAGGTAGGCGCACAGTGCAACGGGCCTTTATAGGAGATGGTCGAAGGGCTAGGACCGGGGCCTGACCAACGCCGGAGCTGGAGAGGCGCATGAACGCGACACGCGGTAAACTCGACAATGCAGAGCTGCTGATCGAGGAGGCGCTGGTGGGCGGCGAATGGCTGAGGGGCGATGCCGCGCCGATCATCGTGGACGATCCCTATTCGCTCGATGTGATCGGAGAGGTGCCCTCGCTCAGCCAGTCGCAGGTGCAGTGGGCCGTGGACGCGGCGGCCGAGGCGCTGCCCGGCTGGGCCGCGCGCACGGCTACCGAGCGGGGCCGGATCCTCAACCGCTGGCACGATCTGATCGCCGCCAACCGCGAGGATCTCGCCCGCATCATCACTCGCGAAAACGGCAAGACCATCCGCGAGGCGCGCGCCGAGATCGACAATGGCGCGGGCTATATCAAATATTACGCCGACCATGCCGATACGGCGCTGGGCGAGATCATCCCCTCGCCCCTGCCGGGCAAGCGCTTCAGTGTGGATTACGAGCCGGTGGGCGTCTGCGCCGCGATCACGCCGTGGAACTTCCCCTTCGCCATGCTGGCGCGGAAGCTCGGCCCGGCGCTGGCGGCGGGTTGCAGCGTAGTGGCCAAGCCAGCAGACCTGACGCCCTTCTCCGCCCTCGCCATCGCGCGGCTGGCGCTGGAGGCGGGCGTGCCCAAGGGCGTGCTCAGCATCGTGACGGGCAATGCACAGCAGGTGGGCGAAGTGCTCACTGGATCGCCAGTGGTGCGCAAGCTCTCCTTCACCGGATCGACCGGGGTGGGCGCCATGCTCGCCGCCGCCTGTGCGCCCACGGTGAAGCGCATGAGCCTGGAACTGGGCGGCAATGCCCCGCTGCTGGTCTTCGACGATGCCGATCTCGACATCGCGATGGAAACCGTGATGATCGCCAAGTTCCGCAATGCCGGGCAGACCTGCATCGCGGCCAACCGCATCTATGTGCAGCGCGGCATTCTCGGCCGCTTCCTCGCCGCACTGAAGGCGAAGGTGGAGGCCCTGCGCCCCGGTGACGGGTTCGAGGACGATACCGATATCGGCCCCCTGATCGACGAGCGTGCCGTGGCCAAGGTGGACCGGCATTTGCAGGATGCGCTACAGCGCGGGGGCGAATTGCTGGCGGGCGGCGGCACGGCCAACAGCCGGCTTGCCCAGCCCGCGCTGGTGGCGGGCGTGGCGCGCGATGCGCTGCTGACGCGGGAAGAAACCTTCGGTCCGCTGGCGGGCATCATTGCCTTCGACACGCTGGAAGAGGGGCTGGCGCTGGCCAACGACACGCCCTTCGGCCTCTGCGCCTATGTCTGCGCCCAGGATGCCGCCACCATCGCCCACGCGAGCCGGGGCCTGCAAACCGGCATGGTGGGCGTGAACAACGCCGCGATCTCCCTGCCCTCTACGCCCTTCGGCGGGATCAAGATGTCCGGCATGGGTCGCGAGGGTTCGCTCCACGGGCTGATGGAATATCTGAACCTCAAATATGTGGCGCAGGGCGGGCTTTAGGGCGCGCTCTGCATTTGCCTGTAGCGGGAACCCAAGGAGCCGATTATCGCTTGGGGCACCATGTCCAGCGACCATGAAGCTCTTGCCTTTGCCGCCAGCCATCCGGCGGCGCTCTGCACCATCGTGGCGATTGACGGCAGCTTCTCGCGCCGTACCGGCGCACAGCTTGCCGTGGCCCCGGACGGCACTATTGCAGGCGACCTTGCCGACAATTGCCTGAATGCCGAACTTGCCAATCAGGCCATCGAAGCGATGGAAGCGAGCGGCCAGAATGGCGGCGCGCGGCTGCTGCGCTATGGCAAGGGATCGCCCTTCATCGATTTCCGCCTGCCCTGCGGTTCCGGCCTCGACATATTGATCGAGCCCGCGCCGGACCGGGCGGCGCTGCAAGGCTGCATGGCCACTTTGGCCGCACGGCAAGACGCGGAGCTTGCCCTCCCCCTGCCCCCCGCCGCCGATCCTTCTTTCCTGCGCAGCCGCCATTACATGCCGCCGCTTCGCTTGCTAGTGCTGGGTGCGGGCTCCGAATGTTCGGCGCTGGTGAAGCTCGCGCAGGCGCAGGGGATCGAGGCGGAATGGCGCGAGGCGGGCAATCAACTCTCGCTCGACAAGGTGCCGGCCGATTTGCTCGACGGTACATGGGTCGCCGATCCCTGGACCGCGATCCTGTTGCTATTCCACGATCATGAATGGGAATATGCGCTGCTCAAATGGGCGCTGGGCACCAATGCCTTCTATGTCGGCGCGCAGGGCGGCGCCCCGGCTCGGCAAGCGCGGCTGGAGCGGCTGCGGGTTGGCGGTGTGGCGGACGAGGCGCTTGCCCGGCTGCGCAGCCCGGTAGGGCTGATCCCCAAGGCGCGCGATTCCTCCGTACTGGCGTTGTCGGTGCTGGCCGATGTGGTGGGCGCCTATGAGGGGCTGCATCCGCACCAATGAACACCCAGCTTGCCATCGCGCTGCTGGCGGCAGGAAGCGCGCGGCGCTTCGGCGGGGGCAAGCTCGATGCGCAGCTGGCGGGTAAGAGGCTCGGCCGCCATGCGCTGGACGCCGCGCTGGCGCTGGATCTCGGCGTGCCGGTGGTAGTGGTGAGCGAAGATGCGCCTGCCTTCGCGCGGGAGGCCAAAGCAGAAGGGCTGGCCACGCTGCTCGTCAATCCACATGCCCAGGAAGGCCTCGGCACCTCCGTCGCCCTTGCTGCGCGTCATGCGGGCGAGGTGGGCGCGGGAAAGCTGCTGCTGCTGGCGGCGGACATGCCGCTGGTCAGTGCCGCAACGCTCGCCGCGCTGGTGAAAGCCTGCGCTGAAGCCCCATCCTGCGTGCGCCATGCGGACGGCCATCCCGGCATTCCCGCCTGTTTCGCGGCGGCGAGCTTCCCCGCCCTCGCCGCACTTGGGGGCGACAGGGGCGCGGGCGCGCTGCTGCGTTCGGGCGATGTGGCGGTGCTGGAGGTCGACAAGCGCGAATTGCGCGATGTCGATATTGCGGCGGAACTTGAGGCGCTGGCGGCGGAGATGGCTGCCGAAAAATAAGATCGTCATGCCAGCGAAAGCTGGCATCTCCAGCGTCGCGCGATCTCGCCCGAAACCCCCGCTTTCGCCGGGGTGACGAGGGAGGAGAGCGGCGAGGAGCACAACGCCCCTCGCCGCCCCAATCACATCAAACCAACTGCTTCGCGTCGATCGGAAGCTGCCGGATGCGCTTGCCGGTGAGGGCGAACAGCGCATTGGTCAGCGCCGGGATCACCGGCGGCAGGGCCGGTTCGCCAAGGCCGGTGGGCGAATTGTCGCTCAGTACGAATTCCACATCGATCTTCGGCGTCACGGGCATGCGCGGCACCGGATAATCGTGGAAGTTCGACTGCTTCGTCGCGCCGCCTTCGATCTCGATGGCCAGCGACATTGCCTGGCCCAGCCCGTCGATAATCGCGCCCTGCGCCTGGTTCAGCGCGCCGAAGGGGTTGATGATCTGACTGCCGACATCGCCCGCTGCCCACACATGGTGGACATTTACGCGGCCGCCATCGAGGCTGGCTTCCACCACTTCGGCGAAATAGCCCATGTGGCTGTAATAATAGCCGAAGCCCAGCGCACGGCCCGCAGGCATTTCCTTGCCCCAGCCGGCCATTTCCAGCACCTTCTTCGTCACGGCGCGCAGGCGGCCGGGATTGAAGCCCGGCGAGGGGCCGGTGAAGCCCATGGAATCCGGTTCCTTCTCGGCCCCGTCCACGATTTCCAGCAGCAGGGTGGGCAGATCCTTGCCCGCCGCATGGGCCACTTCGTCAAGGAAGCTCTGCATGACGAAGGCCATCGCATTGGATGTCGGCGCACGCAGCGCCCCCATCGGAACCGCCGTTTTCAGCTTGGTCTGCGCGTAACGCAGATTGGGCATGTATTTCGCCGGGAACTCGTCCTTCGACATGGCGGCCGGATTATAGGCGCCGGGGCCGGGGATTTCGAAGGTGATGAAGTGATCGTCAACGCCGATCAGCTTGCCCTTGTCATCCAGCGCCGCGCGCAGGCGGTGCCAGCCGGCCGGGCGATAGAAGTCGCTGCGAACGTCGTCCTCGCGGCTCCAGATCAGCTGCACCGGCGTGCCCGGCATCTGCTTGGCGATGGCAGCCACCTGATGCATGTAATCATTCGTCAGGCGCCGGCCGAAACCGCCACCCATGCGGGTGATGTGGACCTTCACCTTGTCAGGCGTGAGGCCCAGCATCTGGGCCACGCCGCCCTGCCCGCCCTGCGGCGTCTGCGAAGGCGCCCACATCTCCATCGAGCCGTCCTTGTGGCACAGCGCGGTGCAGTTCATCGGCTCCATCGCAACGTGAGCGAGGAAGGGATAGGAATATTCCGCATCCAGCACCTTGGCGGCACTGGAGAAGGCGGCATCGACATCGCCCTTGGAAGCGAAGACTTCCTGCGGCTTGCCTTCCGCCATCAGTTTGCGGGCGGCGGCGTCATAGCCCTTGGTCGAATGGCTGGCCCAATCGCCGGCATCCCATTCGATCTCCAGCTTCTGGCGGGCCTGGTCGGCGATCCACCAGTTCTTGGCGATCACCGCCACGCCATCGACCAGCTGGTCGGCACTGCCATTGCCCTTCACCACGAAGGCGTCGATCACGCCTGGCACGGCCTTGGCGGCATCGAGCTTGGCCGAAACCAGCTTCGCGCCGAACACCTGCGAGCGTTCGAAGGCGGCGTAGACCATGCCCGGAAGCTGCGTATCCACACCGAAGATCCCCTCGCCCTTCACGATCTTGGGGCTGTCGATCCCGCCGATCGCACGGCCGATGATGTGGAAATCCTTGGGGTTCTTCAGCGGAACCTTGGCAAGGTCCGGCACGGCGACACTGGCCGCGTCATTCGCCAGTTCGCCATAGGTCAGCGAACGGCCCGAAGCCGGATCGATCACCTTGCCCAGCTTGGTGGTGAGCTTGGAACTGTCGATGCCCCAGCGGCGCGATGCGGCCACCAGCAGCATCTGGCGCGCACCCGCGCCCACCTGGCGCATGGGGAACCAGTTCATCGGCGTGGCGAAGCTGCCGCCGGCCAGCTGCGGGCCATATTTGGCCGCATCCGTATCGCCCTGGACGATCTTCACCTGATCCCAGTCGGCGTCCATTTCATCCGCGATCAGCATGGGCAGCATGGTCTTGATACCCTGCCCGATCTCGGGATTCTTGCCGACGATGGTGATGGAATTGTCCGCCGCGATGGTGACAAAGGCGTTGAGCGTGCCCTGGGCCTCGCCGGTTACGGCGGCGGCACGGGCGACCACGGGAATCGCCGCGCTCAACACAAGGCCGCCGCCCGAAAGGGCGCTGGCCTTCAACAGGGTGCGGCGGGAAAGAGCGATGGCCTCAGGCATTTGCTTTCCCCTTCTTCGCAACGCCGCTTTCCGCGACCTGCGTGATAGCCGATTTGATGCGGGTATAGCAGGCGCAGCGGCAGATATTGCCGCTCATCGCCGCGTCGATCTGGCGGGCGCTGGGCTCAGGATTGCGCATCAGCAGCGCGGTGGCGCTCATCAGCTGGCCTGCCTGGCAATAGCCGCACTGCATCACGTCTTCTTCCAGCCACGCATCCTGCAGCGCGCGGCCCAGCTCGGTCTGGCCGAGGGCTTCGACAGTGGTGACTTCCGCTTCCCCGATCGAACCGATCGGCGTGGAGCAGGAACGCGTGGCGACGCCATCGACATGCACGGTACAGGCGCCGCACAGCGCCTTCCCGCAGCCGAATTTGGTGCCCACCATGCCCAGTTCCTGCCGCAATGCCCAAAGCAGCGGCATGTCTTCCGGCGCGTCGATCTCGCGCACTTCCCCGTTGATCTTGACCTTGACGGCCATTGTGCTTCTCCCTTGAAACTGCAACCGGCCCCACAGCTGGCCGGCGGCCATGCCGTGCAGGCGCAGAACGTCCCTTACGGCAGCAACGAATTCAGACTAGCAACGTTCCACGATGCTGCAACACAAGATGCCAAACCGGAACAGCTGCTGATCGCGGTAGTATCTGGACAAAACGGACTCAATCAACCACTGGGCCGCAAATACGAGACAGCAGGCAGGCATTCCGGCTAACAAGTCCGGCGCGAATCGCCTTGCCTGTGCGCGCCAAGAAGCTTTGCAAATGAATTAGGGAGACACCCGAATGCCTCTGGTGAACATGAAGCCGTTGCTCCGCCATGCGATGGACAATGGCTATGCAGTCGCCGCTTTCAACCTTGTGGACTATAACACCACCAAGGCGATGGTTAAGGCCGCCGAAGAGCTGAACGCTCCGGTGATTTGCCAGACTTCGGCGAAGACCATCAAATATTTCAGCCACAAGGAAATCGTGAGCTGGGTGCGCACCGTGGCAGAGGATTCGCCGGTGCCGGTGGTTCTGCATCTGGATCACTGCAAGGACATCCCGATGATCGAAGCCTGCGCCAAGGCGGGCTGGACCTCGATCATGATCGACGCTTCGGAACTGCCCTTCGAGCAGAACCTGGCTGAATCGCTCAAGGTGCGCGAAATCGCCGAGAAATACGGCGTCGGCATGGAAGCCGAGCTGGGCCAGATCATGGGCGTGGAAGACGACATGGTGGTGGACGAGGACGATTCGGTCCTGACCGACCCCGAAGATGCCGCGCGCTTCTGCGCCGCGCTGGACCTGTCGGCCTTCGCCTGCGCCGTCGGCACGGCCCATGGTTATTACAAGGGCGAACCGGTAGTGGATTTCGATCGCATCGCCGCGATCAACAGCCTTACCAAGACCCCGATGGCGCTGCATGGCGGCACCGGCCTGTCGGACGAGACCTTCGCCAAGGCGATCGAACGCGGCGCGGCCAAGGTCAATATCTCGACCAATCTCAAGCATGTCTGGGTGCAGAGCTTCGTCGATTACCACACCGCCAAGCCCACCGACTTCGAGCCGCTGCGCGTGATGGATGCCCAGTATCAGGCATGCAAGGCGATGTTCGGCGGCTTCATCGAGAAGTTCGGCGGCAAGGATCGCGGCTCCGCCTTCCTCTCCACGCTGGGCTGAGGATAGTCGGGCATGGTCAAGGCACTGATTTTCGACTGCGACGGCGTTCTGGTGGATACGGAGCGGGACGCCCACCGCGTGGGCTTCAACCGCGCCTTCGCGGAACATGGCATCGATGCGGAATGGGATGTCGATCTCTATGGCCGCCTGCTGCTGGTAGCCGGCGGCAAGGAACGGATGCGCGCCTATTTCGACGAATTCGGCTGGCCCGAAGGCGCCGATACGGATGAGGCGAAGGACGAGCTGATCATCGATCTGCACAAGACGAAGACGCGCATCACATCCGAAATCGTCACCGAACTGCCGGTTCGCCCCGGCATCCTGCGCATCGTGGACGAAGCGATCGAGGCTGGCGTGCGGCTGGGCGTGTGCACCACGTCGAACCCCAAGTTCATCGACGCCGTGCTCGACCTGTTCGGGGCCGAGCGCAAGGCGGCGTTCGAATTCGTCCATGCAGGCGATGTGGTGGCCAAGAAGAAGCCCGCGCCCGACATCTATCTGCTGGCGCTGGAAACGCTGGGCCTGCCGGCCAGCGACTGCATCGTGATCGAGGACAGCCGCAACGGGTTGCTGGCCGCGACCGGCGCGGGGCTGACCACGCTGATCACCACCAGCACCTATACGATGGACGAGGATTTCACCGAGGCGGCGAAGGTCGTTCCCGAACTGGGCGATGAACCCACCATCAACATCACAATCGAAGACCTGCGCGGGCTGGCCGCACAAGCGGCGGCCTGAGGGAGAAGAAGAATGACTGACATCACGATCGAACAGGTTGAACAGGCAATCGACGTCGCGTCCGACACGGTCATCCGCAACGAACATTATTTCTCCGATCTCGACGGCCTTGCGGGCGACGGCGACTTCGGCACCTCGCTGGCTACCGGCTTCAAGGTGATCAAGACGGACCTGCCGACCATCGACAAGAGCGCCATCGGCGCCATGCTGCTCAAGATTTCCATGCTGTGCAGCAAGCATGTCGGCGGCAGCTCCGGCCCGATCTGGGGCACCGGCTTCATGAAGGCTGGCATGGTCAGCAAGGGCAAGACCAGCGTGACGCTGGAAGAGCTGGCCGAGATGGTCAACGCGGCCGTTGAAGGCATCATGGCCCGCGGCGGCGCCAAGCTGGGCGACAAGACCCTGCTCGACGCGCTGATCCCGATTGCCGAGAAGATGAAGGAACTGGCCCCGGCCGGCGATGCTGCCGCCATGCTGCGCGCCGTGACCGAAGTGGCCGACAAGGCGATCGACGAAACCCGCAATCTGGTGGCCCATCGCGGCCGCGCCAGCCAGGTGGGCGAGCGCAGCGCCAACACCCCCGATCCGGGCATCGTCGGCGTCGCCACCATCCTGCTGGACTGGTGCAAGCAATACGGCGTGGATTACACCCCCACCGCCGCCGAACTGACCCGCTGATATCGTTCATCTATTCCACGGAGAGGAATATCCCATGAAGAAGTTCGTCAACGATCCCGCCAATTTCGTGCCCGAATTCATGAAGGGCGTCATCCTGGCCAATCCCGACCTGCTGGAAGCGGTGCCGGAATTCCAGATGATCAAGCGCAAGGACCGCCCGGTGGCCGACAAGGTTTCCGTGGTGCAAGGTTCGGGCTCGGGCCACGAGCCGGCACACGTCATGGCCGTCGGCCCGGGCATGCTCGACGGCGCCTGCCAGGGCCCTGTCTTCGCCGCCCCGCCGGTCGATGCCTGCTATGAAACCATCAAGGCGCTCGCTTCGGACGCCGGCGTGCTGGTGCTGGTGAACAACTACCAGGGCGACCGCATGGCGTGGGACATGGCCTGCGAAATGGCCGAAGCCGAAGGCATCAAGGTCAAGCAGTTCATCATCAATGATGACGTGGCCGTGAAGGACAGCCTCTACACCGTGGGCCGCCGCGGCGTCGCCGGCAATTTCTTCGTCATCAAGGCCTGCGGCGCCGCCGCTGCCGAAGGCAAGAGCCTGGATGAAGTCATCGCCGTGGCCGAGAAGGTCAACAACAACGTCCGCACCATGGGCGTGGCGCTGACCAGCTGCATCCCGCCGGCCAAGGGCAATGCCATCTTCGAAATCGGCGACGATGAAATGGAAGTCGGCATCGGCATCCACGGCGAACCGGGCCGCAGCCGCGAAAAGATCCGCAGCGCGGATTCGATCACGGAAACCCTGTTCGACGCGGTTGCGGTCGATCTGCCGTTCAACTCGGGTGACCGGGTTGCGCTGATGATCAACGGCCTTGGCGGCACCCCGCCGGCCGAACTCTATGTGCTCTATGCCAAGGCCCACGAACTGGCCGAAGCACGCGGCCTGACCGTGGCCCGCAACTATGTCGGCGAATATTGCACCAGCCTGGAAATGGCCGGCGCTTCGCTGACCATGCTCAAGCTCGATGCCGAGCTGGAAACCTATCTCGCAGCCCCGGCCCAGATCGCGACCCGCGTTTTCTGATCCGGCCACACGGCTGAAAACAAAACGCCCCGGAGGAAACTCCGGGGCGTTTTTTATGCGGGTTAGTCAGCCAGCGCCCGGCTTACTGGTGCAGGTAGATCGCCCGTTCGTGGCTGAAGGCCTTGAAGCCGAAATAGCCGTGATAGCTGCCCTGCCCGCTGCCATTGACGCCGCCGAAGGGCAGGCGGTTTTCCAGATAATGGGAGAACACGCCGTTCACGGTCACGCCGCCCGAGGATGTGCGCTGCAGCACCTTTTCGACATTGGCGTCATCCGGGCTGAACACATAGAGCGCCAGCGGCTTGTCGCGCGCCTCGATATATTCGATCGCCTGATCGAGCGTATCGTAGGTCATCACCGGCAGGACCGGGGCGAAGATTTCTTCCTGCAGGATCTTCATCTGCGGGGTGACGCCAGTCAGCATCGTCGGGTGGACGGTAAGGTCCGCCTCATCGAAAGTTCCGCCCACGGCAACGGTCGCGCCCTGCGCCACGGCATCGTCGAACAAGCCCTTCACGCGGTCGAAATTGGCCTTGTTGACCACCTGGGCGATGGCGCTCTTGTTGATCGCGCCGTCCTCGCCATAGAGGTTCTTCTGCACATTGGTCTTGAAGGAATCGACCAGCGCATCCTGCTTGTCTTCCTTCACGAAGACATAGTCCGGGCAGATGCAGGCCTGGCCGCCATTGAACTGCTTGGCCCCGGCCAGCGCCGCGCCGATTGCGCCGATATCGGCCCCATCGTCGATGATGACCGGCGATTTGCCGCCCAGTTCCAGCGTCACGGTCGCCAGATGCTTTGCCGCAGCGGCCATCACGATCTTGCCCACGCGGGTGCTGCCGGTGAAGAAGATGTGATTGAACGGCAGGTCCAGCAGGGCCGTGGCCACGCTGACATCGCCTTCGAACAGCGCCACTTCATTCTCTTCGAACACTTCGCGGATGATCGTGCCGGCGATCTTCGCGGTGGCGGGGCACAGATCGGTCAGCTTGACCATGCAGCAATTGCCTGCGGCGACCGCGGCCGCGACCGGGCCGAGCGTAAGGCCCAGCGGGAAGTTCCACGGGCCGAGGATCAGGCACACGCCGCGCGCTTCATAGCGGATCTGCGCCCGGTCGGTCGGCACGCGCGAGGGGGTGACTTCGGTCGGCTTCATCCAGTCGTCGAGGCTGTCGATATTGAGCTGGATATTGCCCACGATGTTGAGCACTTCGGTCACGCGGATTTCGCCTTCCGGCTTGCGCGTATCTTCCAGCACCGCCGCCACGATATCGTCGGCATGGGCTTCCACCGCTTCCTTCAGCCTGGTGAGCTTCGCCTTGCGCTGCTCTGCCGTGGAGGCTTTGACATCCCATTGATGCGCCTGCTGCAGGGCGAAGATGCGGGCGATCTCCTTGGCGGTGTCAGGGGCATTCTGCGAGGTACTGGTCATGAGGGTTTCCGTCTGTGGTAGTATGGGAATCGGCGGCCTTTTAGGTCGCCCGGCTGCATCGAGACAAGGATAAGGGCGCACCATTGCACCCATGTGCATGAACCATGCCCCTATTCCCCGCCATTGGCCTTGCGATAATCCGCAAAGCGCGGGCTGGTGGACAATATATAGCCACGCACCAGCGTATTTCCTTCATGGCAGGCATATTCGAAAGGCTGGTAGCTGTCGTCGCGCCGCCAGGGGAAGCCCATCTTGAACGGCCGGGCCAGCACTTCGGGATCGCTGATCCACGCCTCGTAATAGATCTGCTCGGGCGAGACGGGGGTGAAGCGTTCCACCATGGTCATGGAAGTGCTGGTGGGGATCGGCTGATTGGTGGGGCCCACGATCACCATCGGCACCTTGCCGTTGAAATTGGCGGTTTCCACCACCAGCGTATCGCCATCCCAATGCCCGCGCGAGGAACCAAGCCAGGGGCGCAGCACATCGGGCAATTGCGGCGTGCCATCGACCGGGATGATGCGCGTCTCATGCACAAGTTCCAGATTGATCACGACATAGCCGGGCGACTGGAAGATGCGCACGCCATTGTTGTAAGGAAACGGGATCATGCTGGCAGGCAAGCCACGCGTGATGCAGTGATCGAGCGAGTTGAAATCGGACAGGCTGTCGAACGATTTTTCGGACCAGCTGCTCTTCATCCCGGCCGCGCGGCGCTTGCCTTCCTCGTTCATGTGAATGCGGCCATCGGCCGGTTCCACGATCAGCGAGGTCTGGCGAAGCGCGCGCCCTCTTTCGAACCAATTGCCGGAACCCAGCTTGTTCGCCTGATCCTCCTCATCGGCCAGTCCGCGTAGCTGAGCGGCAGCATCGGCGGCCTGCTGGAATTCCTCCTCGGTCATCAGCTTGCGCGTGCCGAAGCGCGCGGAACGCTGCATCGGCGTGTTGCCGAGATCGAGCGGCCATGTGCCTCGCAGGTCCGGATCGCCCCAGGAGGTGCGCGGAACCTTCCAGCCCGCCTGTTTCGCCGGGGGAACGCCAACCTCCGCTTCGCTCTGCTGGGCAAGCGCGGGAACGCCCGCCGCAAGGCAGGCAATCCCTGCGATAGAAACCAGCTTCCTGCCAATCATCACCCACTCTCCCGTTTGTTCTGTTCAGGGTGCCGGCTGGAGGGCTTGTATCAGTGGTGGCTCTGGTGGCCCTCCTGCTCCTCCAGCGCGGGCGGCGCGGGTGCGAAGACCGGCACCGGTTCGCCCTTGATCTCGCCCATGGCGACATTGGCGTCGATCAGGGCGCGCGACTTCGGCGTGCCGCCATATTCCATGCCTTCGAGCAGCTGCGTGCCGAGGAAGACGGACCACTTGCCCTCCTTCTCCAGCTTCGCGACCACATGGCCCGGCGTCTCGCCATTCTTCACGGCGACCTTGGCGCCTTCCACGATGGCGCGCATGAAACCGGCGTAATCCTTGAAGCCCTGCCACGTATTCACATGGCCGTGGCCTTCGATCACCTTGTCCACGCCCTTGATCCCGGCAATCGCCTTTTCCAGCGTATCGGGCAGGCCGACCATGGTGCCGCCCGATCCGGAATCGATCAGCGGGGCCATGTTCCAGGCCATGATATCGCCCGCGGCCATCGCCTTCTCGGACGGGAAGACCACGAAAGTGTCGCCATTGGTGTGGCCGGGGCCGAAATGATAGAGATCGATCTGGTCCTTGCCGGAGCCGAGCGTCTTCTTGTCCGCAAAGGTGATCGTCGCCTTGGTCGCCGGATTGGCGAAGGGCCCGGTGGAGGCCGACTTGGCGGCATTGTCATGCATCACCACATCGATAGTGGGCGAGGATTCCTTGAAGAAATCGTTCGATCCCAGATGATCCGGATGGGCATGGGTGTTGATGATCATCTTCACCGGCAGGTCGGTCACCTTGCGCAGCTCGTCCAGGATCGCCTGGCCGTTGCCGGGCATCTTGGTGTCCACCAGCACCACGCCATCCTTCTGCAGGAAGATGGTGGTGTTACCGCCGCCGCCGAAGACCTTGTAGAGATTGTCGCTGATCTTCTCGATCGGGCGCGGCGGGGGCAATCCTCCGCCACGCTGGGCCGAAATGCCCACCGCCGAAAGCCCGGCCACGACCAGCGCCGAGAGGATAACCGCTCTTTTCATCACATCGCTCCCGCAAGGAACACGCGCTGGATGAACCACCAGCTGCCTGCTCCTATGACTATTACCGAGCCTGCTTGCGCGACCCGTTTCCCCCAGAGTGCGCTTTTGCGCCGGATCGCCCACAGCACGAAGGCCACGGGCACGACCACGGCAAGCTGCCCCAGTTCGACTCCGACATTAAACGAAAACAGCGACCAGCCAAGGGCTGATTGAGGAAGTCCGAATTCCTTGAGCACGCTGGCGAAGCCGAAACCGTGGATCATTCCGAAGGCCAGCGCCATCCAGAAACGCAGGTCCCGCCCTTGTCCGCGCAGCAGATTATCGGCCCCCACCACTACGATGGTGAGCGCGATAGCGGGTTCCACCACGGAGGCTGGCACGGTGACTATGTCCAGCGCGGCGAGCGCCAGCGTGATCGAATGGCCGATGGTGAAGGCGGTGACGATTCGCACCAGACCCCACAGACTGCCGCCCATCAGCATCAGGCCCAGCAGGAACAGCAGATGGTCCGGCCCGATCCAGATATGGTGCATGCCCGAGGGCACGAAGGTTTTGATCACGGCCGCCACGCCCTGCCGCGTGCCGGTGAAATAGGTCTGCGGCTTTGTATCCTTGCCGAAGATCCACTGCTGGGTCAGCTGGCCGTCCTCGTAGATGTTCACGAAGGTCTGGTGCTGCGGATCGTAGGGGAACAGGTTCGGCCCCACGGTGAAAGTGCCGGGCGGCGCCCCTTCGATCGTGAAGCCGAAACGCAGCGCCTTCTGGTCCGGCAGGGCGCTGGGCTCGGTCCATTGCAGGCGCAGCTTCTCGCCCAGGTCGATGCCAAGGCGCGGCTGGATGATCCGGGCGATGTCCCCCTCCCGCGCATGGAGGATATCGTGGCCCAGCAGCGGCGTGGGGTCGGCAAAGCCCAGCTCATGCGCCACGTCCAGCGCATGGACAGTGAGCACGCCCTGGATGCGGTCCTTCTCCAGCTTGATGTCCAGATAGCTGAACGGCGCGGGATGGGCCGATGCCGGGCTGGCCAGCGCGAAGGCGAACAGGGCCGCGAGCAGGATCGCCAGCCCTTGCAGGGGCCGCTTGAAAATGAAGGAAGCCAAGGGAAAACTCGCTGCCGGTTGGAAAGCGCCGGAACCTAGGCAGCCAATTCCGCAAGGTCCAGCACGCCTGAAACGCAATTCCCGCAATTCCGTTTCAATCTGCTGCAAGCCCGCGAAATTCCGTGCATTTCACTGGCGCGGCGGCGGGCGCGGGGTTAGCCTCCGCCAATGAAGCACACCCTCCTCGCGCTCGCCGCTTCCGCCCTGCCCTTCCTCGCCTCCCCAGCCGCCGCCCAGCCGCTTTATGTGGCCGCGGGCAAGCTGCTGGATGTGGAAAGCGGCAAGGAAATCGCCGGCCAGTGTATCCTGACCGATGCGGGCAAGATCGTGCGGATCGAAGCCTGCGGGGCAACGCCCGAAGGGGCCGAGAAAGTGGACTGGAGCAGCTACACTGTGCTGCCCGGCCTGATCGATCTGCACACCCATCTGGCCGATGCCGGGCAGAGCGCGGATCTGGCCGAGCCGATCAAGACCTCCCCCCAGGCGACCGCGCTGATCGGCGCACAGAATGCGCGTACCACCCTGCTCGCCGGCTTCACCACCGTGCGCGATGTGGGCACCTATCGCGGGCTGACCGACGTTGCCCTGCGCGATGCGATTGCCAGGGGCCGTGTGCCCGGACCGCGCATGTTCGTGGCGGGCGCCTATATCACCACGCCCGGCGGCGGGGGCGAGCTGAACGGAGTAGTGCCGAACGACCAGCTGCCGCCCGATATGCGGCTGGGGGTTTCCTCCACGCCCGAGGAAGCGCGCAAGAATGCGGAATTCCTGTTCGATAACGGGGTGGATTTCCTCAAGCTGATCGCCACCGGCGCGGTGCTGGCGATCGGAACCGACGTCAATGCGGCGGAACTGAGCGAGGAGCAGATGCGCGCCGCGGTGGAAGTGGCGAAAGCCCACGGTTCCTACGCAACGGCGCATGCCCATGGGGCGGAAGGTCTCAAATCCGCGATCCGCGCCGGGGCCCATTCGATCGAGCACGCCAGCCTGATCGACGATGAAGGCCTGCAAATGGCCAAGGATAATGATGTGTGGCTGGTGATGGATGTGTTCAACGGCGATTATATCGACGAGGTCGGCACGGCCGAAGGCTGGCCGGAGGAATATCTCCAGAAGAACCGCGACACCACTCTCGCCCAGCGCGAACGCTTCGCCAAGGCCGTGAAGATGGGGGTGAAGATCGGCTATGGCACCGATAGCGGCGTCTATCCCCACGGCATGAATGCACGCCAATTCGCCTATATGGTCAAGTGGGGCATGAGCCCGCTGCAGGCCATCCGCTCCGCCACGCTGGATGCCGCGACCCTGATGGGCAAGGAAGGCGAATTCGGCACTATCGCACCGGGCAAATCGGCCGATATCATCGCCGTGGCAGGCGATCCGCTGAAGGATGTGCGGGTGCTGGAAAGCGTGAGCGGGGTGATCAAGGAAGGCGTGCGGTATAAGTAGGGCTGATCCACCAGCTTCGTCATTCCCGGCCCCACACACCCACACCCGCTCATCCTGAGCTTGTCGAAGGACACGGGAAAAGGCTCGCCCCATATTCCTTTTCGTTGGGCAAGCCTGGGTGCGCGTCCTTCGACAAGCTCAGGACGAGCGGGGGTTCGTGAACCACCCCAAAAAACCATTTTCCTACATCGCCAAAATCTGCCCTAGACTGGCGAATGAAGCACTATCCCCGCACATCGCCCCGCCGCGCCCGCCATGCACGGGTTCCGGCATTTTCCCCCGTCCCCCTGCGCGCCCGCGCCGATGGCTGGACACCCGCCAGGCAAGCCGCATTCCTTGCCGCTCTGGCCGTGACGCGCAGTGTCACCAAGGCCGCCCGCCGCGTGAAGATGGCGCGGGAGACGGCCTATCGCCTGCGCGGAAGAGCCGGCGCAGGCAGCTTTGCCGCGGCATGGGATGCGGTGCTGGGAAAGGCATCGCAGGACGGCCGGCGTAAGGTCACGATCGAGGAATGTGCGCAGCGCGCCCTGCATGGCCTGCTCAAGCCCGTGATCTATCGCGGCGAGCATGTCGGCACGATGCGAAAAGCCGACAATTCCGCGCTTCTCGGCCATCTGGCTCAGATCGACCGGGCCTCCCGCCAACCCGCTGAGGCAGGCGGAAGGTCACAGGGTTTCACCCGCGTTTGTGCGTCACCTTTGCCCGGACCTCGTTTGCCAGGACCTCGTTTGCCCGGGCTGGGCGGACCCGGTCTAGGCGAGGGGCCGCTTCAGAGGAAGCGCCCGTATCCGCCCTTGTCGCCGATCACCACATGCGCGCAATTGTGGCCCGGTGCGCCGGTTACGCCGCCGCCCGGATGGGTGCCAGCGCCGCACATATAGAGGCCCTTGATCGGCCCGCGATAGGACCCATGGCCCAGCACCGGCCGGGCGGACCACAGCTGATCGAGGCTCATATTGCCATGCATGATGTCCCCGCCGATCAGGCCGAACTTGCGTTCAAGATCCATCGGCGAATGGATCTGCCGGGCGATGACGCTGGCCTTGAAGCCCGGCGCATGGGCTTCCACCGTGTCGATGATGCAATCGGCCGCTGCCTCGCGCTCGTCGTCCCAGCTGCGCCCGTCGGGCAGTTCGGGGGCGAATTGCTGGCAGAACAGGCTGGCCACATGCTGGCCATCCGGCGCAAGCGTGGAATCCACGATGGAGGGGATCAGCATCTCCACGATCGGCTTCTTCGACCAGCCATAGCGCTTCGCATCGAGGAAGGCCTCGTCCATGTAATCCAGCGTCGGGGCCAGGATAATGCCGGACTGGTGATGCTCGCCCACACCGGGCAGGCAGGTGAAGTTGGGCAGTTCGGAAAGCGCCACATTCATGCGGAAAGTGCCCGAACCGGCCTTGAAGCCCCTGATCCGGCGGCGATATTCCTCGGAAAGATCGGAGGGCGCGATCATCCGCTCATACAGCAGCTTCGGCCCGACATTGGCGATGACGCGGGATGCGGCGATTTCCTCGCCGCTTTCCAGCTTCACGCCCACGGCCTTATCGCCATCCACCAGCACCTGCGCCACCGGCGCTTCGAGGCTGATCTCGACCCCGCAGGCCTCGCACACCTTGGCCATGATCTGGGTGATGGCGCCCATGCCGCCCACCGAATGGCCCCATGCGCCCTTCTTGCCGTTCACTTCGCCGAAGACGTGGTGCAGCAGGACATAGGCACTGCCCGGCGTATCGGGCGAAGCGTAATTGCCCACCACCGCATCGAAGCCGAAAGCGGCCTTCACGGCCTCGCTCTCGAACCAGCTATCGAGGAAGCTGCGGGCGGATTTGGTGAACAGGTCCAGCACGTCGCGCTTCTGGCTGAGCGAGAGCTTCGCCAGACCCCGGCCCTGCAAGGCCCCGTCGATCAGGGTGCGGAAACCCTCGCCCACATTGGGCGGGGACTTGAGCGCGAGGCCGCGCAGCACTTCGGCCACCGTCTCCAGCGCTTCGTAATAGGCCGGCAGCACATCGGCATCGTGATCGGAGAATTTCCGGAACTCCGCCTGGGTCTTCTCCAGACCTCCGCCCAATTTCAGGTAGCCCCCATCTTCCTGCGGGAGGAAGTTGGAAATCGGCCGTTCGATCACGCGATAGCCGTGAGCTTCCAGCCGCATGTCCCTGATCACCTTGGGCTGCAACAGGCTGACGGTGTAGCTCGCCACCGAATTGCGGAAGCCGGGATGGAACTCCTCGGTCACTGCCGCGCCGCCCACGACATTGCGCCGCTCGACAATGCGGACCTTCAGCCCGGCCTGGGCGAGATAGAAGGCGCAGGTGAGGCCATTGTGGCCCGCACCGATGATTACGGCGTCATACTTGGCAGTCATGCGTGGCTCCATCCGCGGGCGGGTTGCTGTTCCTGGCGGGCTTCGGGAATCGTCTCGCGCATCCGGGCGCAGAAATGACGCAGGCACACTTCCTTGTCGGACAGCGGCCCCATCGAGAAGCTGCGCGAGCTCATGCCCTGCTGCACGCGGGTGATGAGTGCGGTATCCTCCGCATTCACCAGCCGGTTGATGCGCCAGTTGAGATAGCGCGCGGCGCGCATCTCGCGCCGGTCATCGTCCAGCACGTAACTGATCTCGCGGATAAGGCTGGTGGTGGGGCTGATCGGCAGCCACTGCATGAAGTCCACCTGATCGGGATAGATGTCGAAAGCCACATTCGGCCAGAGCTTGAAATAGAGCCAGTGGCGCTGGTTCGCTTCCGGCAGATGCGGCACGGGCGGCAGCAGGCGCTGATAGGCCCGTTCCGACCAATTATCCGAAGGCCGATCCTCCATATCGCCCCACATGCGATCGACATGGGTAGTCGCTTCCACGCCATAGCTCTTGCCGAACAGGCGGGTGAGGCCGGGATGGGCGACCGGGATGTGGAGGCCGTCGGAGTAATTATCGCCGATGTTCTTCCAGTTCACTTCGCGCGGGCGCATGGTCACGCGGCCAAGCGCCTTCAGCTCCTCGAAGCGATAGGGGGCGACCATTTCCTCATAGGGGGCCATCATCTGCGCCACGGAAGGGCCTTCGTCCTTCAGGCGGACAAAGATGAAGCCGCGCCAGATTTCCATGCTGACGGGGGCAAGGCCGTGGCTGGATTTGTCGAGGCCGGGATAGGATGCGCTGTCGGGCACGCCGGTCAGCTTGCCATCCAGTTCATAGGTCCAGGCGTGATAGGGGCAGACCAGCTTCTTTGTGCAGCCGCTCGATCCATCGACAATGCGCGATCCGCGATGGCGGCAGACATTGGTGAAGGCGCGAACCTCCCCATCCTTGCCGCGCACCACGATCACGCTTTCGCCGATATATTCCAGCCCGTGCCAATCGCCGGTGTTCGGAATGTCGCTGACGTGGCAGACCACCTGCCATGACGATGCGAACACCCGCTCCTTCTCCAGATCGAAGAATTCCTGATCGTGATAGGTCCAGGCCGGCAGGCTCCAGCCCTCCAGCGGATCGGAATTACGGGTCTGTTCCTGAAGCAGAGTTGCCATGCCACCATCCTTGCTATACGATCGTATAACAAGCTCATGAACGCCCGGCAAGCCACATTCACCCGCGCCGCGCCCGATGAAAGGCGGCAGAGCCTGATCGAGGCGACGGCCCGCTGTCTGGCGGAAAAAGGCGCGGCAGGCGTCTCGGTGCGGACCATCTGCGCGGAGGCAGGCGTCTCGCCCGGCCTGCTGCGCCACTATTTCGGCGGCGTGTCAGACGCGATTGCAGAGACCTATCGCTGGACCGGCCGCCAGATCGGCGAAGCGCTGGAGGCTGCCGTGGCGCAGGCCGGAAACGATCCGCGCGCAAGGCTGCTGGCCTATCTCACCGCCAGCTTCCGCCCGCCGATTTCCACGCCGGAACTGCTGGCCACCTACATCGCCTTCTGGAGCCTCACCCGCAGCGATCCCGCCATCGCCGCCGTGCGCGCCGAGGTCTATGGCGATTTCCGCGCCGGGCTGGAGGGGCTGATCGCGCAATACCGCCCCGCCCTGCCCGATACGCGGCTGGCCAGCGTGGCACTGACCGCGCTGATCGACGGGCTATGGCTGGAACTCTCGCTGGGCGATGCGCCCTTTACTCAGGACGAGGCAGAGCAGCTGGCGGAAAAGTGGCTGGACAGCCTGCTGGGTTAGGCGGTTCTGGCTTCCCGCCGGGACCACCACCACACCGGCAACCCCGCCAGCATCAGCACGAGGCTGAGCGCGCTCGCCTCGATCCCCGCGCCCCACAGGGTCCAGAGCGAATAGGCGACGCCGATTACCGCGAAGACCCGCACCACCCCCAGCTTGAGTGCCGCCAGCGAGCAGGCGAGATAGAGCCATAAGGTTGCGGAGGTCGCCAGCAGCAGCAGGAATTCGAACAGGCCCTGCATGGACTTGCTGGCATTCATCAGCACGAACAGGCTGGCCAGCACGGAGGAGAGGATCAGCGCCCGGCGCGGCGTGCCGCGCGCATCGGTCGCGGCGAAGCGGCGGGGCAGCAACCCGCGCGAGGCCATATCGCGCGGAAGCTCGCCCTGCAACAGCACCCAGCCATTGAGCGCGCCGACACAGCTGATCACCGCGAATACTGCCACCGCCGCCGCCGGACCGGGCGCCCAATAGCGTTCCACGAAAGTGGAGAATGGCGCGGGCGAGGTAGAGGCGATATCCGCCGACAGCATCAGCGCGATGGCCGAACAGACCAGCAGGTACAGGATGCCCGTCAGCCCCGTACCCCACAGGGTAGCGCGCGGCACGTTGACTTCCGGGTTCTCCACCCGCGCGGCGGCAAGGCTGGCGCATTCGAAGCCCAGCAGCGCCCAGAGCGTCAGCGTCGCCGCGCCGCTCACCTTGCCGAAGCTGATCGCCTCGGGCCGATAGGGCGCGATATCGCCCGTACCCGAAAGCAGCAGACTGGCGGCAATCACGATCACCACCACCAGCGGCACCACCTTGAGCGCCAAGGTAATCACCTGGAACCGGCCCGCCGCGCGCGTGCCGCGCAGATTGATCAGGGTCATGGCCCAGAGCAGCACCAGCGCCGCCATGGCCGGGCGATAGGAACCGCCGGACAGGGCGGGCACGATACTGGAAAGATAGCTCACCGCCGCCACCGCGATGGCGACCACCGTGGTCCAGATCGAAACGAGATAAATCCAGCCGATGAGGAAGGCGGGCACTTCGCCGAAGGCCGCCTCCACAAAGCCGGTGGCCCCGCCTGCCTGCGGCACGGCGCGGGTCAGCCGGGCGAGAAGGAAGGCGAGGACCAGCGCCCCGCCGATAGTGAAAATCCACCCGCCCACGGCATTCCAGCCATAGGGCGCGAGGCTTGCGGGGAGGAGGAAGACGCCCGAACCGATCATGTTGCCCATGACCAGCGCAATCGCCGCCACCAGGCCGAGCTTTCGGCCCGGCCCCGGGCTATCCTGCGTCATCTTCCTCTCCCGTCGATCCGGCGGGGATCAGAAGTCGGCGCCGACCTTGATACCGACAAGCCTCGGCTTGATGACGTAATCGTAGAATACGCCGCCACCCGCAGTCACGCCAAGCGCATCGCCGCATACGGTTTCGAGACACTGCGTACCACTGTTCACTACGCCATGCGCGTTGAACAGATTTGTGGCGAACAGTTCCACCCGGTAGGAGCCGCTCTTCACGCCGATGCTGGCATCCGCCGTGGTGTAAGCGCCGAGATCGCCAAGGAACGCATTCTCTGCCGTGCGCAGATCGTTGCGGCGCTTGCCGACATGGCTGGCAGCGAATTGCACATGGCCGTCCCAGTCGCCCAGCGGGAATTCATAACGGACAATGGCGTTGCCCTTGAATTCAGGCGTGACCGGAAGGCGCGTACCGGCCGGAGCCAGCAGTTCATTGCCCACCGGCACGGCGCAGTCGAAGTCCTCATTCGCAATCTTGCAGAAGTCGCGGACGATCGTCGCGTCATTGTAACTGCCGCTCAGCGTAACGGTCAGGCCGCCCTCATGATAAGTGAAGTCACCCTCGATGCCACGAATGCGGGCAAGGCCGGCGTTGCGGATTTCCGTAAGGCCGTTTGCTCCCAGGAAGGACAGCTGGATGTCGCTCCAGTCTTCCTGATAAATCGCGCCGTTGAAAGTGACCGGACCAAAGCGAGTCTTCCAGCCGATTTCATAATTGTCGAGCGTGTCCGGACCATAGGGCGGCAGAGTGCCGCGGCGGTTGATACCGCCCGGACGGAAACCGCGCGACCATGTGGCATAGACCATCACATCATCGGTGATCTTGTAGGTCGCATTCAGCTTATGGATGAAGCCGGAGTCGGAAGTCGACTTGTCGAGATTGTTGCAGGGCGCGCCCGGTACGGTAGACGCACCGGCGCAGAGATATTGCGGGTTCCCGCTGAAGCCCGGATTGTTGTAGCCGAAGAACCCTTCGAGCGAGTTCTTGTAATAATAGACGCGGGCGCCGCCGGTCAGCGTCAGCTTGTCGGTCACATCGAAGCTGAGTTCACCAAAGGCCGCGAGGTCGCGGTCGACGCGCTTCTGGGCAGTCAGCCAGATATTGTCGACGGTCCCCGGCACCTGAATGTCATCGGCGATGTCGTCGATAATGTAATGCTGGGTGATGTAGTGGGTCTGGCTCTGCCCGAAGACACCGCCAATGAAGCGCACCGGTGCATCGGCGGGCGAGCTTACGCGCAATTCCCCGAACAGGCGGCGGTACTTGTCCTTGCCCTCGACATATTGGTTGGGGCTGACCTGATCGCCATTATTATCCGTGACGATGTAACCCGAGCCGTAAAGCGCATAATAAAGGGAATCATAGAAATAGGCGTAGTCGGAATAGTCCTGGAAGGTCACGTCGTCGCGCCACAGATGGCCACCCGTCGCCACCAAGTCCCAATTGCCGATCTTGCCTTCGATGGTCAGCGCGGCCTGCAGCCACTTATCCTTGCTGTATTCAGGATTGTACTGAACCGTCTGATAATGACCGGTCACCGCGCTGCTACGCTCTTCGGCGAAGCTGCCATTGGCGGTCTGTACCTGGCCCATCACAGTCGGGCGGATGGTCCAGTTGTCGTCCAGTTCGATCCCCAGCGCGATGCGCGCGCCATAGGTTTCGACGTCGTTATAGTCTTCCTTGACGTAGGCCGCATTGTTCTGCGTCGCGGTCGCCGTGTCATAGGTCTGCTCCATCGACGGATAGACCCGCGATCCGGCGATATTGTCGATGTAACCGGCATCCTTGCGATACCATGCCACGATGCGCGCCGCGGCATTGTCGGCCAGCGGAACGTTCACGAAGCCTTCCGCAATGCCGCCGATGCCACCGCTGGTGACCGTGTTCAGCTCAAGATCGACGGCGCCGTAGGTGCGGCCGTAATCGGGCTTGTTGGTGACCAGCTTGATCGTGCCCGCCATGGAACTGGCGCCGTAAAGCGTGCCCTGCGGGCCGGCTAACGCCTCGACACGGGCGAGGTCATAGGCATGAATGTCCAGCGCGCCCTGAATGGTGGTGACGGGCATTTCGTCGAGATAGGTGCCCACGGTGGGCAGCGAGGACGAGTGGTTGGCATTCTCGCCCGAGGCGACGCTGCGGAAATAGACCTGCGAGAAACCGGGACCCGACGTCTGCACCATCACGGAGGGGAGGAACTTCACTACATCCTGCAGTTCGTTCACCTGCAGCTCGTCGAGCTTTTCGGTGCCCAGCGCGGTGATCGCGACCGGAACGTCCTGAAGATTCTGCTCTCGCTTCTGCGCGGTAACGATAATGACGCCGTCGTCATCCTGCGCGGAGGCCGGGCTTACTGCCACCAGCGAAGTGGTCGCGAAAAGCGCAATGGCCAAATGATGGCGATTGGAAGAAGGAAGTACTCGCATCTGGGACCCCTCATGCATTCATGCTGCAAGGGCGAATGCGCCAGTTTTTTACATGGGTGACAATAGCGCAATCACCGGGGTCGTCGCAGACGAAACCATTTTTTGGGAACTATGACATTTCTGCCACAGACAGTCTTCACACCGTCATCTGCGATCAGCGGCGGCGTGCGTAGGTTTCCGTAAGGTCGCCGAGCGATTCTTTCAGCGGCCCGAGCCACTTTTCATAGGGAATCCATTGCCCCACTCCGTCGCGATTGATCGGGCGGCGGACCTGTTCGCTCGACGCCGTACGCACCGCACGGCGGTTGAGGTGGAAGGCAAGGCATGCCTCCTCGAAAGGCAGGCCGAGATAAGCGAGCAGTGCGCGCACCACGCCTTCGGGATCGTCCAGCAATTCCTCGTGAAGCACCCGGTGGATACGGCCGGGCAGCACACGGTCGTAATGGTCCATCGCCCGCACATAATCCGCATAATAGCGGCCGATATGGGCAAGATCGTAAGTGAAGCCCTGCCCCTTGGCGAAATGCTGGCGGAAGTTGGAAAAGCAGCAATCCATCGGGTGCCGCCTTGCGTCCACGATCTTCGCATTGGGCAGGATCAGGTGGATGAACCCGGCGTAAGCCCAATTATTGGGCAGCTTGTCGATATAGAAGGGCTTGCCGCTCTTGCGCTGCACACGGGTGCGTTCGAGAAATTCGGCGCCCAGTTCAGCCAGTTTCGCGCGGTCCATCGCGGCCACCGCTTCCGGCCAGTCGCGCGCGGAAAGGCCAGCGGCGCGTGCTTCGCGCATGGCCATGGCGGGAATATCGGGCAGTTCCATCGTGCCTTCCACCTGCGAGTGGCTGGCAAGGATCTGCTCGACCAGGGTCGAGCCTGCGCGCGGCAGGCCGAGGATGAAGACCGGATCGGGCGCGGGATCGCCCGAGCCGCGGCGCTCCGCCAGAAATTCGGGGGTGAAGACATCCACCACGGCGTCCACCTGCGCCGCAACCGTTTCCGGATCATGCGCGAGTTGCGCCGAGCGCAGGGCGTTGCCTTGCGCGTAATGGCGGAAGGACGGTTCGATCTCGTCCCGGTCCGCATAGGCCTTGCCGAGCGCGAAATGGAGATGCAGCAGATCATCTTCCGCTGGCGGCGGATCGGCCGCAAGCGCCGCCTCCATCGCCCGCACATCGGCCTCGTCGAAGCTCACCGTCTTGAGATTGGCGAGGCTCCACCAGACTTCGCCAAGGTCAGCCTGGCATTCCAGCGCCCGGCGATAGGCAGCGATGGAATCCTCCTGCCGGCCGATGGTCTTCAACACATGGCCATAGCTCATCCAGATGCGCGCATGTTCGGGGAAGGTCTGCGTCAGCTCCTCATAGAGGCGCGCAGCCTCCTCATAATCGCCCGTCCGGCCCAGCACGGCGGCGCGCAGATTGCGACTTTCCAGATCGCCCCCGGCAGCGGCGAGAAGGTCGAGTTCGGCGAGCGCCTCGGCATAGCGATGCTGCTTGTTGAGAACGCTGGCGAGATTGGCCCGCGCGGGCATGAAGCCGGGCGCAAGTTCCAGCGCGCGGCGCAGCAGCTTTTCCGCATCCCCCAGCCGCCCGATGCGCGAGGCGAGTTCCGCCATCAGCCTGATCGCGGCGACATCTGTGGGCTGGGCCTTCAGCCGCTGACGCAGCCGCGCCTCGGCTTGCGGCAGGTCGCTGTCGATCATGGCGGCGGCGATGGCCACCATTTCAGGTTCATAGGCCGTGGCGCGCACCGCATTGAGCTCGGCCTCGGCGGCGTCCTCGTCCCTTCCATCGGCCCGCAGCGCGCGGGCAAGGAGCCGCCATGCCCCGGCATTGCGCGGATCGGTGGCCAGCACATAGCGCAACCGCCGCGCGGCCTCGGCCGGATCCTGTTCCACGAGGCGGAGGGCGTCGGCCGGAGTGAGCGCAGCAATCATGCGTGGGGCGATATCACGCGCGGCGGCAGGCGATAAGCCCCCGCTCAGCCGCCCCTCTCGCGCAGCACCAGCACCGCCAGTTCAGTGCGCGAGCCGATGCCCAGCTTCTCGTAGATGCGGTGGAGATAGACCTTTACCGAACCCTCGGTCGTCCCGATCTCGTCGGCGATATCGCGGTTGCGCTTACCCACGGCCACGGCTTGGGCAATCTGCGATTCGCGCGCGGTCAGCCGCGCGAGGGGCGACGGACGCGGATTGTCGATCGCAAGGTCCAGCGCGCGCTGCATCAGCGGCTGATCGATGAACCGCTCGCCGGTCAGCACCACTTCGATCGCCTGGTGCAGGCGGTTCTCGGCCCCGTCCTTGAACACGATCCCATCGACCTTGGCCTTCACCGCCGAGAGCAGCGCGGCATCCTCGATCTGGGCGGTCAACAGGATCACCGGCCGTTCGTCCCCCCGCGCGCGCATCGCTTCCAGCACCGAAATGCCGCACATCTGCGGCATCCGCACATCCAGCACCACCACATCGGGGTCCTCGCGCTCCACCGCCTGCAGCGCGGCGGCGCCATTATCCACCGAAGCGACGATCTCCATGCCAAGCCCGCCCAGCACTTCCTCCACGCCGGTGCGCAGGAACGGATGATCGTCCGCAAGCACGATTCTGGTCATTTCTTCTCCCTCGAGGGCAATTCGATATCGATGCGCGTATCGCCCTTCATGGAGGCGACCCTTATTGTCCCTCCCAGCGCGCCCACACGCTCGGAAAGTGAACGCGGCATGATCTTTTCCTCGCGGTCTGAAAAGCCCTTTCCGTCATCGGCGACGAGAAGTTCGATCACACCCATTTCGTTGCGCCCAACCCGCACCAGGATGTTCCGCGCCTCCCCGTGGCGCACGGCATTTGCCACCGCTTCGCGCACCATCTGCTGGATCTCGAAAGCCAGCCACGTCTGTATCACCAGCGGGTCCACGCTATCATCGAAACGCAGCCCCACGTTCCAGTGCCGCGCGAGCGCATTGGTCAGCCGCTCAAGCTCTGTACCCAGATTGCGTGTGCCGGGATTGACCTCGTCGCTGCGCAGCCTTTCGATGATCTCCCGGATGTGGGTCTGCTCGCCCTGCAGGCTCAGCGATATCTCCTCCAGTTCGGGCGACACGTCCTTGCCCGCGCTGGCCTGCTTGCGCAGCGAGGCGAGGCGATAGCCCGCCCCGGCGAGCGACTGGGCCACGCTGTCATGCAGATCGCGCGCGATCGTGCCGCGCAGGCGCATGGCCGCCGCCTCCCGCGCGAGCGAGACGATTTCCTCCTCGTCGATCCCGTGCCCGATCTCGCGCGCCAGCGCTCGCGCAAGCTCCAGATGATCGCGGCACAGGCCGGGAATGCCGGTAAGGATCATCTGCCCGATGCCGGTCGTCCCCATGATCGGAAAGGACAGGCCCGAAGCCAGCCCGAGGAACCGCGCGAGTTCGGGTCCTCGGTCTGTCTGCTCCACCGCCAGCCTGCTGTCTGACCGCTGGACAAGGGCGCGATTGCGTTCCCGGTCGAACAGGGCCGGCGCATCGTCCACTGCAAGGTCGAGCTGGCCGAACGGCACATGCCGCGCCCCGCCCGCCAATGTGCCCGAGACATGCAGCGTACAGCCGGGCTCCTCGGTGGTTTCCCAGGCGAGCGCCGCCCCGGTCGCGCCCGAAGCATCGATTGCATAGGCCAGCGCGGCTTCGAAGGGAGACATGCCCTGCGCGAGCGGCCCGGGAGAGAAGCGGCTGACCAGCGGCGTCGCCCGTTGCAGGGTGAACCATGTGACAAGCAGCGACAGCACCAGCATATAGCTGGCCCGGCGGAAATATCGCGCAGGAACCGCGCCCGTTTCGTCCCAATGGAGATAGACGCCCATCACCAGATAGGTCAGGCTAAGCCCCATGGCGATAGCCAGCGTGGCCCGCCAGTTCCAGCGCAGCGCAGCGGAGATGGCCATGAAGGAGAAGAAGGCGAAATAGGAACTGACGAAATCGGCCGAACCGCCTTCGGTGCAATAGAGCGCGGCGACGAACAGCCCGACATCGACCATGAAGGACGGCACGGTGAGGCGGTAATCCACCCACCAATCCGCCCATGCGATCGGGAACAGCGCCGCAGCATAGGCGACATAGGCGGTAAGCAGCACGTAGGCCATCGCGCCGCCCCGCACCGGCTGATCCGGATCGACCCACACCCACATGGCGAAAAGCAGCGCCAGCGCGATGCGGCCAGCCGCGATGACCCTGCTCGACCTGTGTTCGAATATCCGCCCGATCACGCTAGGGTCCGTACTCGACCAGCATCGCGCCCCCAATCGACCATGTGATTATCCTTCCCGTCGGCGCGGGGATGCCACGTTTCGCGCGCCGGTCAAGCGCGGCCCACCGGCTGACCCGGCGGGGGACAGGCGCCCACGCCGATTTTCCTATGCAATGCGGCATGGGGCGGCATGGGGCGGATCAGCTCATCCATTCCGGATGGATCGTGGGTCAAACGGATTGGCCCCGCTCTGCCAAGCCCATCCGCGCCCCGCGACGGAGAACCTGGCCGCTAAACCTCCGGAGTGGAGGTGTCGCGCCTTCCCGCAGGGCCGAAACTCCGGCTTTCCTGGCCGCGACGGAATGGTCCGTTGGGGGTAACAAATGCCGGGTCTGGTCGATTCTGCGGCGGCGATACTTGCATCGGCGGAACGCAGGCTGGAAGCAGCGGCGCAGAATGTCGCCAATGCCTCCACGCCGGGGTTCAAGCGGCAGGCGAGCTTTGCCGAGGCGCTGGGAACGGCGGAAGGGCTGACGGCGGAAAGCGCCGGTGCCCCGCTTCCCGCGCAGAAAGCCTATGTCGATTTCACACAGGGCCGGCTTGCCGAGACCGGCAGCGCGTTCGATCTTGCGATCCACGGCCCGGGCCTTTTGCGCCTGCGTGAAGGGGATGGCTTCGTCTATGCGCGCGGCGGCTCCTTCGCTCTGGGCGCGGATGGTGTCCTCGCCGATGCGGCGGGCCGCGTGCTGCAGCAGGCCGGCGGCGGGGATCTGGCGCTGACCGGCCCTGATTTCGAGATTCTGGCCGACGGCACCGTGCTGGAAGGCGGGCTGCCTGCGGCACGGATCGGGCTGTACGAGGTCGGCGATCCGGCGGCGCTGACCGCGCAGGGCGGCACCGGGTTCACTGCCCCCGAAACCGCGATGAGCGAAGCCGAAGGATCGCAGATCCGCCAGGGCTTCCTCGAAAAATCCAATGTGACCATGAGCGACGAGATGGTCGCGATGATGGCCGCGCTGCGCCAGGCCGAAGGCGGTGGGCGCGTGGTGCAATATTATGACGAACTGATCGGCCAGGCGATCACCACTTTCAGCAGGAGCGGCCGATGAACGGGGCATTTGAAGTGGGCGCCGCGGCGCTCAGGGCGCAGCAGCGCGCGCTGGAAATCCACGCCAACAATGTCGCCAACGTCAACACGCCCGCCTTCAAGCGGACGGAGGCGCGCTTTGCCGAAGTGCTGGCGCGCAATGCAGACGGAGTGGGTACAGCGGATGGCGCCAATGCGCCTGCCTCCGCGCTCGCCAGCTTCGGCGGTGTACGGGTGGTGCCGGGCGAAATGCTGTTCGCGCAAGGAACCTTGCGGCCCAGCGGCAATGCGCTGGACCTTGCGGTGGACGGGCGCGGCTTTGTGGAACTGGCCGGCCCGGGCGGGGAGACTTTGTTCTGGCGCGGTGGTCGGCTGCGGGTGAACGAGGATGGCTTGCTCGCCACCTCCAGCGGCATTCCGCTGCAGGCCGGGATCGTGGTGCCCGCCGATGCGCAGGAACTGGCGATCGCGCAGGATGGCGTGGTGAGCGTGCGCACCGCCACGGATGAGACGGTGGAGATCGGGCAGATATCGCTCGTCCGCCCGGAACTGGAATCCGCCTTCGAACGGCTGGACGAGGGGCTTTACCGCGCCAGCGAAGGCGCGCGGCTGGTCGATGCCCGACCGGGCGAGGATGGCGCGGGCCACCTCGTGCAGGGCAGTGTGGAGCAGTCCACGGTCGAGCTGTCGTCGGAAATGGTCGAGATGCTGATGGTCCAGCGCGCTTTCGCCGCCGATGCCCAGATCCTGCAGGCGGCCGATCAACTTGCCTCGATCACCAACACGCTCAGGCGATAGGCGATGAAGCGGGGCGCGATAATGTTACTGGCGGTGGCTGCCTGTTTCGGCGGCAATGCAGCGAGCGCGAGGGAACCGGGCGAGTGCCTCGCGCTGGCGCAAGGCGTCGGCGCGGGAGAGTTCCTGACCGCCGAACTGGCCGAACCCGCCCCCTGCCGGGACGATGCCCTCCGCCTGCCGCTCACCTTCAACCGCGATGCCGCCGCCCCATTTGCCACCGAAGCCCTGCCCGCCGGGACCTATCTCGGCCGCCTCGCGCTCAAACCCGGGCCGGTGGCCCCGGCGGGCAAGGCGCTGCAACTGCTGGTGCGCGAAGGCCCGGTAATCATCGAGCGCGAAGTGCGGCCCCTCCGCCCCCTGCGCGCGGGCGAGCGTGGTTTCGTCCGCGCGGAAGATGGCACGGTGCTGGCCGTGCGCTTCGTGGATGCGGGAGCCGTGCAGTGAACCGCCCCGCCCTTCTCCTCACTGCCGCGCTGGCCGCTCTGCCCGCCGCCGCACAGGCCGAACAGCTCTATCGCGGCACCGGCTGGCCCGCCGTGGCGAGCGACCGCAAGGCGATGGGTATTGGCGATGCCGTGACGATCCTGATCGTCGAAGCAACCCGCGCCAGCAGCAGCCTGCAGAACAACTCCTCCCGCAAGTCGCAGACCGGCGGTTCCTTCCAGGCCGGCGGGATCGACGAGGATGCCTCGATCCAGTTCGGCGGCTCCTATGCCGGGCGCGGCGAAGTGGTGCGCGCCGAACAATTCGTGGCGCAGCTCTCCGCCAATGTCGTGGAAGTGGCCCCCAATGGCGATTTCGTGATCGAAGGCCGCCAGCAGATGCTGATCAATGGCGAGGAAACCACCATCGCCGTGCGCGGCCGCATCCGCCCGCAGGACATCGGCGCCGACAATCAGATCCCCTCCTCCCGCATCGCCGATGCGCGGATCGATTATGACGGAAAGGGCTTCGTGAGCCGCAGCGCGAAGCCCGGATTGCTCAATCGCCTCTTCAGCTTTTTGGGGATCGGCTGATGGGCTGGCGAGGTTTCCTTTATCCGCTCGCTCTGGCGACTTTGTGCACACTCTCGGCTCCTTTGAGCGCACAGCAGGTGACACTGAAAGGCCTCGGCCGGTTCGATGGTTGGCGCGATAATGCGCTGATCGGATATGGCCTCGTCACCGGCCTCGCGGGCTCGGGCGACACCCGCCGCAACGAGGTAACCCGCCTCGCCCTGCGCAATGTCCTCTCCCGCCTGGGCACGGCGGTGAGCGAGGAACAGATCAACAGTCGCAACGTGGCAGTGGTGATAGTCACCGCAACCCTGCCCGCTTCCGCCAATCCGGGGGACCGGATCGACGCAATCGTCTCCTCCATCGGCGATGCCCGCTCGCTCGCCGGGGGCACCCTGTTGATGACCCCGCTGATGGGCCCGGACCAGCGCCCCTATGCGCTGGCACAGGGCGCGCTGACGGCGGGCGGCCATGATTTCGAAGCCAATCTCAATCGCCAGCAGCGCAATTATCCCACCAGTGCCGTCCTGCCCGGCGGGGCCACGGTGGAGGCACCGGTGGACGCCCGCCTGTTGTCCTCACAGGGCACTGTTTCCTTCCTGCTGGCTGAACCAAATTTCACTACTTCCCAAAGAGTTAGTGATGCCATCAACACCAGTTTCGGCCGCCCCATCGCCTCGGTCCGCAATGCCGATGAGGTGGTGATCGCCTATGATCGCGGCCCGGCGGAACTGGCCGCCTTCCTCTCCCGCATCGAGAATATCGCGGTCACCCCCGATATCGCCCCGCGCATCGTGATCAACGAACGGACCGGCACCGTAGTGGCCGGAACGGGAGTGCGGATATCCAGCGTCGTCATCTCGCAAGGCGACATCAAGGTGACCATCGTCACCGAGAATTACGCTTCCCAGCCCAGCTTCATCGCCGGTTTCGCCAATGACATCTCCAGCCTGATCGTGACCAACACCAAGCTGGAAGTCGAACAGGGCGCCAATGACGCGGTGATGAGCTTTCCCAACACCACCGTCGGCTCGCTGGTGGAAGGGCTCGCCCGGGCGAAGGTCGATACCAGGCGCATGATCAGCATCCTGCAGGCGATCAAGGCCGCAGGCGCGCTGCATGCCGAAATCGTGGTTCAATAGAGGAGACATGGGGATGGACCAGCTTTCCGCCCTGCTCGTGGTCAAGGCACTGGACGGGCTCGCCCTGCGCGCCTCGGCCATTTCGCAGAACGTCGCCAATGCCAATTCGCCCAATTACACGCCGCTGCGCGTCAGCTTCGAAGGCCAGCTGCGCGATGCCGCCAATGCCGGGCCGGACGCGGTGCGTCAGCTCAAGCCGGAGTTCGTGCAGGACGTGAGCCGAGCTGGCCAGGGCGGCATGAGGCTCGATCTCGAACTCGCCAGCGCTTCCGAAACCGCCCTGCGCTATGCCGCTCTGGTCGATGTGCTGAGCCGCCAGATGCAGCTTTCCCGCCTTGCCGTGACGGGAGGCCAGTGATGGACGCGATCGCGATCAGCCGCACGGGGCTGGATGTCGAATGGCGGCGGATGGAAGTCATCGCGGTCAACCTCGCCAATATCAATTCCGGGCGCGGGGCCGATGGCACCTCCTACCGCCCGCTGCGGCTCGTCTCCGGCCCTGCAGAGAGCTTCCGCACGGTACTGGACGGGCAGCAACAGCCCGGCGGCGTGCGCGTCTATGGCGTGGAGCCAAGCGGCGCGGGAATGCGCCGGGTCCATGAACCCGGCCACCCGCAGGCCGATGCAGCCGGCTTCGTCTCCTATCCCAACGTTAGCCATGCAGAGGAAATGACCCTGATGGTGAAAACCGCGCGCGCCTATGAAGCGAACCTCGTGGCGCTGGCGGCGGCGCAGCAGATCTATTCCAGCGCGCTCCAGATCGGGAAACAGGCATGAGCGCGGTGGACGCAATCGCCGCGCTCGGTCTTTCCGACGGCGCGCCGCAGATCATGCAGCTCGGCCTGCCCTCCATCGCGGCGCCGGGCACACCGGGCGCGAGCTTCCAATCGGTGCTTTCTGCCGGGCTGGACGCGGTCAACGGCAAGATCGCCCATGCAGACGAGCTGGTACGCCAATTCGCGCTGGATGATTCCGTGCCGGTCCATCAGGTGACCATCGCGCTGGAGGAAGCCCGCCTTTCGGTCGAACTGGCAATGCAGGTCCGCACCCGTCTGGTGGAGACCTATCGCGAACTCATGAACATGCAGCTCTGACGCATGGAACGCAGGCAATTCTTCCTCATCGGCGGCATTTTCGCGGGCGTTCTGGCGATGCTGGCGATCGTCTGGTTCGCCTTCCTACGGCCCGGTTACGGCATCCTTTATGAGGATCTGCGCGAGGCTGACGCGGCCGAAATCGTCGGCGTGCTCGACAAGCAAGGGATCGAATACAGGCTGGAGGATGGCGGCCGCCGGCTGCTGGTGCCGGAAGAAGAGATCGGTCGGGCGCGCGTGCTGGTGGCCGGATCGGGTGTCGCCATGGGCGGCACGGTGGGCTTCGAACTGTTCAACGAGGCTGACATGGGCCTCACCGAATTCGCGCAGAAGGTGAATTTCCAGCGCGCATTACAGGGAGAACTCGCCCGGACCATCATGGGAATGGAGGGGATAGCCTTTGCCCGCGTTCACCTCTCGCTGCCCGAACGCACCCTGTTCCGCGCTAACCAGACAGGGCCGAAAGGCGCAGTGACCTTGCAGGCACAGGGCAATGCCGCGCTAGATCCCGCGCGCGTCACCGGCATCCAGCAACTCGTAGCCTCCGCCGTACCGGACCTGCCCGCGCGCGAAGTGGCTGTGCTGGATCATCGTGGTCGCTTGCTCAGCGCCTTGCCGGTGGAAGGCGTCGCCATTCCCGCCGAGTTAGACGAGCGTTCCGCGCTAGAGGAATATTACCGTGCCCGCGTGCGCGGCGTAGCGGAAAAGCTGATCCCCGGTGTACCATTCGACCTGCGAGTGCTGGCGATACCTGCGGAGGAAATCGCGGCTTCGCCTTCATCTGCTCCCTCACCTGCATCTGCGCAGTCCACCTCCCGCAATTTCCGCCTGCGCATCGCTGTGCGTACCGAGATGGGACTGGGCGCAGAAGATCGGGAACTGCTGCAGACAGCCATCGCAAATGCGGCCGGGCTGGAACCGAAGAATGGCGATATCCTGCGCTTCGAGGCCGGGCCGCTGGAGGATCTCGCCGCCCAAAATCCAGCCATGGTGCCCCCCGCCGCTCCGGAACAACCGCCGCTCGCCCCCATCGCCGCGCCGGAACCCTTCACGATCGGCAGCAGCCTTGCCGGCAGCACCTGGTTCTGGACACTGCTCGCCATCCCTGCCGTGCTGCTCCTGATCGCACTTCGCCGCCGCAGCCGCCTTTCGCCCGAAGAGCAACAGAGCTTTGCCGAACTGCTGGGCGAGAAGATCGCCCTTGCCGATGGAGTGCCTGATGGAATGTGAGGCGGCGGATATGGCGGCGCTGCTCGATCAATGGCGCGCCCTGCCAGTAGGGGATCGGCAAGGCATCCTGCGCCGGATGGCCGCGCCGCAACGCCTCGCGTTCGAGCGGCTGCTGGGCGCCGGCGAGCGTGAGCGGGCCGAAGCGGAGGCTCGCAGCCGCCGCTTCCACGCCTGTTCTCCCTGGCTGGCTGAGCTGCTGGACGCCTGCGAGAAGGACGGGCCTGCCGCCTCCATGCTGACCGCACAGGTGCGTACCGCACTGCTGGCTGGGCACGAACAAGCTGCGACCAGCCCGCGCGATGTGCAAACCCGGCCCACGCTGGTCGAACTGTTCAGTTTCCACTGGCGCGAATGGAGGCAAGGGCTGTGAGCGGGCTCCTGAAAGCAGGTGATCCGGCAGCGATGCGTGCGGTCCGTTCCCTCGACGCCGTGCCGCCCGCCACGGCGCGCGGGGAGAGCAATGTCGCGCCGTCGCACCACTTTCCCGAGCCTCCCGCGCGGGACGAAGCTCTGGACCGGCAATGCATGGAGCTGGAAGGCGCCATCGCCGATCTGCGTCACCGCATCGCACAGATGGAGGACGAGGCAGGTGACCGCGAGGAGGCCGCCTTCGAACGGGGACGGCAGGACGGGCTGGATCATGCGGCGGGCGAGGAAGCCCGTCGCCTCGAACTGCTCGGCAATGCGCTAGACAAGTTGCAGAAGGATAATGGGAAATTCCTCGCAGACTGCGAACTTCTGGCACTGCAGCTGGCCCGAACGGCGCTGGGGCGGATTTTCGGAGACGAGGAACTGAATGCCGGTCTCGTTAGTGCGACACTGGCCCATCACGTTGCCTCATTGCAGCGCGATATGCTGCGGCAGTTGCGAGTTTCCCCGCGCGATTTCCGCCGGGACGACGATCTGGCGGCACTGGCCTCACGCTTCCCCAGCCTTGCAGTGATCGTGGATGAAACACTCGGCTCTGGCGAATGCGTGGCAGACCTCAAGCTCGGCACGCTCGATGCCGGGCTCGCGGGCCAATGGCAGCGCCTGACCGAATTCTTCGACCGACTGGCTGCCGAGGGAGGTGCGCAATGAAGGTTCACTCCTTCGTCGCCCGGATCGAAAGCGCGCAATTCGCCCGTGCCGCCGGCCACCTCACGCGCATCACCGGCGAGTATCTGGAAGCAGACGGGCCGATCGCCAGCGTGGGCGATTATTGCGAGGTGGAGGCCGCCGACGCCGCACCGCTGCTGGCGGAAGTGGTGGCGGTCGAGGCGGAAAGGCTCCGGCTGGTGCCCATCGCCCACCCACCCCGGCTGGTATTGGGCGCAACTGTCGCCCGCGCGCATGAGATGGAGGACATCCCGGTCGGCTGCGGCTTCGGCGGCCGCGCGATTGATGCACTGGCCCGCCCGCTCGACGGCCAGGGCGCGATCTGGCCAGACCGCCGCCAGAAGCGCGCGGGCGACCCGCTCGCCCCACTGGACCGCATCGCACCAGCGGAGCGGATCGAGACTGGCATCCGCGCGATCGACGCACTGCTGCCCCTGGGCAAGGGCCAGCGTGTGGGCATCTTCGCCGCGGCAGGCGTCGGCAAGACCAGCCTGCTGGAACAGATTGCCCGCCAGACAGACTGCGACCGTGTGGTGCTGTGTCTGGTCGGAGAACGCGGGCGCGAAGTCGACGTGCTGTGGCGCATGCTGCGCGAGAGCCCAAACGCCGCCCGCTCAACCCTGATCGCCGCCACGGCAGACGAAAGCGCCAGCCTGCGCCTGCGCGCCATCGAACAGGCGGTGGGCCTTGCCGAACATTGGCGCGACGCGGGCGAACATGTGCTGCTGCTGGTCGATTCCGTCACCCGCGTGGCCCATGCCTTGCGCGAACTGGGCCTCGCCGCCGGCCTGCCGCCCAGCGTGCGCGGCCTGACGCCGAACGTCTTTTCCGCCCTGCCCCGCCTTGCCGAACGCTGCGGCGCGGCGCGCGGCGGCGGGGCGATCACGGCAGTGTTCACCGTGCTCAGCGAAACGGACGATGTGGACGATCCGGTGGTGGAACTGATGAAATCGGTGCTGGACGGGCACATCGTCCTGTCGCGCCAGCTGGCCGAAAAACGCCATTTCCCCGCCATCGACCTGTCGCGCAGCGTCAGCCGCCTTGCGGGCGATCTGCTGGGCGAGGCCGATAGCGCATTGTGCGGCGAGGCTCATACGCTGATCGCCACCCATGAAGAGGCGCGACCGATGATCGAAAGCGGCCTCTATCGTAGCGGCGCCAGCGAGCGGATTGACCGGGCCATCGCGCTCCAGCCGGCCCTTGCCGACTTCCTTACGCAAGGTGTGAAGGAATGTTGCGATCTGACTGAATCAACCGACAAACTTTCCCGAATTTTGGCGGATGGCCGCCATGCGTAGCAGCCGCAGCCTTCACCACCGGCTTGACCGGATCGCCGCGCTTCAGGCGCTCAGGGCCATGGCCAGCCGCGGCGAACTGACCGAGGCACAGGCGCAAACCGCCCAATCGCGCGACGGCCTGGACCAACGCAAAAGCGAAGTGGCGGCAAAGGAGACACAAGTCACGGCAATGCAGGGTGCGGAGGCGCTCGACTTTGCCGGATGGCGGATCGCGCTGGCGGTGCTGGCGAGCCTCTCCGCCCGGCGCGATGCCGCCGCAGAGACGCTGGACAAATGCGAGGCCCGCGAGGAAGGCTGGCGCGAGCAGTGGCGGCAGGATCACGCACGGGAAGAACGCGCCTCCACCCTCGCCCGCAAGCTCACCCGGCGACTGGCCGACAAGCGCGACGACGCGGCGGTGCTGGAGGCGGCAAGGCTCCGCCCGGTCGCCGCCGGAGATCGCACATGACGATCGCCCCTGCCGCCCTTCCACCCCTCCAGCTGCAGATCGCGTCACCCACTCATCCGGTTACCGGAGACGATGCCTCACCCGTCGCCACGGATTTCGCGCAATTGCTGGCCGCGTTGCTGGCAGGCAACTCCGCTTCCGTAGCGGAACTTCGGCTCACTGAGACGTGCCCGGACCTCCCGCGCAAGGCGGCGGAGCTTGCGCCCCCGCTCGGCACGCCCGTCGAGGCGTTCAGCGCTGCGCAATTGCTGGTTGGCATGGCGCTAGACCCTGCGGGCCGCTCTGTAGCGGAGGCGGCTACTGGGCTGTACAAAGGCGAGATCGCCGGAAGGCCGGAAGCCGCAAACTCCGTCGCGATCCGCGAGGCCACCCCGCATTTCCTCGGGCCAGCGCGTCCGCAATTCGTGCCGCCGGAACCCTCGCCCACCGCTTCGCCTGATCGGGCCAATCCGACAAAGCCATCCACCACGGCGCCAGCATCCGCGACGCAGGCGATATCCGTGCCATCCATGCCGGACTCGCTTGCGGCCTCCTATCAACCGGTCGCGCTTGCCCAGCCGGAGGCACCGCAATCACTACCCGCCGCCCGCATCAATGAAACAGCCCGCCAACGGCCTCCCAGCGCCGATCCCGCGCCCAACGCCCCATCGGGCCGTTCCTCGCCTTTCGGGGCGCAGTTGATCTCCGCGGAAGGCGGGCTGCGGCTGGTGCTGCGCCTGCCGAAGCTGGCCGATGGCGAACGCGCCGGGCTGGAGGCAGCGCTTGGCCGCCTGCTCGAAAGCCATGGCCACCGCCACACGGCCATCGTCATCCACGAAATTTCGGAAGGGTAAAAACCATGGCCAGTTCCCCCGTCGATGTTCTGGGCGGAAGCTCCACTCCCGGGGCCACCGGCAGTTCGACCAGCGGCCAGAGCGCGACCGACGCTTTCGGCCTGGGGTTCGAGGATCTGCTCAAGATCGTGCTGACCCAGCTGACCTATCAGGACCCGCTGAAGCCGATGGACAATTTCCAGTTCGTCTCGCAGCTCGCCCAGTTCTCGCAGATCCAGCAGACCCAGCAGATGTCGGAAAGCCTGCAGACACTGGTGTCCGCGCAGTCGACAGCACAGGCCGCCAGCCTGCTGGGCCGCACAGTAGACGTACCCGCGGGCAATGTGACGCTGACCGGCAAGGTCACCGCCATCGCATTCGGCCAGAACGGGCCGACTCTCACCATTCTGACCACCGGCAACCAGACCATCTCGGACATCAGCCTGAGTTCGGTCTCGAAGATCAGGGAGACCAACTGACATGTTCGGATCAATCTATATCGGCCTGAGCGGGCTCAATGCCTATTCCGAAGGGCTAAAGACCGTCAGCAACAATGTCAGCAACCTCAACACCACGGGGTTCAAGGCGTCGGACGTGAGCTTTTCCGACGTCTATGGCTCTGGCAGTTCGGGCGGGCTGGATTACACTTCTTCGGGCGGGCAGGCCGGCCACGGCGTGAGCCTTGAGGATATTGCGCTCAATTTCGGCCAGGGCGAATTGCGCCAGACCGACCGGGATCTAGATCTCGCCATCGATGGCGGCGGCTTCTTCGTGCTGCTGGACGGGAACCAGACGCTCTACACCCGCACCGGCAGCTTCTCTGTAGACGATGGTGGCTACATCGTCCTCTCCGGCACGGATTATCGGCTGGCCGTGCTCGACAATAGTGGGCGGCCCGTGAGCTTGAACATCGATGCCTCGCGCACCAGCCCGCCGGAAGAAACCACGAAGATCGACTTCGCAGACAATCTTTCCTCCACCGCCACCGAATTCACCATCGCCGACGTCAAGGTGTTCGACGAGCGCGGTGGCGAACATCTGTGGACGTTGAAGTTCACGCGCGAGGAAACGGTGTTCGACGAGTGGACCCTGAAGGTCACCGATGGCGATGGTGAGGTAATCGGCGCACAAACGCTGAAGTTCATCGGCGGCGCAGCCGATCCGACCACCCAGACGCTTACCTTTGCCGAAGCCGCCAGCGGGCTTTCCGTCACTTTCGATTTCTCGGGCGTATCGTCCTACTCCTCCGGCACGGTCAGCTCGCTGCGGGCGGCGGATGTCGATGGGCATGGCACCGGAACGGTCTCGAAACTGGCCGTCAACGCCAAGGGCCAGCTCGAAATCACCTATAGCAATGAGGAGAAAAAGGAACTGGGCGCGATTGCGCTGGCAGACTTCCGCGATCCCCAGAAGCTGGAGCAGCGCAGCAGCGGGCTGTTCGCGCATAATGGCTTCGGGCAAGTGCAATATCTCGCCGCCGAAGACAGCCGCGTGGGCACGATCCTCAGCCGCCGGCTGGAGGCGTCAAATGTGGATCTAGGCTCCCAATTCGCGGAGCTGATCCTGATCCAGCGCGGCTTCCAGGCATCGTCGCAGATCATCAGCGTGTCCAATGACATGATCCAGCAGCTCTTCGGTATCAGAGGCCAGGGATGAGCGGCACGCCCGCGCTCTGGCTACCCGAAAGCGCGCTGCTGGATGCCCGCACGGCCGAACCGGTGGCACGCTGCGTGCAGGCCTGGGCCGGCGAGTGGTTCGCCGCCGCCCGCCCGGACCTGCCGCCGCGATGGGAACGGCAGCAGACGGTTTCTCCGGCGATGGGCTTTGCGTCCGCATATGAGGGGCGCGGCTTGCGCCTGTCGCTGCGCGACGAAGGCCGGTTGACCCTCGCTGCGCAATTGCTCGGCCGGGAACTGGGCGAGCGGGATCTGCGCATGGCGCGGGACCGCACAGTGATCGAGCATCTGGTGGGGGCGGCTCTCGATGCCCTCGCTGCCATGCTCCGCGCCGCCATACCCGCCAATAGCGGCGATGACGATGCCACGGCCTTCGTCCTGCCCGTTTACGCCCCGACAGGCGAATTGCTGCTGCGGATCGAGGCCGGGTGCGGCCTTCTTGCGGCACTGGCGCTACGCTGGGCCGGATCGCCGCGCAAGGGTGCGGCACTTGCCTCACGTAAATCCGCCTTCGCCCCCCAAAACCTGCGGCTTTCCGCCCGGATCGGGACGAGCCGCCTCGCGCTGGCGCAGATCGAAGCACTCGGGCCCGGCGACGTACTTACGCTCGACACCCCGCTCACCGCCGCACTCGACGCTTTGATCGACGATGCGCCCGCCGCCACCGGCGCGCTCACCCTGATGCCGGGTGACGGCGATTTCCAGCTCCAGCTCACAAGGCCTGCAACCCAATGGTAGACGACAACACACAGACCCTGCCTGCCCCATCCCCGGCGGAGCTTCCCAGCCGGCTGATCGACCATGTCGAAGTGGATGTGGAGGTGATACTTGGCGAAGCGCATCTCAGCGTGGCGGAGCTTGCCGCGCTGGCCAAGGGCGCTCTTGTCCCGGTGGACCGCAAGCTTGGCGAAGCGGCAGAGATCCGCGTGAACGGCCACGTCATCGCGCGGGGCGAGATCGTGAGCGTGGACGAGAAATTCGCGGTCCGAGTCACCGAGATCGGCGGATAATCATGCGCCGCCTCGCTGCCCCAGCACTGCTGCTGTCGGCCCTCCCTACCCCTGCGTTGGCGGAGGGGCTGACCGGTGGTGCCACGCCCGACATACCATGGCTACGGCTGCTGCTGGCCTTCGGGCTGTGCATCGCCATCGCCTTCGGGGCCGTGTTGCTGTTACGGCGCCACCAGCGTGGGGGCGGGCCACTGCAGCCTGCTGCACTGTTCGAACGGCGAAGCGCGGTTACCCAGCGGCGGATCAGCGTGATCGAAACCCGCCGGGCGAGCCCCACGGCCGATCTGTGCCTGCTGGAATGCGATGGGCAGACATGGCTGATCGCGCTGACCCCGGCAGGCGCGACAATCCTCAAAGGGCCGCAATGATGTGTGCCAGACGCCTGATGTCCCTGGCCATCGCCTCGCTCGCAACACTGGCCGCAACACCTGCCTTCGCCGCCACGGCGGCTGCGCCGCAGACCACTGAAGCCGTACGGATCGCAGTGATCCTTGCTGTCCTGGCCATCGTCCCGGCGATCCTGATCAGCACCACCAGCTTTATTCGCATCGTGGTGGTGCTCTCCATGGTGCGCCACGCGTTCGGCATGCCGCAGACCCCGCCCAATGCGGTGCTGACCAGTCTCGCCCTGTTCATGACAGCCTTTGTGATGGGGCCGACGCTTGATGAGGTGAACCACAAGGGCCTGCAGCCGCTGCTGAACGGCACGCAGGAACTGACGCTGGCGATCGAAGGCGGATCTGCCCCCTTGCGCGATTTCATGCTGGCCCACACGCGCGAGAGCGACCTTGAGATGGTCTATCGCGTGTCGGGGGCCCATCTCCCCGCCACGCCGCAGGATGTGGAACTGTTGAAGCTCACTCCCGCCTTCATGCTCAACGAATTGCGGGTGGCCTTCACCATCGGCTTCGTGATCCTTCTGCCCTTCCTGCTGATCGATCTTGTGGTGGCCAGCATCCTGCTGTCGCTGGGTATGATGATGGTCCCTCCGGCGACCATATCGCTGCCGGTCAAGGTGTTGATGTTCGTGCTGATCGACGGGTGGAGCCTTGTGCTGGAAGGATTGCTCGGCAGTTTCACATGACGGTTCAAGCGCTGAGCGGCGGCGGGGGTCCCGCCTTTCGGGGGGTGGACCTGCTGCTGCGGCCCGAACGGGTGGAGGCCGCCTTGTGGCGCGCCTTCGCCGCCGATCGCAGCCATGAGAACCGTCGCCGTCTGTTCGACCATTACCGCCCCTTCGCCGCCCGGCTCGCGGCCGCGCAATTCCGCCGCCGCGCACCCGGCAATTACGAGCGCGGCGATATCGAGCAACTGGCCTATGAGGCACTGATCCAGGCGATTGAGCGCTTCGATGCCACGCGCGCCGTCCCGTTCGAGGCCTTTGCCCGCATCCGCATCCGGGGACACATCGCCAACAACCTGATCCAGGCTAGCGAGAGCGCTGCCGCCTATCATTACCGGCAGCGAATGGAGCGTGAGCGGCTGAAATCACTGCAACAGGGGCAGGATGCCACCGCCGATCCCATCGCGGCCCTTTCCGCGCTGTCAGCCGCCATCGCATTGGGGCTGATGCTGGAAGGCGTGCGAATGGAGGACCTCCACGCCATCCCCGATCCGGCCCCCACCCCTTACGAAAGCCTCGCCTGGCGTGAATTGCAGGGCCGCATCCGCGATCTAGTGGACAATCTGCCCGAGCGGGAGGGCTTCGTGATCCGCCAGCATTATCGCAATGGCGTGAGCTTCCAGCAGATCGCCCTGCTGCTGGGCGTCACCAAGGGCCGCGTGTCCCAAATTCACAAGGCCGCTCTGGACAGGCTCCGGGGATTGGCCGCAAAGCTGCGGTAGGAGAACCATGATGGAATTGTGCGGCGACGAGGAAATGGCCGCGCTGGTCCGGCAGATGCAGGCCAGCGATACGGAAGATCTGGCCGCAGTGGAGGCGGCGCTGAAACGCTATCCGCAAGATCCGCGGCTGCATTTCATGCGCGGATCGATCCTGGCCGGGCGGAAAGAACCGCGCGAGGCCCATGCCGCGCTGGCCCGCGCGGTGGAACTCGCGCCCGATTTCGCCATTGCCCGCTATCAACTAGGCTTCTTCGAGCTGACTTCGGGCGAAGTGGACCGAGCCCTGTCCAGTTGGGGGCCCCTGATGCGCCTGCCGGAGGACGCTTATCTGCGCAAATTCGTAGAAGGGCTGACCCATCTGGTGCGCGACGAGTTCGAACCGGCCCTCGCCCGGATGCGCGAAGGGATCGCGCTCAACCGCGAGAACGAGCCGCTCAATGGCGATATCCGCCTGCTGATGGGCGAATGCGAAAGGGCGATGAAGGCGGGCGGTGCGGTGGCGGAAGAAGGAGAGGAATCCGATCTTTCGGCTACTTCCCTGCTGCTCGGCCAGTTCTCCGGCGGCCCCACCCGGCACTGACGGGGCGGCGCGATGACCCGCATTTCCAATGTCGATCAGGTGCTGATGCTGCTGCGCCAGCAATTGCAACGCCTCGACAAATCCACCCGCTCCCGAAAGGGCAGCGCCAGTTCCACCAGCGGCCCCCAACGCCGCCCCCCCGCCGCCGGTCGGGTGGAAGCCGTGTTACGCACCGACGATCTTTCGGACGAAGATCTCGCCCGCACGCTGGTTACTGCTCTGCTGGTGGACGAATTCGGTGAGGCGGCGGCGAACGATCCGGCGTTTCAGCACATGGCGGCAGAGGTTCACCGCATCATTGCCAGCGATCCGCAGGCGGCAGGCCTGCTGGCCGTGGCACTGAAGGGAGTACGGGGCGCGGCCTGAACGGTTCGGAGCCGGAAGACTGCGGCCACTAGCAGTGCGCAGACTTCCGGCCCGATCCCGTCAGAATTCCGCCGAAACCTGGACGAACCAGTTCCGCGGGCGGGCGTAAATCTTCTCTGCATAGCCCAACGTGCCGAGCGATGCGTTGCCCTGGACAAGGTACTGCTCGTTGAACAGGTTCATCACACCGGCGGTCAGCTTCCAGCCCCGATCGTCATTGGCAAGCGACAGGGAGGCATTGCCGGTGAAATAGCCGTCTTCCTCGATCTCGGGCACGCTACCCGTGATGAAGGTGATCTTCGAAGTGTAGCTGCCGTCGAAACGCGGCGTCAGGCTGAGATCGTTGCCGACCGGGATTTCATAGGCGACACCGAAGCTGCCCTGAAACTCCGGCGTAAACGGAAGATCGTCAGCCGGGGTGACGGTTGCCGTAGCGCCCGGCACCGGCGTGATGCTGAGGATATCGTCGTCAAGCACGCTAGCCGAGGCATCCAGTCTGAACCCGCCGGAGCGATAGCTCATTTCCGCCTCCAGTCCCTGAATCCGCGCCTTGCCGGCGTTGAAGAGCAGCGGCACGACGCCCTGACGGAAGATCAGCTGGATATTGTTGTAATTGGCGATGAAACCCGCTGCATTGAAGCGGAAATCGCCCAGGTCAAACTTCGCGCCGATTTCGTAGCTTTCGACTTCCTCTTCGTCGAAGGGCACCGGCACATTGCCTGCGGGCGCCGCGTTGTAGCGGGTGTTGAACCCGCCCGACTTGAAGCTGCGCGAATAGGACGCATAGGTGCTGACCTGATCGCTCCACGAATAGCGGACGCTGGCTGATCCCGTCACCGCATCGAAACTGTCTTCGAAGGGGCGATTGTAGATGAACAGCGGACCACCTTCTGGAATGGCCTTGGTCGGCAGGGGATCGGGATCGGGCAAGGTCGCCGGGAACAGGTTCAGGACCGTGCCGGTGAAGCTCTTCTTGTCCCGCGTGTAGCGAAGGCCGCCCGAAATCTCGAGCTGGTCCACCGGCGTGATCGACAATTCGCCGAAGACGGCAACAGAATCCGTCTCAAGATCGGAAACCTGCAGATCGCGTGACCCGGGGCCCCCCGCCAACAATGAGTTGATCACCGGCGGCGAAGGCGGGAACGCCAGAGGCACCGTCGCGCGCTCATGGGTCTTCTCGTTGAAATAGTAGCCGCCCAGAATGCCGCTCACGATGCCCGACTGATACTGGAGCTGCAGTTCCTGGCTAACCTGTTCGGATTTGCCGCCGACATCGGTGGTGATCATCACGAAGGGCGTATTGTCCGCATCACGAATGCCACGGGACTGGGTTGAGCGATAGGCCGTGATCGACTTGACCTTGAACGCCTCCGAAAGATCGGCCTCCAGCGTACCCGATACGCCCCATACTTCCGACGTGCTCAGGACGTCGGCAGTCCCGCCATTGACGAAATTGCCCTTGGCCTGGAAATCGTTGGCGCAGCGCGGATCGTTGATCATCGGCACGCTGGGCGGGCCGAAACGCGGATCGGTATTAGGGATCACGAAGGGCATCGTCGCGCCCGGGCATCCCGCCGCCACGCTGGCGATCGCGGCGACCGGAGCATTCTCGTTGATTCCGGCAAAGACGAACGGCGCGCCATGCTCGTCGCGCTTCGTATAATCCGCCCGAATGTTGAGCTTCACATCGGGGCTGAATTCCCACAACAACGCGCCATTGAAAGTGAAGCTGTTGTCATCGCCCAGATCCAGCCCGTCAAACGCGCGGATCACATAGCCGTCGCGCTTGCGAAAACCGCCCGAAACCCGCGCCGCAACATTATCGGCAATCGGAAGGTTCAGGGCTGCGAAGCCTTCGAACAAATTGTTTTCACCCACCCGGAAACGGCCATTTCCATTGAAAACGCCAAGCTCGGGCTCCTTGGTACGGACGAGGATCGCGCCGCCGATGGTGTTGCGGCCGAACAGAGTGCCCTGCGGACCTCGCAGCACTTCTACGCTGGCGATGTCGCCGAATTCTATCGTCCCGCCGACCGCGCGGCCCAGATAGACTTCGTCGAGATAAATCCCCACCCCGGGGTCGACCGCCGCAGTCGGATCGAGCTGGCCGATGCCGCGAATAAACACGACCGAGGCCGCAGAATTGCCTGAAAGCTGACCGGCGGGCTTGAACTGCAGGCTGGGGGTGAACTGTTCCAGATCCGATGTCTGCTGAATCTGGCGATCCCGCAGATCCTCCGCGCTGAAGGCAGAAACTGCGATCGGCGTATCGATCAGCGCTTCATCGCGGCGGCGCGCGGTTACGATGATCGAACCTGCAGCTTCATCCTCGCTTGCCCCCGCTTCTTCCTGCGCAAAGGCGGAAGTGCCAACCGACAGCGAAAGTACTGCACTCAACCCAAGAACGCTGGTGCGAACCAGCAAGCGCGTATCGACGCGAAATCCAAGCATTGCCTCGTCCCCTCATTGGACGCCCATCGCGTTGGGCATCCCAATCAGGGTCTTTCAACACATAGTTATTGTCAATAACCATTGACCGCTCACCCTCCGAAATGGACAGTAATGTGCAAAACAGCCACAGGGCGGCGAGCACCGCCATTGGCACCGGGATGACAAGAGAGGCCGCGTAAATGGCTGGAAGCGCACGCAAAGACCTGAAATTATTCGATTCATCATATAGTTACGGCCAGCTTATCGCACTGACCGGCTTCGCCCTGCGTAGGGCCAGCCTACTGGATTTCGGAAATTTCGGAGATTCGGTGGGCGACCGTGCGATCACCCCCCTGCGGTATTCCCTGCTCGAAATCGTCGGCTCCAACCCCGGGCTCCAGCAGGTCGAGCTGGCGAAGATCCTTGGCCTGTCGAAACCCGCGGCCACGCTGGGACTCGACTTCTGGCAGAAGCGGGACTGCATCTCCCGGCGCAAGGAACGGGATGATCGCCGGTCTCACGGCATACATCTCACCGAGACAGGCGCGATCACATTGGAACAGCTCAGGGAAAGCGTCAGTAAACACGACGAATTGCTGACGGCCTGCCTTTCCGACGAGGAACTGCTTCAGCTGCGCACGCTTCTTCGCCGCATATATAGCGGCTGAAACCGGGACGACCGCTCAAACGAGGCGCGGGGTTGTTTACCCCCTCGCCAGCCTCGCCGCCTCCACCGGCGTATCGACCGGCTCCCCACGATCCTTCCTTTCCGAATAGCGGTCCACCAGCTGTTCCGTATGCGGCCGCAGGAGCACGGTGAAGCGGACCAGTTCTTCCATTACGTCCACGATCCGGTCGTAATAGCTCGACGGTTTCATCCGCCCCGCCTCGTCGAATTCCTCATAGGCCTTGGCCACGCTCGACTGGTTGGGGATGGTGACCATCCGCATCCAGCGGCCAAGGATGCGCAAGGTGTTCACACTGTTGAAGCTCTGCGATCCGGCGCAGACCTGCATCACCGCCAGCGTGCGGCCCTGCGTGGGGCGCAAGCCCTTGTAGGCGAGCGGCAGATGATCGATCTGGGCCTTCATCACGCCGGTGACCTGGCCGTGCCGTTCCGGGCTGCACCACACCTGCCCTTCGGACCAGAGCGAATGTTCGCGCAATTCGTGCACGGCCGGATGATCGTCTCCCGCCAACTGATCGGGCAACGGCAGGTCCGAGGGATCAAAGATGCGCGTTTCGCAGCCGAACAATTGCAACAGGCGCGCGGCTTCCTCCACCGCCAGCCGCGAATAGGATCGTTCACGCAGCGATCCATAGAGCAGCAAGATGCGCGGCGGCGGGTCCATCGCGCCCAACCCGGCGGCGGGCGCGCGGTGGAGATATTCCGGCCTGAGCGCGGGGAAGCTGGCCGGATCGGGCAATTCGCGCAGACGGCCCATCAGGCTCGCTTCCCTTCCGGCATGGTATCGGCAAACCAGCGGCGACCGATCCACAGCGCTACATTCACGAGGGTGATCAGCACCGGCACCTCCACCAGCGGGCCGATCACGGCGGCGAAGGCCACCGGGGACGCAAGGCCGAAGGCCGCGATGGCAACCGCGATCGCCAGCTCGAAATTGTTCGACGCCGCCGTGAAGGAGAGCGCGGCCGCGCGCGGATAATCCGCCCCGACCAGCCTGGAGAGCGTAAAGCCCAGCAAGAACATCACCACGAAGAAGATCACCAGCGGCACGCCCACTTTCACCGCATCCATCGGCAGGGCAAGGATTTCCCCGCCCTTGAGGCTGAACATGGCGACGATGGTGAACAGCAACGCCACCAGCGTGATCGGGCTGATCGCGGGCAGGAAGCGGTGATTGTACCAATCGCGGCCCTTGCGGGCGATCAGCGTGCGTCGCACCAGATATCCGGCCGCGAAGGGCACGCCGAGATAGGTCAGCACCGCCTTGGCGATAGTGGTGAATTCGACATTCACCACATGCGCCTCCAGCCCGAACAGGGGCGGCAGCACGGTGAGCAGCAGCCACGCATAGGGCGTGTAGAAGAAGATCTGGAACAGTGAATTGAACGCCACCAGCCCGGCTACATATTGTGGATCGCCGCCGGCCAGCTGGTTCCACACGAGCACCATGGCGATGCAGGGCGCGATGCCGATCAGGATCAGGCCGGTCATATATTCGGGCGAATTGGGCAGAAAGGTAACCGCCAGGCCGAACATCAGCGCCGGGCCGACGATCCATGCCAGCACGAAGGACAGGCCCAATATCCGCCTGTCGCGGAACACCTGCCCCAGTTCTTCATATTTCACCTTCGCAAGGGGCGGGAACATCATCAGGATCAGGCCAATTGCGATCGGGATATTGGTACTGCCCCAGGAAAGGCGCTCGATCGCGCGGGGCAGTGCTTCGAATGTCGAACCCAGCCCGACGCCCAGCGCCATGGCCAGGAAAATCCACAAGGTGAGATAGCGATCAAGGAACGACAGACGTCCGGACTTGCCAAGGGTGGTCATTCTGGTTCCTCGCTCAGCCGTTTACGCGCTGGCCGGCGGCGTCCACCACCAGTTCGCCATCTTCCTTGACGAAAGCCCCCTGTTGGGCGGGCAACAGATCGAGCACTTCCTCCGACGGGCGGCACAGCTTCACCCCCAGCGGCGAAACCACCAGCGGGCGGTTGATAAGGATCGGGTGTTCCATCATCGCATCGATCAGCTGGGCGTCGGTAAGGCCAGGATTGTCGAGGCCCAGTTCCGCAAAGGGCGTGCCTTTCTCGCGCAGCAAGGCGCGCGGGGCAATTCGAGCGCGCGCGATCAGGCTTTCCAGCATCGCGCGCGAGGGCGGGGTCTTGAGATATTCCACCACATGCGGCTCGATCCCGGCATTGCGGATCATCGCCAGCGTGTTGCGCGACGTGCCGCATTCGGGGTTATGGTAGATCACTATGTCGCAGCAATCCTTCGGGGTACTCATTCGCTTGCTCCCGCGCTGGCGCCATCGGCGCGACCTATTTCCCTGAGCTTCTGGCGCATCGCCATTTCGTCGATCGCGGCGTGAGGCAGGGCGAGGAACAGGTCTATCCGTCGGGTGAGGTAGCGCAGGGCCTGCATGAAGGCCTCGCGCTGGCCCTCCCCTTCCACGGCGGCCGGATCTTCGATACCCCAATGGGCGGAGATCGGCTTACCCGGCCAGACGGGGCAGGTTTCGCCCGCGGCATTGTCGCAGACGGTGATGATGAAATCGAACTGCGGCGCATCGGGGCCGGCAAACTCGCTCCAGCTCTTGGAACGCATTCCGGCGGTATCGTAGCCCAGCCCCTGCAGCACCGAGAGCGCCATGGGATGTACTTCGCCCCTGGGCTGGCTGCCGGCGGAATAGGCCCGAAAACGGCCCTCACCCAGTCTGTTGAGCAGCGCCTCGCCCAGGATGGAGCGGGAGCTGTTGCCCGTGCATAGGAACAGGACGTTGTAGATCGTATCGGTCATTGTCAGCCTCAGGCTTTGCAGGCGATCTGGCCGATGAGGCCGGAACATATTTCGGGCTCACCCTGACAGCAATCCTCCATCAGGAACGCGAGCAGGCTCTGCATTCCCGCCAAATCCGCGCGGTAGCGGATCGAACGGCTCTGCCGCTCCGCCGTGACCAGCCCGGCACGGGCCATGATCGCCAGATGAGTGGACAGCGTATTGGCCGGAACGCCCAGCGCCCCGGCGATCTCGCCTGCGGGCAAGCCCTCAGGCTCATGCCGCACCAGCAGGCGAAAAGCCTCAAGCCGGGTCTGCTGAGCAAGCGCCGAAAGGGCATTGAGAGCGGCAACCGAATCCATATTTCGAGAAATATCGAATTATTGCTGGCGCGCAAGCCGAAAGAAATTGAGCGCAGCCCATCAAGAAAGCCCGCCGCCTACAGGCCAAGGTCTGTCCTGGATCAGGATGGAGCATGAGTTGACGATGGACCTGCCTTTCGACGTCGAACTGCTCACTCCCCACATGGGCGCCATCATCACCGGCGTGGACATCACCGTGCCTGTGAGAGACGAGGTAGCCGAGGCGCTGCGGCAGGCGCTGGCCGATTATCTGGTGATCTTCTTCCGCGATCAGCAACTGACGCATGAGGCCCACCGCGATTTCGCCCGGATCTTCGGCCCGCTTCACATCGGCAAGGCCGCCGCCGCCTGGTCCATCAAGGACTATCCCGAGATCGTGGCCATCCATGCCGATGCCGATTCCAAATATGTCGCGGGCGAGGCGTGGCACAGCGACATGAGTTGTGACGAAGAACCGCCGCTGGGCTCCGTCCTCTATCTCCACACCGTCCCGCCCACCGGAGGGGACACGGCCTTTTCCAACATGTTCGCGGCCTATGATGCGCTGTCAGACAAGATGAAGGCCTATCTGGAGGGGCTCACCGCCACTCACGATGCCCAGCGCAATTTCGGCGACATCGCCCCGCCCGGATCGGTCCTGCCCAAATCCTCGCACCCGGTGGTCCGCACTCATCCCGTCTCCGGCCGCAAGGCGATCTTCGTGAATGACGACTTCACGACGAAGATCGACAACCTCCCCCGCGCCGAAGGCGATGCTATCCTGGCCTATCTCTACCAGCATGTGCAGCAGCCGCAGTTCCAGTGCCGCTTCCGCTGGCAACCCCACTCCGTCGCGCTGTGGGACAATCGCTCGGTCCAGCATTCCGCCATCTGGGATTACTTCCCGCAAACCCGCTCGGGCTTCCGGGTGCAGATCGCAGGGGACAAGCCGTTCTGATGCCCGACACTACCCCGGCTCCCGCCCCCGTCCCGGTCGACACCCTCATCCGCAACTGTATCGTCGTAACGATGAATGCGCAGCGGCAGATCATCACCGATGCCGCCGTGGCCATCATTGGCGAGCACATCAGCCATGTCGGCAAGAGCGCGGACATCCTCCCCCTCGTCGCGCCGAAGGAAGTGGTGGACGGCAGCCGCTTCGTCATGACGCCCGGCTTCGTCAACGGCCACATCCACATCACGGGCGAGCCGATCACCCGCGGCTTCGTGCCTGACGATACGGGCTGGCACGAGAATGTCTGGCAATGGCTCGTCCCGCTCTACCAGGCGCAGGAGCCGGAGGACGAAGCCGCTTCCGCCAGCCTCGCCGCGCTGGAGATGCTGCGCACCGGCACCACCACTTTCCTCGAAGGCGGCACGGTGCGCCATATCGAGCCGGTGGCCGAAGCCCTGCAGGCCGCCGGCATTCGCGGCCGCATCGGCAAATGGACCGAAGACCGCGCCTTCGACCCCTCCGAGAACCAGACCGCCAAGACCGACGCCGCCATCCGCGCCATGGAAGAAGCCGTCGCCATGCTCAAGGGCGGCGATGGTATGGTGGACGTCTGGCCGCTGCTGGTCGGCCATGTCACTTCCACCGACGAAATGTGGCGCGCCGCCGTCGCCCTGGCCAGGGAAACCGGCGGGCGTGTGGCCGCGCATATGAGCCCGGTGGAGGCCGATCCCGAATGGTATCTGGCCAATATGGGCCGCCGCCCCATCCTCCACCTCGCCGAGATCGGCGCGCTCGGCCCCGAAGTATGCCTCACTCACGCCGTCCATGTGGATGACGATGAGATCGCCGCCCTCGCCAGCCTCGGCGCCAGCATCGCCCATTGCCCCACGTCCGGGCTGAAAGGCGCCTATGGCATCGGGCCCTGCGGCAAATTCCCCGAGATGCAGGCCGCCGGGGTCAATCTGATGCTGGGCACGGATGGGAACAACAATTCCAACAGTTCCGACCTGATGCGCACCTCCTATCTCGTCGCCGCCCTGTTCAAGGACGCCCGCCGCGATACCGCCGCCTTCCCCGCCCATGAGGCGCTGACCATGCTGACCCTCAATGGCGCCAAGGCGCTGGGCATGGAAAGCAGCATCGGCTCGATCGAAGTGGGCAAGAAGGCCGACCTCGTGCTGCACGACACGCAGCGGCCCGAATGGCAGCCCCTGTTCAACGTGGTCAACCAGCTGATCTGGTCGGCCGACGGGCGCGGGGTCCACAGCGTATGGGCCAATGGCCGGCGCGTGATCGACAATTACCGCTCCACCACCGTGGACGAGGAAAAGCTCTACGCCGAAGCCACCAGCGCCGGCAAAGCCGTGATCGCGCGGACGGGCCTTCCGGACAAGCAAGTGTGGCCGGTGATCTGAGGGGGTCAAAGATGCGGGGGTGAAGTGTCACCCGAAGGTTACGCGAAACAACCCGCGAAACGCGAGGCCCAATTCCTCCGCAAGGCCCGGTTTCGAGCCACTTTTCGCCCCTGCACGCGCCGCGCGCTGTGACTTTTCGTTCCGCCCTTCCGCGCAGCCCGCGCGCCGCCCGGCAAGCCGGGCCGAGGCGGGCGGCAAAGGCGCTGGGCGAGGCGGAGACGAGGCTGTTCATCGGGCAGCATAAACGCCATTTTGGGGCGTGTAGGAAAGTGTTTTGTCAGACGGTCGGAGGACGCAGTGTTTCGCCTCAAAATCGAAGCATGCAGTATGGGCGTTATCTCAAACTCCACATCGCCAATATCGGCTCCCACCGACAGTGCCGCCAATTCCAGACTTGGATTCGTTCATTTGCAGCTGCAATTCATTCAATAGCTCGGTGACGTCGGCCACGGTCGGTTGCGGCCAGTCGACACTAGGCCTGACCACGGGAAAAACTAACCAACCAGATGCTCCAAGTGTCGTTCAAACAGGCTGGTGAATGCTCGCAAGGTCTTGCTAAGCTATCTGAATCTGTTATTTAGGTGAAACTCTTAGCTGGGTGTTTTGTCGAAGCACTCTATGCCGGGTGATTTGCCAGGCTGTAATTGATTGAACGACTTTGGGCGCCGACTTACAAACGTTTTGTCGACCCCGGTCTTCGCCTCGGCGCCGACAAAACGTTTGTAAGTCGGACGCTTTAGTAAGAGGATTTAATGGATCACCCCCTGCGCAGCGAGGAAAATAAATCGCTGCGCAGGGAGATCTACCAGTTGCTGTCGAATGGCTTCTCCATACCTTGGCAGAGTAACATCATCTTCGTTTGCGGTGGCAGCGAGCCAGGCAATATGCGCAAACTATTTCAAGCAAATTTTGATACGTTACTCCCGGGCTATCAATTCTTCGAACCTGAGTTCGCCATGCGGAAGTATTGGACTATGGGAGATGATGAGCCATTCGACATTACAACCTTTGAAGAGCTAATCGGTGAATTATCACACTCAATTGTAATCTTCCCAGAGGCCGCCGGTTCCTTGGCGGAGACAGGATATTTTTCCGCCAAACCGGAACTTGCAAAGAAAATATTGTTAGTTCTTAATAAAGAACACCTAACGAAAGACAGCTTCATATCAATTGGACCTGCAAAAAAAATTGCAGATGCGTCAACATTCCAACCTAACATTGAGATGGATTACGTTAATCCTGAATTTCCGAGAGTATCCCAAAGGATACTTGATCGCGCACCGCTTCATTCGAACAGGCGTGCACTCAAGATCAACCCCTTCTCTGAGATGAAGGGGTTTGAACTTTTTTCAATAATCCAATGCCTAGTTTCAATTCTTGGCATAGCGACAGTTGAAGACATAGAGTTTTTTCTTAGAGGTCTGTTTTCCGGGACTATAGCACCGTCAAAGGTAAAACAAATTATCTCTATTTTGATAGGATCCAAACGCTTAGTTGAGGCGGGAGGAAATTTTGGCCACTTAAGGGTCGCGCAAGAACAAGAACTTGTACTCAAAATAAAGGACGGCGCGAAGACAACGCGCGACGTACTCATGCTTGATATCTCCACCGCCTACGTTGGCGCCGATCCGGACTTCCTAGCATTATTCGGAGGTGGAGATGCTGGTTGAACTCCTCAGCAAGACATCCGGTATACAGACAGCCAAATTGATGAGCTTGGCAGAGACTGCTAGCAATAGGTACAAGGTTTACACCATCCCCAAAAGGACTGGAGGTAATAGGCTAATTGAACATCCAAGCCGTGAACTCAAAGCAGTCCAACGCTGGCTAGTACGCGCGGTATTTGCGCGATTTCCGATACATGAAGCAGCAACTGCGTACAGGAAAGGTGCTGGCATTCGAGCGAATGCAGAGCGCCACCAATACACACGGTTCACAAATCGATTTGACTTCAAAAATTTCTTCCCATCCTTTTCGGCGGACCGAGTCAGGCTGTTTGTTCGGGAGCAGACAAATGCGCTCGGTATGGAACTCTCGGAACGGGACCTGGACTTTGTCGTCAACATAGTTTGCAGGCATGGGAGGCTCACAATCGGTGCGCCCAGTTCACCAGCAATTACCAATGCTATGATGTTTGCATTCGATCAAAGAATGCACCACGAGTGTGAAAAACGCGGATTGATATTCACTCGCTATGCAGATGACATCTTTGTGTCCTCAAGCGAAGCGGGTCGCCTAGGGAACATTGGGCAGATCATAGCAAAATGCAAACGTGAGATTCCACATCTCCAACTCCGGCTGAATCAGAGCAAGACAGCGCATCTATCGAAGAAGTACCGACGAACCGTTACCGGTGTTGTGATCACGCCACAGAACACTTTGTCGATTGGCCGGGAACGGAAGCGCGAGATCAAGTCGCTGATCCACCGTTGGATTAAGGGTGAACTTGATGGCGAGAAAATTTCGTACCTTCGAGGCTTGTTTGCGTTTGCCATTGATATTGAACCGGATTTTGAGGAGCGGCTCGTCAAGAAATACGGGGCAGATGAGATCAGGCGTCTAAGAGGTATTGAGGCACAACAGCTTTCGAAATCCGGATGAAAGTCCACGGATATCGGTTTCTGGGGCGCGAAGCTGTAGCGGCATCTTGCGGCAGCTATCCGCCAGTCGCGCCGCGAAACTAGCAGTTCCCGATCATCCAGCAGTCCAGACAACCTCACCAAACAAATCTGCGGTCACGCTAAGCCAATCTGGTTTAGCTCTCGAGCAAACGGCTTGAAGCGCAAACCGCTCGCCCCTACCGAGCCATCCGCGCAATCGCATCGGCAATCGTCCGCCCATCCGCGCCCAGTGGCTGGTTGAGCGCCATTTCCATGATGCGCTGGGCCTTGTCGGCATTCCCCTCCGCCGCGTTCAGCAGGATGTGGACGAAGGCGGCGGAGAAGCAGTGGCGGTCCAGCCGGAGGGCGCAAGCCTGACTGTCGCAAGGCCCTGCAAGGCAGCCGACAACAGTTAGGGCGCCCGTTCCCAAGAATCGCGAGCCTGGCCCGGATAGGACAGTCGCTGAAAAGTGGGGAACTGCCTAAAAATGAAAACCAGATGGTCCGGTATCGCGGCACTGGCGCTAATCGCTGGCAGCCTTGCCGGCGGGCATATCGAGCCTTTGTCCTCGCCTGCCACGGCGCAGGAACCCACGGCTGGCCGTTGGACAAACTATCCGCAGCGGGTGCAGGCCCCTGCCGGCGCGCCCAATATCCTGATCATCATGACCGACGATGTCGGGTTCGGGGCGGTCAGTGGTGTAGGCGGGCCGATACCCACTCCGGCCTTTGACAGGGTGGCGCAGCAAGGGCTGCTCTATAACCAGTTTCATACGACCGCCATGTGCTCCCCCACGCGGGCGGCGCTGCTCACCGGACGCAATCACCATTCGGTGGGCTCCGGCGTTATCGCCAATATGTCCACCGATGAGCCGGGCTACACATCTGTCATTCCGCAGAGTGCAGGGACGATCGGCCGCGTGCTGGGCGACAATGGCTATGCGACGGCGTGGCTTGGCAAGAACCACAACACGCCCGGCTGGGAAACGGCCAGCACCGGCCCGTTCGATCACTGGCCCAACGCGATGGGCTTCGACTATTTCTACGGCTTCAATGGGGACAGGACGAACCAGTTCTTTCCCGAACTGACCGAGAACCGCAATCCCGTCGATCCTCCTCGGGAGGATGGCTATATCCTCGATCGCGATCTGGCCGATCATGCAATCAGCTGGCTGAGGCGGCAGGAGAGCGCGTCTCCTGACCGGCCCTTCCTGCTCTATTACGCGCCCGGCACGGCGCATGTGCCGGTTCAGGCGCCAGCCGAATGGATCGCCCGCTTCAAGGGGCGCTTTGCCGACGGATGGGACGTGGAGCGGCAGCGCACGTTCGAGCGGCAGAAGGCGCTCGGCGTGATCCCGGCGGATGCGGAACTGACCCCGCGCCCGCCGCAGATTCCGGCATGGTCCACCCTGACCGAAGCCCAGAAGCAGATCGCTGAGCGCCAGATGGAAGCCTATGCCGCCGCGCTGGCCTTCTGCGACGACCAGATCGGGCGTATCCTTGCGGAGCTCAAGCGGTCCGGCAAGCTGGACAATACGCTGGTCCTGTATCTGCAGGGCGATAATGGCGCCGCGGCGGAAAACCTGTGGGGCGCCTTCAACCAATATGCAGCCTTTGGCGGGGTGAATGAAGAGGCGCACACGCTGGCGCATCTCGATGAACTGGGCGGCCCCAATTCCTTCCCGGCCTATCCTGTAGGGTGGGCCTGGGCGACGAATACACCGTTCCAGTGGTCGAAAATGGCGGCGTCCCATTTTGGCGGCACCCGCAATGCGCTGGCCGTTTCATGGCCGCAGGGGATCAAGTCCCACGGCATCCGCCCGCAGTTCCATCATGTGATCGACCTTGCGCCAACCATCTATCAAATCACGGGGATCGAGTCCCCGGCCGAGATCGACGGGGTAAAGCAGCAGCCGATCGAAGGCGTCAGCATGGCCTACAGCTTCGACGATCCGACCGTTCCGACCCACAGGAATGCGCAATATTTCGAGATGATCGGCAATCGCGCATTCTATCAGGATGGATGGATCGCTTCCACGACCCCCAAGCGCCTGCCTTGGGAAGCCGCCATTCCCAAGGGTCAGGAAAACACGCCCTACAAATGGGAATTGTACAATCTGGGCAAGGATTTCTCGCAGGCCCATGACCTTTCGGGCACCGAGCCGGGCAAGCTCAAGAGCCTGCAGGAAGGGTTCGACGAAGCGGCGCGGCGCTATCATGTCCTGCCGATCGACGACACGTTCCTGCCGCGCTTTGCCCCGGCCCTGCGGCCAGGATTGCTGGACGGGCGGCACTCCGTCACCTTTTTCGCGGATGATCAGCGTATCGCAGCTTCCCTGTTTCCGGACCTGTCCGGCGAATGGCAAGGCACTGCCAGCTTCTCGACCAGCAGCGCGCAGGCAGGTGGCCCGATCATCGCGAGCGGAGACAAGTTCTCCGGCTGGAGCCTCTATCTGCGGGGCGGCGTGCCCATGATCGTCTATCGATCCACGGACCAGCAGACGGATCTAGTTTCCCTTGCGGGGCAAGCCGCGCTTTCACCCGGGGCACATGAACTGCGCTTCGGCGTGTCGATGGACGGCAAGGTTCGCACCCTTTGGCTCGAAGCCGATGGCAAGGAGATAGGGCGCAAGCCACTTGCCCGCGCCGCCCGGCCCGCCGCGCCAAGCTATGTCGGACGAGCGGGCGATGCCCCACTGATCGAGGACCCCGCTGTGCCGGATCGCTTCGAAGGAAGCATTGACCAGGTCAGGATCGATTTCGCTCCTTGACATTGCCGACGAGAAATTTCCTCTGGTTCCCGGAGCGATGACTGATCAGCACCCTGACATGCGCCGGATCGAGGGCGGCACATTCACGATGGGCTCGGAGGCTTTTTACCCCGAGGAAGCGCCGTTGCGCCGGATAAAGGTAGACAGCTTCTGGATCGACGAGACGCCTGTGACGAACACTCAGTTCGCCACCTTCGTGGCGGCGACCGGATACGTGACCGTGGCTGAGATCGCGCCCGATCCCAAAGCCTACCCCGACATGCTGCCGGGCATGGATCGCGCCGGATCGCTGGTCTTTCACAAAACCTCTGGCCCCGTCGACATGGCCGATGCCAGCAATTGGTGGCGCTTCACGTTTGGCGCCTGCTGGAAACATCCCCTGGGGCCGGAAAGTAGCATAGAGGGGATCGGGGACCATCCGGTGGTCCACGTCGCTTACGCCGACGCCGAGGCCTATGCGAAATGGGCAGGCAAGGAATTGCCTACCGAGGCGGAGTTCGAGTTTGCCGCGCGCGGCGGACTGGAGGGCAGGGAATATGCCTGGGGCGATGACCTCGCCCCCGACGGCCGAATGATGGCGAATTATTGGCAGGGCCTTTTTCCGTTCGCCAATCAGTGCCTCGACGGGTGGGAGCGCACTTCGCCCGTGGGCAGCTTTCCGGCAAACGGCTACGGCCTTTACGATATGATCGGCAATACGTGGGAATGGACCCGCGACTGGTGGTCCGAAAGACCGCATAAGAACGCAAAGAAAACTCCCTGCTGCGCGATCAGCAACCCACGCGGGAGTGCGATGCGAGACAGCTTCGACCGGTCACAGCCCGGTGTGCGCATTGCCCGAAAGGTGATCAAAGGCGGATCGCACCTCTGCGCTTCCAACTATTGCCAGCGCTACCGCCCCGCCGCGCGTCACCCGCAGATGGTCGATAGCGCCACAACACACATCGGTTTCAGGTGCGTGGTCCGCCGATAGTTTGGCTGTTGATCCAGATCGTGACTGCTGATGCCACCGGGCAAACCCGGCATTCGCTTTCCAGCAATCTGTTGGGGCACTCGAACCAACGACTTGAAACGTCCCCTCACCGCGCCATCCGCGCAATCGCGTCGGCAATCGTCCGCCCATCCGCGCCCAGTGGCTGGTTGAGCGCCATTTCCATGATCCGCTGGGCCTTGTCGGCATTCCCCTCTGCCGCGTTGAGCAGGATGTGGACGAAGGCGGCGGAGAAGCAGTGGCGGTCCAGCCGGAGGGCGACTTCGGCGCGGCGGGTGGCCGCTTCGCGCTGGCCCAGCAGCAGTTCCACTGCGGCCAGAGAGCCTTGCGCCTCGGCAAAAGTGCCGTCCAGCGCCACGGCCTGTTCGAAGCGGGTGTGCGCCTCTTCGAGGTCTCCCGCGATCAGATAGGCCCAGCCCGCCGCGATCCAGCTGCCGAGGTGGTCTCCAAAAATCGCCGCGCCCTTGTCGATCCGTTCGGCTGCTGCCGGGGCATTGCCCTGCAGCAGATCGGCGAGGCCCAGCCCCACCCATGCGCGGGGGGATTGGGGGTTGAGCGCGAGGGCCTGTTCGAACATCGCCCGCGCCTCTTCCGGCTGCTGATCGCCCAGGGTGAGCGTGCCGAGCGTGGTGAGCGCATCGGGATGGGTGCCGCCCTTTTCCGCCATGGCCCGGGCCAGAGCCTCATCCTCTATATCCAGCGCGAGGACGGATACGGCGGCGGCGAAGGGCGGATAATCGCCATGCTGCGCGAGGTGTGCTCGGGCGCGCTGCGCCGCCTGATCGAACTCGCCCGCCGCGTGGAGCAAGTGGACTTCCAGCTGCGCGGCCTGCGGCAGGGCCTCGGTCAGATCATCCCCCAGCAGGGCGAGCGCGGCTTCATTGTCGCCCGCCAGCGCCTTCGACCATGCAAGGTTGAAAGTGAGGCCGGGATTGCCGGGATTGCGTTCCAGCAGGCCGGCGAAGGTCTGCGCCGCAAGCTCCGGCTCCCCGCTGCGCATGGCGGCGATGGCCCATAGGTTGCTGTCCGCATCACTCAGTTCGCCAAGGTCGCGCAGGCGGCCGAACAGCTCCTTCGCCTTGGCCAGATCGCCCAGCTCCATCGCCGCCGCCGCGCAATCGCGCAGCAGATGGGGATTATCGGGATCCTGCCCGAGATAGGAGAGCAACAGCTCCAGCCGGTTGTGCGTTTCTGCCTGCATCACGCTTCTACCTTAACCACGTCGAACGAATGGAGCGCAATGCGCATCGGCACCTCCTCCACCGAGAGGACCGAAAGCTGCGGGATCGAACGCTGGGTGAGCTTGACCAGCAGCCGCCGGATCGGCCCGGCGCACAGCAGCACCGGCGCCTTGCCCTGCCGCATCATCCCCTCGGCCAGCGGGGCCAGCCCGCGCAGCAATTGTTCGGCAAGGCGCGGCTCCAGCCCGAGCGCGGCGGCCTCCGCCGTGCCTGCCCCGGCGATGATCCGGTTCTCCAGCCTTGGATCGAGGCTGAGAACGGAAAGCTGCGCATTCTGCCCCTTCAGCCCGTTGCAGATCGCGGTGCTGAGCGCCTGGCGGACCTTCTCCGTCAGTTCCAGCGGATCGCGCTCGCTGCGGCCCACATCCACCAGCGTTTCCACGATCAGGTCCAGATTGGCGATGGAGACCCGCTCGCGCAGCAAATTCTGCAGGATGCGCTGAACGTCGGACAGGGTCATGATGTTGGGGATCAGTTCCTCCACCAGCCCCGGCTGCCGCTCCCGCACGGCATCGAGCAATTCGCCCGTCACCGCCCGGGTCAGCAGGCTGGGCGCTTCCATCCGGACGATCTCCACGAAATGGGTGATCATCACCGTTTCCGGGTCGATCACGCTGTAGCCTGCCTGCGCGGCCTCCTTCGCCAAGGCCGGTTCGATCCATGTCGCGGCGATACCATAGGCGGGATCGCGGCCCGCCAGCCCGGCAAGGCGCGGCGCATCGTCCCGCTGGGCGATGGCGAGCATCCGGTCAGGATGGAGCTGGCCGCTGCCATAGGTGGTGCCGTGGATATTCACGCGATAGTCGATGCCGCCCAGATCCTGGTTCTCCACGAAGCGCACCGCCGGGAAGGCCAGGCCGAAGGCGCGTTCATGCGCGATGCGGCTGGTGGATATGCGTTCCAGCAACAGCGCCTTGCGATGCGCCCATGCCTCGGCCAGCTGGGCACCGAAGGCGATTTCGAGCGGCGGCTGGATCGCGGTTCCGGCCGGAGCCTGTTCCTCCTCGCCCTCCTTGCCGATATCCTCCGCCTCTTCCCGCCGCAGCTTGCGCACCCGCAGCCAGGCGATCAGCGCGATGGCCAGCAGGATCGCGATCGGCCATTTGGGCATTCCTGGCAGCAGCATCAGCAGCCCCATGATCGCCATCACAATCAGGGGAATGCGCGGTTCGGAAGCGAACTGGCGGAATATCTCGGCGCTCAGTTCCTTGTCCGCCGAGGAACGGGTGACGATGATGCCGGTGGCGATGGATATGATCAGCGCGGGAAGCTGGGTGGCGATCCCGTCGCCAATGGTCAGCAGGGTGAACCGCTCCAGCGCCTCGCCCCAGCCCATGCCCATCTGCGCCACGCCCACGATCAGCCCGGCGATGATGTCGATCAGCAGGATGATGATCCCGGCGATGGCATCGCCCTTCACGAATTTGGAGGCGCCATCCATCGCGCCATAGAAGCTGGCCTCCTTCTCCAGCTCCTCGCGCCGCTGGATCGCCTGCTTCTGGTCGATCAGGCCGAGATTGAGATCGGCATCGATGCTCATCTGCTGGCCGGGCATGGAATCCAGCGTGAAGCGCGCCGCCACTTCCGAAACGCGCTGCGCACCGGACGTGACAACCACATATTGCACCACGATCAGGATGAAGAACACCACCAGCCCGATCACGAAATTGCCCTGCACGGCGTAATTGCCGATCGCATCGATCACGTCGCCCGCATCGGCGCCGGTGAGGATCAGCCGCGTGGCCGCGACATTGAGCGAGAGGCGATAGAGCGTGGCGACCAGCAGCAGGGAGGGGAAGGTGGAGAATTCCACCGGCTTCCTGACATAGAAGGTCAGCAGCATGATCGTCAGTCCGAAGCCGAAATTGACGATGATCGCCAAATCCAGCAGCGCCGGAGGGATAGGCGAAAAGAGGATCAGCAGGATCAGCACCGTGCCGATCACCAGCACCAGATCCTTGTTCTTGCCGAAGAGCTTACTCATGGGTCGCGGTCTCCTGCCGCTGGGCGGCCTCTCGCCTCAGCCGCGCGTAATGGCGGGCGACGGCATGGAAATGCTGCGCACCGATGGCCTGCCCGGCCTCGCATTCGCGGAACAGCGCGCGGGCCAGCGCCGGGTCCGCGATCACCGGCAGGCCCAGCAGCCTTGCCTTGCGCTTGAGCAGCTGCGCGAAATGGTTGCGGCCCTTGGCGCGCAGGACAGGCGCCTCCATCTCGCCGGGGCGATATTGCAGGGCGACGGCGAAATGTTCGGGATTGACGACGAGGAAGTCCGACCCGTCGAGCTTGCCCAGCCCTTCGGACTGCTTGCGCATTTCATCATGCAGCTGGCGGCGCTTCTGCTTGAGGCGCGGCTCCCCTTCGCGTTCCTTCGCCTCGCGCGTCACCTCCCGGCGGCTCATGCGCATCTGCTTTCGGAACTCGCCCCGGCTGATGATCTGGTCGAGCACCATGAAGGCAAAGGCCGCGCCCAGGAATGACAGCACCAGCCGGGTGGCGGCGCTTTCCATCGCGCGGCTGAGCATGGCGGCATCGGCCATGCTGGCGGCGAATGTCCGGATCGCCCAGTCGATCAGCAGCCACGACACGGCAGTGTAGACCGCCAGCTTGAGGAGGTTCTTCCCCGTCTCCTTCAGCATCCGCATCGAGAACAGGCGCTTCAATCCCTTGGCGGGGTTGAGGCGGCTGAAATCGGGTTTGAGCGGGGCGGTGGTAAACATGAAGCCGCGCAATTGCAGCAGTTCGAGGAAGACGAGCAGCGTCATCGCCGCAATGCCCAACACCAGCAGCGGTTCGAAAGCGGGCCAATAGAGAGCGGCGACGGTGGCGAGAACTTCACTAGCTTCACGCGTGTGATCGATGCCGGATGTGAAGCTGAGGCGCATCAGATCGGCCATGCGGGCGGCGAAGCCCTCCCCCGCGAAGAGGCCCACGCCGGCCAGCGCGGCGAGGCTTCCGGCGAAGCCGAGGTCCATCCCCCGCGCGACCTGGCCCTTCTCCCGCGCCTTGCGCAGCTTGAAGGGGGTCGCTTCCTCGCTGCGGTTCTGTTCCTGCCCTTCCGCCATGGTCAGCCCCCCGCCCCCAGCAGGCGCGGCGCGCTTTCCAGGGCGAGGCGCAGCAGGCGCAGGGCGAGGCCCGTGGAGAGCGCCAGCGCCGCAGGCAGCGCTGCCAGCATCGCCAGCGACTTCACCTGAAAGCCCAGCAGCAGCATGTTCATCTGCGGCAGGGTGCGCGACATGAAGGCGATCGCGAGATCGAGCAGGAACAGCACCAGCATCACCAGCGCGAACAGCCCCATGGCAATCGCGAAGGCACTGCCCAGCAGCGCGCCCAGCGCGGCCATATCGCCGCTGCGCACCCCATGCCCCACCGGCAGCGCCTCCAGCGAGGCGGACCACAGGGCCAGCAGATCGTAGGGCCCGCCGGAGGTGAAGAAGATCAGCGCGGCGGCATAGGAGAACACTGTTCCGGCAAGCGGCATCTGCGCCTGCGTGGTGGGATCGGCGATGGTCGCCAGGCCGAAGCCCGCCTGAATATCCACCGCCCCGCCCGCCCACTGGATCGCGGAGAAGGCGATCTGCAACGCCAGCGATATGGCCACCCCCACCAGCAATTCGCCGGTAGCGAGCGAGAGCAGCGACTGCCCCTGCCGCAGCGCCCCCAGCGCCGCCTCCGGGTTCCCTGCCACCAGAGCCATGGCCAGCGCCAGCGCCAGCAGCAGGCGGATCGGCACCGGCAGGCGCAGCAGGGTGAAGGGCGGCGCGAAAGCGAGCGTGGGCACGATGCGCAGGCTGACCAGCAGCACCGCCTCGATCCGGAAGGCCAGTTCTTCCACCCCCCGCGCCGCCTATTGCCCGAGGCTGGGAATGAGCATGTAGAGCCCGCGCGCGAAATCGGTCAGCCGGGTCAGCATCCACGGCCCCAGCGCCACCAAAGTGACCCCGGCCACCAGTGTCTTGGGCACATAGCTGAGCGTAATTTCCTGAATCTGTGTGGCGACCTGGAAGATCGAGATCAGCAGGCCCACCGCCAGAGTGGCGATCAGCACCGGCCCGGCAATCACCAGCCCGGTCCACAATGCTTCATACAGCAAGCCCAGCGCCCGATCCGCGCCCATGCCAAATCCCCCTGTTTGTCGGGCGAGCCTATGGAGCGCGGCGGCAGGCACTCAAGCAGGGATGGAACGTGTTCCGTTCTATCTACCTCCAAAACGGAGGTGCTGTGCCGGAACGGTTGCGACGGCGCGCGGGTTCTTCCCCGAAATTTCAGGCAAGTTGCGGTTGTCAAACCGGCGATGAGGGATAATGAGATCGCATAAAAGTGTGGGGGAGAGATCATGTCGAAAAATCCGGACGAGTCGCAGGCGCCTGCAAATCCTGCCCGGCGCGATTTCCTGGGCGTGGCCGCGCTGGGCACCGGCGCGGCGCTTGCGGGAATGGGCGCGGCGGCGGTTCCGGCCAGCGCGGCGGCGCCTTCCGGCCCGGCCCCGCGCGTGGACTTCCCCAGCGATCCGCGCGCCTTTGCCGGCGGCCCTGCGGGCACCAATATCCGCGCCGAGATGGATCTCTACGATTGCGAAGTGGAAGGGGAGCTTCCCCCCGGCCTTGACGGCACCTTCTATCGCGTCGGCCCCGATCCCCAATATCCCAAGCCCAAGGAGCATGAAGGCGACATCATGTTCGACGGCGAAGGCCATGTCTCGATGTTCCGCATCAAGCACGGCCATGTCGATTACCGCACGCGCTATGCCAAAACCCAGCGCTGGAAGGCGCAGCACGAGGCGCGCCGTTCGCTGTTCGGCATGTATCGCAATCCCTTTACCGATGATCCCAGCGTCAAGGGCCTGAGCCGGGGCACGGCCAACACCCAGCTGTTCGTGCATCACAAGAAGCTGCTGGTGTTCAAGGAAGACAGCCCGCCGGTCTATATGGACCCGAACACGCTGGAAACGCTGGACGATTATTACACTTTCGGCGGCAAGCTGAACAGTCAGACCCACACCGCCCATCCCAAGATCGATTCCGAAACCGGCGAATATGTCAGCTTCGGCTATGAGGCGACGGGCCTGTGTTCGAAGGACATCTTCGTCTTTTCGGCGGACCGCAACGGCAGCGTGAACTGGTCCACCACGGTGCAGGCGCCCTATGCCGGGATGATGCACGATTTCGCGGTGACGCAGAAACACGTCATCCTCTACCTCACCAACATGATCTCCGATATGGACCGGATCAAGGCGGGCGGGGTTCACTTCTCCTATGACAGCAAGACGCCCTGCTACATGGGCATCATGCGGCGCGGCGGCGATGGGAAGGACATCAAGTGGTTCACCGGCGCTAATCTGTTCTGCACCCATGTGATGGGCGCGTGGAGCGATGGCGACAAGGTGACGGTGGACATGGATGGTGGCGAAGGGAACCAGTTCCCCTTCTTCCCCAGCCTGCATGAACCCTTCGACCCGGTGAAGGGCACCGGCCGCATCCGGCGCTTCACCGTGGATCTGTCGAGCAAGACGAACGACCGCTATCAGGTGCAGACGCTGTTTCCCGAGATCACCGGCGTGCTTTCGCGCCAGGATGACCGGTTCCACACCCTGCCCTATCGCTATGGCTATCTGAACACCACCGGCGCGCGCGGCGGCGGTGGCGGCGGCTGGGCGATCGTGGATCACCACACCGGCCAGTCACAGGTGGCGCAGGTTCCGGATTATTCGCTGTCGGAAATGACTTTCGTGCCGCGCAGGAAAGACGCGCCGGAAGGCGACGGCTATCTGATCGGCCTTGGCAGCAGCCAGAAGGAGGCCGGCCGCAGCGATCTGATCCTGTTCGACACCAAGGATATTGCCGCAGGGCCTGTGGCGCGCGTAAAGATGCCGTTCAAATGTGTTGGCCAGGTGCATGGCTTCTGGGCCGATTCCAGTGACCTTCCCCCTATTGCATGAGTGATGTGATCATGAAGACGCTTTGGCGCGGCGCCGCAGCCGCCGCTTCCCTGTTGATGATGGCCGGTGCGGCCTGGGCCGGGGCAGACAGCCCCGCCTCCCCCGGATGGGTGGACGAAGCACGCATGGCCGCCCCCGATCCGGGCCAGTGGCTGAGCGGCGGACGCACTTATGACGAGCAGCACTTCAGCCCGCTGAAGCAGATCAATGATTCCAACGTCGGCCAACTGGGCCTTGCCTGGTATGCGGACATCGATACCGAGCGCGGGATGGAAGCCAGCCCGCTGGCGATCGACGGCGTGCTCTACAACGTCCAGCCGTGGAATATCGTCACGGCCTATGACGCGAAAACTGGCAAGGAACTGTGGCGCTTCGATCCTCAAGTGCCCTTGAGGTTTGGCCGACTGGCCTGCTGCGACATCGTTTCGCGCGGCATAGCCGCCTGGAAAGGCAAGATTTTCGTCGCCACGCTGGACGGGCGGCTGATCGCGCTGGATGCGAAGACGGGCAAGCAGGTCTGGTCCACGCTGACGGTCGACAATTCGAAGAACTACACCATCACCGGCGCGCCGCGCGTCTATGAAGGCAAGGTGGTGATCGGCAATGGCGGCGCCGAAAAGGGCGTGCGCGGCTATGTCAGCGCCTATGATGCCGAAACCGGCAAGATCGACTGGCGCTTCTACACCGTGCCCGGCGATCCCTCGCTGGGCTTCGAGAACGAGGCCATGGAAATGGCCGCCAAGACCTGGACCGGGGAATGGTGGAAGGCCGGCGGCGGCGGCACCGTGTGGGATGCCCTGGCCTTCGATCCGGAAACCCACCTGCTCTATATCGGCACCGGTAATGGCGCGCCGTGGACGCAGCGTTGGCGCAGCCCCGAAGGCGGCGACAATCTGTTCCTGGCCAGCATCGTGGCGGTGGACGTGCGTACGGGCAAATATGTCTGGCACTATCAGACCACGCCCGGCGAGGAGTGGGACTATACCGCCACCCAGCACATGATCCTGGCCGACATCGAACTGGGCGGGAAGACGCGCAAGGTGCTGATGCAGGCGCCCAAGAACGGCTTCTTCTACGTGCTCGACCGCGTAACCGGCGAATTGCTGAGCGCGGAGAAATTCGTGCCGATCACCTGGGCCAGCCATGTCGACATGAAGACCGGCCGCCCGGTGGAGAACCCCGGCACGCGCTATGGCGAAGTGCCGGTGCTGATCTCGCCCGGCGCGGGCGGCGGCCATAACTGGAACCCGATGGCCTACAGCCCGCTGACCGGGCTGGTCTATATCCCCGTGACCGAGACCTATATGGGCTATGCCGAGGCGACCAGCTTCGATCCGGCCAATCCGGGCACCGGGGTCAGCTACACCGGCTATGATGCCGAGCGTAAGGCGATCACCGAACATGCCGACAAGAATTCTCGCGCATGGCTCTCGGCATGGGACCCGCGCACCCAGAAGGAAGTGTGGCGCGTTCCCGCTCCGCTCAAGGGCAGCGGCGGCGTGCTGGCGACGGCGGGCAACCTCGTGTTCGAAGGCACGATCGGCGCCACTTTCGCGGCCTATCGCGCCGATACTGGCGAAAAGGTCTGGGAACTGCCGGTGCAGAACGTGCCCATCGCCGCGCCGATCACCTATATGGTCGATGGCGAGCAATATGTGGCCGTGAATGCCGGCTGGGGCGGCGGCCTCGCCCATGTGGAACGCTCCAACTATGCGGCGCTGTTCCTTGGCAAGCCGCGCCTGCTGGTGTTCAAGCTGGGCGGCAAGGCGCAGCTTCCCCCGCCCCCGCAGGAATCGCGCGCGGTGACCGAACTGCTGGCTCCGCCCAAGGTGACGGGCAGCGCCGAAATGGTGGCCAGGGGCGAGGCGCTCTATGGCGATAATTGCGCCCTGTGCCACGGCGGCTCCGCACGCGGCGGGGTGAAGGATCTGCGCCACATGACGCCTGCGACCCATGAGGAATTCCTCGACATCGTGATCGGCGGCAAGCGCGAGGCCAATGGCATGGCCAGTTTCGCCGATCTCCTTTCCAAGGAAGATGCCGAGGCGATCCACCAATATGTGATTTCCAGGGCAAATGCCGACTGGAACGGCAATTAAGGGAAGAGGAAGAGCTGTTATGGGCATGAAATCCGCAAGGACGATCCGCAGGGCCGCGCTTGCCGCCGCCCTGCTGCTTGGCGCCGCGCTCCCCTCCGCCGCGAGTGCCGAGCAGGTCTACGCCCGCGGCTATGCCGAAGATCGGGCCGAGATCGAGGATCTGATGGCGCGTTACCTGTTCGCCATCGATTATTTCGACTGGGATGCCTATGTCGCCACCTTCGCGGAAGATGGCGAGCTGGAATTCGCCACTGGCACCACCAAGGGCCGCGAGGCGATCCGCAAGACGGTGACCAGCTTCAGCGAAAGCATCGGGAAATATTACCATACCGAGGACGGCAAGCCCGCCAAGCTGCGCCATGTCACGCTGCAATCGTCCGTCCGCGTGGAAGGCGATCGCGCCTGGGCCCGCACCCTGTGGGTCGAAATGGCCAATCACGGGCCGGGCGACACGATGAAGATGGGCACTTACGGCCTCTATGAGGACGAGCTGACCCGCGTGGACGGCCACTGGCTGTTCGCCAAGCGCCGCGTGCTCAACGAATTCATCCCCAAGCGCAATTCAGGCCCGAAGAACCCCGTGCGCGAGATGGACGAACAGGCCGAGGCGTGGCTGGCGGCAAAGGCCAGCCACTGAGCCCCTCCCCCTCGCCGACCCCCTCCGCTTAAACGGAGACCGGAACGGAAAGCCCCGTCTTGCGGTAATCGCGCGGGGCCATTCCGTATTTCTCGTGGAATGTCCGCGTGAAATGGGCCGCGCTGTTGAAGCCCCAGGAAAAGGCGATTTCCGTCAGCGTATGGGCATTCCACGCCGGATTGCACATCTGGCGCGCGCATTCCTCCAGCCGGCGGCGGAGGATATAGGCGCTCATCTTCTCGCCCCCGGGCGCGAAGACGGTGCGCAGGTAGCGCGGCGATACCCTCAGCCCGGCTGAAATCGAGGCCGGGGACAGTTCGGGATCGCGCAGATTATCCTCGATGAACTGGATCACGTCCTTGCGCCGCTGCCACGCGATGGCGGAAGCCTCATGCGGCGTATCCAGCCCCATGGTGTAGGACATGGATATCATTTCCAGCAGATAGCGCGCCACCCGGTCTTCATGCGCCGGGGAGAAGTCACGGCCCACCCCCGCGCTCAGTTCGCGCACCATGGCGGCCACCGCGCCGGTCAGCCCGGTCGCCCGGCCCAGATGCTGGCCGCAGAATTGCTCCGGCGTCGGCAGATAGGCGCGCAGCACTTCGGGCGGCACGCGCACCATCACGGTTACGGAACGGTCATGCGTGCGGAAATAGTGCGGCAGGCCGGTGTCGCACAGGACGAAATCCCCTTCGACCAGCTCGGCCTCCTTGCCGCAATGGTAGAAGGTGCTCTGCCCTTCGGCCTGCAGCAGGAAATTATACATCCGCGGCACATTGGTGGCGATGTGGCTCTGCTTGCGCTCCACGCTGCAGCTGTCCACCGACAGGCGCGCGAGCTTAACCGGGCCGAGCTGGCCGATCCGCAGCTCCGCATCGAACTTGTCCTTGTCGCCAGGCGTGAATTCCACCTGGCTCATCCGCGTGGCGTAAATCGCGCTCCACGCCGCCGCGCGGCCAACGGCCGGTAAGCCCAGTGTGCTGAAAAACTCCATCAGGCCAATCCTCCCCGGAAGGCCCCGCCCTTTGCGGCCGGTGACCGACAATCCGTGTTCGGCAAGCTCGCATCTGCCAGATGACGAGTCAACTCGCACGGATCGTGCCGGAATCGGTGGCAGGCCGCAGCCCCTCGCGCTTTACCGGCTGGGCAATGACACTTGATCGAAGCGCCCCCGCGCCGCGCCTCTTGCCTCAAATGGCGCAATCATCGGCCCGGCGGTGACAGCCCGCCATTCGGCCCTTGCCTCGCCCGGCAGCGCCACACATGCTCCCCCCTTCGGGAGGCCCAACCAAGAAGAACATATGGGAGCGATGCCGTGAAGCACCGGTTACCAGACTTGCCGCGAATATTTCTGCCGCTTGCGGCCACGCTGATGCTGCTGAACGCGGCCACGGCGCAGGCGCAAGGCGTTCCTGCCCCGCAGGCCGCAACTGCCCAGCTGGACGAACTCGCCCGCGATGTGGAGCGGGTGGAATCCCTTCGCGCGGTAAAGGATCTCCAGCGCAGCTATGCGCAATATTCCCAATTCGCTTTGTGGGACGAGATGGCCCCGCTCTTCGCGCGGGACGCCCGGATCATGTGGGGCGACAAGACCGTCACTGGCCAGAAAGCCATCGCGGAATGGCTGAAGGCACACGTCGGCGGAGCCGGGGGCCTCGCTCCCGGCGCGCTGCATAGCGAATTCATCGAGGACGAGATCATCAACCTCTCGGTCGATGGCCAAAGCGCCAGGGGCCGATGGGAAATGATGGCGCTGACCGGCGACGGCAAGGGCAAGACCCGCATCGAAGGCGGCATTTACGAGAATGAATATGTGCTGGAAGACGGCAGATGGAAATTCTCGCTTATGCGCTTCTACCCGCAATATGAGGGCGATTATGAGAAAGGCTGGGCCAATATCGGCGGCAAGGACCTGCCTCAGATTCCCTATCACTTCACGGTGGATGAAACCGGCGTTCCGATCCCCAAACCGGCAGGCCCTGCCCCCAGGACAAGCGCCACTCTGGCAACATTGGAAAGCCGGATCGACCTGCTCAATCAGGAAGATTCCGTCCGCAATCTGCAGAACGCCTATGGCTATTATGTCGATCGCAAGATGTGGACCGATGTGGTCGATCTCTTCGCCGACGATGCGGTGGTGGAAATCGCCGGGGCGGGGATTTTCAAGGGCAAGGACGGCGCGCGCCGGGCGATGGAGCTGATGGGGGCCGAAGGGCTTTCCCACGGCCAGCTGAACGACCGGCCGCTGTTCGGCACCATGGTGGAAGTGCTGCCCGGCGGCACGGAAGCGATCTCGCGCGGGCTGGAACTGGGCATGATCGGGGAAGCGGACAAGGGCACCGCATCCTGGGAATTCACGATCTTCCGCAACCGTTTCGCGCGCGAACAGGGTCTGTGGAAGATCAAGGAACTGCGCCTCTACCCGCTGCTCAAGGCCGATTACGGCCCCGGCTGGGGCAAGGGCGGCGTGGCTCGCCCGGCCGAGGGCATGTTGCCCGCCTTCACCGGCCCCAATCCCGTCACCGGCCGGGAGATCACGCTGGCAGGCGCCAGGATGGTGGGTCAGGACAGGCTGACCGCCGCCGCCCCGCCCGCCGCCGCCGCAGCGCCGACACTCGCGGAGGAAGACCGTCTGTTCGAGGCCCGGCGCAAGCTGCGCCGCTCCGCCGCATTCGACAGCGTGGAGAATGTCTCCCACGCCTATGGCTATTACCTCACCGACTTCCAGTGGATGGAAATGGCCTCCATCTTCGCAAAGGGCGGCAACAAGCATTCGCCCTTTGCGGGCTTCTATCTGGGGCAGGACCGGATCAGGGCCGCCGCCACTGCCATGTATGGCAAGGCGCCGGAAACACGACCGGGCATCTCCTATCACTGGCGCACCCAGCCGGTGATCCATGTCTCGCATGACGGACGCTCCGCCAATCTGCGCACCCGCCTGTTCCAGCCGCGCACCGCCAAGCCCGATGGCGATGGCAACAGCTTCTATTCCTCATCCCTGTTCGGCGGCATGTATCCCAACGATCAGGCCGTGAACGAGGACGGCGTGTGGCGGCTGTGGAGCCTGACCATCGACGAGCCCTATTTCACCATGGCCGGCTGGAAGGGCGGCTGGTCGGGCGTGAAGCCGGTGGAAAGCGGCGAGGGTTCGGGCGCCAGCCCGCTGGTGAAGCGCCTGCCGCCGGACATTCTGATGACGGCGCTGGGCCGCCGCGCGGAGCATTTCCGTGGGGGCACCGGCAAGACAGTGAACTGGCCGGGCATTCTGCCCATGTGGTTCCATTACAAGAACCCCGTGAGCGGGCGCGAGCCCGAGCATTACTGGCCCGACAGCACGCCCAGCCTGCTGCTGCCGCAATCGCGCCTGATCGCCAATGGCTATCAGATGCCGCCCAATGGGCCGGAGAGCGACGGGATCGGGATCGAACTGACCCCGCCCGCCGCAATGGAGATGGAGGGAGATTAAGCGCCCTCCCCCGATGGGCTGAAACGAAAAGGCCGGCGCCATTGGTGCCGGCCTTTCTCTTTGGGCGATGCGGGGGGGCAGCGCCTATTGGGCGGCGGCATTCCCTTCCAGATCGCGCAGCGCCCGGCCTGCCGTCTCGGGCAGCAGCAGCGTGGGGATCAGCGCGCAGAAGATGCCGACGATGCCCAGCGTGGCCATGGCTGCGCTCAGAGACATGAACTGCGCCACCAGCGGCACGCCCATGATGAACAGCGAAGCCGCCGCGCGCCCGGAATTATAGGCGAAGGCCTGCCCGTTGCCGCGGATTTCCGTGGGGAACAGCTCGGTGAAGTAAGGCCCGAAGGAGGCATACATGCCGAACTGGAAGAAGCCGTAGACCATCCCCACCGGGATCAGAATGGCCACATTCCCGCCCCATGGCCCGAACAGATAGACCGAGGCCATTATCAGGAAGCCGAGGCCGAACAGGCGGAACACGGCGCGACGGCCCAGCTTGTCGCTGAGATAAGCGTTCACCAGACAGCCCACGAAACCGCCCGCGCTGTTGACCAGCACCAGATAGCTGGCGACCGACTGGGTCAGCCCGCGTTCCTGCGTCATGAAGGTGGTCAGGTAATTGGCCACCGAATAGGCCGCGCCCTGCACGCCGAGCGACAGCAGCGAGGCCAGCAGCGTGATCCCGATCACCTGCCGGGTGAAGATACCGCCAAGCCCGGCGGCGCGCGCACCGGCAGCGGCACCGGCCTGACGGCGTTCGCGCGCCTGCTTGTAGACCTCGGAATCGTCGGAACCCCGGCGGATGAAGAAGATCAGCAGGGCGGGCAGCAGCCCCACCCAGAAGGCCACGCGCCAGCCCGTATCGGGATCGAACCACGCGGCCACCGGCCCGGCCAGCAGGGCAGCGATGCCCGATCCGATGGGCGCCCCGCTCTGCACCGCGCCCAGTGCCTTGCCGCGATGCTTTGGCGAGATCATCTCCCCCAGCAGCACCGCGCCCACGGCCCATTCCGCGCCGAAGCCGATGCCGTGGAGGATGCGGATCGCCAGCAATTGTTCGTAATTCTGTGCGAAGCCCGACAGGAAGGAAAATACCGAGAACCACAGGATCGTCAGCTGCAAGATGCGCGCGCGCCCGTAACGGTCGCACAGCCAGCCACCCAGCCAGCCGCCGATCGCGGCGGCGAAGTAATTGGCACTGGCGATGGAGCCTGCCTCGGTAAGTGTAAGCCCCAGCGATCCGATCAGCAGCGGGATCAGATATTGATAGACCTGTGCATCTGCCGCATCCATCACCCAGCCTGCTCCGCAGGTCCAGAACAGGCGACGTGTCTTCTTGTCGGATTCCCGATACCAGGTGAACATCCTGACCCCCGTGGATTGTTTTCTATTGATTAGGAAACGAACTAACGCCTCGATACTGTTTGGCGAGTCCGATTGTCGCCGGGATTGCCAGCATAGGCATTCGCCCTGATATCTAGTCTTCCCCATGCCTGCCGCTTGATTGCCCCGGCCCGCTGAATTGACGCGGGATCAATATTTGCAGGGGCGCGGTTCAGGCCTTGCACGGCGCAGAAATCCGCTCTTATTGAGGGGCCGCGCACTTGATTGACCCATTCGCAAGGAGGCGGCGATGAGCCACACCGATCCCCTGTTTTCACTCGCCGGGAAGACGGCACTGGTCACTGGCGGCACCAGCGGGATCGGCGCGATGATCGCGCGGGCGCTGGTGGCGCGGGGGGTGAAGACCTATATCTCCGGGCGCGACGCAGGCCGCACCGCCGCTTTCGCCGAAGAACTTTGCGCAGGCGGAGGAAGCTGCGTGGGCCTTGCCGCCGATCTTGGCGCGGAAGGCGGTCCGGCCGCCCTTGCCGCGCAGCTTGTCGCACTCGAACCGAAGCTGGACCTGCTGGTCAACAATGCCGGGGCCAATGGGCCGGGCGGCCTTTCGGACATGACCCCTGCCGATTGGGATCTGGTCATGAATGTGAATGTTCGCGCAGCCTTCTTCCTCACCCAGCAGCTCCTGCCGCTGCTGAAGGCCGCTGCCAGCGAGGACGATCCGGCGCGGATCGTCAATATCGGCTCTATCGGCGGGCTGCATATCCCCAATTGGGAAGCCCATGCCTACAACACGTCCAAAGCCGCGATCCATCACCTCACCCGCTCGCTCTGCAAGGCTCTGGGCAAGGACCGGATCACCGTGAACGCCATCGCGCCCGGCCCCTTCCCATCGCGCCTTACAGACACGGATTCCGCAGCCGTCCAGAAGAGCGTGGCGACCTATATTCCGCTCGGCAGGCCCGGCCGGGCCGAGGATGTGGAAGGGCTTGTGGTGTTCCTCGCCTCGCGCGCGGGGGCCTATGTCAATGGCGCTACCATCCCGCTCGACGGGGGCTATATCGCGGCACTGTGATCGGGTGCGATAAGCGCGCCGCTTCGGTCAAGACAGGCCGGGCGCTTGGGTAAAGAGAGGGCGGAAACCTTCCGGGGAACCCGCCTTGATACCGCCTGCCACGCTTGCCCTGCACAATGTCCGCACCCTGCGCCTGGGGGCAGGCGTCGCCGCCCAATGCGCGTCCGACCTGGCGACGCTGGGTTGCCGCAGGGTGCTGATTATCACCGGAGCGCCGATCAGGGCCCTGTGCGAAGGGCTGGAGGCGGCCATTTCCTCCGGCGGCGGCGTGGCCCGCATCCATGAGGCGCGCGATGGCGAGCCGACGCTGGAGGATCTGGCCGCCGCCATCGCCGCCGCGCGTGAATTCCGCGCCGAGGCCGTGGTCGGCTTCGGCGGCGGCAGCGCGATGGACGTGGCCAAGCTGGTCGCCGCGCTGGCCGACGGGACGCAGCAAGTGCTCGACGTGGTCGGAACGGACCTGCTCGCCGGGCGCGCCCTGCCGCTGGCCTGCATTCCCACCACGGCAGGAACCGGCAGCGAGGCGACCCCCATCGCCATTGTGGAAGACACCGCCGCCCTGCTGAAGAAGGGCGTCGTCAGCCCGCATCTGGTGCCCGATTTCGCCTATCTCGACCCGGAACTCACCCGCACCATGCCGCGCGGCGTCACCGCCGCCACCGGGATCGACGCGTTGACCCATTGCATCGAAGCCTATGCCAACCGCTTTGCCCATCCGGTGGTGGATGGCTGGGCGCTGGAGGGTATCTCGCTCATCGCCCGCTATCTCGAACGTGCCTGGACCGACGGGAACGACATGGAAGCGCGCGAGGGGATGTTGCGCGCCAGCCATCTGGGCGGACAATGCCTGGGCCCGGTGAACACCGCCGCCGTCCATGCGCTGGCCTATCCCTTGGGCGGCGAGTTCCATATCGCGCATGGCGTGGCCAATGCCCTGTTGCTGCCGCATGTGCTGCGCTTCAATCTGCAGACCGCGCCGCAGCGCTATTCCGCCGTCGCCCATGCGATGGGCATTGCACCCACGGGTGACGACCATGCCGACGCATTGCGCGGCATTGAGGCAATCGAGCGGCTTTCCGCCGCCATCGGCATCGAACGGCGGCTCTCTGCATTCGGGATCAGCGCCAACACGATCCCCCACATGGCCGCCGCGGCCATGACCGTGCAGCGCCTGCTGATGCGCAACCCCCGCGAAGTGACCGAGGGCGATGCGCGGGCGATCTACGAAGCGGCACTTTGACAGAAGGAATGGAAATGGCGGACGCCGAATTGCTGCAACTGAATGCCGAGCTGTCGCTCCAGCTCGCCGAATATTGGCACGAGATCGACTTCAATGGCGGGCGAGGCGCATCGCAATATTATGTCGAGGATGCCGAGTTCCACGGGCAATATGCCTCCTATCTGGGGGTGGAGAAGATCCAGCAATTCTACGACTGGCGCATCGCGCAGGGCCCGCGCCTGTCGGTCCATTCCTTCACCAATTTCCGCGCCTGGTTCACCGGGCCCGATAGCGCGGAGTCGACCAATTTCCTGATGCTCTATGCCCGCAATGGCGAACGCATCCAGCCGTCCCATGCGCCGATCACGATTTCGCTGGCGACCGACCGTTTCATCCGCCGCGATGGCCGCTGGCTATGCACCTATCGCCGCTTCGAGCATCTGTTCGAAGGCGATGTTCCGATAACCAACCCCAATCTCGACGACGATTGAGGCTGGAGGATTTATGACCGGGCAAAGAGGAGCATTGGACGAGGCGGGGCTGCTGCTGGACAGTGCCTATGTCGGCGGCGCGTGGACCGGATCCGACGCCGCGCCGATCCATGTGGACGATCCCTTCACACTGGAGAGGATCGGCACCATCCCCGATCTTTCCAAGGCGCAGGTCGCCGCCGCCATCGACGCCGCGCAGGGCGCCTTCCCCGCCTGGGCACGCCGCCCGGTGAAGGAACGCTGCGCCATCCTGCGCCGCTGGTGCGAGCTGATCCAGCGCCACCGCGAAGACCTCGCCCGGCTGATCACGCGGGAAAACGGCAAGACGCTGAAGGAAGCCCGCGCCGAAGTGGATTACGGCAACGGCTTCATGGAATTCTACGCCGATTATGCCGCGCATGATCTGGGCGAGCTGATCCCCTCCCCCCTCCTCGGCCGCCGCCTGCTGGTGGAGAAGGAACCTGTGGGTGTATGCGTGGCAATCACGCCGTGGAACTTCCCGCTCGCCATGCTGACCCGCAAGGTCGCCCCCGCGCTGGCGGCGGGCTGCACCATGGTGGCCAAGCCTGCCGAGCTGACCCCGCTCACCGCCCTCGCCTTCGCCAAACTGGGCGAGGAAGCGGGCGTTCCGCCGGGCGTGTTCAGCGTGGTGACCGGCCATTCGCGCTCCATCGGCGAGGTGATGACCTCCAGCATGGCGGTGCGGAAGCTGTCCTTCACCGGATCGACCCCGGTGGGCGCTTTCCTGGCCGAAGCCTGCGCCCCCACGATCAAGCGGCTGAGCCTTGAACTGGGCGGCAATGCGCCGCTGCTGGTGTTCGACGATGCGGATCTCGACACGGCAGTGGAAACCGCCATGGTCGCCAAATTCCGCAATGGCGGGCAGAGCTGCATCGCGGCCAACCGCATCTATGTGCAGCGCGGGATCGAGCAGCGTTTCCTGTCCGCCCTCGCCACCCGCATTTCCGCGATGAAGGCGGGCGACGGCTTTGACGAGGCGAGCGATATCGGCCCGCTGATCGACGAACGCGCCATCGCCAAGGTGGATGCCCATAGGGAGGATGCGCTGGCGGGCGGGGCCGAGCTTCTGGCGGGCGGAGCCTCCCCCGGCGGGCGGTTCGCTCAGCCCACCTTGCTCGGCGCGGTCCGCCCCGATGCACTGCTGGCGCGCGAGGAAACCTTCGGGCCGCTGGCAGGCGTGATCGGCTTTGGCAGTGTGGAAGAGGGCGTGAAGCTGGCCAACGATACGCCCTTCGGCCTTGCCGCCTATCTCTGCTCCAGCGACCCCGGCACTATCGCGCGGGTCGGCCGCGATCTGGAGAGCGGGATCGTGGGGATCAATACCGGCCTCGTCTCCAGCCCGCTCGCGCCCTTTGGCGGAGTGAAGCTGTCCGGCCTTGGCCGCGAAGGATCGCATCACGGCCTCAGCGAATATCAGAACCTCAAATATCTCTGCCACGCCGGCCTTTAGGAGGCACAATGCGCAAGCATTCCAAGGTTATCATCACCTGCGCGCCCACCGGCTCGATCCATACGCCGTCCATGTCGCCGCATCTGCCGGTGACGGCGGACCAGATCGCAGAGGCCGCCATCGGCGCGGCGCAGGCGGGCGCGGCGATCCTGCATCTCCACGCCCGCAACGATGCCGACGGCAGCCCCAGCCCGCGCGCGGAGGACTTCATGAAGTTCCTCCCCCGGATCAAGCAGGCGAGCGACGCGGTGATCAACATCTCCACCGGCGGCAGCGCCACCATGTCGCTAGACGCGCGGCTGGAAGGGGCCAAGGCAGCCCGGCCGGAAGTCTGCTCGCTCAATATGGGTCCGCTGATCTTCGATTTCTCCGCCGCCGGAAAGCGGGTGGAGCACTGGCAGCATCCGTGGGAACGGGATTATGTCGCCGGTTCGCGCGGGCGGATCATGTATAATGACAACGCCTTTATCGAGCGGATCATGCTGGAAGTGGGCCGCGAATTCGGCACGAAGTTCGAATTCGAATGCTACGATATCGGCCATCTCTACACCCTTGCCCATTTCGCGGACCGGGGCCTGATCGATCCGCCTTTCCTGATCCAGGGCGTGTTCGGCATCCTTGGCGGGATCGGCGCCGATCCGCGCAATCTGGCCCATATGGTGACGATTGCCGACAGCCTGTTCGGGGAGGACTACATCTTCTCCGCCTTCGCCGCCGGGCGGCACCAGATGCAGTTCTGCACGCAATCGGCCCTGCTGGGCGGCAATGTCCGCGTGGGGCTGGAGGACAGCCTGTTCATCGGCCGGGGGGAACTGGCCACCTCCAATGCCGAGCAGGTGGCGAAGATCCGGCTGGTGGTGGAAGCGCTGGGCCGCGAGATCGCCACTCCTGCCGAGGCGCGGGAGATGCTGGGTCTCAAGGGCGGGGACGCGGTTGGATTTTGATTCCCCTCCTCTCCCCTTGCGGGAGAGGAGGATATGCTCAGTTAACCGCCGCCATCGGATAATCATCCGCATTCAGCACCCAGCCGGCGACTTCGGAAAAATCCACCCGCGGCGGTGCGAAGATGTCCACCAGCACATTGGACCCTGGCGCGGAAGGAGCGGAGGTGTGGATCACGCGCGGCGGGATCACGCAGACGGAGGGCGATCCCACCGTCACATGCTCATCCTCGCGCCAGTCGTGCTGGTTAGCGGTCCACGGCCAGCGCAGATGGTGGACATAGAGCCCTTCCAGCGCGAGCGAGCATTGCTCGAAATCGTTGTGATGATGCGGGCTCAGCTTGGTCACGTCTCGCGGGCCCTGCGGAGGGAAGACGTTGATCATGAAGGTGCTGCAACGGAAAATCTTGCCGAAGCGGCCTTCCTGATCCGGCACGTCCAGGCTGTAACTGCGGATGCGGAAGCCACCCACCGGATCGGGCCACGGCTGGAAAGGCGGGATCTGCGGATGGGGCCCGGCATATTTGGCATTGTTGGGCGCCTTGGCGGTGACATCCGCGTTCTGCGTGGAGATCATCCGCACCAGATTGCCGCCGCCGGTCACCGTGATGCGGCTGTCCCCCGGCGGGATCATGGTGATGGAATAGCCAGGCACCTCCACCCGCTCGCCCCCCGCTTCCACCGTGGCGGAGCTTTGCGGATCGTGCAGCAGCAGCACATATTCGTCCACCTGGCCCTTGCGTTCCAGCACCACGCCGGGCTCCACCTCGAAATAGCAGACCACGAAATTCTGCCCGCGCGCATACCATGTCTTCCAGCCCGGCCCGCTCTCCTGCGGCTCGCTCTCGTAGAAGCAGGCATAGGTGGATTCGCCGAAAGCCGATGCCGGGCCAGTACCTCCACCGGCGGTGGACAGGCGGGAACGGGGATCGTCGGCTTCGTACATCGTCATCTCCTTCGGACGGCGACCGGTGCGCGTCCTTACCGGGCCGGGCTAGGAAAGGCCCGGTTAGGCGGCAACGCAATTTGCCCGCGATGCCGCGAGGGGAAAGTCTGCGCGCCCCGTGGAGCAAATGGTCATTGCCGCTCCAGCGTCGCGCGCATGGCCTCGGCTGCCGCCTTGCCGAACAGCGTCGTGTCATTGCTCACCATCACCAGCGAAAAGCCCATGTCGAGCGCGGCCCGCCCCTCGGCAGGGCTGCCCACGGCAATGCCGGAGAGGACATCCGCCTCCTTGGTGGCGGCGAGCATCCGGGCGGTAAGTTCCTGTACCATGGGATCGCTGGCGGGTTTGCCGCTGGAGAGGAACAAGTCGCCATGGCCGATAAACAGGCCGTTGACGTGTTCCAGCGCGGCGAAATGCGCCGCCTGTTCGATCGAGGCCCAATCCTCCAGCTGTATCATGCGCAGGCACTGATCGTCCCCGCGGGCGAGATAGTCTGGGATCGAGCCCAGCCCCCATTTCCCGGCGCGCGAGGTGAAGCCCAGCCCCCTCTCTCCGCGCGGCGCGAACACCATTCGGGCGGTGATGTCATGCGCCAGATCGAGGCTGGCGACGCGCGGCACCAGCAGGCCGTCCGCCCCACAATCGAGCAGCGGCTGAATGGCAGAGCCCAGATGATCGGGCAGGCGCACCATGGCGGCCATCCCCATTGCCTGCGCGGCGAACACCAACTCGTTCGCGCGGTCCAGCGCATGGGGCGCGTGTTCCATGTCGATCACCACGAATTCGAACCCGGCATGGGCCAGCAGCTGGACAGTCTCCAGCGCCGGGATCTTCACCCAGGTGCCCACCATGCCGCGCGAACCGCCGCGCGCCCGGTCAATGAAATTGTCCATGATCCCGCCTGCCCTTCTGCCTCATCGGAACGCGCCACCATGGCCGCACGCGGCATGGCGGGCTTTACGGGCGCGGCGGGAATTACCGACCAGCCGTGCCTTCAGGCCGGCTTGCGCGCGAAAATCCCGAAGCCCGCGATCACCGCATAACACAATGCCGGCAGCACCAGCGCCACGCCGAGACTGCCGCTGACATCGGCGACCATTCCGGTCATCAGCGGCACCACCGCCCCGCCGAAGATCGCCACATTGATGATGCCCGATCCGTCCGCCGCACGGGCACCCAGCCTTTCGCAGGCGAGCGAGAAGATCGTGGGGAACATGATCGAATTCATCAGGCCGATCGCCAGCAGGCTATAGCCGGAAATCGCGCCCGTGGTGCTGGTGGAGACGAGCAGCAGTGCAATCGCCCCCGCCGCGACGCAGGCCAGCACCTTGCCCGGGCTGACCAGCCGCAGCAGCACGGAGCCGATGAAGCGGCCTACCATGGCCCCGCCCCAGTAAAGCCCGATCAGCTTTCCTGCCGCCTGATCTTCCAGCCCCATCACATGGGCCTGTTTCAGATAGCTGACGATCAGCGATCCGATCGAAACCTCCGCCCCGACATACAGGAAGATACACAATGCGCCGTATCCGAAGCGCGGGCGCTTCAGCAGGTCCAGCCCGCCAAAGCCGGTGCTGGCGGAATGGCTTTCCCCCTTCAGCCGGTTGCGAAACAGCCAGACAGCCCCGGCGACCAGCGCCAGCGCCGCCGCCAGGCCGCCATAGGCCTTCACGATGACGGCGGTTTCCTGCGTGCGATAGGCGTCCAGCGCCGGGCCGGAGAGATCCGCCGCACTTGCCCCGGCGAGGCTGCCCAGGATCACGATCGAGCCGACAATGGGAAACAGCGTGGTGCCCAGCGAATTGAACGCCTGGGCAAAGGTCAGCCGACTATGCGCAGTGCGCGCCGGCCCGAGCAGGGAGATCAGCGGATTGGCCACCACCTGCACGATCACCACGCCGCTCGCCAGCACGAACAGGGCGAGCAGGAACAGGCCATAGGTCGCGGTCTGCGATGCGGGGATGAACAGCAGGCAGCCCAGCAGCATCGTCAGCAGCCCGGTGGCCGCGCCGCGCATATAGCCGATCTTCTTGACCAGCCTCGCCCCGGGAATGCCGACCACGAGATAGGCCGTGAAGAAGCAGAACTGCACCAGCATCGCCTGGGTGTAGTTCAGCGTGAAAAGCTCCTTCAGCTTGGGAATGATCACGTCATTAAGCGAAGTGATCCCGCCGAAGATGAAGAACAGCGCGAAAACGAAGCCCTGCAGGCCCGCTGCGTCGATATGGGTGCCGTCTTCCTCCAGCGGATTGGGATCGTTGCTGGTGGCAAGATCGGGAGCAAGGGCCATGGTGCGGAATTCCCATCTTGAGTGTTGAAAAGACGCGGAAAATTCTCCGGCCCCAGATTTCTGGTTTCAGCGGGAAACTGCTGAAGGCACACAATCCTGTCAAGCGCCCTGCCAGCCAGGCCCGGCCGCCGCCGAAGGGCAGCGGAAAGGCTGTTGCCCTTATGGGCGGGAACACTATGGATCGCGGGCCGTTAAGCACCCATTCCGGCGGGCTATGACCCTGCGGAGCGTTCGTGCGTGATAGGCAGATACCAAGGGGATGCGGCAGCGGCGGAACGGGCTGCGCGCGGGCCGCGACGGGGAAGCCCGTGAAATCCCGGCTGAAGGGGGAACTGTGCTGGTACCTGAAATAAACTTGCTGCAACGGCATTGTTTCGAATCGGGGCCGGCGATCCGGCGGCAGGGCCGTTGAAGCGGTCGGGCCGGGCGGGCTCGCCCACAGCAAGCAGCTTGAATGAAGGGCACCAGATGAAGAAAATTCGTGCGGCCATCCTTGGCGCGGGCCTGTGCCTTGCCGCGACTGCGATCGCCGGATGCTCTTCGGGCGAAAAACCGTCCGAACGGCCCGCGCCGCAGGTCGGCTTCGTGGTCGTGGCCCCTTCGGCCGTGCCTGTCGCCGTCCAGCTGGGCGGCCGCACCGTGGCTTACGAGACGAGCGAAGTGCGCCCGCAGGTGTCGGGCATCATCCAAAAGCGCCTGTTCACGGAAGGCAGCAATGTCCGCGCCGGCCAGCCGCTGTACCAGATCGACGCCAGCCTCTATCGCGCCGCCGTGCGCCAGGCGGAGGCGAACCTCGCCGCGGCCCGCGCAAGCGCCGATGCCGCCACCGCCCGCGCCAATCGCTACAAGCCGCTGGCCGCGCAGGAAGCCGTCGCCCAGCAGGATTACACCGATGCAGAGGCGCAGGCCAGGCAGGCGCAAGCCTCCGTGGCCCAGGCCTCCGCAGCGCTGGAAACGGCCCGCATCAACCTGCGCTTCGCCAGCGTTTCCGCCCCGATCAGCGGCCGCATCGGCCGTTCGCTGGTAACGAATGGCGCGCTGGCCAGCGCCAATCAGGCCCAGCCGCTGGCGATCATCCAGCGGCTCGACCCGATCTATGTCGACATGCAGCAGTCCAGCGCCGCGCTCACCGCACTGCGCCAGTCGCTGGCGAAGGGCGAAGTCGGCCCGGGCAGCACCAGCGTACGGCTGAAGCTGGATGACGGGACGCTCTATGCCCTGCCCGGCACCGTGGAATTCTCGGAAATCTCGGTGGACGAAAGCACCGGCACCGTCACACTGCGCGCGCGTTTCCCCAATCCGCAGGGGATGCTGCTCCCCGGCATGTTCGTGACTGCGCTGTTCGATCAGGCAGTGCAGCCTTCCGCCTTCCTCGTTCCGCAATCGGCAGTGCAGCGCGATTTCGATGGCAGTGCCTTCGTCTACGTCGTGGGCACGGACGACAAGGGAGGCAACAAGGCCAAGCGCCGCAAGGTCGTGGCCGACCGTACCAGTGGTACGGACTGGGTCGTGACATCCGGCCTCAAACAGGGCGACAAGGTTATCACTCAGGGCCTCGGCAATGTCCGTCAGGATGCCGATATCCGCCCCGTCCCGGCCAGCACGCCGCAGCGCGTGGGCCCGCCTCCCGGCAAACCGGGCCAGCCCGGAAAGCCGGGGTAAGGCCCCATGTCCCGCATATTCATCGACCGGCCCATTTTCGCCTGGGTGCTCGCGATCATCGTGATGCTCGTGGGCATCGGCTCGCTCACGGCCTTGCCGATCGAGCAATATCCGGACATCGCGCCCACCACGGTCAACGTCCGCGCCTCCTATCCCGGCGCGTCTGCCGAAACGGTCGAGAACAGCGTTACCCAGATCCTTGAGCAGCAGCTCACCGGGATTGACGGGCTGCTCTATTTCAGTTCGGATTCCAGCTCGCGCGGGCAATCGAACATCACTGCAACCTTCGTGAAGGGCACCGATCCCGACATTGCTCAGGTGCAGGTGCAGAACAAGATTCAGGCAGCCCTCTCCCGCCTGCCTGCCGATGTGCAGCAGCAGGGCGTGCGGGTAACCAAGTCCAATTCCGACACGCTGCTGCTGGTGGCCGTATATGACGAGACCGACACCCGATCCTATCAGGACGTGTCGGACTATCTCTCGTCCAACATCCAGGACACGCTTTCGCGCGTGGAAGGCGTGGGCGACGTCAATGTGTTCGGCGCGCCGCACGCGATGCGCATCTGGCTCGATCCGATCAAGCTTGCCGCCTTCTCGCTGATGCCCGGCGACGTGACCGACGCGTTGCGGGCCCAGAATACCGAAATCGCCGCCGGCGAAGTGGGCGGCCTGCCCTCTCCGCAGGGCCAATTGCTCAACGCCACCGTCACCGCGCAATCGCGGCTGCAGACGCCCGACCAGTTCCGCAACATCGTGCTCAAGACGCTGCCCAGCGGTTCCAGCGTAACGATCGGAGATGTCGCGCGGGTCGAGATCGGGGCGGAGAACTACAATATCCTGCTGCGCATGAACCAGCACCCCGGCGCGGGCATGGCCATCCAGCTCTCGCCCGGATCGGACGCGCTGCGCACGGCCGATCTGGTAAAGGCCAAGATGGACGAACTGGGCGCGAATCTGCCCGACGGGCTTGCCTATGCCTATGCCAATGATTCCACCAATTTCATCCGCCTGTCGGTAAGCGAAGTGCAGATCGCCCTGCTGGAAGCCGTGGGGCTGGTGGTGATCGTGATGTTCGTGTTCCTGCAAAGCTGGCGCGCCCTGTTGGTGCCGGTCGTGGCGGTTCCCGTGGTGATGCTGGGCACGATGGGAGTGTTCTATCTCGCGGGCTTCTCGCTCAACACGCTCACCCTGTTCGGGCTGGTGCTGGCCATCGGCCTGCTGGTGGACGATGCCATCGTGGTGGTCGAGAATGTGGAGCGCCTGCTGGAAGAAAACCCCGGCATGTCCCCGCGCGAGGCGACCATCGAATCCATGGACGAGTTGCAGATCGCGCTGATAGCCATCGCGCTCGTCCTGTCCGCCGTGTTCCTGCCGATGGCCTTCTTCGGTGGCTCCACCGGCATGATCTACCGCCAGTTTTCCGTCACCATCATCTCCTGCATGGTGCTTTCCGTGCTGGTGGCGCTGATCCTCAGCCCGGCGATCACGGCTACCATGCTGAAGCAGAAGCACCGCCGGGACGAGAATCTCGAATTCCACCGCCATCGCGGCCGCCTCGCGCGGATCGAGAATGCGCTGGAAGGCGCCAAGGTGTGGTTCAATCGCGGGTTCGAGCGGATGCTGGGCCGCTATCTCAAGGCGGTTGAGGCAGTGGTGGACCGCAAATGGCGATTCCTAGGCCTTTACATCGTGATCCTGGGCATCCTTGCCGGGCTGTTCTACCATCTTCCCGGCGGCTTCCTGCCCAATGAAGACCAGGGCCGCATCCAGGTGCAGTTCCGTCTGCCACCGGGCGCGACGCAGGTGCGCACCATCGAATTGCGCGATCAGGTCGAAAAATACCTGCTCGAAAACGAGATGGCCAATGTCGGCACCATGTTCCTCGTCGCTGGCGGCGGGGGCGGCGGCCAGAACAGTGGACAGGGCTTTATCAACCTGAAGCATTGGGACGAGCGGCCCGGCCCCGAAAACACGGCCGACGCCATTGCCCGGCGCGCCACAATGGCATTCAGCGGGCTGCGCGACGGACAGGTGTTCTTCATGGTGCCCGGCTCCGTGCGAGGTCTGGGCGACAGCGCGGGCTTCAACATGAACCTGCAGAACATCAGTGGCATGAGCCGCGAGCAATTCGTGGCCGCGCGCGACAAGCTTCTGGAACTGGCCAAGGGCAGCCAGATGCTGGCACAGGTGCGCTCGAGCGAACTGCCCGACAATGCGACGCTGAAGGTCGATCTCGATACGCAGCGCCTCACGGCTTATGGGCTGAGCCCGGCCAGCGTGAACACTACCCTCTCCACTGCCTGGGGCGGGCGCTACGTCAACGATTTCATCGAGAATGGCCGCGTGAAGCGGGTCTATGTCCAGGGCGCGCCGGAATTCCGCGCGAAGCCGGAAGACCTCTCGCAATGGTATGTGCGGACCAGCGATGGCAGCATGGCGCCCTTCTCGGCCTTCTCGAAGATCGGCTGGGCGACCACGCCGAACTCCACCAGCCGTTTCCAGGGCGTGCCCTCCTTCGGGATCACCGGACAGGCCGCTCCGGGCGTCAGCTCGGGCGAGGCAATGGCGGAGATGGAACGGCTCGCGGCCGAAATCCCCGGCACCGCCGTGGGCTGGACCGGCTCCGCCTATGAGGAACGTCAGTCTTCCGGCCAGGCACCGCTGCTCTATGCGCTGTCGGTGCTGGTCGTGTTCCTGTGCCTGGCGGCGCTTTACGAAAGCTGGTCGATCCCGGTCGCGGTGCTGCTGGTGATCCCGCTGGGCCTTGTCGGCGCGCTGTTCGCCGCCACCCTGCGCGGGCTGGAAAACGACGTGTTCCTTCAGATCGGCCTGCTCACCACCATGGGCCTCGCGTCCAAGAATGCGATCCTGATGATCGAGTTCGCGGAGCAGGAGGAGAAGAAGGGCAAACGCATCATTGAAGCGGTGCTTGCCGCCGCACGCATCCGCCTGCGTCCGATCCTGATGACCAGCTTCGCCTTCATCTTCGGCGTGCTGCCGCTGGCGATCTCCACCGGTGCCGGCGCCAACAGCCGCATCGCCATCGGCACTTCGGTGATCGGCGGGATGCTGACGGCCAGCCTGCTGGCGATCTTCTATATCCCGCTGCTGTTCGTGCTCGTCCGGCGCAGCACGCGCGACGGGATGAAGGCGTTGCACGAACGCTTCAACCGCTACCGCCGCAAACACAGGGAGGCCCGGGCATGAGCATGACCACGCGCTCGCGCAAATCCGCCCTCGCCCTGCTGACGCTGCCCCTGGCTTTCCCGCTCGCCCTGGGCGCCTGCTCCATGGCGCCCGACTATGCCCGGCCCGAGGCACCCGTGCCGCCGGCCTGGCCGGTGGGAGAGGCCTATCCCGTGGAGGGCGAGGCGGATCTGCCCTCGGTCTCCTACACGGAAATCTTCCGCGACCCGCGGCTGCAGACCCTGATCGGGCAGGCGCTGGCCAATAATCGCGACCTGCAGATCGCCGCTGCCAACCTCGCCGCCGCGCGCGCGCAGGTGCGGGTAACGCGCGCCGCGCAATTCCCCGAAGTCTCCGTCCGCGCCTCCGGCGATGTGAGCGATAATGGCGGGACCAGTGGCGAAAGCTATGCCTTGCAGGGCGGAATTTCAGGCTTCGAGCTGGATCTTTTCGGCCGCCTGGCCAATGCCACCGCCGCCCAGCGGGAGCGCGAACTGGCAAGCGAGGCTTCGGCCCGTTCGGTGCGGCTGGGCCTCGTGGCCGACCTCGCCAGCGCCTGGGCGACCTATGGCGCCGACCGGGATTTGCTGGCCATTGCGGAGGAAACCGCCGCCAATGCCCGGCGCAGCGTGGAACTCACCCGCGCGCGGCTGCAGGGCGGTATCGCGCCGCGCACCGATCTGCGGCAGGCCGAACAGATCCTCGCCACGGCAGAGGGCGATCTGGCCGCACAGAAGGCGGCCTTGGCCGAAGACATCAATCTGCTGCGCCTGTTGATCGGCGCGGAAGTAGATAGTGCTCAATTACCCGCCAGCCTTGCGGATGCCCTTTCCAGCATCGAGAGCCTGCCGGCCGGTACCAGTTCCGCCGTGCTGCTGCGCCGGCCTGACGTGGCACAGGCGGAATATCTGCTGCGCGCCGCCAATGCCGATATCGGCGTGGCGCGGGCAAAGCTGTTCCCGCAGATCACGCTCACCAGCCTGCTGGGCTTTGCCAGCAATGCGCTGGGATCGCTGTTCGAAAGCGCCGCCTTCAGCGCCTCCGCCGGGGCGGATGCCAGCTATTCGATCTTTGCCGGCGGCGCGCGGCGGGGCGGCGTGGAAGTGAGCCAGGCCAATCGCGATGCGGCCCTCGCCTCCTATGAAAAAGCGATCCAGTCTGCCTTCCGCGAAGTGGCCGATGCGCTGGCGACCAAGGGCACCATTGCCGACCGCCTGGGCGCGGCACGGATGAATACCGAAGCCGCCGCCGACACGGCCGCGCTTTCCGATACGCGCTATCGCGGCGGGGTGGACAGCTTCCTGGCCAATCTAGTGGCCCAGCGCAGCCTCTACACCGCGCGGCGGCAGGAAGTGGCGATCTCGCTGATCGCGGTGCAGAACCGGATCGAGCTTTATCGCGTGCTGGGCGGCGATACCGAGCTGGGCCAGGGGGCCTTCATCGCACAGCAATAGAGACGGCGAGGCTTGCCCTCAGAGCGGCTGAGGCAATCGCACGATCGAGAACCAGAAATTCTCGATCCGCGATACAATGTCGAGGAAGCTGGAGAAATCCACCGGCTTCGAGATGAAGCAATTGGCGTGTTCCTCATAGGATTTCACGATGTCCGCCTCGGATTCCGAGGAAGTGAGCACCACCACCGGAATGGTCAGCAGGCCCGGGTCCTGCTTGATCTCGGCCAGCACGGAATGGCCGCTGATGCCGGGCAAATTGAGATCCAACAGCACCAGATCGGGCCGGGGTGCGTCCGAATAGGCCCCGCGCCTGTGGAGGAAATCCAGCGCATCGCGCCCATTGGTGACGGCATGGAGGACATTGGCGACCTTCGCCTCCTTCAGCCCTTCCCGCGTCAACCGAATATCGGCAGGGTTATCTTCCACCAGCAGGATTTCGATCGGCGATTGCGTCTGGTTCATCAGGCTGCCTCCTCTTGCTGCCGTTCGGGCAGGGTAAAGCGGAAAATGGACCCGCCATTTAGCCCTTGTTCGACCCATATCATGCCGCCATGCAATTCGACGATGCGCTTGCAGGCGGCCAGGCCGATACCCGTACCTTCATATTGCTCGCGGCTGTGCAGCCGGGAGAATATCTCGAACACCTTCTCGTTGAACTCAGGGTCTATACCGATCCCATTGTCAGTGATCGTGAATTCCCACAGCTTGCCCCGCTCTTCCGCCTCGATGCGGATTTGCGGCGCGTGGTCGCTGCGGAATTTCAGGGCATTGCCGATCAAATTGGTGAACAGCCGTTCGATCTGGCCGGGATCGCCCTCGATCCGGGGGAGCGGGCCGATATCCACTTTCGCGTCGCTCTGCTCGATCTGGTCGTGAAGCAGTGCCAGCACCGCGTCCACTTCCGCCCTCAAATCGATCGGCCTGACTCTCAGCGGGCGATTGCTGACGCGCGAATAGGTCAGCAAATCATTGATCAGGCGCTTCATCCGCCTCGCGCCATCTACCGCATAGCCGATGAACTCATCCGCATCGGCATCGAGCTTGCCCTTATAGCGCCGTTCGAGCAGCCCCATGTAGCTGTCCACCATGCGCAGTGGTTCCTGCAGATCGTGCGAGGCGACATAGGCGAACTGCATCAGTTCCTGATTGGACCGGGCGAGCTTCTCATTGGTCTCGCGCAACGTGTCCTGCCCCACCTTCCGCCGGGTGATGTCCGCGATGGAGACCACGATCTGCCCGCCATCGGCACTGTCGTTGAGCGGCGCCAGCGCGATCTCCACCGGCACTTCGCTGCCATCCTTGCGGCGGCCGAACAGGTCGCGCCCGGCGCCCATGGGGCGGATTTCAGGATGGGCGGTGTAAGCCTGGCGGTGGCCGGCGTGAAGCCCGTGATACCGTTCGGGGATCAGCAGTTCCACCGGCTGGCCCAGCAATTCCTCGCTGCCATAGCCGAAGATCGTGGTGGTGCGCTCGTTCACCCGGCGGATGATGCCCTCTCGATCCGTCACCACGATCGCTTCGGGCATCACATCGATCACGCGGGATGTGCTCGCCTCCGCCTCGCGCAGGTCGCGCTCCTGTGCCTCGACCCGCTCCACCATGGTTTCGAAACTGCGCGCCAACGCGCCCACCTCGTCCGACCGCTGGCGCGCCTTGCCAAGGTCCACTTGCCGTTCGCCCTGCGCCACCTCCACGGCCAGCCCGGTGATCTCCTTGAGCGGGCGGGAGAGCGAGCGGGTGAACCACGCCATCGCCGCAAGGCCCAGCAGCAGTACGACACCTGCCGCCACCAACGCGCGATTGCGGACGACGACGAGGCCTGCATCGAGTTCGCTGGCCGCCATTGCCTCGCCCACAATCGCAAATTGCGACCTGTCCCGGGGATCGTAATATATCTTGGTGGCAACGACGAGCGCGCGTGCGTCCGGTGTCTTGACGATGCCGGTAAAGCGCTGCGCATCGCCGGCAACGAAGTTCCGCATCACGGGGAACTCCTGCTGCATAGTATGGCGCTGGCCTTTCTCGAAGCCAAAGGTCATTGCCGGATCGGGATGGGCCAGGAAATCGCCGTTCTGATTGGCGATGTAATAATTGATCCCCGGTCCGGCAGGCCCCCGCACGATCCCGAATATCCGCCCCATATCGATATTGATCGCGATCAGTCCGAGCGTCTCCCCGGAATCCGAGACAACCGGAGTGGTCGCACGAATTACCGCCAGATGGGGCTTTTCGATCTGCCCGAACTCACGATTGAGATCGATCGGCGAGAGATAGACTTCACCCTTTCCAAGCTTCCTAGTTTCCTGGACGTAGGGCCTGTCTATCTTGCTCTGCAGTTGCGCCTGGGGAATGCGCAGGATGTTCCCGTCGCGCCGGCGGTCGACACGCACGATCTCCTGCCCCCGATTTCCAAAGTCGATCAGCCGCACCTGCACATATTCGGGCCGCGCTTCGAGCATGCCGGCAAAGATCGTGGCAAGCCGATCACGCCAGAGTTTCTCGGTCGATCCGTCTTGCGGATCCACCCCGCCATTCGCCATCGCCCGGAACGTGCCGATCACCGGGGGCACCTTGGTCAACAGCAGCGAATCCTGCCGGGCGAACTCGATCCGCGACCGGAGCCGGTCGGCAGATACCTCCACACTGCTGGCAAGCCGCTGCGTATCGCGTTCCAGCAGGATTTCCTCACTGCCGCGATAGACGAACCAGGTCAGCGCCACGATCGACAACAGCCCGACCAGCCCCGCCGCAAGCGCGATCCGTGTCGCCAGGCCCAAGCCGCGCAGATCGAAGCGTTCGGCCATGGCGCGCTTAGCGACGTGTCGCCCGGAGCCGCCCGGCAGAAGCGCCCGGAGCCACATCAACCGCGTCATCCGGTCCGAACACCACCAGTTCCTCGCTGAAGCGCGCGGCGCTGATCGGTGGGGAGAAATAATAGCCCTGCAGATAATCGATCCCGATACGGGTGAGCAATTCGGCCTGTTCCGCCGTTTCCACCCCTTCGGCCACGGTCTTGAAATTCAGCTTGTGGGCCAGGTCCGAAATCGCCTCCGTAATGCGCCGGGTGCCGATATCGTCGATCATTCTCGACACGAAGCTCCGATCCAGCTTGAGATGCTTGAGCGGCAGGTCGCGCAGCATGGAAAGCGAGGAATAGCCGGTTCCGAAATCGTCGATATGGATGCCGATCCCCACGCTCATCAGCGCCTCGAGCCCGCGCCGGGCGGAATCGATATTCTGCATGAAGGTGGATTCGGTGATTTCGATATTGAACAATTCAGGATTGAGCCCGTGCCGTGCGATGGCCGCCGTGAACTGCCCCGCAAAGCCATTGTCCCGGCACTGGATCGGCGAGACATTGATCGAGATCGGCACGATGGGCGCGCCCGACGCTACCGAATTCGCCAGGAAGCCGCAGGCCTGCTCGATCATCTGCATTCCCAGATCGGAGATCCAGCCATTTTCCTCCGCGATGGGGATGAAATCCCCCGGCATGATGACCTTGTCGTCCCGCTGGCGCCAGCGAGCCAGCCCTTCGGCGCTGACGATCCGGTGACTGCGGCAATCGACGATCGGCTGATAATCCAGATAGAAACTGGGGGTAGAGATATCCCGCAGCATCGCCCGCTTCAGCTGGAGCTTCTGGCGCAATTCGCGGTGCAGATTGTCGTCATAGAGGCAGATCGTGCTGCTGCCTTCCTTCTTGGCCTTGTACATCGCCAGATCGGCATGGGTCAGCATGTCCCCCGAACTGACCGCGCCGGAAGGATAGAGCGCGATGCCGATGCTGGAACCGATCTCTATCGGGCGATCCTTCAGGCGGGTTAGGGAACTGATCGCGAGGGCGATCTTTTCAGCCAGGTCCATCGCGCCGCGCGGGGTCTTAAGATTGCTGGCGATCACGGCGAATTCATCACCCCCCAGCCGCCCGACGACATCGGTCCGGCGCACGATGGCCGAAATCCGCTCCGCCACCGTGATCAGCAATTCGTCGCCCGCATCGTGGCCCAGGACGTCGTTGATCTGCTTGAAATTGTCGATGTCGATTACCAGCACCGCGCAATACATCTTGGTGCGGTTGGCATTCTCCATGCTCAGTTCCAGCCCCTCGATCAGGGCCCGGCGGTTCTTCACCGCAGTCAACGGATCGGTGCTGGCGAGTTGGACCAGTTCGGCCTGGAACTCCTTGCGTTCCAGCGCATAGCTGATCGAACGCCAGAGCGAGCGCGGGCGGATATCGTCCTTTTCCAGATAGTCCGCAGCGCCGCTGGAGAGGGCCGTGGATGCTTTTGCGGATTCATCCAGCCCGGTGAGAATGATCACGGGGACATCCGGCCGCAGCGCCTTCAATATCTGCAATCCGGTAAAACCGGTCGCGTCGGGCAGACCCATATCGAGCAGGATCGCATCGGGGCCGTCCCCCACCAGCGTTTCCAGCAGAGCAACGCCATCGGCCAGGCAACCGGCAAGCAGCACATCGCAATCGGAGCCCGCATCCTGCGCGCCCACCTTCAGCGACATCTCCGCCAGGCGGCGGTCGCCCTGATTGTCGTCGATGACGAGGACCGAGAACTGCCGCCGCTTGGAAGCGGTGGCAGGGCCCCTTTCGCCCGACATACGCAATTCGATCATATCCATCTCCGCAGAGGGACAGCGCCCGTGCGTAGGACACCCGCATGGGGCCTTGATAAATGGATAAGTCTAATTTTGAATAAATATGCGGATAACGGTACCGTATATATGTTAATATATCTTTGCAGAATCTGGATTTTTATCTGCATTGACTGGCCCATATTTCCAACGACCATATAAGATCACAGGCAGCCAATTACCGGCTGCGTTCTTCAGCCGACCGCCCGCAGCGACGAGGCAAGCGGCAGGAACGTCTGTTCCTCCCGCATACTGACCGGATCGCAACCATATTCGTCGAACTGGACCCCGAAACGGAAGCCATCCACCCAGCGGACCATTCCGGCGCGGGGCTTGTCGTGATCCATGTGGATTTCGACCCGGCTGCCCACCGAGGCCTGCCATTCGGCCTCCATCATCGCCCCGCTGGACGAAACATTGCGCACAGTGCCGTGCAGTTTCTCACCGCGATAGGTCACATCGGCGCTGCGCAGCACCACCATGCGCTGTTCGCGCCGGGTCACTTCATAACCTTCGGTTGCGATCGGCAGGCGGCTGCGCGCCAGCGCACGCGCCTCGCGCGCATGCAGCTTCGGGCCGTAGACGAAGCCCTGCACCTGCGTGCATCCCAATTCGCGCACGGCCTTCAGATCATTGTAGGATTCCACCCCCTCCGCCGTGGTCTCCATGCCCAGATTCTGCGCCAGCGCCACGATTGTCGCGACGATGGGGCGCTTCTGGCTGCCGGGTGCGGAAAGGCCGCTTACGAATTCCCGGTCGATCTTGATCTTGGAGAATGGCGCCTTCAGCAGATATTTCAGGCTGGAATAGCCGGTGCCGAAATCGTCCAGCGTCCAGCGCACGCCCAGATCGTGAAGCTGGCGCAGGATGGCCTGCGTGCTTTCCGCTTCGTCCAGGAAGACGTTCTCCGTAATCTCGATCTCCAGCCGTCCGGGCGGCAGGCGGCTCTGCGCCAGGCTGTTGACCACTACGGTGGTAAGGCCGGGGCTGACGAATTGCGTAGGCGAAAGATTGACCGCCAGCCGGACATGGGATGGCCATTGGGCCGCTTCCGCGCAGGCTTCGCGCATCACCCATTCCCCCAGCCGGTTGATCAGCCCTGCCGTCTCGGCCAGCGGAATGAACTCGTCGGCCGCCACCTCCCCGCGCACGGGATGATGCCAGTGGACCAGCGCCTCGAAGCCGGCCAGCCGCTCGCTCGCGGAATCGACGATCGCCTGATATTGCAGCGACAGCTCGCCTTTCTCGATCGCCTTGCCCAGGTCGATTTCCAGCTGGCGGCGTTCCAGTGCATGTTCCAGCAGCGTGGTATCGAACACGCGGTGGCAATTGCCCCCGCGCGCCTTGGCCGAATAAAGCGCAAGGTCCGCATTGCGCACCAGCGAATCCACCGTATCGCCATGCTCCGGGCCAATCGCGATGCCGATCGCCGCCCCGATGGTGACCTTGAGCCCGGATATCTCGTAAGGCGCGCTCAGATAGCGGACCAGTTCGCAGGCCAGAGCTTCCAGCCGCCGGCGGTCGGATATTTCGTTGAGCACGACGCCGAACTCGTCGCCCCCCAGCCGGCCGACGAAGCCGCTGTTGTGGATGAACATCTTGAGGCGTTCGGAAAACTGGCGCAGCACCTGATCGCCCACCTGGTGGCCCAGCGTGTCATTGGCCTGTTTGAACTTGTCGAGATCGATCAGCAGCAGCGCCGTGGCGCAGCGCCCGTCCTGCTTGCCCGACAGCATCTCCTCCAGCCGTTCGTTGAAGCATGCCCGGTTCATCAGCCTGGTCAGCGCGTCGCGCTCTGCCGAGGCGAGCAGCTTGTCCTGCACCCGCGTGAATTCCGTGAGATCAAGGCCGATGCCCATGAAGCCCACGAAATTGCCCATCGCGTCGTAACGCGGCTGGCCCGACAGGGCGAGGCTATGGATCCCGTCGCGCGCGCGGGCGCAGATCGTGAGATCACCGAATGGCGCCTGCATCAGATGATGGCGCCTGAGAATATCGGTGCCGAAGGCGATTTCCCGCTCCTGCCGCTGGCTAACGGCAGCATCGGCCCCGGTCAGCGCCCATATCTGGTCTCCGACTATCTCGGCGGCCGGGCGGCCCAGAACCTTGAACAGGCCCTCGCTCGCCCGCAAGAGGCACCCATCCATGTCGGTTTCCCAAACGAAACTGCCCCTCTGTTCCGACATGCGGGATATCCGCTCGTTCTGCAGATCCATCCGCGTGCTCGAGCGCAAATAGCGCACATGGGACGAAGCCCAGATCGCCGCGAAGGAAAAGGCCAGGCAGAAGGCCACCACCACCGGCGGCAGCGCATCGGCACCCAGCATCAATTCGGCCAAGGCAAAGCTTGCAGCAAAGATCATCTGCGAAAGTGGGAATGCGGCGAAGATGACCATTCCGATCATCACGCAGCCCAAAGTCGCCGCGATGCTGAGCGGCGTGGCGAATACGGCCGCTGCGCTGCCCAGCAGGATTCCGTTCAGCGCCGCGCCCAGACACAGGATGCGCGCCGTGCTGATCTGGTTCGCACGCAGGCGGCGCGATAGCCTGGTCCCGCCCAGCAGCAATGGCAGGGAGAGCATCAGACCTGTCGCGAACCAGACAATCCCTTGCAGATTTGCCGGCGGCCAGTTCCTGACCAGCAGCAGCGACGTGTAGATCAGCAGGATTGCGCCCAGGAGCGGAAATAGCGGACGAAGCACCTGGACGCATTGCGCGGTGTAGGAAAGTTCGTGTGACGACGTCTCCCTAGGAATTCTGATCCCCGAGAACCAATCGGACTTGAGGGGACCGGAATTCAGATAGGAAAGCAGCTTCCTTTTCGTTGCCATGCTCACCCCACTTATGCTGGGACATCAAAGCATCCTCTCAGCATGTTGCCGCAATTGTACGATCTCTATTGTAAAATATTCGTTCACCTTCACTTTACGTATTTATTAGTATTAGTATAGAATGCGGTATAGTAATTATGAGAATCCATCTTGCTGAATTTTCCTGATATTCTACACGGCCAGCCATTCGCGCAAGCGGAGCCCCCACAGGCATCAACATCCAATCCGGGGGCAAAAGACGCTGCGCCGCTTTCTTGTGTGCTTAAAATCACATAGGTCACGAGCAAACAGAATGGGGGGTCATTCAATGCGGCGCAAAGATCTGGAAAAGAAGATTGCGCATCTTCACGATCTTCTTTCCGGCGACTTGCCGGCCGCCTTGCAATCAATCCTGTCACGCCTGTTGAAGGAGGCGGAGACGGAACTGCGCGATCATACAAAAGGACCAGGCGCTTCACTGGTTCCTTTGGCGGATATCGACATCCGGCTCCTGACAATTGCCGAAGACGCTATTGACGAGGCGATGCGGATGCATGGTGCGCAATTCGGCAATTTGCAGATCTACGATCCGGAAACGGAGTCTCTACGGATAATCGCGCACCGGAATTTCGAGGCGCCGTTTCTCGAACATTTCGCCATCGTCGGCGCGAATGACAATTCCGCCTGTGCGCGCTGCCTTGCCGATGGCGCGCGCGTGATCATCGAAGATGTCGCCGTCGAACCGTCGTTCCGCCCACATATGAGCATCGCCCTGGAAAGCGGCTTCCGCGCCGTGCAATCGACGCCACTGCACGATCATTCCGGTCGGGTCATGGCCGTCCTTTCAACGCACTTCGCAGTGCCCCGGCAATTCACCAGGGAAGAATGCGCCGAGCTTGACCTGTGCGCCACGCGAACCGCGCTTGCCATGGCGCGGCACCTGTCGGGCTAGGTCGTGAACTCATGAATCCCGCCCGCGAGGCATCCAAATGGCGAACATATCGGGCCGAAAGGCGCGCCGTGACGGCTTGCTGCCATCGCAAGCGCCTTTCGGTTCGAGATGGAAGCCATTTGGATGTCCCGCAGGGATTTGACCAAAATGGCCCGGCGCCGCGTCGGAGAGGCTGGAAATATCGACATATTCCTGCGCCTCTCCTCCTCGCGTTGAGCCATTTTGCCTCAAACCTCGCGGGCGGGATTCATGAGTTCACGACCTAACCTTACAGCGGCAGCTGCGTGGTATATTTGAGCGTTTCGAGCGCGAAATGGGACGATGCGCCCGCCACCGTGGGGTGGCGCAGCAGCTTGTCCATCAGGAAACTGTTGTAGTCCGCCACGTCCGAGGCGACGATCTTCAGCAGGAAGTCCCAATCGCCCGACATGGAATAGCATTCGACCACTTCCGGGCTGTCGCGCACGAAATCCTCGAAGGCCCGGGAAGCATCGGGGGAGAAATCCTTGGCCCGCACATTGCAGATTACCGTCACCCCCAGCCCGATCCTGGCCGGATCGACCAGACGGACGCAGCCGACCAGATAGCCGGCCGCCTCCATCGCCTTGATCCGGCGCCAGCACGACGCACTGGAGGCGCCGACCCGCTCCGCGATCTCGGCATGGCTCAGGGTGGCGTCCTTCTGGATCAGCGCGAGTATCTTCCGGTCAACTCGGTCCAGATCAGCAGCCTGTTTCATATAATACCTCCAAACCGAAACAGCGTCTCACATTTTCCTTCGAGATAGTCAATTCTGATACCATCTTGCACGCGTGCAATGGCATAAGTGCCATATGGACAAGATCAACATCATCCCCGCTGCCGGGGCTTCCACCCCTGCGCGCCTCAGGCTTGCATCGCAGGATCGTTTCCTGCACCGCCTTTGCACGGTTTCCGCACGCATGCGCTCGATCGCAAGCCGCGACGTGCTGAGCGAACATAATCTGGACCTGCGCGACTGGCTGGTGCTTTCGGGCCTGTTCGAACTGGGCCTGGGTTCGCAGCGTGACCTTGTGGACCTCACCAAGCTGGACAAGGTGGCCGTCAACCGCGCCGCCGCCCGCCTGAAGGAAACCGATCTGGTGGAAACCCGGCCCAACCGGCTGGATGGCCGTTCGCATCTGATCGAACTGTCGGAAAAGGGCCGCGAGATCTATTTCTCGCTCGCCGCCGCTATCGAGGAAATGGAGCGCCACGTCCTCGCCCAGTTCGGCACCGGTGAAACCGAGCAGTTCCGCCGGATGCTCGCCCGCCTCGAAGCGACGCTGGAAGATATCGACCGGGCCGGCGCCGCCAGCGAGGAAGCCGATCTCACCAGCCCCACCGGCTATGGCCAGGATCAGGACATCGCCGCGCCGCGCTCCGTCGCCGCCTGACAAATTCACGGCGCCTCAGGCCTTCTTCGGGAGCGCCTGAGGCATTGCCCTAAGCCCGGCCACAAAACACTTTCCTACAGCCCGGCAAATGGCGTTTATGCTGCGCGATGAGCAGCCGCGCCTTCGCCCTTCCCCGCGCCTTTCCTGCCCGCGCCACATTCCGGAGCACGCAGGCCGTGCACGAAAACCCGAAATGGAAGGTGACACTCCTTCTCGGGCAAAGCTGCGAAAAACGGCTCGAAACTGCGCCACACAGGCAAGACACGCAGCGCACAAAACAGGGTATTTCCCTGTCCGGAAAGGTGACACATCGCCCCGCCGAATTCGCTCCGGAACCGGGCCGTCCCCGCCGCCTAGAACGCGATGGTGAGGGCCGCCCGCGCCGAGAGATCGATATCGCCCTGCGTCTTTTCCGCCCCGACGCCAAGCTGCCAGGTATAATCGAACCCGCCCGCCAGCAGGCGCGCCTCGGTGGTCCAGCCGCTCTTGAGCGCATCGGGTGTAAGGGTGAAGCTCTCGCCATCGATGAAATAGGCGCTGGTCGCGCCCAGCTGGCTGTCCAGCGCGGACCGCCAGCCCGCCTCCACTTCCAGCGTCAGCGGCGTCTCGTCGAGCGTTTTGCGGCCGAAGCTGTAGCTGGCGGTCAGACTGGTCGTCGCAGCCAGCGCCTTGCTGGTACGGCCAGCCACGGTGAGGTCGATGATATCGGCACCGTCTTCCTCATAGCCGTTTTCCTTCAGCCAGAAATAATCGACTGTCGCCTTGGGCCGCAGGGTGAAACTCGGGGTAACAGCGATGTCGTAAGTCGCGCCGGCCATGCCGGACACGGCCCAGCCATTCCAGTCACCCGTGGTTTCGTAGCTGAAATCCGTCTCGTCCACCGTCCCCGCGAAAGTGCGGGTGGAGGACATCTTGGCCCGCATGCCCGAAACGCGCGCGAATGCCGCGAACGCCCCCTTGCGCAGCCGCCAGTGGCCGGAGAGCTCGATCAGGCTGGTGCTGATATCCTGCACATCCCCGTTCGCCACGGAGCCGGTGGCATAATCGAAACCCAGCCCGACATAGCCAATCCCGGCGTCGCGCTCGATCCCGGCAGAAAAGCCGAAGCCCTTGGTCTTGAAGCCGGCAGTCTCGCCCGCATCCTTGCTGCCGCGGAAATAGAAGGGCTCGATCCAGCCCCCCACCGCGCTGATATCGTAAGTGGTGGCAGTGTCCGCCACATGCCGCGAGGCAAGGCGGGACGCGCGGGTGACGAAATCGAACACGCCGCCCGAATAATCCGGCAGAAGCGCGTCGAATTGCCCCAGCAGCCCGTCGAGATCGCCCGCTTCGAGCAGGCTGGCCTCAAGCACCGAATATTCGCTGGCCTGCGCAAGGATAGCGTCGAAGGCCTGGCCCTGCGGCCGGGTGAGGCCCAGTTCCTCGGCGCTGCGGCGGCGGATTTCCAGCGTGATCGTCTGATCGTCCTGGGTGAGCGTGCCGGTGAAGAGCTGCGGCAGGGCAAATCCGTCCGACAGGTTCAGGTCCGGCGTGCCGGTAAGCGTATCGGCGGTGAGGATGGTATAGGTCCCGTCCACCCCGCCGATCGAGGTCACGCCCACCCGCACGATCGAACCATCCGCGAAAGTGGCCTCTGTAACGTCGAAGGAGGAATTGCTGCCGTCCGAACCGTCGATCACCACGCCGATGGAGCCATCGGCCCCCACATTCAGCGTGCCGAAGCTGGCGACTTCGTCCTGCGGCGCAATCAGCGTGCCGCCATTGACGGCAATCGTCACGTTCTGGCTATTCTCGAACGTGCCGCTCAGGGTGGCGCTGTCGGCAATGGTGATCTGCCCGGAATCGCCCGCCGCATCCACCATGCCATAGAAGCCCGAGGTGCCCGAAAGGCTCATTTCCAGCGATCCCCCGCCGGAATAGATATCGCCGCGATAGACCGCATCGTCGGAGATCAGCAGCCGGTCGTTCCCGGCGCCGAAATAGGTATCGCCATCGACACTGCCCGACGAGATATCGAACAGATCGTTACCCGAGCCGGTGTAGATATCCCCGACGATGGCCGTGTAGATGGTGGGATCGGACGGATCGTAATCCTCGTCCTCAGCCTCGTCATCCTTCGTCGCCTGGTCGATATCGTTGATATATTGCCTGATGGTAACGCCGCTGCTGTTGGCCGCGAGATCAAGGGCGATGCGCTCGTCCTCGTTGGAGCCGGTGGCATAGATATAGCCGGAATTGTTCACTGTGCTCAGGGTCCCCGAAAGGTCCTGCACGGCAATGACCCGCCCTTCCCCGCTCGACTGGACATAGGCCTTGATCGTGCCGCTGTTGGAAAGCGAAGGCACGGTGGAGCCGGAATGGATCAGCAGCGCAGTCGCGGCAGCATCATTGGTCGCCGCCTCGATCGTGCCCGAAACCCCGATCCCGCCATTCATGGTAACCGATCCGCCCTGCCCGCCGATCACCAGCGCGGTCGTATCGAAGCTGCTGTAATGCGTATTGGCCTGTACCGTGCCGTCGATCACCAGCGAGAAGGTCCCGTCCCGCCCCTCGACCGTGCCGATCACGATATCGTTGGCACTGCCGATCACCAGCGCCGGGCTTGCCCCATAGGAAGTAATCGCGCCGGCGGTCTCCTCATCGTCGTCGATGCCGTCGTCATCCTCGTCCTCGTCGGTGGAACTGAGGTCGTAGGGCCGGTTAGCCACGATGATGCCGCCATCGACATCGCCCGAAATGGAAACCGCCGCCGCCTCCACACGCAGGTCGGAGCGCGAGAGGGTGAGCGTATCGTCATCGTCGGTGGTGTAGGAGCGCGCCTTGCTGATCGTGCCGTCGATAGTGATCGTGCCGCTGACATCGCCCTGCACCTTCACCCCGGCCGCACCCTCGCCCACGGCAGTGATTGTGCCGCCCAGGCGAATATCGCCATCGACCGACTGAGTGACCAGTGCGGTGCTGTAATCGCCGGTCACCGTGATCGAACCGCTATTGTCGATATCGCCCGTCAGATGGGAATCCACGGCGATGCCATAGGAATTGAGCCCTTCGACAATGATCGAACCGCTATTGTCGATCGTTCCGGTCACAGGCGCCCCGGACAGGACATGGATGCCGTATCGGCCGGTCGAATTGGCGATGGGGCCATCCGGAATCGAATTGGAATCATCGTCATCCGGGACGAAATCTTCCAGCACCTGGATCGAGCCGTCATTGGTGATGGAAAAACTCGTGCCGTCCTGCACGAATATACCCGTGCGGCCGCCGCCGGAATCCGCCAGCACCACCGCGTCTTCGCCGATAGTCACCGAATTGTTGCTGTCGATGGTGATCGGCGTGGTGTTCCGCACGTCCAGCAGCACATCGTCGGAAATGGTGATATTGCCCGCCGAAGAGGTGGCAAGCGGTGTGGTGCTGTCGCTCGACACGGTCGTATCGGCGAAGGCCGGCGAGCAAATCACCGACGAGAGGACCGTGGTAAGAAGGACTTGTCTGCGAAAAGCTGCATTCATCGGGCGCATCACCTGAATTGGTTGGCGCCCGGCGGCTCTGCGGACCACCGGGCGCCGGGTCGGATCGCGCCCGCAAAGCGTTGCCCTGACGGACGCGGCGGAACGCCTTGCCGGTGCTGGAGCGGGGACGCTGCGGCATGACGTTCAAAGGCCTAACGGGGCGCCCGGCCAAACCCTTCGCGGCGACGCGCAAAAACTGCCGTAAATCCTGCGTTCAGGCGCCAACCCAATTTTATAGGGCAGAAGCAAACGCAGAACGGAACGGGGCGCATTGAAACTCTTCCGGCAAGACGGACAGCGCATGCAAAGCGCTCGCGTCGCGCGGCTGGCGCAGAACGACGACGTTCGCCCAAGCGCCCCCGCGGACGACGACACGCGCCTTGTCGCCATGGCCGGCACGGGCTGCGTGACGGCCTTCACCATCCTTGTGGAGCGGCACAGCGCGGCGCTCTATCGCGTTGCGCACCGAATGCTGGGCGATGGGACCGAAGCCGAAGACGTGGTGCAGGAATGCTTCGCCCGCCTCTGGATCCAGGCGCCCGGCTGGAGCGCGCGCGGCGCGGGTCTGGTGGGCTGGCTCCACCGCGTGGCGATGAACCTGTGCCTTGACCGGCTGCGCAAGCACCGCCCCCTCGACTCCGACTCATTGCCCGAGCTTCACGACGCCGCACCGCTGGCCGACAACCGCATCGTCGGACGCGAAGCCCGCCATGCGATCGAGCAGGCGCTGGATGCCCTGCCCGGCCACTATCGCGCCGCGCTGGCGCTCAGCTATTTCGAAGGCTTCCCCAATTCGGTAGCATGCGACGCGATGGACATGAACCTCAAGGCCTTCGAATCGCTGCTCGTGCGGGCGCGCCGCCAATTGCGCGGCCTGCTCGAATCGAGCGAGATCACACTGGCCGATGTGGAGTTCCTGCCATGACGGCGCGGCATGACAGGGCCGAGGCCGAGCTCGACCGGGCATTGGCGCAGGCGCGTACCCCGCAGGTGCCGCCTGACCTCGCGCGGCGGATCGTCGCGAATGTCACTCGCCTGCCGCAGGAAGCGCCGCGCGTCGTACCGGACGAGCCTGCCAGCCCGGCGCGAGCGCCCCGGCGGCGCGTGGCCGGCCTCGCCATGGCGCTTGCCCTCGTGGCGGGCGCCGCAGGCACGGTACTGCTCGGCCAGCATGGCGATGACGGCAAGGACGCACAGGTCATCGCTTCTGCCGCCCCTGCCGCGTCAGGCACCGGCAGCGTCATGACACAGGACGTGCCGCACAGCCTTGCCGAATCCGGCACAGCGGCAACACCTGGCGGGGACAGCCGCCTTGCCGTCCGTCCCGCAGCCGCGCCTTCGCCCGGCATAGTCGAGCCTGACGCGGACCCTGGAGATATACTGGCGCCGGAACAACAGGCACTCCCCACCCCGGCACAGCCCGATGCTGCCCCTTCCACGAACCGCAACGAAGCCACCGCCCTCGCCCACCAGGAAAGCGGCGGAGAAGGGCCGTCGATCGGACCAGTGGACGATTCCGAACTGGCCCAGCCGGTTTACGGCCCGCCCGCCCCACAGGGACTGGGCGTGGCGGGGGGAACAATCGGGCCGCCCGCGCCCAAGGCCAGCCCGCGCCCCAAGGCCACGCGCCGCTCCGGCGGCCCTGGCCCCGGTCCCGGCCCGATCGGAGGCGGCGCCTCACCGCATTATTGATCGCCCGACAGGCCGCACGAGACGCCCTTTTCCGCGACATTTCGCAAGAAGTCGCAAATCAATTCGACAATCGGCCTCTCTGCTGTTGACACGATGGGCCACCCGCCGCTATCGGCCCGCTCCTACCCGCTGTTCCGGAGCTTTTTCCGAAGCAGCCCGTGCCCAGATGGCGGAATTGGTAGACGCACCAGCTTCAGGTGCTGGCGCTCGCAAGGGCGTGGAGGTTCGAGTCCTCTTCTGGGCACCATTTTCTTATATCACCCCATCCCCCAATGTATCGACAAAACGGCAGGAAACTGCCAATTGTCGTGCCTATTTGTCGCTGGGCACGCGCACTTGTCTCCCCATAATCCGTCAGATTTGGGGGCATAATTGGGGGCATATCCGCCGTTCGGGGACTTTGAGGCGAAAGGCGATGCCCCCAAATGGCGCTCAATGACGCACAAATCCGCGCAATTCGGGCCACTGACAGGCCGGTCAAGAAGGCCGATGGCAAAGGGCTCTATGTCGAAGTTGCCCCCAATGGCTCGAAACTCTGGCGGCTGAAGTTCCGAATTGGGGGCAAGGAGAAGCGGCTGGCGCTGGGGGCATATCCCGAAGTCGGCCTGGCCGAAGCGCGCAAGCGCCGCGATGCCGCCCGCGCCTTGATCGAACAAGGAATCGACCCCACGCTTGAGCGCAAGCGGGAGAAGGCCGCCGCCAAGGTTAGCGCGCATGACAGCTTCGAGCGGATTGCCGAAGAATATATCGAGAAAATGGAGAAAGAGGGCCGTGCGCCCGCCACAGTGGCGAAGGCCCGCTGGTTTTTATCCCTGCTGAAGCCTGCCATCGGCACCATGCCGGTTAGCGAAGTCGATCCGCAAATGTTGCTGGCCGCCTTCAGGAAGCTGGAGGCAAAGGGCAATTACGAGACGGCGAAGAAGTCCCGCAGCTTCGCCAGCCGGGTATTCCGCTATGCCGTGGCGACAGGCCGCGCGAAGGACGATCCGGCGACCCTGCTGAAAGGCGCCCTCATTGCGCCCAAAGCACGGCATTACGCAGCCATCCTTGAGCCTGCAAAGCTGGGGGAGTTTTTGCGGGCGATAGACGATTACACGGGCGGCCCCGTCACGCGGCTGGCGCTCCGGATTGCGCCCCATGTGTTCGTGCGCCCCGGCGAGCTTCGCCATGCCGATTGGAGCGAAATCGATCTGGCCGAAGCCGTGTGGCGCATCCCCGAAGGCAAGATGAAAGCCCGTCGCCCCCATGCCCTGCCTCTTTCAAAGCAGGTGGTGGCGCTCTTTACCGAACTACGGGCACTGACAGGGCCACGCGGCTTTGCCTTCCCTGCTATGCACACCACACGCCGCCCGATGAGCGAGAACACCATCAATGCTGCCTTCCGGCGCATGGGCTTCGACAAGGACGAGGTGTGTGCACACGGTCTGCGCGCCACTGCCTCCACCCTGTTGAACGAAAGCGGCCTATGGAACCCGGATGCCGTTGAGCGCGCGTTGGCACACGGCGATAGCAGCGCGGTTCGCGGCGCCTATCATCGCGGGCAGTATTGGGACGAGCGCGTGCGCATGGCTCAATGGTGGAGCGATTATCTGGACAAGGTACGAGCAGGGGGCGAGGTGATTCGCGTGGAGGGCAGATTTAAGTAAGTAGGAATAATTCCTACTTCTTGATGATCCATATTCTTGCAAATTATTGCATTTTATTCCCTGTAACGCTCTTGAAACGTGATGGCATGCCATCGGTGACGCATAACGAGGGGCCATCCCCAGCTTATACACACCTGTACCTCTTTAAGGCTTGCGCCTGATTCCCCAATGAATTCTAGGAAGTGTGCTGGCGCGTCTGGAGGCACCCCCCTCTCGGCAATCCGGCCCGGTTGGCACCCGCCAGCCGGACACGCTGCTTGTGAAAGGATTTTAATGGCAGCACTTCTTACGATCGCTGAGTTCCAGCGTCACTACAATGTCAGCCGTTCCACGGTTTACCGCCTCCACGAAAAGGGGGCACTTACCTTCGTTCACATCGGACGTTCGGTGCGCATTCCGCGCGAAGAAGCCGAGCGCTGGTATGACGCCCTTCTTTCAGGGGCGAACGACTGACCGGGCGAAGCTGGAAAGCGAAAGCGCCGATGAGGTTAGCCCCCTCACCGGCGCGGGTATCCTGAAGCTGAGTCGCATCCGGATACCCGCTTTCTAAGCCCATCACAGTGTCCCGGTCCACATATTATGCGGAACGGGATACGGCGCCGGGGCGGACACAATTGCGTTGTTCGCCCCGTTTCGCGCGGCGCCACATCTCCGCACGTCCCTCACCATATCTTTGAAACTGGCGGCAAAAAGTGCCCCGGTGTTTCACCGCATTTGAAAAACAATCAACAGTTTCAATGCGCTGAATGCCAAACGGCCACCGCCTCTATTTATAGGGCGCTTTTCCCGTGCCGGACGGCCTGCCAATTCCGAAACCCCTGCTGAAGCGAGGCGGCGCGCGCAATCGGGCGGATCGCACGAGCTGGCAGCTGACAGAACGCCAATGCCGCACATTGCTGGAGGCGAGCTTCACCGCGTGGGAAGCCGGGATGCCGTTCAACCGGTTCATCACCCTGGCATGCGGACATGGCGGGATCGATGCTGGCGACAGCGTGCGAACAACCGGCGAGTTCGTCCGGCTGGCGCGGGAATGGATGGATGCACGCGGCCACGCAATGCCTTGGGCATGGGTGCAGGAACGCGGCGACAGTTTCGGACAGCACGCACATTTGTTGCTTGCAGTGCCGGCCGAGCTTGAGCCCCTGTTTCGCCCCATGCCGCTTCGCTGGACAAAGCGCCTGCTACCCCAAGGCTATGTGGCAGGCACACTGCAAACCCAGCGCCTTCAATTTGCCCACAAAGCCAATCCTGAGGCCTATCGGGCGGAACTGCTGGGCAAGCTCCACTACATGCTAAAATGCGCTCCAGCGGCCTTGGAAGAACCCTTGGGCATGACCGGCTGGGGGCATGTCGAATGGGGCCAGTCCTGCCGTGTAATCGGCAAGCGCTTAGGGGCATGGCAAGCATGGAAAGAGACGCGCAACCAGCTGGCAGGCCTGTAGTCTCCTATTGCCCCCAGCCGCTCCAAACAGGGCAAATCCCCTAATGATTTAGGAAAATCTTGGCGGCGGCGGCGTGCGGGTCTAGCCTTGCCGCTGCCAAGGGGGACAACATCGTCAATGGATATCGCGGCCTATCTTTCGGAAATACGGGCGCTCTATGCCAGCGGGCAGACGACTGAGCATAGTTTTCGCCCGGCCCTTGTGCGCCTGTTTGAATCGATCGATCCCGCGCTGACGGTCATCAATGAACCCAAGCATCTGACAGATGTTGGCGCCCCCGATTTCGTGTTCAATCGCGGGGAAGTGGCCATCGGCTGGTGCGAAGCCAAAGACTTGGGAAAAGACATCCGCAAGTTCGCAGCCACCGACTACAGCAAGGCCCAAAAGGAGCGCTACAAGAAGGGCCTGCCCAACCTCATCTACACCAACGGGCTGGATTTCGAGTTTATCCGCGAAGGTGAGGTGGTGGACTTAGTCAGCATTGCCGAGCTGGCCCCCGCCCTTCCCGCGCGCACCGAGCATTTCGCCATCCTCGAAAACCGGCTGCGCGACTTCGCCAGCACGACACCGCTGAGCGTCACGTCGTCCAAAAGGCTGGCGGAAATGATGGCGGGCAAGGCCGCGATCATCAAGGATATCATGGGCCGCGCGCTGGTGGCCGATTTCAAGACGCAGGAGGAAGGCAAGGGCACGACCGACCTTGTCGGCCAATATGAGGCTTTCAAGGCGAACCTCATCCACGACATCACCGTGGAGGAATTTGCCGACATCTATGCCGAAACAATCGCCTACGGCCTGTTCGCGGCGCGCCTACACGATGAATCGCCCGCCACCTTCACCCGTGCCGAAGCGCTGGAACTGCTGCCCAAATCCAACCCGTTCCTGCGCGAATTGTTCATCTACATCGCCGGGCCAAATCTGGACGAGCGCCTGCGCCGGGTGATCGATGAATTGTGCAATGTGTTCTGCGCCACCGACATGGCCAAGGTGCTGCGCCACTTCGGCAAGGTGACGGCGCGGCAAGATCCATTCCTGCATTTCTATGAAGTGTTCCTGGCCGAATATAACCCGGCCAAGCGCAAGGCGCGGGGCGTTTGGTACACGCCCGAGCCGGTGGTGAACTTCATCGTCCGGGCGGTGGACGAAGTGCTGAAAAGTGAATTCGGGCTGGCGGACGGGCTGGCCGATACCAGCCGCATCGACATCAAATGGGACACCGGCCAGCATGACGCTAAGGGCCAACCGGCCAAGATTTCAAAATCGGTCCACCGCGTTCAGATTCTCGATCCCGCGACCGGCACCGGCACCTTCCTTGCCGAAGTGGTGAAGCTGGTGGCCGAACGGGTAAAGAACGTCGCGCCCGGCCAGTGGTCGAATTATGTGGAGCAGGAACTTATCCCGCGCATCCACGGCTTTGAGCTGCTGATGGCCAGCTATGCCATGTGCCATATGAAACTAGACATGATCCTCACCGGGCTGGGCTACAAACCATCGGCTAACCCGCCCCGCCTTGGCGTCTATCTCACCAATTCGCTGGAGGAAGGCGAGCGGGTGGATCAAACCCTGTTCGGCCTATCACGTGCGATTGCGGAGGAAGCCAAGGCTGCCAGCGACATCAAACGGCAGACGCCTATCATGGTTGTTATCGGCAACCCGCCCTATTCGGGTGAGAGCGAGAACAAGGGCCCTTGGATCATGAGCCTGATGGACGCTTACAAAAAGGAGCCGGGCGGCAAGCAGAAATTGCAGGAACGTAACCCCAAATGGATCAATGACGATTACGTGAAGTTCATCCGCTTTGCAGAACACATGATCGACAAGAATGGCGAGGGTGTGCTGGGGTTTATCACTGCACACGGCTACCTAGACAACCCCACTTTCCGGGGAATGCGCTGGCACCTGCTGGATGCATTTGATAGAATTTATGTGCTTGATCTGCACGGTAATGCCAACAAGAAGGAAGTCGGGCCGGGTGGTTCACCCGACAAGAACGTCTTTGACATTAAGCAGGGCGTTGCAATCATTATCGCAGTGAAGCGCAAACACGATGGCTCGGAGGCCAAGCCTCTGGCCGAAGTCTCGCATGGTGATCTGTGGGGCAGTCGTGAAAGCAAATATGCCGCGCTATGGGAAGGCACACCAGCGAACCTGATGCCAGCTATGCTACCGCACAAAGCTCCAGCCTATCCCTTTGTCGCCCGGAATTACGCGGTGGAGGAAACCTATTCGGCTGGCTTTTCTGTAGCTCAACTCATGCCAGTCAATTCCGTGGGGATTGTCACCGCCCGCGATGAATTGACTATTGATATCGACCGCGACGCACTGTGGGCGCGCGTGCAAGACTTTGTACAGACCGACGCAGAGACACTGCGAACCCGATATGCTCTGGGTAAAGATGTTCAGGATTGGACCGTTGCAGGGGCAAAATCGGACGTCATCGCTAACTTTTCGCCGTCGTACGTTGTTCCCATCACCTATCGCCCGTTTGATACCCGTTGGACGTATTTTACAGGCACGTCGCGAGGTTTCCAGTGCAGACCGCGCGACGAAGTCATGCGGCACTTAGCCGCCCACAGAAATCTCGCAATCATGTTGCCAAAACAAACCAAAGACGGTTTGGGCGCATTGGCATGCACAACTATTTCCGGGCATAAAGCTTTCAGTGGATACGACATTACGTCCAATTTTCCACTCTACATCTACCCCGACAAAGGCACCCTAGACCAAACCATCCGCGTCAATTTCGAGCCCAAGCTCTATGCCCGCATCCGCGAGGCCGCCGGGCTCTCCGGCCCGCTGGCCGCGCCCGATGGCAGCGATGCCTTCCGCCGCGCCACAGGCGATGCCCGGCCCGATGAAGTGAAGGTTTTCGATTACATCTATGGCGTGCTGCACTGCCCGGCCTATCGCACGACCTATGCAGAATTCCTGAAAATCGACTTCCCGCGCATTCCCTTCCCGCCGTCGCCCGAAGTGTTCAAGACAGTGGGCGAGAAGGGCGAGCAATTGCGCCGCCTGCATTTGATGGAAGATGCGGCTATCGACGACACGCCCTATCCCTTCGAAGGCGATGGCAGCGGCGAAGTGGAAAAGCCGAGCTATGCCGAAGGCAAGGTGTGGATCAACCCCCACCAATATTTCGCCAATGTGCCGCCCATTGCATGGGAGTTCCACATCGGCGGATATCAGCCCGCCCAGAAATGGCTGAAAGACCGCAAGGGCCGCACGCTGAGTTGGGACGACATCCGCCATTATCGGAAGATCATCAAAATCCTGGCCGAGACGGACCGGATCATGAAGGAAATCGAGCTGCCACTGGAGTAGCGGATTCATCCGCTTGCCGAAATCTGCTAGTTCCCCGCCATGGGCGGCTACGGTTCAGGCAGGCAGGGCGGAAGGCCCACGGCGGATGCATCGCTTCGCATCGATCTGGCTTGGATGCTGCGCACCGGGCGGGCCTTGGAGGGGCGGATAGTCAGCGGCACGCTCGGCTGGACATGTCGCGGCCAGCCGTCCGGCACCATCGCTTACAAGGCATTGATGCACGAGCCCGGCAAAGAGCGGCTGGAACTGTTCTTCGTGCGAGGATCGGGCGAGCGGCGGGAGGAAGTGCACCAGACCATCCGCCTGTGCCACACGCGCCCCAATTACGGCGGCAAGCGCTGGTGGATGGTGTGCCCCTATCGCGGCATTCGCGCTGGCAAGCTCTACCTGCCATCGGGCGGCGACCGCTTCGCATCCCGGCAGGCTTGGCGGCTGGGCTATCACTCGCAGCGCATCGCCAGCCGCGACAGGCCCTTTGAGGCGCTATTCAAGCTTCAGCGCCGCTTGGGATGCCCTCAAGGCTGGGAGCAGCCCATACGACGCCCTAAGGGCATGTGGCGCCGCACCTTTGCCCGGATCGAGGAACGGTATCTTGAACTGGACGAGAGTTGCGCCCTCCAGATGGCATGCGTTCTGGCGGCTTTCGGAGGCCTTGGCGCTGGAATAAAATAGGGGGAAAAATTCAGGGCACCCGGCCGCTTTGGGGGCATATTTGGGGGCACATTGAAAACCGCTTTCACTTTTCTATTTTAGTAACAAATAGATAGATCGTAAGTGCGAGTCCTCTTCTGGCACCATCGCCTCTCAAAGCATTGAAAATGCTGGGGGATCGTCGGAAAGACGGTCCCCAGAGAGCGTCTGCTACGGCAAAATGCCCCGCCATCAGTCGGAAAGTCCCGGAAAACAACCCTTTCGAGCGGAGCGGCTGCGCGCGCTCCGGCCCTGTTCTGGCGGGATCAGCCGGACGGCGGCCGTGATCCGGAACCGCTCGGAAAAGCGTGCTTCCTCAAGGGGCTCTAAGAGAATTTCTGCAAGGTCTATAATTCCAAGGCGGCTCAAGATGCTCGTCCTGACGGGACGATCCCGCAAAAAAGGGCCGGCGCGCAATGCACCGGCCCGAAGTCTGCCACGGCGATCGACAGCGATCGCCGGGCCGATCAGAATTCTCCCGCCACGCCAACGCGGAAGGCGGTGTTCTTGCCGCCGGCCTGGGAGAAGCCGACGGTGATCGCGAAGGGATTGTCGAGGTTCAGGCGGTGCGCCATGCTGATGCCCACGGCAGCCTGGCCGCGGAAGTCGGCGAGGTTGAACACATAGCTGGTGCGGCCCGGCGCGGAAGGGATCGGCGCATCCGACATGGCAACTGCCGCCGCGATGCCCTGGCGGGCTTCCCGCCGGTCCCGCGCGGCCATTTCGAGCAGCTGCGCCTGCCCCTCTTCCAGCGCGCCAAGGCGCTCGTCATGCTGATCGAGGCGGGTTTCGTGAGTGGCTACCTGATCGCCCAGCGCATCCACCTTGTCGCTCAGCGCGTCGACCTCGTCGCCCAGCGCGCCAACGTCGCCACCGCTACCGACCTGCCCTTCCAGCGCGGCGATCTGGCTCGCCTGCGAGGCAAGCTGGTCGTTCACAATGTTCATCTGCGCGTTGAGATCGTCGATCGCGGAATTGACAGGGGTAAGGTCGACCGAACCGCCGCCGCCCGCCGGGATCGCGGTCATCCCCAGATTGCCGCCGCCGTCGGCAGTGACCATGTAGAGCGTGCCCGATTGGTAATCGTTACCATTGATGAGCCCCCCCACCGTGACCGACTGCTGCGAATTGCCCAGCATGATCTGCCCTTCGCGAGTGGTGGCCGCCCCGGCGCCGAGGGCCACGGAGTTATAAAACAAGGCCTGCGAACTGGCCCCGAGGGCAAGAGCGCTGCCACCGGTGACCTGCGCGGCGTAGCCCAGGGCAATGCCGTAGGTGGCGTCGACGCTGGCGTTGGTGCCGATCGCAATGCCTTTTTCCGCACCCGTCTTGACCTTGGATAGGGCGCCGAGGGCAACGCCATCGATCGCCTGCACATTCGCCTCCAGACCAAGGGCGACAGAGGAACCGGCCATGGCCTGCGCGCTGGCGCCAAGCGCGACGGCGTAATCGACCGAGTCCGCGCTGAAGCCTACCGCGGTGCTGGATTTGGTGGCCGTGGCGCTTGTCCCCAGCGCGAGCCCCCGTTCGCCGGTGGCAGACGCGCTCAGGCCGAGCGCCACGGAACTGATGCCGCTCGCACTGGCCAGATTGCCGAGCGCCACCGCGCCATCGGCAGTTGCCTTGGTGCGGTCACCCACGGCAAGCGAGGAAGAGCCGGAGGCCTCTGCCTGGACACCCAGCGCGGTCGCCCCCTGAGCAGAGGCCTTGGCGAGGTAGCCGAAGGCCGATGTGTCGTTCGCCGTGGCTTCGCTATCGAAGCCGGTTGCCGTCGAGCGCGAACCGCTGGCGACCGCGCTGCTGCCCAGCGCCGTCGCGCCACTCGCCCCGGCATTGGCAGCGCCGCCAAGCGCGGTCGAGCCTTCGCCGCCTGCGTTGGTGTCACCGCCGATGGCAGTGGCGTAGGTTCCGGTGGCATAGCTGCTGTAGCCCATGGCAACGCCGCTGGTGCCGTTAGCCGCTTCCGCCTCATAGCCGACCACCGTCGACTGGAGCCCGCTGCCCTTTGCCTGGGAGCCTAGAACGGTGGTCTTGCCGGCACCTGCGCTGGCGCCATCGCCGCAGACGAGCGAGCCGGGATCGTAGCCGATCGAGCCATCGCTTCCGCCCGTGCCGTCGCCCGCATCGGGCGCATCGCTCTTGTTGGTGTCGATAAGACATTCCGCCGCATGAGCGCGCTCAGCCGGCGCGAGCAGCGCGGCGGCGCAGACGGTAGCGAACAGGCCGGCAGCGCCGAAGCCAAGACGTTTTCCGTTTTCGGAACGATCGATATTTGCCAGAGACTTCATTTCATTACTCCCCTTGGAAAGAAACTCGGCGCAGCGGCCGGTTTGGGGAGCAAATATGTTCAGAGTGTTTTTGCGGTGTTTCTCTATTTCCGGTTTTTTGTTTCTATTGTTTCATCAGAAAAATTCAGAATTACGGCATCATCCCTCGGGAACCAGCATATAGCCTTCACCGCGTACCGTCTTGATCACGGTCGGCTTGGCGGGATCGCGTTCGATCTTCTTGCGCAGGCGGGTGATGCGGATGTCGATCGACCGGTCGTACGGATCCCAGCGCTGATGATGCGCCATCTCCAGCAACTGATCGCGCGACAGCACGCGCTTGGGATGAGTGATGAAAGTATAGAGCAGATCGAACTCCATCGCCGTCAGCGGCACATTGCTGCCCTGATCGTCGAACATGCGGTGCTGTTCGGTATCGACGATGCATTTGCCCAGCCGGATGCGCGCGGGCGGGCGGCCTTCGGCATGGAGGGGCGACATGGTGCGGCGCAGGATCGCCTTGATGCGGGAGCGCAGCTCCGCCGGCTCGAAGGGCTTGGGCAGATAATCGTCCGCGCCCATTTCCAGCCCGATCACCCGGTCCATCGTGCTGCCCATGCCGGTGAGCAGCAGCACGCCGCAATGATATTCGGAGCGCAGCCAGCGGGTGAGCGAAAGCCCGTCCTCGCCCGGCATCCTGAGGTCGCAGATCACCAGATCGGGGCTGACCTGCGGCACGGCAAGCCGCAGTTCCGGCCCGCCCGAGACGCAGGTCACGTCATAGCCCTCGCCAGCAAGATATTCCTGCAGCATGTCGCGCACTTCGGCTTCGTCGTCGCAGACGATGATCCTGGCCCTTGCGGCAGTCACGATGCGGCCCCCTCGTCCAGAATGCGCTTCACCTCTTCCCACACCTGCACCGGATCGAACGGCTTTTCGAGCAGCAGGTGCCCGGCGGGTATCTGCGCCCGCGTGCTCTGGCGCTGGAGCACATCGCCCGAAACGAAGATCATCCTGCGCGCCAGCGCCGGATCGCGCCGGGCGAGTTCGCGATGGAAAGCGATCCCGTCCATCCCAGGCATCTTGAGATCGGTCACCACCACATCGAAATTGCGGGCGGAAATATTGGTCAGCGCCGCCAGCGCATTGAAGCGCACTTCGCAGGTCAGGCCATAGGCTTCCAGGCATTCGGCCAGCATCTCGGCAATCTCGGGCTCGTCATCCACGATCAGCACCCGCCCGCGCGAGGCGACGGGAGCGGCCTGCTCCTGCTGCGCGGTATCGCCCGGATGTTCCAGCACCGGCAGGGTGATGCGGAAGCAGGCGCCTTCGGGACCATTGGCCACCAGTTCCAGCGTGCCGCCCTGCGCCTCGATCATGCCGCGGCTGACCGGCAGGCCCATGCCCGTGCCGGAACCGACATCCTTGGTGGTGAAGAAGGGATCGAAAATCCGCGTAGCGAGCTTCTCCTCGACGCCCGGCCCGCTGTCGCGCACCAGCACATAGAGCATGCCGGTGCGGGGATCGTGCCCGGTCTCGATCTCCAGCCGCTTCTCGCCCTCCGGCCCTTCCCCGGCCTGGCCTTCTCCAGCCTGCCCTTCCATCGCGTGTTGGGCATTGACGAAGAGGTTGATGAGCACCTGCACGATCTGGTCGCCATCGGCATAGGTCAGCGGCATGGTCTCGTCCGCCGTCACCGAAACCTCGATCCCGGCGCTGGCCAGGCCATATTCGGTAAGGTCGAGCGCGGCCTCCACAAGGTCCCCCAGCTGAACGAGGCTGCGCTGCGGGCCGGACTGGCGCGCCATGGCCAGGAAGGTCTTGACGATCCGCCCGCACCGCTCGGCTGCCGCACGCAATTTGTCGATCGAGGCTTCCTGCGGCGTGCCGGAGAGTTGCTCCTTCAGCATCGCCGCCCGGCCCACGACGATCGCGAGCGGATTGTTGAGCTCGTGGCTGACCCCGGCCAGCAATTGGCCGAGAGCGGCGAGCTTTTCCGCCTGATACAGGCTCTCGCGCGAGGCGACGAGATCGGCCTGGGCTTTGCGTTCGTCCGAGATGTCGACCACGATCTCGCCCACATGGCGCACCTTGCCGTCGCCATCGCGGATCGGAAAGACGGTGGAGCGGCCCAGGCGCGGGCCGCCGGGCAGGTGATATTCATATTCATCGACCTGGGGTTCCCCGCTTTCCAGCACTCGCCGGATCTGCGCCCGGGCACGGGCCTCGTCCTCATGGCGCAGGACGGGCGCGCCCATATGCGGCACGTCTTCCCGCTTCAGGCCATAGCGGTTGGCAACCCAATCGTTCATCAGCAGCAGGTTGCCATCCGTATCGCGAATGCTCATCGTCGCGGGGGCATGGCGGAAGAACGCCTCGAACCGGGCCATGGCCTGCTCACGCTCGGCCGCGATCCGGCGCTGCTCGGTCAAATCGCGCATGAAGGCCACGATGCGCCGCTCGCCGCCCTCGACGATCTGGGTCAGCGCCAGTTCGACCGGGAACATGCTGCCATCGCGGCGCAGCCCTTCCAGTTCCACCCGGCGACGGCCCACCACCGCTTCCGGATTGGTGCGCAGCCGCGCCATGCCTGCCCGGTGACGCTCCCGATAGGGGTGCGGGATGATCGCCTCGTCCAGCAAGCGCCCCCGCACTTCCTGCTCCAGCCAGCCGAAAGTCTCTTCGGCGGCGGGATTGAAATAGAGGATGCGGCCATCCTCGTCGGCCACCACAATACAGTCGATCGCGGATTTCAGAATTTCGAGCATGAAGGGGTTCTCGCTCGCCCCGCCGGCCATTGGTCCGGCCTGGGCGCCTGCTGCGCGGCCCACCCCTTGCGGAGTAACGGCCACGGGATTGGCGACTTCATTCGTCATGGCTCGATGCTTGCCTTCTTTTCTGCATCGCTTGCAGTATTTTTTCATCGGCGCCGGGCGCGACCAGGGGGATTTCCGGCTCCAAACCCGACGATATAGGCAGGGCAGCGCTTCCGCCTTGTTTCAGTTTGGGCGGGGAAATGTTTCAATTGTTTCAGCCGCACGCGGGCGCCCCATAGCGGGCGGGCGGCTGTTGCCGGGCGTTACTTCATCGTCGGCATGGTGAATTCGGCGCCTGCGCGGATGCCCTTGGGCCAGCGGCTCGTCACCGTCTTGAGGCGGGTGTAGAAGCGCACCCCTTCGGGCCCGTGCATGTGGTGATCGCCGAACAGCGAGGCTTTCCAGCCGCCGAAGCTGTGGAACGCCATGGGCACGGGGATCGGCACGTTCACCCCCACCATCCCGGCCTCGATACGATAAGTGAATTCGCGGGCGGCATCCCCGTCGCGAGTGAAGATCGCGGTACCGTTGCCATATTCATGCTCGTTCACCAGCCGCACCGCTTCCTCGAAAGTGGCGCTGCGGACCACGGAGAGGACCGGGCCGAAGATCTCCTCGCGATAGATCCCCATCTCCGGCGTCACATCATCGAACAGGGTGCCGCCCAGGAAATAGCCGCCCTCATAGCCCTGCAGTTCGATCCCGCGCCCGTCGACCACCAGCTTAGCGCCTTCGGCAATGCCGCTGTCGATATAGGCTGCCACCTTGTCGCGATGGGCGGCGGTGACGAGCGGGCCCATCTCGGCCTCGGGATCGGTGCCCGGCCCCACTTTCAGCGCTCGCACGCGCGGGGCGAGCTTGGCGATCAGCGCGTCGGCCGTCTCCTTGCCCACCGGCACGGCGACCGAAACCGCCATGCAGCGTTCCCCCGCCGAGCCATAGGCCGCGCCCATCAGCGCATCGGCCACCTGATCCAGATCGGGCATCGGGCAGGATCACCATATGGTTCTTCGCCCCGCCCAGCGCCTGGCAGCGTTTACCGTTCTGGGCCGCCGTCTCGTAGATATAGCGGGCGATGGGCGTGGAGCCGACGAAGCTGATTGCCTTCACCAGCGGATCGGCCAGCAGCGCGTCCACGGCCGCCTTGTCGCCATGCACCACGTTGAACACACCCGCCGGGAGGCCCGCCTCGGTCAGCCATTCCGCGATCAGCAGCGAGGCTGAGGGATCGCGTTCCGAAGGCTTGAGGATGAAGCAATTGCCGCAGGCCAGCGCCACGGGGAACATCCACATGGGCACCATGGCCGGGAAGTTGAAGGGGGTAATTCCCGCCACCACGCCCAGGGGCTGGCGGATGGCGTGACTGTCGATATCGCGGCCGACATTCTCGCTGAAGTCGCCCTTGAGCAGTTCGGGCGCACCCGTGGCGAACTCCACCACCTCCAGCCCGCGCTGGACCTCGCCCAAAGCGTCGGACAGGACCTTGCCATGTTCCGCTGTGATCGCGGCGGCCAGTTCGCCTGCGCGGCTTTCCAGAATGCGCAGGAAGCGGTTGAGCACGCGGGCGCGTTGCAGCGGCGGAGTGGCCGCCCAGCCGGGAAAGGCCGCCTGCGCCGCGCGAACCGCCGCGCCGACTTCCGCCGCCGAAGCCAGCGGCACGCGGCCGCTCTGTTCCCCCGTGGCGGGGTTGAACACCGGGGCGTTGCGCCCGCTGCCACCGGCCACGCGGCGGCCGGCGATGTAATGCGTAATCTGGGCCATTGGGCGCGGAACTTTCTTTCAGGCGGCCAGCATCGTGGCGGGATCGGTAAAGGCAAGGCCCAGCGCATCGGCCACCGGGCGGCAAGTGACCTGCCCGGCGCAGACATTGAGCCCCGCCAGCAGATGGGGATCGCGCCGCAGCGCCTCCTTCCAGCCCAGCCCCGCCAGACGCAATATATGCGGCAGAGTGACATTGCCCAGCGCATAGGTGGACGTGCGCGCCACTGCGCCGGGCATATTGGCCACGCAATAATGGACGATACCGTCCACCACATAGGTGGGATCGGCATGGGTGGTGGGGTGGCTCGTTTCGAAGCAGCCGCCCTGATCGATGGCGACATCCACCAGCACCGCGCCGGGCTTCATCGTGTGGAGCATCTCGCGCGTGACGAGCTTGGGCGCCTCCGCCCCCGGGATCAGCACCGCGCCGATCACCAGATCGGCCTCGGCCACACAGGCGGCAAGGTTCGCCTTGTTGGAGAAGCGCGTCTTGGCCCGCGCCTCGAAATGGATGCCCAGCTTCTCCAGCACTTCGGCCGAGCGATCGAGAATGGTCACGTCCGCGCCCAGCCCGGCGGCCATCTGCGCGGCATTGAAGCCCACCACGCCGCCGCCGATCACTACCACCTTGCCCGGCAGCACGCCCGGCACGCCGCCCAGCAGCACGCCGCGCCCGCCATGGGCCTTCTCCAGCGCGGTCGCGCCTGCCTGCACCGCCATGCGCCCGGCCACCTGGCTCATCGGCTTGAGCAGCGGCAGCCCGCCGGAAGCGTCCGTCACCGTTTCATAGGCGATGCACACCGCGCCGCTGGCAATCAGGTCCGCCGCCTGATCGGGATCGGGCGCGAGGTGGAGATAGGTGAACAGGATCTGCCCCTCGCGCAGCATCGCCCGCTCGCGCGGCTGGGGCTCCTTCACTTTCACCACCAGATCGGCGCGCGCGAAGACCTCCGCCGGATCACCCACGATTTCCGCCCCCGCCCGCACATAGGCCTCATCCGAAGAACCGATGCCCAGCCCCGCGCCGCTTTCCACCAGCACGCGATGCCCGGAATGGACGAGTTCCTCCGCCGCTTCGGGGGTCAGGCCCACCCGGAATTCGTTATTCTTGATCTCGCGTACCGTACCGACGATCATGATCGCACTCCTTTGGCGGGGGTAATCCAGCGCGTTCTATTCAACCTGAGCGAGCACTTCGGCCAGCTTGCCGAAGATCTCGTCAATGTGGGATTTTTCCAGGATCAGCGGGGGAGAGAGGGCGATGATGTCCCCCGTCACCCGGATCAGCAGCCCTCTGTCGAAGGCGCGGTGGAAGGCTTCCATCGCCCGCTTGCCCGGCGCATCGGGGCGCGGCTCCAGCTCGATCCCACCGATCAGGCCGATATTGCGGCAATCGATCACATGGCGCGCACCCTTGAGCGAATGGACTGCGTCCGCCCAATATTCCTCGAGATCGATCGCCTTTTCGAACAGGCCCTCGCGCTCGTAGATGCCCAGTGTCGCGATCGCCGCGGCGGAGGCCAGCGGATGGCCCGAATAGGTATAGCCGTGGAACAGGTCGATCGTCCCCGGCGCGGCGCTGTTGACCACCGTATCGTGGATTTCCCGCCGCACCGCCACCGCGCCCATGGGGACGGAGGCATTGGTCAGCCCCTTGGCCATGGTGATGATATCGGGCGTGACGCCGAAACGCTCCGCAGCAGTGGCCTTGCCCACGCGGCCGAAGGCCGTGATGACTTCATCGAAGATCAGCAGCAGATCGTGCCGGTCGCAAATGTCGCGCAGGCGCTGGAGATAACCGACCGGCGGCACCAGCACGCCGGTGGAGCCCGAGACCGGCTCCACGATCACCGCGGCGATGGTTTCCGCCCCGTGGAGCGCGATCAGCCGTTCCAGATCGTCCGCCAGTTCCGCGCCGTGGAGCGGCTGGCCCCGGCTGAAGGCATTGCGCGCGGGATCATGCGTGTGGCGCAGATGGTCCACGCCGGGCAGCAAGGTGGGATAGGGGCGGCGATTGCCGACGATCCCGCCCACCGAAATGCCGCCGAAGCCAACCCCGTGATAGGCCCGTTCGCGCCCGATGAAGCGATAACGCCCGGCCTGCCCGCGCGCCCGCTGATAGGCGAGCGCGATCTTCAGCGCACTGTCGACCGATTCCGAACCGGAATTGACGAAGAACACCCGGTCCAGCCCTTCCGGCATGATCAGCGCCAGCCGCGAAGCCGCTTCGAAAGCGAGCGGATGGCCAAGCTGGAAAGTGGGCGCGAAGTCCATTTCCCCGGCGGTCTTGCGGATCGCCTCCACGATTTCCGGCCGCGCATGGCCGGCATTCACGCACCACAGCCCGCCCGTGGCATCCAGCACCTTGTGCCCGGCAGCGGCGGTGTAATGCATCCCTTCGGCCGCCACGAACATGCGCGGATTGGCCTTGAAGCCGCGATTGTCCGAAAAAGGCATCCAGAATGCCGAAAGATCGTTGGGCTCGCTCATGGAGACTCCTGAGTGGGAATTTGGGCTTTGGCCGACAGTAACCGCCTGAGAGGGCGACCGCTATTCGGTTCGCATCGTTTTCACCTATCGGAAAAGCTGATAGCCATAGCCCCAATAAATCCCATTGGCGTTAAACGCCGATGACCGACACAATGCAGGCTGGAAGAGTGACACTACGCGCGGCTTCGCAAAAGCAGGACATTGCAGGCCGCTTCTGAACTTCCGGCCCAGCCCCACAAGGGGAGGCCCAATAAGAGGGGGTATGTCATGAAGCTGATCAGATTGCTGGCGGTGGCGGCCATTCCGCTTGCCGCGATTCCGGCCACTGCGCAGGCGCAGGAAGACGAGGAAGCATCCGGCGCGTGGGAAGTGGACGCCGAAGTCGCCGCGCTCAGCGACTATCGTTTCCGCGGCATTTCGCTTTCGGGCAATGATCCGGAAGTCACCGCCGAACTGACCGTCTCGCATGAATCCGGCTTCTATGCCGGGGCATGGCTTTCCAATGTCGCTCTGGATGACGGGGCGGACGATCTGGAAGTCGATCTGTCAGCCGGTTTCGCCACCGATCTTGGCGGGGCCAGCATCGATGTTGGCGCGGTCTATTACCTCTACCCCGGCAATGGTGATTTCAATTACATCGAATTCACCGGATCGATCGGCACCACCATCGGCCCGGCGGATGTGACATTGGGCGTGGCCTATGCCCCCAGCCAGGATGCGCTGGGCAATGTCGACAACACCTATGTCTATCTTTCCGCCGAAGTGCCGATTTCGGGCACGCCGCTGTCGCTGCATGGCACTATCGGCTATGAAGACGGGGGCTTTGCGGACAATAAGAAAGACTGGCTGATAGGCGCCAGTTTCGATCTGGGTGCGGGCTTCACTGCCACGCTCGACTATGTGGACACCGCCCATTCTCTGACTTCGCTGGGCGATCCGACTGCTGTATTCTCCATCGCGAAGTCGTTTTGATTTCTCGCGGGGGCGGCCTCCTGCCTCCCCCGCCCCAACATCGGGACACGCATGACAACCGACATCGCCAGCTGGATCAGGGAACGCGGGATCGCCGAAGTCGAGTGCATCGTGCCCGACATGAACGGAATCCAGCGCGGCAAGGTCCTGCCCGCCAACAAATTCCTCAAGAGCCTGACCGACAAGACCCTGCGCATTCCGGGCAGCGTCTTCATGGTGACGGTGACGGGCGATTATCCCGAAGGGATGGACGGGATCATGCCCGGCTACGATCCCGATCTGGTGCTGATCCCCGATGCAACCACGATCCGCGAGGCACCCGGCTTCACCACGCCGACTGCCTATGTCATCGCCGATGCTTTCGACGGCAAGGACAATCCGATCGAGATCGCCCCGCGCCAGATCCTGAAGAAAGTGCTGGGCCTGTATGAAAAGCGCGGCTGGAAGCCGGTGATCGCGCCTGAACTGGAATTCTACCTCGTCTCCAAGAATCTCGACGCGGATATTCCGCTGGTGCCGCCGGTGGGCCGTTCGGGCCGCGCCGAAACCGCCAGCCAGCCCTTCGGCCTGGAGGCGCTGAGCGAGTTCGAGGATATCATCGAACAGATCTATGATTGGTGCGAAAAGGCCGAGCTGAACATCGACACGATGATCCACGAGGCAGGCGCCGCCCAGCTGGAAGTGAATTTCATCCATGGCGATGCGCTGGCGCTGGCGGACCAGGCAATGCTGTTCAAGCGGATCGTGCGGCAGGTGGCGCTGCAGCACGGCGTCTACGCCACCTTCCTGGCCAAGCCCATGTCCGACCAGCCGGGCAGCGCGATGCATATCCACCAGTCGATCCTGGACATCGACACCGGGCGCAACATCTTCTCCACCCAGAACGGGCGCGATAGCGCGCTGTTCCGCAGCTATATCGCGGGGCTGGTGCGGCTGATGCCGCAAGTGCTCCCGCTGTTTGCCCCCAACGTCAATTCCTTCCGCCGGATGCAGCCCGACACGGCCGCGCCGATCAATGTCCATTGGGGCACGGACAATCGCAGCTGCGGGCTGCGGGTGCCGATGTCGGGATCCAAGGACCGGCGGATCGAGAACCGCCTGCCCGGCGCGGATGCCAATCCCTATCTCTCCATCGCCGCCTCGCTGGTATGCGGCTATATCGGCATGGTCGAACGGATGCAGCCGCCCAAGAGCATCACCGGCAATGCCTATAACCGCGCACGCACCCTGCCCCGCACGCTGGAAGCCGCGCTGGACCGGTTCAGCCATTGCCGCCCGGTGAAACAGCTGCTTGGCGAGGATTTCTTCGATCTGTTCTACGCGATCAAGGAAACGGAGCTGTTCGCCTATCAATCGGTGATCAGTTCATGGGAACGCGAACATCTGCTGCTGAAGGTGTGAGATGACGGATCACGCGCCGTCATTCTACGCGGCGACCGCCAATCCCTTCCCGCATCAGCCGGCGCTGGCGGGCGAGGTTTCGGCCGATGTGGTGGTGGTGGGCGGGGGCTATACCGGCCTTTCCGCCGCGCTCCATGCGGCAGAGGCGGGATTTTCCGTGGTGCTGGTGGAAGCCAACCGCATCGGCTGGGGCGCTTCGGGCCGCAATGGCGGGCAGATGATCCCCGGCATGCGCTGGGGCATCGTGGAACTGGCGGAACAATTCGGCGATGAACAGGCGCGCCGCCTGGTTTCCGTGGCGAATGAGGCGGGCGACAGGGTGCGCGCGCGGATCGCGAAGCACGCAATTGAGTGCGATCTCAGGCAGGGTCATTTCCAGGCAGCCGCCAAACAGTCCCACCTCTATGCGATGCGGCGCGAACTGGACTGCCTCGAACGGCTGCTGGGCTATGAGGGCGCCCGGATCGTGCCGCAGCGCGATGTGGGGGACTATGTCGCCAGCCCGATCTATCATGGCGGGCTTTATGACCGGAACGGGGGCCATCTCCACCCGCTCAACTATGCGCTGGGGCTGGCGCAGGCGGCGCTGGATGCCGGAGTACGGATTTTCGAAGGGACGCCCGCCCTCTCCGTCGATCACGGCAGCCCGGTGGTGGTCGAAACACCGCAGGGCCGGGTGACGGCGCACCGCGGCGTGCTGGCCTGCGATGCCTTCATGGGCTCGGTCGACAAGGACCTGGGGCGGATGACCATGCCAGTGGCCAATTACAACGTCGCCACGGCCCCGCTGGAGCCCGATCGGGCCGCGGCGCTGATCCCATCGGGCGCGGCAGTGGCGGACAGCAAGTTCGTGCTCAATTATTATCGTTTAAGTAATTGTAATCGCCTGATTTTTGGCGGAGGCGAGAAATACACTCCCGCCCCGCCGCCCGACATTGCCGGCTTCGTAAGACCCTATCTGGAGCATGTCTTTCCTCAACTAAAAGGCATCCCGATCGACTACGCCTGGGGCGGTCTCGTCGGCGTCACGCTCAACCGGCTCCCCCACTTCGGCCGCGCCGGTAATTGCTTCTACGCCCACGGCTGGTCCGGCCACGGCGTGCTGCTGACAACGCTGGCCGGCGAACTGATCGCCGATGCGATGCGCGGCCATGCCGAGCGGTTCGACCTGTTCGCCAGCCTCCCCGGCCGCCCCTTCCCCGGCGGGCCGCTGCTGCGCCACCCGCTCTACGTGTTGGGCATGCTGTGGTTCGTCCTGAAGGACCGGCTATGATCGCCGGGCAGTCCATCAAGGCGATGATCGCGGCCGAACGCGAGTTGTTCGTAGAGCGCAATCCCCGCTCCGCCGCGCTAGCCATGGCGGCTGCGCGCCACTGGCACCGGGGGGTGCCGTTCCACTGGATGCTTGATTGGGGCACGCCCTTCCCGCTCTTCGTTGACCGCGCACAGGGCGCGGAGCTGTGGGACGTGGACGGCCACCGCTTCGACGATTTCTGCCTGGGCGACACGGGATCGATGTTCGGCCACTCCCCCGCTCCCGTCGCGGAAGCCATTGCCCGGCAGGCGAGCAGGGGGCTCACCTATATGCTCCCCTCCGAAGACGCGGTCGTGGTGGCGGAAGAGCTGGCCACCCGCTTCCGTCTGCCTTTCTGGCAGGTCACCGCCAGCGCGAGCGACGCCAATCGCGCCGTGCTCCGCTGGTGCCGGGGCATCACGGGCCGCAAGCGCATTCTGGTGTTCAACGGCTGCTATCACGGCGCGGTGGACGATGTGTTCGTCGATCTGCGCAATGGCGTACCCGAACTGCGCCGCAGCCTTGTCGGCCAGGTCTATGACGTGCGCGAGCATACCGCCGTCATTGAATTCAACGATCTCGCCGCGCTGGAAGCCGAACTGGCAAAGGGCGACATTGCCTGCGTCCTGACCGAACCGGCGCTCACCAATGTCGGCATGGTGCTGCCCGATCCAGGCTATCTGGAGGCCATGCGCGATCTGTGCACCCGCCACGGCACGCTGCTGGTGTTCGACGAGACGCATACGATCTCCACCGGCTATGGCGGCCATACCGGCACTTACGGCCCACTGCCGGACATGTTCGTGCTGGGCAAGCCGGTGGCGGGCGGCGTGCCTTGCGCGGTCTATGGCTTTTCCGCCGAAGTGGCCGACCGGATGGAACGGGCGCGCGCGGAAGGGGAAACCGGCCATTCGGGCATCGGCACCACGCTTTCGGCCAATGCGCTGGCCCTTGCCGCCATGCGCGCCTGCCTGACGCAGGTGATGACGCCCGCCGCCTACGCCCACATGCTTCCGCTGGCAGAGCATCTCGCCGTGCGCCTGCGCGAAGTGATCGCCGGGCGCGGGTTGGAATGGCATGTCGCCCATATCGGCGCGCGGGGCGAGTTCATCTGCGCTCCCACCCCGCCGCGCAACGGCACCGAGGCGCGCGCGGCAATGCAGGGCCCGCTGGAACAGGCCCTGCACCTGTTCCTCGTCAATCGCGGCGTGCTTATCGCCCCGTTCCACAATATGACGCTGGTCAGCCCCTATACGACCGAGGCACAGGTCGAGCGGCTGGCAGGCGTTCTGGACGATTGCCTCAAGACACTGATCGGATGAGACCCGGATGACCAAGCCGCCCTATAGCTCGAACAAGATCGCCTCCGCTGCGGAAGCCTATGATTTCTTCAAGGCCAATCCGGATGTCGATGCGGTCGATATCATCTTCACCAATATGTGCGGCGTGCCGCGCGGCAAGCGGCTGCGCCAGCATGAGGTGATCGCGGTGTATGAATCAGGCCGCTTCCTGCCTGGATCGGTGCTGGTGGTGGACATCACCGGGCGCGATACGGAGGAGACGGGGCTGGTCTGGGAAGATGGCGATGCGGACCGTTATGTGAAGCCCGTACCCGGCACGCTGGTCCGTGCGCCCTGGCTGGGCGACAGGGCCGCGCAATTCCTCACCAGCTTTTACGAACTGGACGGCACGCCCAACGATCTCGACCCACGCCATGTACTGGGCCGCGTTGTCGACCGGCTGGAGGCAGACGGCCTCACCCCGGTGGTCGCGGTCGAGCTGGAGTTCTACCTCGTCGAGGCCAAGGGCGGGAAGATCCAGCCTGCCGCCGGCCAACTTTCCGGCCATCGCAGCAGCGATATTCAGGTCTATGGCCTGACCGAGCTTCAGGAATTCAAGCCCTTCTTCGACGATCTCTATGCCTCATGCGACATCCAGGGCCTGCCGCTCGAATCCGCCATTTCCGAATTCGCGCCCGGTCAGTTCGAACTGACCCTGCGCCACAAGGCCGATGCGCTGCGCGCCACGGATGAGGCAGTGATGTACAAGCGGCTGGTGAAGGCCATCGCCATGAAGCACGGCTTCGAGGCGACCTTCATGGCCAAGCCCTTTGCCGATCAGGCCGGCAATGGGATGCATCTCCACATCTCCATGGCTGACGAGGTGGGCAACAATGCCTTTGCCAGCGAGGACCCCGAAGGCGCGCCGATCCTGCGCCATGCCATCGGTGGGATGAAGGCGCTGCTGGCGGATTCCATGGCGATCTTCGCCCCCAATGCGAACAGCTATCGCCGGTTCAAGGCCAATTCCTATGCCCCGGTCGCGCCGACCTGGGGCGTGAACAACCGCACCGTCAGCCTGCGCGTGCCCGCCGGGCCGCCGGCCTCCCGCCATGTCGAGCACCGCGTCTGCGGCGCGGATGCGCATCCCACGCTGGCGACTGCCGCAGTGCTGGCCGCGATGCATCACGGGATCAGCAACAAGATCGATCCCGGCCCGGCCGTGGTGGGCAATGGCTATGCCGATTCCGCATCCGAAACCCGCCTGCCCAATCACTGGGCTGCCGCTATCGAAGCCTTCGAAAATTCCGATCTGCTGCAGGACTATCTGGGCGAACGCTTCGTGAAGAATTACGCCATAGTGAAGCAGGTGGAGATGGCCAATTTCCTCGGTCAGGTGACCGAGCTGGACTACGCCTGGTATCTGCGGAACGCCTGAGCTTCCGGCGGCGCTACTGCCGCCGGTGGTTTTGCGCCGTTTCCATGAACATGTTCGCCGCATCGCTGTGGCGGGTCAGGCGCCGCCAGCCGATGCCGATATCCACCGTGGGCAGGGTTTCGCGCGTGCGCTTGGAAATGATGCGGTCGCCTTCAAGGCTCCAGGGGCGATAGACGAGGTCGGGCATCAGGGTGATCCCGGCCCCGGTACCCACCAGACTGCGCACTCCCTCCATCGACGAGGTGCGGAAGGCAACACGGGGCGGATGGTCGAATTTGGACCAGATGCCCTCCACCAGCCCTTCCAACTCGTCGAGCGAGAGCATCACGACCGGATCGTTCTCCAGCTGGGCCAGCGTCAGGCCGTCCACATTGGCCAGCGGGTGCGACGGGGCCAGCCAGGCCCGGCATTCGCTGCGCAACAGCACTTCATGGTCGATCGCGCTGCGCTGTTCGAGATTGGAGACGATCAGCAACGCAAGGTCCAGCTCGCCGTTTACCAGCATGTGCTCGATATAGGCGCGCTTGTCTTCCACCAGCGACACACGGATGCGGGGGAACAGCCGTTGGAAGCGGGACAGCAGATCGGACAGGAAATAGCCGGTCACCAGCGGGGTCACGCCAATGCGGATATGGCCTTCCGTCTTGTCCTCCCCCTGCCCCACGCCGCCCGCGAGGTTGGAAACCGCATCCACGATGGATCGGGCATGGCGCAGGAACTGACTGCCCTCGCGCGTCAGCGTCACCCCCTTGGCGTGGCGGTGAAACAGGGTGACGCCGGTTTCCAGCTCCAATGTGCGGATCGCGTCGGTCACCGCCGATTGGGAAATGCCCACCGCGCTCGATCCGCCCGAGACGGAGCGCGCCTCTGCCACTGCGATGAAATAGCGAATCTGGCGGAAGGTGATGTTCATCTGTCTTTCCGATAGCTCTCGCTTTGCATAATCGACTGGCGCAAGACGCGATAGAGAGGTTTCATATCAATTGTGCACTTGCAGCATTCTCAGCCTGAGGTAGCATCCGCACCGAGGGGAGCAGCACCGGTGGCAGCCGGGCACATATAAGGGGTCAGTCCAGATGAACGACTTCGAATTTCCGGTACGCAAAGGGATGGGCCGCCGCTCGCTGCTTCAGGCGCTGGGCGTTGCGGCAGTGGGTATCAGCTTCGGCGGGCTGGCGGCCTGCAGCAAGTCGAGCGGAGGCAAGGCCTCCACGGGCGAGGAAGCCACGCTCAATTTCTACAATTGGGATACTTACATCGGTGAAACCACGCTGGACGACTTCAAGGAAGCCAGCGGCATCGACGTGAATATGAGCCTGTTCGCCACCAATGACGAATTGTTCGCCAAGCTGCGCGCGGGCAATCCGGGCTTCGATGTGATCGTGCCGTCGAACGACTTTGTCGAGCGGATGATCCAGTCCGATCTGATCGAACAACTGGACCATTCGCTGATCCCCAATATGAAGAACGTCGATCCGACCTTCATCGACGTGGCCTATGATCCGGGCCGGAAATATTCGATGCCCTACACCTGGCTGACGCTGGGCATCGGCTATCGCAAATCCAAGGTGAAGGCCGTGCCGGACAGCTGGAAATATCTGTTCGATTCGCCCGAATATGCCGGCCGCATCGCTCTGCTTTCCGAAGCGGGAGATGTAATCCGCCTGGGCGCGAAATATCTCGGCCATTCGGTGAATGCGCTGACGCCCGAGATCATCAAGCAGGTCGAAACGATGATGATCAGGCAGAAACCCAACATCAAGACCTTCCACGAGGACAATGGGCAGGATCTGCTGCTGTCCGGCGAAGTGGACGTGGTGATGGAATATAATGGCGACATCGCCCAGATCATGACCGAGGACGACGATATCGACTTCGTCCTGCCCAAGGAGGGCAGCCAGCTCAATTCGGATACTTTGTGCATCCCCAAGGGCACCCCGCATCCGAAGAATGCCCACGCCTTCATCAACAATCTGCTCGATGCGGAAGTGGGTAAGAAGATCACCGAGACGATCCTCTATCCCACGCCCAATGCGGCGGCAAAGGCGCTGATGCCGGATTCCTACAAGGACAATCCGGTGATCTTCCCGCCGGCGGACCTGCTCGCGAAGTGCGAATACGCTTCCTACAACGAGAAGCTCCAGCCGCTCTACGAAGAAGCCTTCACGCGGATCAGGGCAGCCTGAGAGGCCACACGATCAGAACGCAACCGGGGGGACGCGAATGGAGAGCTGGAAGAACCACAAGGCACTGTTCGCAACGATTGCGACGGCGCCGCTCACATGGCTCATCCTGTTCTTCCTCGTCCCTCTGGGAATAGTCTGGCTTTACAGCTTCGGCACCAATCTGGGGCTGACCGAGATCGAAATCTCGGGCACGTTCTCCAACTACGCACGGGCGCTGGAGCCGCTCTATCTCGGCATTCTCTGGAAATCGGTGCTGGTCGCGGCGGCAACCACCGCGATCTGCCTGGTAGTGGGTTTTCCGGTGGCGCTGGCGATCGTCTTTGCCAGCGACAAGTGGAAACCCTGGCTACTGCTGGGCATCATGCTGCCCTTCTGGACCAATCTCCTCATCCGCACCTATGCGCTGATGGCGGTGCTGCGGACCGAAGGCTATGCCAACCAGACCATCGGCTGGCTGCATGACAAATTCGGCTGGCTGATGACGCTGATCGGCCTGCCGCCGCCCGGCGCCTATGAGCCGATGCATCTGCTCTACAACAATTTCGCGGTGATCTTCGGGCTGGTCTATGTCCATTTGCCCTTCATGGTCCTGCCGCTCTACGCCGCGCTGGACAAGCTGGACAAATCGCTGATCGAGGCAAGCCTGGACCTTGGCGCGGGGCATTTGCGCACGCTGCTGCTGATCGTCGCCCCGCTGGCCGCGCCGGGGATCATCTCCGGCATCATCATCACTTTCGTGCCGGCGCTGGGCGCCTATCTGACGCCGGACCTGCTGGGCGGGCCGGACAGCCAGATGATCGCCAATGTGATCGAACGCCAGTTCAAGCGCGCGAATGACTGGCCCTTTGGCGCGGCGCTGTCCTTTATCCTCATGTATGCCACCTTCATCGCCATTGCGTTCCAGGCCATGAAAGCGCGGCAGGCGGAGGCACGCCAATGAGCCTGCCTTTCCTGAAACATCGCACGCCGATCGCCCCGCTCGAATATACGCGCCGCCTGTGGATGCGGGCGTGGATCGCGCTGGTCCTGTTCTTCCTTTACGCGCCGTTGCTCACGCTGGTCGCCTTCAGCTTCAACGACAGCCGCCGCAACATCGTCTGGCGCGGCTTCACCTTCAAATATTACGAGAAGGCCCTCAATAACGACAGCCTGATGGAGGCTCTGCTGAACTCCATCACCATCGCCGCCCTGGCCACTGCTGCCAGCGTTGTGCTGGGCGCGCTGGCGGCGGTGATGCTGTGGCGCTTCCGCTTCCCGTTCAAGGCCGCGGCGGAAGGGGCGATGGCCCTGCCCATCGTGGTGCCGGAAATCTGCATGGGTGTGGCGATGCTGGTGTTCTTCGCCCGCATCGGCTTCCCCAGCGATCTGGTCTGGCCCTTCAATCTGGGCGCGATCACCATCGCGCATATCACCTTCTGCTTCCCCTTCGTGACGATGGTGGTCAGGTCCCGCCTCACCAGCTTCAACCGCGAGGAGGAGGAAGCCGCCAAGGATCTGGGCGCCAATGAATGGCAGGCCTTCCGCGATGTGCTGCTGCCCCACATGAAGCCGGGGCTGGTGGCAGGCGCGCTGCTGGCCTTCACGCTCAGCCTCGACGATTTCGTGATTACCTTCTTCACCTCGGGGCCGAACACCGTGACCTTCCCGGTGAAGGTCTATTCGATGGTCCGCTTCTCCGTGACGCCGGAAGTCAACGCAGCCTCGGCCATGGTCATCGCTCTCACCGTCATTCTCACCACGATCACGCTCAAGATGCAAAGCCGCATGGGCACGATCGCGCAAGGTCACTGATCGCATGGAAGACAAGCAACCGATCATCTCGATCCGCAATGTGTCCAAACGCTTCGGGCAGGTCACTGCGGTCGACAATGTCTCGCTCAACATCATGCCGGGCGAATTCTTCGTGCTGCTCGGGCCTTCGGGCTGCGGCAAGACCACCCTGCTGCGCATGATCGCGGGTTTCGAACTGCCTACTGAGGGCGAAATCCTGATCGACGGGCAGGACATGGCTAAAGTGCCGCCCAACAAGCGGCCGGTGAACATGGTGTTCCAGTCCTATGCCGTGTTCCCGCATATGTCGGTGGCGGACAATGTCGGCTATGGTCTTAGGATCGCAGGCGTCGGCAAGGCGGAGCGCGATAGCCGGGTGGCCGAGGCGCTGGAGCTGGTGAAGCTCGATGGCTTCGGCGCGCGCAAGCCCAACCAGCTTTCCGGCGGACAGCGCCAGCGCGTGGCCCTTGCCCGCAGTCTGGTGATGCGGCCCAAGGTGCTGCTGCTGGACGAGCCGCTTTCCGCACTGGACGCCAAGCTGCGCGCGCAAATGCAATTCGAGCTGGCCGACCTTCAGGACGAGGTGGGGATCACCTTCATCACCGTCACTCACGATCAGGACGAGGCGCTCTCGATGGCGGGGCGCATCGCGGTGATGAACAAGGGCGACGTCGCCCAGCTCGCCACGCCTTCCGATCTCTATGAATATCCGGCCAACCGTTTCGTGGCGGATTTCGTCGGCTCGGTGAACCTGTTCGAAGGCAAATTGACGCTCGATGAGCCCCATCGCGCGGCAGTCGATTGCCCCGGGCTGGGCAAGGTCTATCTCAATCACGGCGTCACCGGGCCGCATGGCGCGGACGTCTGGGTCGCTCTGCGGCCGGAGAAGATCTATCTCCACGTTCCCGGTGAGGGAAAGGCGATCCGCGGCGCGGCGCAGGACGCGCCGGACGAGCACAATTTCGCGCGCGGGCAGATCAAGGGCATGAGCTATCTGGGGGACATCACCCTGTTCGACATCCGGCTCGAATCCGGGGCGATGCTCCGCGTCTCCCGGCCCAATGTCTCGCGCCACGATCAGGAAGACTTCACCTGGGACGATCGCGTTTCCATGCACTGGCGTGCGGACAGCCCCATCGTCCTGCTATCCTGAACAGCCAACCGGACTATCGGTTAATTCGATGGCCCGCGCTTTTCTTTTCGTATTTCCCCCTCTGCCGGGCGGAGCCTAACCTCCACCCCGCAGGAGCAAGGCAGGAATCCCATGGTCGATACGCATAGCCAGTTCATCGCCGGTCAGCCGGTGAATGGCGAAGAAGCGCCGGAAAAGGTCTTCAACCCGGCCACCGGCAGCGAGATCGCAAGCCTTGCCAGCGCCAGCCGTGCGCAGGTGCAAGGGGCGGTGGCGGCGGCCGAGAAGGCCTTTGCCGTCTGGTCGCGCATGACGCCGGGCGAACGCTCGATCCGGCTGCTGAAGATCGCGGACCGGATTGAGCAGCTGACCGAGGAATTCGCCCAGATCGAAATGGCCAATTGCGGCAAGCCCATCGGCACGGCCCGCGCAGTGGACGTGGGCAACAGCGTGGACGTGTTCCGCTTCTTCGCCGGGGCGGCGCGCACCGTGCCGGGTATCCCGGCAGGCGAATACCGGCCCGGCCATACCTCCATGCTCCGGCGCGATCCGCTGGGCGTCTGCGTGGGTATCGCGCCGTGGAATTATCCGCTGATGATGGCCAGCTGGAAGATCGCCCCCGTGATCGCCGCCGGTAACACAGTGGTCCTGAAGCCTTCGGAGCACACGCCGCTCAGTGCCCTCAAGCTGGCGGAAGTCTGTGCCGAATTCCTGCCCGAAGGGGTAGTGAACGTCGTCACCGGCAATGGCTCCAGCGTCGGCGCGCAACTGGTGGCCCATCCGCGCGTCCGCATGGTTTCGCTGACCGGCGATGTCGCCACCGGGCGCAAGATCCTTGAAGCCGTGGCCCCCACCATCAAGCGCACCCATTTCGAACTGGGCGGCAAGGCGCCGGTGATCGTGCTGGAAGATGCCGATATCGAAGCCGCCGTCGCCGCCATTGCGGAAGGCGGATATTACAATGCCGGGCAGGACTGCACTGCCGCCTGCCGCGTCTATGCCCATGCCAGCATTCATGACCGGCTGGTGGCCGAATTACAGGCCACGATCGAGGCAATCCCCATGGGCGATCCGGCCGAGGCGGGAACCCAGCTCGGCCCGCTGATCACCGCGCGCCAACGCGACAGGGTGGACGGTTTCGTTGCCCGCGCCGCCGCCGATACGCCGGCCGAAATCGTCACCGGCGGCTATGCGCCCGAAGGGCCGGGTTTCTTCTATGCCCCCACCCTGATCGCGGGCGCGCGCCATACGGATGAGATCGTGCAGAAGGAAGTGTTCGGCCCGGTCGTTTCCGTCACGCGCTTTTCGGAGGATGCCCAGGCGCTCGATTGGGCGAATGACTGCGAATATGGCCTCGCCTCATCCGTCTGGACGCGCAACGTGGGCAAGGCCGCGCAGTTTGCCGCAGAGCTTCAATATGGGGTGACGTGGATCAACACCCACTCGGTCAACGCCACGGAAATGCCGCATGGCGGGGTGAAAAGCTCGGGCTATGGATCGGATCTGTCGATCTACTGCCTCGAACATTACATGACGACGCGCCATGTAATGATTAAGCACTGAGCCTATGTCCCGTCCCGTCCTTGGAGTCATCGCCTGCCAGCGCACGGTTGGCATCGAGCCGGCCCAGACGGTGATCGAGCGTTATATCCGCTCGGCCATGGAATATGCCGATGTTGCGGCGCTGATCATCCCTTCCCTGCCCGACCTGATGAGCGCCGCCGAAGTTGCCCCGCGGCTGGACGGCGTGCTGCTGACGGGCAGCCCCTCCAATATCGAAGGCAGCCGCTATCAGGACGACGGCGGGGAAGGCCCGTTCGATCCGGGCCGCGACGAGATCGCCCTTTCCATGGTCGATCGCATGACTGAGCTGGGCAAGCCGGTGTTCGGCATTTGCCGGGGCTTTCAGGAAATCAACGTCGCGCTGGGCGGCACCTTGCGGCGCGATGTTTCGGCCAGCGACGATCTGCTGCGCCACCACGCGCCGGAGGGTGTGCCTTTCAATGCGATGTTCGATCATATGCACCCGGTTCACCTCGCGCAGGGCGGCGTGCTGGCGCAGGCGCTGGGCAAGCAGGACCTCACCGTCAATTCGGTCCACTTTCAAGGCGTCGGCCGACTGGCGGACGGGCTGAGCGTGGAAGCGACCGCGCCCGATGGGCTGGTGGAAGCCTATTCCGCAAAGATTGGTGCTGCACCCGTGCTTGCGGTACAATGGCATCCCGAGTGGCACCCGGAAGGCAATGCAGACAGCCGGGCGTTCTTCCAGCTGCTCGGCCGGATCTTGCGGGGAGAATGATGCCTATCACGCGCACCAATCGCTTCCTCGCCCGGATCGGCTTTTCTCCCTGACAGGCCCGGACCTGCCCGCGCGCCCGCGCGGATCAGCCTGCCTGCCTTCCCATGGGAGAACACCAATGCCCCGCAATTTCGATATCGCCGAACTCAAGCGCCTGGATGTGGCGCATCATTTGCCCGCACAACAGGATTACAAGCTGATCGAGGACATGGGCGGCAGCCGCATCGTGACCCATGCGGAAGGCTGCTACATCCATGATGGCGACGGCAACCGCATTCTGGACGGCATGGCCGGCCTGTGGTGCGTCAATGTCGGCTATGGGCGCGAGGAACTGGTGGAAGTCGCGGCCGAGCAGATGCGCGAGCTGCCTTTCTACAATACCTTCTTCAAGACGGCGACGCCCGCCACCGTTATGCTGGCCCACCGCATCGCCGGGCTGACCGGCGGCAAATTGCAGCACATCTTCTTCAACGGATCGGGCTCCGAAGCGAATGACACCGTGTTCCGCATGGTGCGCCATTATTGGAAGCTGAAGGGCGAGCCCAAGCGCAAGATCTTCATCAGCCGCTGGAACGCCTATCACGGCTCCACCGTGGCGGGGGTAAGCCTTGGCGGCATGAAGTTCATGCACGAACAGGGCGATCTGCCGATCCCCGGCATAGAGCATGTCCGCCAGCCCTATTGGTTCGGCGAAGGCTTCGGCATGGACAAGCGGGAATTCGCCCATGCCTGCGCCGCCGCGATCGAGGAGCGCATCCTTGAAGTCGGGCCCGAGAACGTCGCCGCCTTCATCGGTGAGCCGGTGCAGGGCGCGGGCGGCGTGGTGATCCCGCCTGAAGGCTATTGGCAGGAGGTCGAGGCGATCTGCCGGAAATATGGCATTCTGCTGGTGGCGGACGAAGTGATCTGCGGTTTCGGCCGCACCGGCGAATGGTTCGGCCACCAGACTTTGGGCTTCACGCCCGATCTGGTGCCGATGGCGAAGGGCCTGTCCTCAGGCTATCTGCCGATCAGCGCCACCGCCGTTTCCAGCGATATCGTGGAAGTGCTGAAGACCGGCGGCGATTTCGTCCACGGCTTCACCTATTCCGGCCACCCGGTCTGCGCTGCGGTAGCCCTGCGCAATATCGACATCATCGAGCGCGAGGGGCTGGTCGCCCGAACGCGTGATGACACCGGGCCCTTGCTGGCCAAGGCGCTGGCCCGGCTGGACGATCACCCGCTGGTGGGCGAAGTGCGCTCCATCGGCCTGCTCGGCGCGGTGGAGATCGTCAGCAAGAAGGGCACGAACGAACGTTTCGGCGGCAAGGAAGGCACCGCCGGGCCAATCGTGCGCGATCACTGCATCGCCAATGGTCTGATGGTGCGCGGCATCCGCGACACGATCGTGATGTGCCCGCCGCTGACCATCTCGCACCAGCAGATCGACGATCTGGTGGAGATCATCCGCAAATCGCTGGATCAGGCCCTGCCGGAACTGCGCGCCATCGGCTAAGCCGGGCGGCTGCCTTCGCTATCCGCCAGTATCAATTCCGCGAGGTGGCGGCCCGATAGCCAGGCCGCCTCCACGCGCGGGCCGATCAGCCAGTCCCCGCAGACGCCGAGGCGAGCGGTGCGGTTCCACAAGGCCCCCCGCCCGGCATTGCCGGACAGGGCGAAGCGCCAGCGATGCCCTATGGCAAGGGATGGCGGCCGAAGCGTGCCGGTAGCGGCGAGGAAGGCCTGAGTCAGGGTTTCCGCCGCATACTCCGGCGTCTGTTCCAGATGCTCCTGCGACCATGGCGTGGCGGCATGGATCGTCCATGCTTCCGGGCCTGTCCGCCCCGGCTTGGAGCCATTGCGCGCCGCCCAGGCGATGATGCCCTGATTGCGGATCACCGGCGGGCAATCGAGCGGCTCGGCAAAGGTCAGCATCGCCGCCCAGCAGGGCGTGGCGGGGGCGGAAATGGCGATCCGCGCCATGTCGAGGCAATAGAGCCCCAGCAGCGGCGCGGCCTGTTCTGCGGGAACGGCGATAACCAGCGCATCGAACGGCCCGTCGGACTGCCGCTCGAACGCCACAGTCCAGCCGAGCGCGCCGCGCAGGATGCCGCGCACATGCATCCCCGCCTCCACATCCAGCCCTTGCGCCATATGCTTGGGAATGGCGTTCATCGCCGGAACCCCCACCCAGGCGTCGGCCCGCGCTTCGGGCCAGCGGGCGACGGCCCCTGCGGACTCCCAGCGGGCGAGCTGATCGATGAACTCCGGATCGCGCGCAGTGATGAATTGCGCGCCATGGTCGAAACTGGCCGCACCCTCCGGGGTCGCCATCCGGCGGGAGGACATGCGCCCGCCCGGCCCGCGCCCCTTGTCGAACAGCCGGACTTCAACGCCGCTGGCCACCAGCACCTGCGCGCAGGCGAGCCCGGCCATTCCGGCGCCGACGATCCCCACCCTCATGTCAGCGGGCAACCTCGGCAGGATTGGTGGGGCGATTGTATCATCGGCGGCAGCGTTGCGCCCGCAGCCCCCATTCGCCAACATGGCCGAAAGGGCAGCGGCTTGCTGCTCGCCTGCAAAGTGCTAGTTTCAGACCATGGCCATACATGACATAATCGACGCCAGCCCTACCGCCGCCGTGATCAGCGATCCGCGTCAGGCGGACAATCCCATCATCGCCTGCAACGATGCCTTCATGCGGCTGACCGGCTATGCGCGGGAGGAGATCGTCGGGCGCAATTGCCGCTTCCTGAGCGGCCCGGATACAGAGCCTGCGCTGACCGAAGTGCTGCGCAGCGCCATTCGCAAGCGCCACCCGGCGATGGTGGAAATCCTCAATTACAAGAAGGACGGCACGCCCTTCCGCAATGCGGTGATGGTGGCCCCGATCTTCGACGATGCGGGCGAACTGGAATATTTCCTGGGTTCGCAGATGGAAGTGGTGGCCGCCACCGGGCTTTCAGGCGCAGACCGGCGCGGTGCGGCGCAGGAGAAGATCGCCGCCCTCACCGCCCGCCAGCGCGAGATTCTGGAGATGATGTCCGCCGGCAAGCTCAACAAGCAGATCGCCCATGTGCTGAGCCTGAGCGAACGCACGGTGAAGATGCACCGCGCCGCCCTGCTCAAGGCGCTGGACGTGAGGACCAGCGCCGATGCGATCCGCCTAGCGGTGGAAGCGGGATTCTGACCGGCAGGACGCCGCACCCCTGTCCTAAAGGACAGGTCGCGCTCGGGCGGTGAGTCGGATATCTCTCCAGACATTGATAAGGGCCTCACTGCTCGACCCCCCTTGGGTAGTGAGGCCCGCCATTCATCCGCTGACGCTGCGGATCAACCGATCTCCAGCTTTTCCAGCGCCCCCGGCAAATCCGCCACGCTATCCACCACCACATGGGCGCCAGCAGCCAGCAGTTTCGCGCGCGCGCGGGCGAGGCGTGTTTCGCGTTCCGCCGGATCGAGCGCGGCAAGTTCTTCCACCGTAAGGCCGATCTCATTGCCGCTGGCGGCCACGCCCACGGTCCACATGCCGGCCGCGCGGCCTTCGGCGATGCCGACTTCGGTATCGTCCACCTTCACGCAGGCGCTGGCGGGCCATACGCCCAGCTCCACCAGATTCTTCCACGCCATCAGCGGCGAAGGCCGGCCTTCCGCCGTTTCCCCCGCGCAGACGAGACAATCGGGAACATAGCCCTGATCGGCGATCAGCGGCGTGATCTGGTCCATCATCTCGCGCGTATAGCCGGTGCAGGAGCCGATCCTGACACCCGCCTGCCGCAGATCGCGCGCCACATCGGCCGCGCCGGGGATCAGCACGGCGCATTCGCGCGCGGCGGCGATCATGGCCGGGCCGATCTTGTCGAACAGGCCCAGCGCATCGTCGGGCTGCGGGGGAACGCCCTTGGCGGCTTCCCATGCGGCGGCAATGCGCGGCTTGGCGAGCAGGCAGGCGATATGATCCCACTTGGCCCGGCCCATATCCTCATGCGCTTCGCCCTCGGTAATGGGCACGCCCTGTTCCTCGAACAGCTTGACCAGCGCGATCACCGGGGCGCGGCTGCCGAAATCCATCATCGTGCCTGCCCAGTCGAAGATCACCGCCTTCAGAGCGGGAGGATAATTTGCCTGCATGAGATGCCTTTCAGTCTTCAAGGAAGGAGGAGATCACCTCTTCCGCCAGGGCGAAGGAGGTGGATGCGCCGGTTCCGCTGGTGACCACCACCAGCCGCACGCCCGGCATGGGCTGGCGCACGATGCTGTGATCCCGCCCGCTGGCGTAGGTTCCGGTCCAGCGCTGGAGCACGGGCGGCGCATGGCCGAACAATTCGGCGAATTGCCGCAGCATCAGATCGTCGATCGCGGCATCGGCAAAGGGCGGCGGCGTGGCGGCATAGATGTGGCTATCCCCCACCACCAGCGATCCGTCCGCGCTCTGCACCGCGATCAGATGGATGCCATATTCCAGCTCCTCCGCCGCTTCGCGCGCAAGGCGGCGGCGCAGCGGGCCGGTGGCGCACAATTCGCTATAGCCGAGATAGCGCACCATGCTCAGGTCGCTCATCACCGGACTGGGCAGGCGCCAGCCGGGCGCGGCAAGGCGCAGCATCTGCAGCTGGCAGCGCGTGATCCCTTCGGCCGCATATTCGGCCGGGAAAAGCCCAGCCCAATCGTCGCCCGGGCAGGCGACGATCCGGGGCGCGGACAGCCGCGTGCCGTCGGACAGCATCACACTGCCCGGCTCGATCCGGCTGACCGCAGCGCCGCGGAATATCTCCACGCCCTGCGTCTCTTCCAGCCAGCGCGCCAGCAGCGGAACGGCCGTGCGGGATTCCACCCGGACATCCGCCGTGGAAAGCAGCGCGCCGCCGAATTCGCCGTGCAATTGCGGGCAATGTTCGCGCGCTTGCGCCGAAGTGAGCAGGCGGCACCCCTCCCCCATTTCGGTAGCGGCGAAGGCTTCGATCACATCCACTGCCTCGGGCCGGCGGGCGACCAGCAGCAGCCCTTCCTGCTCCACGGCAATGCCTGCCTGGGGGGCGATGTCCCGCCAGATCTCCGCGCTGCGCCGGGCAAGGCCCCACACCCGGCCCCGCTGCTGGCCGGTGACGGTGACGAAGCCGAAATTGCGGATCGAGGCGCCATTGGCCTGCGCATCCCGGTCCACCACCAGCACACGCAGCCCCTTGCGGGCAGCGGCCAGCGCATGGGCAAGGCCGACGATCCCGGCGCCGACGACGATCAGGTCAGGCTGCTGCGACGGCATGAGCGTGCCTCTTCCCGAGACGGAGGTGGAAATAGAGCGCGGAACACAGGGTGAGCAGGGCAACCGCCCCCGCCGTCCAGTATGCGCAGTCGATATAGAAGGGCAGCCAGTCCATCGTCGGCGCGCCGAAGCTGCGATAGAGCAGCAGGGCGACACTGCCGACATAGCCGGAACTGTCCGCAATATAGATCAGGAAGCCGGCATTGCCCGCATGGCCGATCGCCGCGATCATCCGGTCGAACAGCATGGCGTTGAACGGCGTATAGGCGAAATAGAGCCCTGCCCCGGTCAGGATCATATAGGGCAGCGGGGAAAGCAGCCCCATCTGGAAGGCCAGCGTCGAAAGCCCCAGCAGCACTGCGCCTGCAAAGATGATCGCATGCATGGCCAGCAGCGCGCGCATATTGTCGCGGATCAGCATCAGCGCGCCCAGCCCCGCCAGCGCCACCGCCGCCACCGGCAATTCGCTGGCGGAAAAGACCGAGGCGACGCCGCCATAGCCCATCGCTTCCCACAGTTCGGCCGCGAAATTGTCGCGAAAATCGCGCATCGCCGTCAGCAGGACATAGCCCGAGACGAGCAGCGCCATGGCCAGGCCATAGTTGCGCAGGAAGGCCGCCCGGTCTTCCTTCAGCATAGGCACGCGCGCGGTACGCTCCGCCTCGTCATGCGCGTCGGGCGGCGGCATACGCTCCAGCAGCACCAGCGACACCAGCAACAGGGGGAAGAACAGCGCGCCGGTAATGGCGGGCATCCACGCCTCGCTCACGCCCCAGCCCATCACCAGCACGGCCACGGATTTCACCGCGCCGGAAGAAATGATGAAACTGGCGCACAGGACCGCGCCCAGCACTTCGGAAACGCGCCGCCCCTCGACATAGCTGAACACCAGCCCCCAGATCATGCCCAGCGGCAGGCCGTTGAGGAACATGCAGGCGACGTTCCACGGCGCGGGGACGATCGCGAAGAGCAGCAGCGCCAGCCAGGACGTGACGATCAGCCCCAGAATGGCCAGCGCCCGGCCGCGCCGCCCGAATTCCGCGATCACCCTGATGCCGATCAGCTTGGACAGCGCATAGCCCAGCACCTGCGCGATCAGCAGCACGGTCTTGTAATCCAGCCCGCCCAGAATGCTCGCATGATCGGCAAAAGTCGCCGCCGCGAAGGGCTTGCGAAAAGCGTACATCGCGAAATAGGCGCTGAACGCGGCAATGCCGCCCAGAATGAGCGCAGCCTTGCGTCCGGGGCCGGACCCGGAGCCAGACGAAGCAGGTTGAAGCAAGAAAATCACCGTCAGCTGAAATGGGAATTTTGGTATAGTCCAATTTCGCTTCAATTTTATGACGGCGACGATGCCCTGCGCTCTGGCGAAATGCCCTTCACCAGTGCCCCGCGCGGGCTTCTATCGTCGCCGTCATAACCTTTGTGTGCACGTTCTGTCCCTTTGTGCACACGCTTGCCATGGCACTCAGACCGTCACTCGCAGCGTCCCGATTCCCGGATCGGTGAGGCCGACAGCGCCATTGTCCACCTTGCCCGCAAAGCGGCGCAGGAAGCCCTCCACGCCCGGTGAGGTCACGGTGAAATCGTACCAGCCCTGCGTGGCAGAGAGCGTCAGGGCGACGCTGGAGGACTTGCCCGGTGCCACCGCCACCTCGCGCCTCGCCGGCCCTTTGCCCACATAATCCGGGGCCATTTCGATGACGAAAACCAGCGGTTTTCCGCTCTCATTGGCCAGCTGAAGCCGGATCGCCTGCACCTTGCGGTCTTCCTCAAGGGTCGCCTCCGCGATGGGAGCACCCGGTGCCCCGGCATAGCGCCGCCAATAGCCGTTCGGCCCGCGCAGGGTGAGATCGTAAGCCGCGGGAATGGCGCGTTCCTGCCATTCTTCCGCCACATGGCGATCGCCCGCGCCGATGGTGAAATGGCTCGGCTCCAGCCGGTCGAGATTGTCATGCACGGTGAAGGTCACCCCCACCGGCCCGTCATTCGCCAGCTCGATCCGCAGGTGCCCATCCGGCGCAACCCGGCCCTGCGCGGCGAAGCGATAGGGCAGCGGGCGGTGCGGGCGGCGGCCCTCCATCTGCTGCGCGGGCTGCTGCACTTCGGGAATGGCATTGGCCGTGCCCGCCAGCGAAAGCGCCACGCGATCCTTGAAATCCGCGGTTCCGGGCAGCCCGATCCGATGCGCCTGCTCATCCGGATTGGCGAAGTCGAAGGCAGAGGTGAGGTCCCCGCAGACCGAGCGGCGCCAGTCGCTGATATTGGGCTCCTTCACCCCGAACCGCTCCTCCATCAGGCGCAGGACCGAAGTGTGGTCGAACAGCTGCGAACACACGAAGCCGCCCCGGCTCCAGGGCGAAACCACCACCGTTGGCGTGCGAATGCCAAGGCCGATGGGATGCGGCCCCCGCACCTTCTCCGCATCGGGACCCCAATGCTTGGTTTCCCCTGCCACCGAGACGGTGCTGTGCCCGCGGTAATCGCCCACCGGCGGCACTGGCGGTGGCATGTGATCGTAGAAGCCGCCGGCCTCGTCATAATTGAGGATGAAGGCGGTCTGCGCGAAGACCTCCGGATTGTCGACCAGTGCGGCGATCAGCCCGGCCGTGACATGCTCGCCCTTGGCAGGCTCGGCCTTGGGATGTTCCGACAGGTCGGCGGCAGTCACGATCCAGCTGATCTGCGGTAATTGGCCGGATTCCACATCGGCGCGGAAGGCCGCGACGAGCTGCTCCCCGTCCGAACGGGTGCGATCCGGCCCTTCCTTGTGCTCGCTCACCCATGAGCGACCCCGGCGATACAGTTCGGAATCCGGCGGACAGGGGCGGAAAGCCGGGAAGATGGAGAGCAGATTATCGCCGTAATTGTCGTATTCCTGATAGACCTTCCAGTTGATCCCCGCTTCCTGCAACCGCTCCGCATAAGTGGTCCAGCTATAAGCATCTGGGTCCAGCGGATGGTCCTCGCGCATGTCGGCGCTGGGCGTCTCGTCCTCGCCATAATTGTGCATCTGCGGATCCCGGCCCACCGTTCCGCCGCCATTGCACCCCGTGAACAGGTGCAGGCGGTTGGGATAGGTCTGCGTCATGGTAGAGCAGTGATAGGCGTCGCAAACCGTGAAGGCGTCGGCCAGCGCGTAATAGAACTGCAGGTCCCCGGCCGCATAATGCAGCATCCGGTCCTGCAGTTCGTCCGTATGGCCCCAGCGGTCGTATCGGCCGCGATTGAAGATCACCATGTTTTCCTGGTGGGACTGATCCGCGCCATCGACCTTGAAGGACCGCGTCGTCTTGGAATCCCCGTGATAGGGCAGCACGAAACCGTCGGGATGCTGCGCGGATGACTGGGCCCAAACGCTGCGGCCGCCGGGCAGGCGCAGCGGGCGCGGATCGCCCAGCCCGCGCACGCCGTTGAGCATGCCGAAATATTGATCGAAGGACCGGTTTTCCTGCATATGGACCACGATATGGTCGATATCCTGCAGCGTCCCGGTGCGGCGCCGGGCAGGGATGGCCATCGCGCGCTCGATGAGGTTCGGATAGAGCGAGGCGATCGCCGCGCCGCCGGTTAATCCGAGAAATCTCCGGCGCGAACTGCGAATCATCTTCCCTTGCTCCTGACCTTGCGTTAGGTGAACACCTCCTGATTTGGTATAGTCCAAAAGCTACAATCCTGCGTCAATCCGGGCCTGGCGGCTCCGCCCTTCGGCCCGGATTGTCCGCAAACGCACGGGCGGCAATGAACGCAATGATCGATTCCATTTTCTCCCTGTTCGGCAAATTCGGCAGTGAGCATTACGGCGAAAACGCCAGCCAGCTTCAGCATGCGCTGCAATGCGCCAAACTCGCGCAGGACCATGGTTGCGACGCCAGCCTGATCGCCGCATCCCTGCTGCACGATGTCGGCCAACTGATCGACGATGCGGGCAATGCGGCCGTAAAATTGAACGTCGATGGCAAGCACGAGATCAATGGCGCCGCCTTCCTGGCCCGCAGTTTCGGGCCGGAAGTGACCGAGCCGGTGAGGCTCCACGTCGATGCCAAGCGCTATCTCTGCACTATAGAGCCAGCCTATGAAGCCGGGCTAAGCGATGCTTCCCTGCTCAGCCTGCGGTTGCAAGGCGGCCGGATGAGCGAAGCGGAAGTCGAAGCCTTCCGGGCCGAACCCTTCTTCGAACAGGCAGTGTTGCTGCGTCATTTCGACGACGAAGGGAAGCAACCCGACTGGGTCGTGCCGGATCTCGAGAGCTATCGTGGCCTGCTGCAATCCCTGATCCGCGAAGACCAGATCACAGGCTGATCCCCCCGCCCGGAAGAGGGTACTCGCACCCCTTCCGGCCCGCCGCCCCCGCGTAGCAGAAACACTGTCACCCGCCCGCGCCACCATGCGCGGCGCGGGCGATCTCACATGCGCCGGGACCGACGACCATTTCCGGTGAGCAGCCAACAGATCGATTCCGCAATGCACCAATTTATTATGACTTATTATCAGTACTTTACATATGATTCAGTCAGAATTTTTGGCAATTCGGCTGCCGATGTCACGCATGTGTAATTAGCATCTGGCCTATACCAGATCGGCGGTGACAACGACTCACTGCAGCAAGGGAACCGGGAAGAGTTGCATGCGGACGGTGCTTCCGCAGGCGATGGCGCCTGTCTTCTCCCCACAATAACCACCTGATTTCTAACTATCTTCCTTGAGATACATGAGGGCTATCATGGAACATGCAGTGTCTCGCCGTGCTCTGAAACGGTCCCTTTCCTATTCCGTCGGCCTTGCGGCCTTGTTGGGCGCGGGCATCGCCCATGCCGAAACCGATGATGGCACGGCCATCGTCGTGACCGGCCAGAAGCTGAGCGTCGAAAGCGCGATCGCCGCCAAGAAAGACGCCGCAACCGTGATCGACGAGGTCTCCGCCGATGATCTGGGCAAGCTGCCCGATGCCAATGTGGCCGATGCGCTTGCCCGGCTTCCCGGCGTCAACGTGGTTGTGAACCAGGACACGGGCGAAGGCGAATATGTGACCATTCGCGGTTTTTCCGGTACTTACAACGCAGTGACGGTGAACGGCGTGCGCGTGGCGCAGACCGATCCCAGCAGCCGCGACGTGTCGCTGAGCGTGCTGCCACCCAATGGCCTTGCTGCCATCCGCGTGACCAAGACCCTCACGCCCGATCAGGATGGCGATGCGATCGCCGGCGTGATCGATTTCCGCACACCCAATGCCTTCGACTTCATGAAGCCAACCACCGTGCGCCTCTATGCAAATGGCGGGCTTAACGGCCGGGCGGATTCTGCTGGCGAGGATGCATCAATCTATCAGGGTCAGGCGGATTTCGCTCACCGCTTCGCCGACGGCCGCTTCGGAATCTTCATTTCCGCCAATTACGGCGTTTCGCATGGCAATGGCCAGGAAACCGAGAACGATGGCGAGTGGGAGCCGCATATCTGGCGCAAGAACTCGACCGAGACGATCTCGGAGCAGAACATGCATCTGCCGGGTATCGACCTCGATTATCGCCGCGTTAAACAGACCCGCTATGGCGGCAACATGTCGTTCGATTATCATGGCGACACGACCGAGCTCTATCTGCGCGGCCAATATGCGCGGCAGGAACTGGTCGGGACCAACGACTATACCGACTATCGCAACCGCCCCACCGCGCGTCTTACGCAGATCGACCAGGAAGATACCAGCCTGCTCCAACCTGAAGACATGGTCATCGGCCACGACGCTCGCGGCAACATCTACGGGTACACGACCGATCAGATCGTGGACTTCGACGAGGATGGCGACATCACAGATGCTGACCGCAATCTGACCAAAGAACAACAGAAGATTTATGGCTCGGCCAGCCGTTACTGGTCGCTCAACGGCCGTTCGGGTGTATGGGATCCCGAAGCGTTCCAGTTCGCCCGCAGCTTCTCCACCATCGACGTCACCCAGACGCTCGGCACGGTCGAATTCGGCGGCAAGAGCAAGTTGGGCGCGCTGACGCTGAATTACAGCGCGAGCTATTCGGGCGGCGCGCGCGAGAACCCCGACAGCTATTCAATCGGCTATAATTGCGACAAGTGCACCTACCCCCTCAATTCCACCGGGATCGACTGGGTTTCCAACGATCCGCGCTTCCCCCATGCCAGCCTGCCCGCCTACGCCGTGCCGGTGGAGACCGACAGCTCGCTGCTGCCCTTTGACGGCGCCAGCCATTCGCGTTCCAAGCAGACCGACAGCCGCTTCGCAGCAAAGCTGGACGCGCGATACGACTTCGGCGGAACGCTGGATTACGTGCAGGCCGGCGCCAAGTGGCTGCGTTCCAAGCGCGAGTATGACAATACGCCGATCTGGGATGGCGATTTCTCCGGAACCCCGCTCGATGGGCTGAACCTCGAACAATCGGGGCTGGTAGACAAGGAAGTCACCAGCATGCTGGGCGGCCAATATTATTATGGCGACGTGTTCAGCCGCGACGCGGTGGTGGCCGCGATCAAGGCCGCCGAAGCCGCTAATCCCGACAGCGTGAGCGAGGAAGACCTGCTGCAAGACGACAAGCGCGGGACCGAGAATGTCTATTCCGGATACGCCTTGGCCGCATTCAAGTGGGACAAGGTAAAGCTCGTCACCGGTGCCCGGCTGGAGCACCGCAGCATCGACAACATCTATTGGGTGGATGATGGCGACAATAGCGGGTTTGGGAGTTCGGATAGCAAATACACTATCTTCTTGCCCAGCATCACTGCAACTTACCGCCCGAGTGACAAGATAGCTATCCGCGGGGCGCTGTGGACCGGCTATTCCCCGCCGGAGTATGGCAATATCTCCGCCGGGGAATCCATCACGCGCGACAAGAACACCAATGAGATCATCGCCATCAGCCGCGGCAATCCCGACCTGAAGCCCGCCAAGGCCTATAACGCCGACCTCTCGCTGGAAGTCTATCCCGACCGGTCGAGCCTGTTCTCGGTCGCCGGATATTACAAGCATATCAAGGACTTCATCTTCACCAACGGCAACCAGGTGGATGCCGCCACTACTATCGGCACGATCGAGATCACCCAGCCCAAGAATGGCGAGACGGCCACGGTCTATGGCGTGGAACTGAACCTGATCAAGGGCTTCGAGGGCCTGCCCGCGCCGTTCGACGGCTTCGGCTTCGAAGGCAATCTGACCCTGCAGCACAGCGAGGCGGAAAGCGGGCTGGACTATCGCGCGGGCGAGAAGATGCGCCTCGTGAACACGCCGCATGTGCTCTACAATCTGGCGCTGACCTTCCAGAAATACGGGTTCGAGGCGAAGCTGTCCTACAATTATCGCGGCAAGTTCATCGAAGATCTGCGCGACAATGCGGTGGACAAATGGGTGCAGCACAATCGCAGCGTGGACCTGCACACGCGCTATAATTTCACCGGCAATCTCGCGCTCGATTTCGACGTGGGCAATCTGCTGAACGACTGGAAATATTACACCACCAAGGGCGATAATCCTTCCTATCAGAAGGATTATCTGGAGCCCGGCCGCACCTTCCTCGCGCGGCTGAGCTACACCTACTGATCGCCTGATCGCCAATAACGGAACCGCCGGTTCCGCGCCGAGGGCGGATGGAAGCAAGGGTTGGTCCCCTCGCGCTTCCATCCGCCCTCTTGCGTTTGCGCCGCCGCATGCCGCAATAGTCGTCATGGGGGCACTGCCGCCTCCATTTCGCATCGTTCCCGTGAAGGCCCGCCCGATCATGCCATCAAGGCCCGACCAGACTTCCAGTGCCCCCGCAGCCGCCCCACAGCCCGAAGGCCGGGCGAAGGCCCCTGCAAAGGCGGCGCCCAAGGTCCCCAGCGAGCCTGCCATGCCCCAATACCTCGCCCTGCGGGATCAGATCGCAGAGGGGATCGAACTGGGTAAGCTGCCCCCCGGCGCGCGTCTGCCGTCCGAACGGCGGATGCAGACGGACAATGGCGCGGCGCGCGGCACCATTCGCGAGGCCCTGTTCCAGCTTGAGGCCGAAGGGCTGATCTACCGGCGCGATCGCAGCGGCTGGTATGTCTCCCCCCCGCCGGTCACCTACGATCCCACCCGCTGGGCCAGCTTCATGAGCTATGTTGCCGAACAGGGCCGCACCCCCTCCACCGAGACGCTCTCCACCGAGGAACTGCCCGCCCTGCCCGCCATCGCGGATATCTTTCGCGTCGCCCCCGGCACCCGCCTCTATGTCATCACCCGCCGCCGCTCAATCGACGGGCGGCCCGTGCTGATCGAGCGGATCACGGTGGACCCCAAGCTGGCCCCCGGCCTGTGCGACCGCTCGCTCGACGGGTCGCTCACCCAGATCCTCAGCCAGAATTATGGCCTGTCCGTCGCCCGCAACCGCGTCAGCATGCGCCCCTGCGCCCTGGTGAAGAGCGCGGCGGACGAGCTGGGCGTGAAGGCCGGCACCCCGGGCCTGCTGGTAGTCCGCACCTGCTTCGACGCGGCCGGGCGCGTGGTCGAATATGACCAGGAATATTGGCGCCACGACGCCATCCGCATCCATGTGGACCTGGATGTGAGCTAGGCTCGGTTGAGGGGCGGAAACCTCCGCTCTTCAACCACTTTCCGGATAGGCCCCGGCAAGCATCCTCGGAATGCCTCCCGCGCGGAACAATGCCACATCCTGCGCCGTGGCAAGCTGGGCAGTGCCGGCGAAGTGGCCGCCGCCCGGGCCGGTCACTTCGATCCGCAGCGGGGCGTGGATGCCCGCGTTCTCCAGCCCGTGGACCGTCACCCTGCTCGCCGCGCATAGCGCCGGTTCCTCGCCGCCTTCCAGCCGGATCGGCATCACGCCCATGGCAATCAGATTGCTGCGGTGGATGCGCTCGAAACTGCGGGCGATCACGGCGCGGATGCCCAGCAGGGCGGTGCCCTTGGCCGCCCAGTCCCGCGCGGAGCCGCAACCATAGGCCTCCCCTGCCCAGGCGACCAGCGCCCGCCCCTCGGCCAGATGGGATTGGGCGGCCTCGTAAATGCTCGTCTCGATCCCGGCGGCATCGGGCGCGCGATTGCCCTCCCCCGAGGCCAGACGGTTCACCAGCCGCCGATTGTCGAAAGTGCCGCGCAGCATCACTTCGTGATTGCCGCGAAAATCGCCATAGCCGCCATGATCCGCACGCTGCCAGCCATGTTCGCGCAGCCAGCGGGCGGCAGGCGAATCCGCCGCGATCGCGCCGATGGGGGAGATGTGATCGGTGGTGATACCGTCACCCAGCCACAGCAGCACAGCGGCATCGCGGATCGCGGCTTCCGGCGGTGTGGCAGTATCGTCGAAGAAGGGGGGCCGGCGGATAATGAGCGAGCGCTTCTCCCACGCAAACAGATCGCCATAGGGCGCGGGCAAGCTATCCCAATGTTCATTGCCCAGCGGCGCGGCGGGCAGGCCCTCCCGCTCCAGCTCAGCCAGAATGCCCGCCGCCTCGCCGGGGGCAGGCCACAGGTCGGCGAGGACCACGTCCTTCCCTCGCGCATCCGTTCCAAGCGGCGCGGAAGCGAGATCGACCGTTACCCTGCCCGCCAGCGCGGCGGCGACCACCAGCGGCGGCGAGGCGAGATAATTCGCCCGCACGCGTGGATGGATGCGGTTGGGGAAGTTGCGATTGCCCGACAGGACCGCCGCCCCGACCAGCGCCGGGTCCGCCTCCAGCATGGCCAGCGCTTCGGGCATGAGTTCGCCCGAATTGCCCACACAAGTGGTGCAGCCGAAGCCGACCACCGAAAAACCGATCTGCTCCAGCCAGGGCAGCAGGCCGGCGCGGCGCAGCAGATCGGCCATGGAGCGCGATCCGGGCGCGAGGCTGGTCTTGACCCAGGGGGGCGGGCGCAGGCCAAGCTCCACCGCGCGGCGGGCAACCAGCCCAGCCTCCAGCATCAGCACGGGATTGGCGGTGTTGGTGCAACTGGTGATCGCCGCGATCAGCACCGCCCCATCCGCGCTGCCTTCGCGCGCGGGCAGGCTGGCCGGAACCTGCGGCAGGGGCAGGATGTCCTGTGGCCGGGCAGGCCCCGCCATCACCGGCACCACACCGGACAGGTCGAAACGCAAGGTCCGGCTGTAGTGGCGCGCCGCCTCGTCATCCGCCCACAGGCCGCTCTGGCGGGCATAGGCTTCGTAAAGCGCCAGTTCCTGCGCGCTGCGACCCATGGAACCGAGGTAGCGCAGTGTTTCCGCATCCACCGCGAACAGGCCGGCAGTGGCCCCATATTCGGGGCACATATTGGCGATAGCCGCCCGGTCCGGCAGGCTGAGCCCCGCAGCGCCCGGGCCGGTGAATTCCACGATCTGGTCCACCACCTGCTGCCCGCGCAGAAAGGCGGTGAGCGACAGCGCGACATCGGTTGCGCTCACGCCCGGCGCGCACGCGCCTTCCAGCACAAGCTGCGTGACCGGCGGGATCGGAATATCCGCCAGCTGGCCCAGCGCCGCCACTTCCGCCTCGATCCCGCCCACGCCCCAGCCAAGGATGCCCAGCGCATTGATCATGGTGGTGTGGCTATCGGTGCCGATCACCACTTCGGGCAGGATCAGGCCGCTGCCGTCTGCTGACGGGCGGGCGATGGCGGAGAGGCGTTCCAGATTGATCTGGTGGCAGATGCCATTGCCCGGCGGCACCACCCGCAAAGAAGCAAAGGCGCGTTCCGCCCATTTGAAGAAGCCGTAGCGCTCTCCATTGCGCTGGAACTCAAGGGCGATGTTGCGTTCCGCCGCATCGGGCGTGCCGCTGAAATCGACCTTCACCGAATGGTCGATCACCAGATCGACCGGCACGCTGGCGTCGACCCTGCGACCGCTTTGCGCCGCCCGGTCGCGCAGGGCAGCAAGATCGACCAGTGCGGCGACGCCCGCCGTATCCTGCATCAATATGCGCGTGGGGGCGAAAGGCACGGTCAGCCCTTCTCCCCTTCCCTCCAGCCAGGCGGCGAAGCCCTGGGCCACTTCCGGCCCGGCGCCATGGCCCAGCGCATTCTCCAACAGCAATCGCAGCGAGCGCGGCAGGCCCGCAAGCCGCTGCTGCATCGCGCCGTCCAGCCTGCCCCAGGCGGTGGGAAGCGTGCCTGTCATCGTGCGCGGCCTTCTCTCAGCCCGCGATCCTGCTGCGCAGCCTTGCCAGAGTGCCGCCCTGCTTGACCTTGCCGGGCAACGGATGGCCAACGATATCCTCGGCCAGCAGCGCGCATTCGATCAGGCGTTCCAGATCGACGCCAGTGGCGATGCCCATTTCCTCGCACATCAGCACGAAATCCTCGGTGCAGATATTGCCCGCCGCACCCTTGTGCGCGGCAAAGGGGCAGCCCCCCAGCCCGGCCACGGCGGCGTCGAAATGGCGCACGCCCATCTGCAACCCGGCATAGGCATTGGCGAGGCCCAGCCCGCGCGTGTCGTGCAAATGGAGCGACAGTTCCAGCTGGGGATAGGCATCGCGCACCATACCCACCACGCGGCGGATACGTTCGGGCGTGGCCCAGGCCATGGTGTCGCCCAGGCCGACGATCTCCAGCGTCTCGCCTTCCGCTGCCGCGATATCAAGCAGCTCGCCGACCAGTTCCACCACGCGGGCAGGCGCCACATCGCCCGCGAAATTGCAGCCGAAGGCCGCAGTGACGAAGCCGGTGCGCACCGGAATGGCGTGATCGCGATACATGCGGATCAGTTCCGGCTGGGCGGCCAGTTGCTGTTCGGGCGTGCGGTTCTGGTTGCGCTTGAGGAAGGCGTCGGAGGCATAGAGCGTCAGCTTGCCGTCCAGCGCGAGGCGGCCCGTGGCGATTGCTCGTTCCAGCCCCTTGCTGTTGAGCCACAGCCCGGCATAAGCCACCCCCGGCTGCGGCGTGAAGCCGGCCACCACCTGTTCCGCATCGGCCATGCCCGGGACCAGAGAGGGGTTTACGAAGGACACGATCTGGATATGACGGAGCCCGGTCTGCGAGAGGGCATCGATCAGTTCGATCTTGCGGGCGGTGGGCACATCGCCGCCTTCGATCTGGAAACCCTCACGGGGGCCTTCTTCCTTGATGAAGACGCGGTCGGGGAGCTGGGTCATGCCGTCAAATTTCCTGCAAAGCCTTGTTGACAAGAAAACTCATCGTTCTACATAGCAGAACGATGGTTCGTATTTGAATGTGGGAGGGGTAATATGAATTCCAAGGGCGGCGTGGCGGCAGTGGATCGGGCGTTTGCGATCATGCAGGCGTTCACACACCAGCGGCCGGTCATGACGCTGGCGGAACTCGCGCGCGCGACGGGGCTCTACAAGAGCACGATCCTGCGCCTGCTGGGTTCGCTGGAGAAATCCTATTTCGTGGTCCAGCGCGCCGATGGCAGCTACCAGCTGGGCCCCGGCCTTCTGGAACTGGCCAGCATCTATCAGGATTCCTTCGACCTGCGGCAATTCGTCCATCCCACGCTGGAACGGCTGGTGGCCGAAACCGGCGAAGGGGCCAGCTTCTTCATCCGCCATGCGGAAATGCAGATGTGCCTGTTCCGCGTGGACGGGAACCAGACGATCCGCGATTACACCATTCGCCTTGGCGACCGTCGCCCGCTGGACAAGGGCGCTTCGGCCACTGCCTTCCTCAAATTCGAAGGCTCGGGCGGGCCCTATGCGCTGGACGATCTGGTGGTCGGCTCCTTCGGCACGGTGACGCCGGAAATGGCCGCGCTGGCCGCGCCGGTCTTCGGGCAGGGCAACGATCTGGTGGGCGTGGTCACGCTCTCCGGCCCGATCTCGCGCTTCAACGACGCCAAGGTTGCCGAACTCAAGCCCATCCTGGCGGAGCAGGTCGTCACGCTCTCGCGGATGCTGGGCGCGCAGCCGGGGTTGTTCCGGGGCGCCTGACGCACAGGCACGCGCAGCCGCCCGCCAGTCAGACGGCGCCATCACACGACACCGGCATCCCGCAGCCGTTCCAGCTCTGCCTCATCCACGCCCAGCGAGCCGAGAATCTCGCCGCTATGCTCGCCAAGGCGCGGCGGCGGGCAGGCGGCGGAAGGCTGGGCATCGGCCATCAGGAAACCGCTGCGCGTAACCGTGATCCCGCCGGTTTCCTGCAGGAAATTGCGCTGCCGGGTCTGCGGGTGATCGAGGATCTGCGGAATGGTGAGGATGCGCCCGGCGGGGATATTCGCGCGGTTGAGCACTTCCTCCCACTCGGCGCCCGGGCGCGTGGCGAACACGCGGTTGAGGATGGCGTTCAGTTCCTCGCGATGGCGCTTGCGCGCCTCGCGTTCGGCAAAGCGCGGGTCTTCCAGCAGCTCGGGCAGGCCCATGACCTCGCACAGGGCCTCGAACTGTTCCTGCTTGTTGGCCGCGACATTGATCTGGCCGTCCGCGGCAGTGAAGGCACCGGATGGGGCTGCGGTCATGTTCTGGTTGCCCAGTGGCCGCGGCTCGACCCCGGCGATGAGATAGTTCGACACGGCCCAGCCCATGGCCGACAGCGTGGCGTCCAGCATGGACACGTCGATGAAGCAGCCCTTGCCCGTCCGGTCCCGCCCATAGAGCGAACTGGAAATGGCGAAGGCCGCCGTCAGGCCGCCCAGAGTGTCGCACAGGGGATAGCCCACGCGCAAAGGTGCGGACTGCGCATCGCCGGTGATGCTCATCACCCCGGAATAGCCCTGAATGATCTGGTCATAGGCGGGATTGCCGCTGAGCGGCCCTTCCTGCCCGAAGCCGGTGATGGCGCAATAGATCAGGCCGGGATTGTCCTGCGCCAGCGTCTCGTATCCCAGGCCCAGCCGGTCCATCACGCCGGGGCGGAAGTTTTCGATCAACACATCCGCCGTCGCCGCCAGCCGCCGGAACAGCGCCCTGCCTTCGGGCTTCTTGAGATCCAGCGTGACGGACTTCTTCCCCGCGTTCTGCGCGAGGAAGGAAGTGCCCATCATCTGTTCGTTCAGCGCCGGATCGGCGCCGAGCTTGCGCGCCAGATCGCCGCCGTCGGGCCGTTCGACCTTGATCACCTCCGCGCCGAGCAGGGCGAGTTGGAAGGCGGCATAGGGGCCGGAGAGGATATTGGTCAGGTCAAGGACCCGGATCCCCTCCAGCTGCCGCGCGGGCGCCGGGGCTGCGCTCATATTTCGGCGGTCTCCACATCGTAGCGATAGAGCCAGTCGTAGCGGTCCTTGATCGGATCGCGGCTCCATTCGCTTTCCATGTAGGCGACAGCGCCTTCCTCGGTCTTGAGCGCGGCTTCGTGGAAGCGGGCGGTGTTGTCCTTGGCCCCGCGCACCATCTTGCTGGTGCGCTCCACACGCGCCTGCTCGTACTTCTTCAGCGCCTCCACCGGATCGGAATATTTGTCGAGGCAGCGGCCAAGGATCACACCATCCTCGATCGACATCACCGCGCCCTGCGCCAGGAAGGGCAACGTGGCGTGGCAGGCATCGCCCAGCAGGCTGGCGCGGCCTTTGCTCCAGATCTGGCGCGGCGGGCGTTCCATGAAGGCCCATTTCAGCACCTTGGGCGCAGCGCGGATCAGGGTCTGCACATCTTCGTGCCAGCCGGCGAAATCGCGCAAGCATTCTTCCACCGAACCTTCGGCATACCAGGATTCCACCTGCCAGTCGTCGCGCTCGATCGTGCCGATCATGTTCATCAGCTTGCCGCCGCGCAGCGGGTAATTCACCAGATGGCCGCCCGGCCCGATCCAGGTCCAGCCCACCAGTTCGCGGAAGCGTTCGGGCAGCAGTTCCATGGGGATCACGGCGCGCCAGGCGATCATGCCGGTGAATTCGGTGTGATCGTCGCCAAACAGGTTCTTGCGCACGTTCGATTTCACGCCATCCGCGCCGATCAGCACGTCGCTTTCGATGCGCCGCCCGTCTTTCAGCTCCAGCACGGCCTTGTCGTCATCCGCTTCGGCGCCCACCACTTCGCAGCCCAGATGGACCGCGTCTGGATCGATCGCGCGCACCGCGTCATACAGCGTGCTCAGCAGGTCGGGCCGGAAGACGGTGAGATAGGGATAGCCATATTTCTCGATCGCCACCGGTCCCAGATCGAACATCGGCCAGGCGCGGCCGGTGTTCCACAGGCGGAATTCCTTGCGCTTAGGGGCACAGGACTGCGCACGCAGCGCTTCGAACACGCCCAGCGAATCCAGCGCGCGCGACCCGTTGGGGCTGATCTGCACCCCGGCGCCCACTTCGCCCAGTTCGGGCGCCTGTTCATAGACCTCTACGGGAAAGCCGCGGCGCAGGAGGGAAAGTGCGGCAGCCATGCCGCCAATACCGCCACCGGCGATCGTGATGCGAGGCTTATCGGCCATAAATAACTCCAGACTTGAGTGTGAGGCGGGCAATGAGGGAAGCGCAGGCGATCACGCCGCTTCACCGGCACCGCTGCGGCGGTACCACCCGAGTTTCTGCATGAGGGGGCGGTCCGAGACCTTGAGGAGCTTCGCTCCCGTCAGCCCCGCCGCCAGCGAATGCGCGCGCCAGGCGGGCACCGCGATCGTATCGCCGAAGGACCAGGCGAAGTTCTGGCCATCGATCTCGATCGCGCCTTCGCCCGCCATCACGGCATAGACGGCGTTACTGGTCTCGCGGATTTCCCCGCCCTCTTCGCCTGGATCGAGCCGGATCACGTCGAGCGCGATGGAAGCCAGTTCCGCCGGGCCGAGCGTGATTGCCCGCAAGCCGCCCTGCGCCGGATCGGGCCCGGCCTGTGCAAGGCCGCGATCGGTATCCTCGGCGCGGAAGGCTATGGGCGCGGTCTCGATGCGCTCGGGCGAAGGTTCCACGCCCTGCGGATGGGGCTGGTAGAACATCGGCTCCAGCAGATGCACCAGCGGCACATCGAGAAAATCCATCCAGTAGCAATTCTCGGACCCGAGATTCTCGTGCGAATGCCAGGCCCAATTGGGCGTCAGCAGCACGTCGCCCGGTCGCATCTCCACCTGCTTGCCATCCACCACCGTATAGGTGCCGCGGCCTTCGAGGATCAGCCGCAGGGCGTTGGGCGTGTGGCGGTGAGCGCGGGCAACCTCGCCCGGCTTGACCATCTGATAGGCCGCCACAATCGTCCGCACGGTGGAGTAGATGTTTCCCTCCACGGGATTGAACATCGTCAGATTGCGGCGCTCGGCGAATTCTGTGTCGACCAGTTCGCCCGCCCGGTCGAGGATCGGCCGGACGTCGGAATAATGCCAGACATGCGGCAGGAAATTGGCGCGCGGCTCGGGCCAGAGCGCGGGCACCTTGCGATGCCAGCCACCTTCCATGTTGAGGTCGGAGAAAGAGGCATAGAGCGCCTCCAGCTCGGCGGCGGGAGCGCTCATTTTGCCGTCAGCTCCTGCTTGACGATCGGCGGGACATAGGCTTCCGCGAAGACCTCGGTCATGCCGCGATTGCCCTGCACCACCGGAACGGACATCTCGCCCACGCCTTCGATCACGATGCGGATCGTGTCGCCATCCTTCACCGGGCCGACGCCCTCGGGCGTGCCCGTGGCGATGATGTCGCCCGGATAAAGCGTCATCACGGCAGAGGCGGTTTCGATCATGCCGGGAATGTCGAGCACCAGATCGCGCGTGTTCGCCGCCTGGCGCAGTTCGCCATTCACCCACAGCTTCATCGAAAGCGCGTCCGGGTGTTCCACCTCGTCAGCCGTGACAATCCACGGGCCGACCGGGCAGAAGCTGTCATAAGCCTTGCGGAACACCCGCTCTTCCCGGCCACGCACCACCATGTCGAGCAGGCAGGCGTAGCCGAACACCGCCTCGTGCCAGCGTTCGCGTGGCAGGGCGCGGCATTCCTTGCCGATGACGATGCCCAGTTCCGCCTCGTGGTGGACTTCGCGGCCCGGCACATTGGGCAGTTCCACCGGATCGTTCGGCCCGCTGACCGAGGAACTGGGCTTCAGGAAGAAGCCCTGGTTCTTGGCGCGGTAATTGGCGCCCATTTCCTTGCCATGGGCATGATAGTTCACCGGATAGGCAATGACCTTGTTCGGCCAGGGAACCGGGGTTTCCAGCCGCACACTGTCCAGCGGCACCGGCGCCCGCTCGCGCATGGCCGCTTCGAGCGCGGGCCGGAGCCTCTCGAAATCGCGGATCAGGCGCAGTGGCGCCGTGTCAGGCCATGCCTCGGGCGAAGCACCGGCGATGTCGGAAATGTCGATGACGCCGCCATCGACCACCAGCCCAATCTTGCCGCCATCAAATCGTGCCAAACGCATGTCGAACCTATAATTCTGCTTGATGAAACATCGTTCTATTTATTGTCGAGGCTCCGCCCCGAGGGCGGCGGCAGGAGCAGCTTGCGCTTTCACGCCTGCCCCTCCCGCCGCCGGGGGAGAGCCCTAGAAGCCGTAACGAACACGCACGCCGTAGGTACGCGGTGCCTGAACATCGAGGCCGTCATAGTTGTTGATGAATGGAGCCTGCTGCGCGCCGGTGTAGACCGCCTCGTTCCCGATATTGCGGATGAAGGCCTGCACGGAGAGGTTGTCGTCAGCGGTGCGGTAGGTCAGGCTGGCGTTGAACACCGCATAGCCCTTGGCCCGCGCATTCTCGACGATCTCGGCCGACAGCCAGCGCGAACTGGCGAAGGTCATGTTGGGCGAGAAATCGATCCGTGCGCCATTGGCGAGATCGAAAGTGTGGTTGTAGCTGACCGAGCCGGCCCAATTGGGCGTGCGCGGAAGCTGGAACCCATCGCAATTGATCTGCCAGTAACCGATCTGCGCATTGCCGCCCTGAACCGGGGTGACGGCGCAGGCCGTGCGCGCATCCGGGTTGGCTGCGCGATAGGTGCGGTAGCTGAAATCCTTGTACTCGCTGTCGACATATTCCGCCGTGACGCGGAAGGAATCGTTCGGCGAAGGATCCCACGACAGTTCCACACTGCCGCCCTTGGCGATTGCCTTGCCCGCGTTGAACAGCGAGGAAACCTGCGCGCCGCCGCGATCGAGCGAGGCGAAATTCTCCTGCCGGTCCTTGTAGTCGTAATAGAACCCTTCGACGTTCAGCGTGATCGTGCGGCCAAGGAACTGGTTCTTGGAGCCGATCGTATAGGCGGTCACGTCTTCCGGCTTGTAGGGATCGAGATCGGCGTTGGACTGGCCGCCCGATTTGAAGCCGGTGCTGATGGTCGCATAAAGCAGGCTGTCCGGCCCGGCATCGAATTCCACGCCTGCCTTGTAGTTCAGGCGGCTGGCCGAATAGGTGCCCTTCACATTGGTGCCGCCCGAAGTCAGCAATTCGCAGCTCTGGCCCGGGCCGCTACCGCCGGTCGGGCATGCAAGGCTGCCCTTGCGGGCATAGCGATGCGCGTCGACCGACTTGGTCTCGTCCGTATAGCGCAGACCGCCGGTGAGGCGGAAGCTGTCGGTCAGCGAATAGGTCACTTCGCCGAAGGCCGCATAGGCGCGGGTGTTGAGATCGCCGACGAAAGCCGTGTCGCTGGCGCGGCCGAGCGAGACTTCATTGAGGCTGGCCTGATCTTCGTTGAAGAAATAGCCGCCGACGACCCAGGTGACCGGGCCATCCGAATTGCCGAAGCGCACTTCCAGCGTCTGTGCGTCGGAAGTTGTGGGCTCACCCGTATAGGGATTGACCGAGAGGAAGCTGAGCGCCGGATAGGACTGGCTGTCGTTCACCACCCGCTGATAGGCGGGAATGATCGTCAGCGTGGCAGGGCCGAGATCCCAGTCGAGATGGCCACTGATGCCCCAGGAATCGATATCCTGCCGCACCTTGCTGGTGTCGATCTTGTAGGGCCCTGGAGGCGCGGTGAGCTGGCCGGTCAGGGTGTTGAATGTGTCGTTGATCGACGTCCAGCGATCTTCCGGCAGGATCGGCTGCGGATTGGCGATGCCCGGGCCATTCGGCGCGGTTTCGGCATAGATCACCTGGCCATGGCCGCGGCCGCCCAGATGCTGGTAATTGCCCGCGAGGCGCAGGGTCACGTCGGGCGTGGGCTCGAACTTGATCTGTGCGCGGACCGACTGGTGCTTGTCGTCATCGGTGCCGTCGCTGATGTAGCCATCGCGCCAGGAACCCTGATAGGCGAGGCGCAGGGCGGCCTTTTCGCCCAGCGGCACGTTCACTGCGCCTTCGGCCAGATAGCCGTCGTAATTCTGGACGCCCGCCAGCACATAGCCGGAGGTCTCACCCAGCTTGGGCTGGACGGGGATGATGTTCAGCACGCCGCCGGTGGCGTTGCGGCCATACAGCGTGCCCTGCGGCCCCTTGAGCACTTCCACGCGTTCAAGGTCGAAGAAGGTGCCGCCCATCCACTGGGTGCGGGCAGCGAAGACGCCGTCGAAGCTCTGGGCAACGGCCGGGTCGTTATAGGAGGTGGTCGAAAAGTCGCCCGCGCCGCGAATGAAGATCTGCAGCGCCGTGCCGCCCTGAGTAACCTGCACGCCGGGAGCGATGCGGTTGAGGTCGGTCATCTGGGTGACACCGGCTTCGGCCAGCTTGTCGGCCGAAAGCACTTCCAGCGAGATCGCCGTGTCCTGCACAGTCGCTTCGCGGAACTGCGCGGTCACGATGATATCATGGGAATTATCGGCGGCAGCCGGCTCCGCATCCTGCGCATAGGCAGAGACGGGGAACAGGGCCACTGCCCCGATTCCGACAAGCAGCTTCGAACGAAGGTCGCACTTTCGCATCATTTCTTCTCCCGAATAACGCCAGCCTTGAGGCTAGTCGTTCTCTCTAGCAGAACTATGTTCCTTTTTCGTTTAGGCGATGATTCTGCCCTTTGTCAAATCCGTGATGCACCGGGAGCGAAAATGGCCATCGGAGGCTGGACAAAGGCCCTGCCGTTTAATAGAATGACGTTCTGTTAAAAAGAACACCTATGGAGGGATGTGTGACAAGTTTCCCCGACGTTCCGGCATTCACGGGCTTCAACAAGCCTTCGCGAGTCGAGGCCGATGTGCAGGATCTCAACGTCCATGGGACGATTCCGCCAGAGCTGGACGGCGCGTTTTTCCGCGCGCAGCCGGAGCATCAGTTCCCGCCCAAGCTGGGCAATGACATCGCCTTCAATGGCGACGGCATGATCTCCATGTTCCGCTTCAAGAACGGGAAGGTCGATTACCGGCAGCGCTGGGCCAAGACCGACAAGTGGAAGCTGGAAAACGCCGCCGGCCGCGCCGTTTTCGGCGCCTACCGCAATCCGCTGACCGACGACGAGGATGTGAAGGGCAAGATTCGCGGCACCGCGAACACCAATGCCTATATCCACGGCGGCCGCCTCTATGCGCTGAAGGAAGATTCGCCCGCCCTGGTGATGGACCCGGGCTCGCTCGAAACCTTCGGCTTTACCGATTTCGACGGCAAGATGACGGGCGAGACCTTCACCGCCCATCCCAAGACCGATCCGGCGACCGGCAATCTGTGCGGCTTCGGCTATGCCTCCAAAGGCATCCTGACCCGCGACATGACCTATTACGAGATCGATTCGGACGGGAACCTGCTGTTCGATATCTGGTTCGAAACGCCCTATTATTGCATGATGCATGATTTCGCGATCACGCCGGATTATGCGCTGTTCACCGTGATGGGCATGACCAGCAATTGGGATCGGCTGAAGGCGGGCAAACCGCATTTCGGCTTCGACACCTCGCTGCCCAGCTATCTCGCGGTTGTGCCGCGCAAGGCGGGAACAACGGCTGAAGATATCCGCTGGTTCACCGGCCCAAGCTGCTTCACCGCCCATGTGATGAACGCCTTCCAGGACGAGACGAAGATCCATCTCGACCTGCCGGTGGCGGCCAACAACATGATGCCGTTCTTCCCCGACATCAACGATGCGCCCTTCGATCCGGTGGCAGGCGCGACCTATCTGACGCGCTGGACCGTCGACATGGCCCAGAATGCGGAGGAATATCAGTCGCAGCGCCTGTCCGACATGATCGGCGAATTTCCCCGCTTCGACGATCGCTATTGCGGCAGCAAGTACCGCTATGGCTGGCTGGTGGTGATCGACCCCTCGCAGCCCGTGGAACTGAAGGGCGGCAGCGCCGGCGGCTGGGTGATGAACACGCTGGGCATGGTCGATCTGGAAACCGGCAAGGAACAGAAATGGTGGTGCGGCCCCGTCTCCAGCATTCAGGAGCCGTGCTTCATCCCGCGCAGCCCCGGTGCGGCCGAAGGCGATGGCTGGATCGTGATGGTCTGCAACCGGCTGGAAGAACGCGGCAGCGAATTGCTGCTGTTCGAAGCCACCAATATCGAACAGGGCCCGATCGCCACGATCGATATCCCGGTGCGCCTGCGCTTCGGCCTGCACGGCAATTGGGCCAATGCATCGGATGTGCCCGCGCTCGAAGCGGCCTGATTTTAGACTCTTACCGGGTTTCCTCCCACCCCCCGTGGCCCGGCCACGGGGGGTTCCCTTTTACGGGAACGGAAGGTCAGTAGCCCAGCATCACGGCCTTGGTCTCGGTGAAGGCCAGCACGCCGTGACGGCCGTTCTCGCGGCCCAGCCCGGACTGGCCGAAGCCGCCGAAGGGCAAGGTGAATTCCATGCCCGATCCGTTGATCTTCACCGATCCGGCGCGCAGCAGGCGGGCCATGGACTGCGCCCGTTCGAGATCGCTGGTCCAGGCATAGGCGGACAGGCCGTAATCGCTGTCGTTCGCGCGGGCGGCGAGGGCTTCCAGTTCCTCGTCGTCCGAGAAACGCTGGACGCACAGGACCGGCCCGAAAATCTCCTCGCGCACGGCGCGCATGTCGGGCGTTACCCGGTCGAGGATCGTGGGCGGGACGAAATAGCCCGGCCCTTCCGGCACTTCGCCACGGAACGCCAGCCGCGCGCCTGCCTCCAGCGCGCCGGTGACGAAGCCTTCCACCTTGTCGCGCTGGGCGGCGGAAATCAGCGGGCCGAGGGCGCTGCCTTCCCTGTCGCCCGGGCCGAGCGCCAGCTTCGCGGCGAAGGCGCAGAGCTGTTCCATGAAGCGGTCGTAGATCGCATCGTGCAGGAACAGGCGCGAACCTGCGGCGCAGACCTGCCCGCTATTGGCGAAAATCCCCATGGCCACGCCCGGAACCGCGCGGGCGAGATCGGCATCGTCGAACACGACTACAGGCGATTTTCCGCCCAGTTCCAATGAGATGCGCGTGACCTTTTCCGCCGCCTGACGCATGATGGCCTTGCCGGTCATGGTCGATCCGGTGAAGGAGATCTTGTCCACGCCGGGATGGGCGGCCAGTGCCGCCCCTGCCGAAGCGCCACTGCCGTTGACGAGGTTGATCGCGCCTGCCGGGAAGCCAGCCTGATGCGCCAGTTCGACCAGCCGGATGCAGCTGAAAGGCGCCAATTCCGCGGGTTTGAGCACTGCCGTGCAGCCCGCCGCGAGCGCCGCCGAAACCTTGTTGCAGGCAATGGCGAGCGGCGCGTTCCACGGCACGATCAGCGCGGCGACGCCCAGGGGCTCGTTCACCGTATAGGCATGCCAGCGGCCCGGCACGGAAGGCTCGGCGGTTTCCCCGCCCAGACGGCGGGCCCAGCCGGCATTGTAGCGGATCGCGGAAGGGCCGCCCTTGCCCGCCATCATCAGAGCCATGGGCCAGGGAACGCCATTGTCCAATGTCTCGATTGCGGCCAGTTCTGCGGAGTTTTCCTCCACCAGAGCGGCAAAACGCAGTAGCAATTCCTCCCGCCGGGCAGGCAGCATGTCACGCCATTCGCGCGAGGCAAAGGTGTGCTCAGAAGCACCTACCGCGCGCTCAACGTCCTCTGCCGTGCCTTCAGCGATCCTTCCGAGCACCGTCTCGTCCGCCGGGTTCAGAACCTCCAATGCCGCGCCGGAAATCGGCAGGGTCTCGCCGCCGATGATGTGTCCGCCCGCGCCCGCGATCCACTCGCGCGCGGATTGGAAGGCAGCCTCGCGCCCCATGTCGGTCATGCTCAATTCCCTTTCAGTTGCGGGCGGCGGCGCGGATCATGTCCGCACCCTTTTCGCCGATCATCACGGCGGCGGCATTGGTGTTGGCGCCGACCAGCAGCGGCATGACCGAGGCATCGGCCACGCGCAGCCCTTCGATGCCGTGCACGTGCAATTGGGGATCGACCACGGCCTGATCCCCGATGCCCATGGCGCAGGTGCCCACCGGATGATGGACCACGCCGATCAGGTCGGGCCGCATGGCGTCGATCTGTTCCTCCATCCTGCCGCGCGGGCCGGGGATCGTCTCGGCGATCACATGGCTGGCGAGCGGTTCCTGCGCGAAGAGCTTGCGCGAGAGGGCGAGCCCGTCCTTCAGGCGGCGCCAGTCGTCATCGTCGGCCAGCATGTTGAGCTGGATCTTCGGATTGGAACGGTGGTCTGCATCGCGCAACGTCACTGCTCCCCGGCTGCGCGGACGCAGCAGGCAGACCGAGCTGTAGAAACAATCCTGCTTGGCCTTGCGGATACCGGGGAACCAGATGTTCGCATCCACCCGCACCGGGCTGACCATGATCTGGATGTCTGGCCGGTCCAGCCCTTCGCGGCTGCGCAGCAACAGGCAGCCCGCCGCGATCTGGTTGGTAAAGGCGCCCTTGCCCCTGAAATACCAGTTGAGGAAGGAAAGCGTCGCCCGGTCGAAGCGCAATTCCTGCGCGAAACTGTGATTGAGCCGCGCATCATATTGATTGGCGACGCGGGGGTGCTCTTGCAGGTTGCGCCCCACGCCCGGCAGATGATGGACCGGATCGATCCCCAGCGCGCGCAATTCATCCCCGTCGCCAATGCCCGAGAGCATCAGCAGCTGCGGCGAATTATAGGTGCCGCCGCTCAGCACGATTTCGCGCCGGGCCTTCACGGTGACGCGCTGCCCGTTGCGCTCGATCTCCACCGCCCGCGCCCGGCCTTCCGCCACCTCCAGCTTCACCGCCAGGCTGTTGGTCCAGACGGCAAGGTTGCGGCGGGAGGAACGGATGGGCTCCAGATAGGCGCGGGCACTGCCGCAGCGGCTGCCGTCCTTCAGCGCGACATGGACGTCGGCCAGCCCTTCGTTGATCTCGCCATCGTAATCGCCGACATAGGCCACGCCCATGGCGGCCGCGGCCTTGCGCAGTTCCGCGCCCATCAGGCGCGAATTATCGACCGGGCGCACCGCGATCGGGCCGCCCTCCCCGCGCCTGTCGCTGGCGCCCCGCCAGAAATCTTCCGACCGCTTGAAATAGGGCAGGACCGATTCATAATCCCAGCCGCTGCACCCCAATTGCGCCCAATCGTCGAAATCCCTGGGGTGCCCGCGAAAATGCACGGTGCCGTTGATGGAGGAAGAGCCACCCAGCACCCGCCCGCGCGGCAGGGGGAACACCTTGCCACCCAGATGCGGTTCCGGCTCGGAGGCGAATTGCCAGGTGAAGCGCGGGTTGCGCAGGGCCTGCAGGAAGCCCAGCGGCATACGGATATAGGGATGGTTCGCCTCCCCGCCCGCTTCCAGCAGCAGCACCGAACAGGCGGGATCCTCGCTCAGCCGGTTGGCGACCACCGCCCCCGCGCTGCCCGCACCCACGACGATGTAATCGAATTCCGCCTCGCTCACGCCGCTCTCTCTCGCTTCAGGAATTGCGTGCGGGCAGGGCGAGCCAGGCGAAGGCGGTTTCGGGCGAGCCCTCACCCTTCGCACCCGTAATCGCGGCCAGCAGCGGCCGCCACTGCTCCTGCGCTGCATCGCCAAGCCAGCGATCCTGCCGGCCAAGCTGCATCAGCGGCACCACCCGCCGCCCCGCCATGCGGGCAATATCGGCGGCGAGGAGATATTCGGAATGGCCGGTGATCCCCAGCACGGGGCGCCCAGTCGAAAGCAGCCGTTCGCGCAGCAGCAGCGCGGCGATTTCCCCGCCGGTCTCCCGCGCCTGAGCGCCACCGGCGCTCGCCAGCCGGGCCGCGCGCGCCGCACGGGGCAGATGCGCATTATAGAGCAGCAGCGGCGTCTCCGCCGCAAAGGCACCCGTCGCGCCGAAGCCCAGCCCCAGCACCACGGGCGCGGCGATGGCTCCGGCCAGAAGCTCCCGCCGCCTCACTTGCTCTTGTCCTTCGCCAGCCAGGCCGCGATCTGCGCCAGTTCCGCATCGCTCAGTTCCGCGCGGGAGAAGGCAGGCATGTTGATCAGCCCGTTGCGCGCCACTGCCGTCACATAATCCGCGCTCAGATCGGTGCGCTGGTGCAGCTGGGCGGGCGTGTCTTCCGGCAGGCGCTTTTGCAGCATGATCGTGCCGGTGTTCCGGCCGACATGACAGAAGGCGCATTCGCGGCCATAGAGCCGCTCGCCCGGATCGGCGGATTTCTGGCCGAAGGTCACTGCCTCGATCTGCGTTGGCAGCGCCGGCTTGGGCTTTTCCTCCCCCGCGTCGGACTTTGCCGAACAGGCGGCAATCAGGGCTACGGCTGCAAGGCCCAGGATCATGCGGTCACGCGCCATCACTTGGTCCCCCCGATGCCGTTGCGCCCGGGGGCGATGATGTTCTTGGGATCGAGCGCGGCCTTCAACTTGTTGTTCAGCCGGTTGAGCGCATGATCGTTGAAATCGTAGGTCTGGGCGATCGTGTCCATATAATCGATATGGCCGCGATATTCGGTGTAGCCGTCCTTCGCCGCTTCCACGACCAGCCGCTTGAACAGGCCATTGGCCCGCCCGGTGCTGGCCGGATCGTCCCGATCATACAGGATCAGGCTGACATTGTTGATGTGGCGCCGCCCGATGGTGAAGGTGGAATAGTAATCCTGCCCAACCTCGCCATAGATGGCCTTCACCCGCTTGGCATAGGCCAGCACTTTCGCGCCATCCTGCGGCATCACCGGCGCAAAGCCGATATGTCCGCCGCGCCCGCCATACCAATTGACCGATTGCAGCCCCAGCGTGGAAGGCACGCCGCGCGCGGAACCCTCATAGGATTCGCCCTTGTGCCAGGTGCGGAACTTCAGTTCCGTGCCCAGCCTGGCTTCGAACAAGTCGCGCATCTGGCGCATATTGCCTTCGACGATATAGGCCGGGCCGAAGAAGCTGATCTTGGCATTCCACCAGCCGAGGCCGTATTTCGCCATCATCGCGCGCTCCGCCTCTTCGGGCAGGGCGCCTTCCCCTTCGTACCATTCGGAACGCTGGGTGAGCGTGGAGGCCGCGCGCACCGGGCTGCCGAACACGATATTGTGCTGGATGATCTCGCGCCGGCGCAGATCGGCGAGGATGTCGATCGCCCAGGCTGCATCGTCGAAATTGGGGAAGGCGATCTCCACCGAGGCAGTCATTTCCGGCTCGGGCTGCAGCCACAACCCCGCCTTGGTCACGATGCCCAGATTGGACTGCACAAACATCTGGTCCCAGCCGGGGCCATAGCCGTGCTTGTAGTTCCGCCAGGTCGCGCCCTTGCCCACGGCGGCCATGCCGGTGCGCACCAGTTCGCCATCGGGCAGCACCACTTCCAGCCCGCACAATGCGTCGCAATTGTCGCCCAGCGGGGTGTAGCCGATCCCGCGGTCGAGCGCGTTGCCCAGCACGCTGCCCCAGCTGTTGCCGGGCACGGACATCCACAGCGGGATATCCTTGGCCCACAGATGATCGAACAGATCGAAGAAGCTCACGCCCGGTTCGATCAGGCAATTGGCCTGCTGCACATCCACATCCAGCACGCGGTTCATGCGGCTGAGATCGAGGATCACGTCCCCCCGGCGGACCGGAGCGGCAGAACCATAGCCGAAATTCTTGCCCCGGCTGACCGGCCAGAGCGGAATGCCGAAGCGATTGGCGATGCGCACCGCCTCCTGCACTTCGGCCACTTCGGCCGGGGCGAGGATGCCGGAGGATTCATGATCCAGCCCTTCGCCAAAGGCATAGGGATCGAGATAGGCGGCACGATCCTCGTCTCGGTCGAGGACGCCATCGGCGCCAAGCGCGGCGCGGAACGCCGCCATTGCCGCGCGGAAATTCTCCGCGCCTACGCCTGTCGGCAAGGGACTGGGTTGCATGTCTTCTCCCCTCGGCTGATGGACCTGTGGCCCTTAGCCGGATTTCGTTCTGTCAGACAGATTACTATTCTGTATTTTTTAAGCTCGGGCATATACGGAGTCAATCGCCCCCCGCAACGCCGGTCCAGATCAACCTCAATGCCAGCGCGCTGACAAGCAGCCGCATGATAATACGGAACTTTTCCTCCGGAATATGTCCGATCAGCTGCTTGCCGCACCATGTTCCGGCAAAACCCGCCACAGTGGCGATGGCAATGGCCGCCGCATAGGGGCCATAGGCGAAGCCGGTGATCGCATAGCCGCCGGCGCGGATCGCCTCCAGCACCAGCAGGCAGGCGGCAAAGGTGCCCACCAGCGCGTGCCGGTCGATCCCCGAATTGAGCAGCACCGGCTGCAGCACCGATCCCATGCCCAGCACCGTGCCGCTGACCGCATGGGCCGCGCCCACGCCTGCCATGCCCGGCTGCGAATGGATGTGGCGCATCGGCAATTGCGCCCAGGTCAGCACCAGCATCATGGCCCCCACGCCCAGCGCCAGCGCCCGTTCGGGCAGGGCATGATACAGCGCCAGCCCCGCCGCCACGCCCACCAGCGATCCCAGCGTGAAGGGCCGCACGATCCGCCAGCTGATCGCCTGCCGGAAAGTGACCGCGCGCGCCACCAGCGAGGCATAGGACAGCGCGGGTTGCAGCGCGATGGCCGCGGGCAGCGGGTAAAGCAGGGTCGTCGCCCCGAACAGCACATAGCCTCCGCCGATGGAGAGGCTGGCGCTGACGAGGGCGGCCAGGAAGGATGCCCCTCCCAGCAGCGCCAGCGTCAGCACATCGCTCACCCCTTGGGCCCGGTGTAACCGCTCCAGTAACGCGGCTGGAAGCGCAGGGCCATCAGCGCGCTGGCAAAGGCGATCACCATCACCACCGTGAAGGGCACGGTGAAGCCGCCGGTCCGGTCCACCGCCAGGCCGATCGCCCCGATGCCCACTGCCGCGCCGATATGGAACGTGGCGTTCAGCACCGCGATCAGCTGCGCAATCGGCCGCACGCCATAGATGTGCCGCCCCAGCACCGGCGCCTGCACCACGATCCCGCCATGCGAAAGCCCGCGCACCACGGTGAACAGCATGAAGGTAAACAGGCCGGAGACCGGGAAGGCCAGCAGCACGGCAATGCCGCACAGGGCCCAGCACATCGCCACGCCGCGGGTGGAGAACTTGTCGAACAGCCAGCCGAACAGCAGCTTGCCGAGGCCCGACAGCACGATCACGATGGTGAAGCCAAGCGCGGCCATATAGCTGCCAAGGTTGGTCTGCGTTTCGATGAACAGCGGGATATATTCGTTGATCCCGTTGCTGATCACACCCGAAAGGCCAGTGGCCACCACCAGCAGGATGAAGGGGCCGGTGCGCACGATGTCGCGGAATTCCGGGCCGGGGTCGCGCGCGGCGGCAGGCGGGCCGCCCTTGCCTTCGGCACGGGCGCCATGGTCCAGCTCTTCGGCGGTATAGCCGTAATCCTCGGGCTTTTCATGGACGAGGAACATCACCACCAGCGAGAGCGTGACCAGCACGATCAGCCCGGAAATCCCCGCCGTCGCCTGCCAGCCGAAATGTTCGAGGCCATAGGTGGTGGCCAGCGGCACCACTACGCCGGCCGCCGCCCCGCCCATCATCGCCACACCGGTCGCCCGGCCGAGCTTGTTGTCGAACCAGCGCGCCAGCGTCAGCTGGATGGCGATCAGGCACAGGATCGAGGCAAAGCCCGATACTGCCGCCAGCACATAATATTCCCACAGGCTGTCGATGAAATAGAGCCCTGCCGAGCTGAGGCCCACGGCCCAGATCGCCGGCAGATAGACCCGCTTGATCCCGAAGCGGACGAAGATCGCCCCCGCGAACAGCCCGGCCACGGCCGAGACAGTGGATTTGATCACCATGAAGCTGGTGGTCTGCGCCACGGTCCAGCCCATGTCCTTGGAGATGGTCGCATACATCACCGGCATCATCATCGAGATGCCGGCCAGCGCGATGCCCCAGACGAGGAAGCCCGTGGCCACATTGGTCCAGGCATAGCGCCGCATCGTTGCGATGGACGGGCGATCTTCTCCCATTATCTTCTCTTCCCTTTATCGGATTCTGGCGCGAAGCGGGCATGCCTGACTGCTTGCGTGCCCAATCGCCACAATGTTCTTTTCTACAGAATGTCGTTTTCTATTTTTCAGTCATGGCAGTGTCAATCGGCCGCCGCCGCGGGCGAACCGGGCCAGATGCCGTGATTGCCGGGCGACAAGATGCCCGCCGGATCGAGCGCATCCTTGATCCGCGAATAGGTGTGCCCCAGCGCATGGTCGCCAAAGGAGAACTTGCCCGCCACGTGATCGGCCAGCGAGATATGCGAGCGGTAAGGCGCGCAGCCCCATTCGGCGATCCGGTCGTACATCTCGCGCACAGCATCGCGCGCCAGCGCCACGCGGGCGGCATCCGATGCGTCGAACATCACCAGACAGGCGCTGACCATGCTGCGCTGGTTGAGCAGGAAGCCCACCGGCGCGATCAGGCCGTATTTCGCCGCGGTTTCGCGCACCAGCCGGTCGATCCGCTGCGCGGACTCTCCGGTGAGCGGCACGACGGGCGAGAAATCCATATGCCCCAGTGTCTCGCCGAATACGGCGCGCAGCCGTTCGAGCAGCACCTGGTTGGGAATGCCGGCGGGAATGAGATCGCGCGGCTCCACCACATCGCGTCCGGCGTCGCCGGGATAGGTCCGCAGGTCCAGCACCGCGCCATCCAACCCGGCCACCGCGCTTTCCAGGATCGCGCGCCGCGTCGCCACCAAGCGGGCATCGCCATAAAGGCCAATCCGCACGCTCCAGCGCCCGGGGCGCAGCACCTGCCTGAGATTGGCGTTGGTGAAAAGGCCAGCACCGGCTTCCTCGCCATCCGCATCGTCCGGCGAGCCGACAATCATCGGAACGCCCTGCAGCACGCCTTCGCGCAGAAGGCCGCGGAGCATCTCCACCAGCGGGACGATATCGCCCTCGCCCTGGCAGGTGATCGTGCCCGTCGCGAAGATCTCGGGCCGGGGCATCAGCCACAGGCCCGCCTTGGTGACCACGCCGAAATTGCTCTGCATGAACAGGCTGTCGAGCGAAGGGCCATAGCCGCGCCGGTGGCAGGCCCACAGCGGGCTGCCCGGCAGGGCGCCCTGCCCCGTGCGCAGCAGCGTGCCGTCCGCCAGCACCACTTCCATGCCGCACACGGCGGAGGCGTGATCGCCCATGACATTGTAGCCATAGCCATGTTCCAGCGCATTGCCGGTGATGCTGCCCCAACCCAGATCGGGCACCGACATCATCAGCGGCGCATCCTGTTCGCGCAGCACCTCGTAAAGCTGGGCAAAGCTGACACCGGGCTCGATCATGGCGTAGCCCTGGGCCACGTCGATCTCCAGCACGCGGTTCATGCGGCGCAGATTGAGCACCACCCCGCCATCGACCACCGGGGCCGATCCGCCATAGCCGAAATTGCGGCCCATGGAGGAGGTCCACAGGTGAACGCCCAATTCGGTGGCCAGCCGCAGCACACCCTGCACTTCTTCCACCGAGGCAGGCTGAACGACCAGCGAAGGCTGATGGTCCACGGCGCCCGGCCCTTCGAAGGGGTCATGGAATTCGGAGAATAGCGGGCCTTCCGCCTGCACGCCTTCCTGCCCGAGGAGTTCGGTGAAACGCCGCTTTGCGGCTTCAAGGGATTCAGCTGCTGGACGGCCCCAGCGCGCACCATGTGCCTTCATCATCTTCTCCCCGTCCAGCCGCGCCGGAGTTTCTCCCCGGCCGATGACTCGGACATCGTTCCATTAAACAGAATGATGTTCTCTTATTTTGCCAACCTGCCTGCGTCAACAGGATGTGCGCAGGGTCAGTCCGTCAAACGGAACGATGGTCTGTTTTTCTTGCATCGCCTGCGAATCATGAATACAGGCGTTTTCAACGAAGGCAAGGAGAGGCGACAATGGCCGCAAGAACTGGACAGGAATACAAGGCATCGCTGGCGGACGGGCGCGAGGTCTGGCTGGGCAAGGGCAAGATCGACGTAGCGACCGACCCCAAGCTGGCCGGCTCGATCGACGGCATGGCCGGCTATTTCGACTGGCAGCACGAATATGCCGACGAATGCCTCATTCCCGATCCGGAACGCCCGGACGAGAAGATGAACGTCAGCCTGATGCTGCCCAAGTCGAAGGAGGATCTCGCGATCCGCCATCGCGGTCTGGAGCGCCTGTCGCGCTATTCCAACGGCATGCTGGGCCGCACGCCGGATTACGTGAATGTCGTGCTGTCGGGCCACACCGCCCGCGCGGACATCTGGGCGAAGGGCGCGCCGGAGGGCTATGAACGCCTGGCGAAATTCCACCGCGAGGTGATCGAGGGCGATCTCTCGATGACGCACACCATCGTCCACGCCAATATCGACAAATCGGCCCCGCCGCTTGCCGGCATGAATTCCGAACTGACCCTGCGCGTAGTCGGCCGCAACGAGAACGGCATCATCGTGCGCGGCGGCAAGGTGCTGGCAACGCTCGGCCCGCTTGCAGACGAACTTTACGTCTATTCCTCCGCCCCGATCCCCTCGGGCGCCGAGGAATATGCGCTGATCTTCTCGATCCCGGTCAACACCAAGGGCGTGATCCAGATCTGCCGCGATCACTATGGCGTGGATGCCAGCGTGGCCGACGCTCCCTTCTCCTCGCGTTTCGACGAACAGGATGCCTTCGTGATCTTCGACGATGTCGAAGTGCCTTACGAACGCGTGTTCTGCGATGGCGATCTTGCCGTCTACAACACGCTCAACGCAGGCGTTTCGCCGGGCAATACGCTGCAGCAGACAGCCATCCGCGCGATGGTGAAGCTGGAATTCGCCTATGATCTGTGTTCCAGCATCGCCAAGGTGACGAACAGCCTGACCTATCCCGAAACCGCCGAAATGCTGGGCGAGATCCACTCCTATCTCTCGCTCACCCGCTCGGCCATCGTAGCCGCCGAAGCGCGGGCGCATGATTGGGGCGCGGGCGCTTTCTTCCCGCATCGCGACCTTTCCGTACTGCGCTGCGTGATGCCCGGCTGGATGACCCGCGTGAACCAGATCATCCGCACGATTGGCGGGCACAATCTGCTGTGTACCCCCTCGCTCGACCTGTTCGAGAACCCCGAGATCGGCGACAAGCTGCGCAAATATCTGCCCGGCTCCAACGGCATGGCTGCGGAAGACCGCGCGCGGATCATGCGCATGGCGTGGGATTTCGCCGGTTCCGCTCTGGGCAGCCGCGTGGAACTCTACGAGATGTTCTATCTCACCAGCCAGACCCGCGCCCGCATCGGGGACCATATGATCGCCCAGCGCGACGAGTGGAATCAGGTGCGCGAATTCATGCAGAAATCCGGCATCCTTCCGGCCTGAGCGCGATGACACAGGCTCTACCGGTCGAACAGTCGGCTTTCGATGTCGACAGCTTCCGCCAGGCGCTCCGGCGTCTGGCGGGCGGTGTCACCGTGGTGGCAAGCCGGGACAGCGACGGCACGCCGCGCGGCATCGTGATGACGGCGGTGATGTCGCTCAGCTTCGATCCTCCCTCGATGCTGATCGCCATCAACCGCAACGCCTCGCTCCTGCCGGCGGTGCTGGAAAGCGGCTGGTTCAGCATCAACATGGTCGGCGCGGCGGACGAGGATTGGTGCAAGAGCTTCGTCGCCGCCGATCCGGCCACGCGCTTTGCCGCCGATCACTGGGAAACCCACCCGCTGGGCGTGCCTGTCTATCGCGGGGCGATTTCCAGCATTGTGTGCAAAGTGGATCAGGCAGAGCCCTTCGGCAGCCATATGGTGATAAGGGGGCTCGTCCGCGACGCGTCATTCAGCCAAGATGCGGACGGCCTGATCTATCTGGACGGACGCTATGCACGCCCCCACTATTGCGGCTGAACCCAAGCCGACCGCACCAAATTCGAAGGATACCGGCACGGGAAGCCGGTCCAGCAAGGATCGCTTCATCGAAGCGGCCGCGCGCGAATTCATCGATGCGGGCTATGATGGCTGTACCATCCGCGCCATCGCCGCACGGGCGGGCACCAGCATCGCTTCGCTCAGCCGCAACTGGACCGGCAAGCGCCATCTGTTCGAAGATGTGTTCGGCCATCATTTCGGTATCATCAACGACGCGCAGAACCGCAATCTCGATGCCGTGGCTGCTGCAGCCGGGGCGCCGGATCTGGTGGAAGTGCTGCATGCCTTCTATCGGCCCGTCCTCTCCCCCGCCCTTGCTGACGGCGACGCCCCTGCCAGTCATCACGTCTATTGCAAGGCACTGTCGGACCCATCCGACGAGGCGAGAGAAATTATCCGCCCGCTGGTGGCCGATGTGCGCGCGCGGATGATCGGTTTTGCCCGCCAGTGCCTTCCCGGCCTTTCGGAGCAGGAACTGTTCCTGGCCATGACGGTGATCAATGGCACCTATGTCTACCCCCAGATACAGGGCGCACGGCTGGCATCGGTGATGGGTCTGGAAGGGCAGGCGATCGACTGGGACCGCGCTTCCCTGAGCCTTGCGCGCATGGTCGCGGGCGGGCTTTCCGCCTTCCATGGCGCGAAGGATTGAGTGCAGGCGGCGCAAGGGGAAATCCCGGGTCGTTTCCTCCCTGCAACCCATTGCCCAGACCCCATTGCATCGCGGCCCGCTTTGCGCTCTGTAGCGCCGGCGGTGGCAAAGGCTCTTGAGCTAAAAGGACTGTGGAATGAATTTCGAACGAATGAACCCGATGACGGGAGAGGTAGCGTCGAGCGCAGTGGCGATGCAGGCGTCGGATATTCCGGCGATTGCGGCGAAGGCGCAGGCAGGCTTTGCGGCATGGTCGAAGGTGGGCCCCAATGCGCGGCGCGCGGTGCTGATGAAGGCTGCGGCCGCGCTTGAGGCGAAGAAGGACGATTTCGTCGCCGCCATGATGGGCGAGATCGGCGCGACGGCCGGCTGGGCCATGTTCAACCTCGGCCTTGCTGCCTCCATGGTGCGCGAAGCGGCAGCGCTCACCACCCAGATCAATGGCGAAGTGATCCCATCGGACAAGCCGGGCTGCCTGGCCATGGCCCTGCGCGAGCCGGTGGGCGTGCTGCTGGGCATCGCCCCGTGGAATGCGCCGATCATCCTTGGCGTGCGCGCCATTGCGGTGCCGCTGGCCTGCGGCAATGCCGTGATCCTGAAGGCCAGCGAGAGCTGCCCGCGCACCCATGCGCTGATCATCGAGGCCTTTGCCGAGGCAGGCTTCCCCGAAGGCGTGGTGAATGTCGTGACCAATGCGCCTGCCGATGCGGGCGAAGTGGTCGGCGCGCTGATCGATGCGCCGGAAGTGAAGCGGATCAACTTCACCGGATCGACCGGGGTTGGCCGGATCATCGCGAAGCGCGCGGCCGAACATCTCAAGCCTGTGCTGCTCGAACTGGGCGGCAAGGCGCCGATGATCGTGCTGGAAGATGCCGATCTGGACGAGGCGGTGAAGGCCGCGGCCTTCGGCGCCTATATGAACCAGGGCCAGATCTGCATGTCGACCGAGCGGATCATCGTGGTCGATGCCGTGGCCGATGCCTTCGCGGCCAAGTTCGCCGAGAAGGTGAAGTCGATGCCGGTGGGCGATCCGCGCGACGGCAACACGCCGCTGGGCGCGGTGGTGGACCGCAAGACGGTGGATCATTGCTATGCGCTGATCGAGGATGCCGTGGCCAAGGGCGCGGTGCTGCTGACCGGCGGGGAGACGACCCAGAACGTGCTGATGCCCGCCCATCTGGTGGACAAGGTAACGCCGGACATGAAGCTGTTCCGCGACGAGAGCTTCGGCCCGGTGGTGGGCATTGCCCGCGCGCGCGACGAGGCCCATGCGATCGAACTGGCGAACGACACCGAATATGGCCTGTCGGCCTCGGTCTTCACCCGCGACACGGCGCGCGGGCTGAAGGTGGCACGCCAGATCCAGTCGGGCATCTGCCATGTCAACGGCCCCACCGTGCATGACGAGGCCCAGATGCCCTTCGGCGGCATGAAGTCCTCCGGCTATGGCCGCTTCGGCGGTAAGGCAGGCATCGACGCCTTCACCGAACTGCGCTGGATCACCATCGAAACCGAACCAGGGCACTACCCCATCTGAGCGGGGACCCGGGGACCTGACATGAGGGGATCGGGCGCGGCTATTCCGGCCGCGCCTGATCCTCCACTCCATCCATTGCCATGGCATTCCGGATCAGCAGGTTGAGATAGGCCTGCAACCTGTTCCGTTGGGCCGGCTTCAGCCAGCCAGTGAATATGATATTCCGCCGCAGGGCATCGGCGCGCATCACGCCATAGACACGCTGGCCCTCTTCGGTCAGCTCGATCTTCACCTGCCCGCTGGCGGGATCCTTGATGCGGTTCACCAGCCCGGCAGATGCGAGGGAATCCAGCGTCCGGCTGACCTGCGCCTTATCGGCATCGACGTGATCGACCAGCCCCATGAACGAGATGGAAGGCCGGCTGGCCACGTTCACCAGCAAACGCCATTCGAAATTGGAAACGCCCGTCTGCCGCTTGAAGGACGCAGTGGCACTGCGCGTGATGATATTGGCGATGTTGATGATCGCCGCCTGCACCCGGTTGGGCGCTTCCATCAGGGCAGTGCCCACCCCTTCCTCGCCGGGCTCTTCCGATTTGGAGAGCGCCATCTCGTCAGCAAGGATCTGGGCTGCGCGGCCCTGCAATTTGATCATCAGCCCCGCCAGCTCGAAAATCTCGACCGCGGACATACCCCGGAGCAGTTCCTCCTCGCGCCGCTGCGCCACCACATCCAGTTCCTGCCCGACCGCCACGCCCTGCGGCGTCAGCGTATAGGGATCGCGCTGGCGATCGCGCTGCGCCAGCCCGTCTTTCCGGAGCGCACCAAGCGCACGGCTGACCTGGGCAACGTCGTTCCCCAGCATATAAGCAAGCTCCGAAACCCGGGCTTCCTCCATGCGATAGAGCGTAAAGGCAACGCGCTGCTCCATCCGGTTTTCAGGCTTCAGGCCGTTAAAGGCGGTGCGCGCGCTCTTCACCAGAATTCGCCTCAGCAGCAGGAAATGCGCTGAGATCAGTTCCTGCTGTACGCCCGCCAGCGGCGCATTGATGCCCTTCCGCTCTTCCGCCACGCGCTCTTGTCCCGTCCCTATGCGCTGCGTCTGCAGTCTGTTGCCGTCAGCCCCCGCCGATTGCCCCTTCACTATGTCCATTATCCGGCCATGGCAAATTGCCGGAAACAGCCCTGCTCCATCCGGTTTTCAGGCTTCAGGCCGTTAAAGGCGGTGCGCGCGCTCTTCACCAGAATTCGCCTCAGCAGCAGGAAATGCGCTGAGATCAGTTCCTGCTGTACGCCCGCCAGCGGCGCATTGATGCCCTTCCGCTCTTCCGCCACGCGCTCTTGTCCCGTCCCTATGCGCTGCGTCTGCAGTCTGTTGCCGTCAGCCCCCGCCGATTGCCCCTTCACTATGTCCATTATCCGGCCATGGCAAATTGCCGGAAACAAAACGCCGGCGGTTCCCGAAATGGAAACCGCCGACGCCGCGATGACCCCTGCGAGGGACTATCGGATCAGAAACGCGCGCGCGCACCGATCGTGTAGTAGCGGCCGATCGTGTCGAAATAGGCCGGATTGGTGGGATATTGGAATTCCGGCACGATCGGCGGAGCCTTGTTCAGCAGGTTGTTTACGCGGAAGAAGAGTTCGAAGCCTTTCTCATCATCCTCACCCCAGCGCGGGCCGACCTTCGCCGTCCCCGAGAGGTTGAGGTAGAACCGGCTGGGCACGCTATTGTCGGTGATGGAGTTGGGGAGCTTGGGATCATAGCCTTCGTCACTGGGATCCTTGTAGAGCGCATCCAGCACGCCCTTGTCGATGTAGCGGCCCTGCAATGTCAGGGTGAAACGCGGATTGACGAAGGTGACGAAGGCGCTGGCCGTCCATTTCGGGGCGCTGATCGAAGCCGCGCTGCCGGTCTGACCGGCGCGGTTGATTTCCTGCCCATAGGCGACCGTGGTCAGTTCGTCCGTATAGGTGGCCAGGCCGCGCAGCATCAGCTGGTTCTGGCCGCTCAGATCGATCCGGTAATCGGCCTCGAAATCCAGCCCGCTGGTGCGCAATTCTTCCAGATTGACCGAGACGTTGCGGACCGAGGTGATATCCTGTCCCGTCGTAATGCCGCCATCGTTGACCAGCGCGCAGGCTTCCGCGCGGCCCTTGAAGCATTCATTGACGATGTTCTGCGCGCCGCCGGGCGGCGTGCCGATATAATCCTGCACCTTGATGTTGAAATAATCGACCGAGAAGCGCAGCCCATCAAGCGCACCCTTGGGCTGAAGGATCATGCCCGCGCCCCACGTATCGGCCTTCTCCGGCTTGAGATCGGGGCTGCCCCCGCTCAGCAGGCTGGGGTTGTTCGAAACAGGCTTGTTCTGACCGTCGAGCTTGAAAGGATTGACGATCGACGTGAACGCGCTGGCCGAAGACAGGAACAGCTCCGCGAAGTTGGGGGCCCGGATGTCGCGCGAACGGCTGACGCGGAAACGCAGCCAGTCGGTCGGCTCCCAATTCATGCTCAGCTTCCATGCCGTGGCATCGAAGGAGTTCGACACATTGGTACGCAGATAGCTGCCGAAGCCGGTGATGTTGTAATGCGTCTGGCGGATCGCGCCATTGACGCTCAGTGCCTCGGCGCCGGGCACATCGGCCAGGATCGGCACTTCAACTTCCGCATAGCCTTCGATCACCTCGGTCTTGCCATTGTAGTCGGCGCCGAAGTTCTGGAAATAGGCGTAGAGGTTCGACAGATCGTCATGCACCACATCGATCTTGTCGATGCGATATTCGCCGCCGAATGCCAGGCCGACGCTGCCGCCCGGTGCCTCGAAAAGTTCGCCGGCGATATTTGCCGCGATCACATGCTGCTCAAGCGCAATGTCCTCGACCAGCGTACCGTAGATGTAGTCCTTGGCAGCAGGATCGTAATTGTTCTCGCCGAACAGATTGACCGGAACGCAGCCCGCCGCCGCCGCGCGCAGTGCAGGATCGTCGCTCAGCAACGCACGGCAGGTGGGCTTTCCGGTGATGGGATCGGTCACCGCATCGGCCGCGAAGTAGAAATAGGCGTTGCTCTTGGCGATAGTGGACGGGCTCGTCACCGGGTAGACGGCGGCGCCAACCACGAGATTGTCCTCCACCTGCTGCAGGCGGTCGGTCCGGCTATATTGGTAATAGCCGTCCCACTTCCATTTGTCGCTGAAGGAGCCGCTGATACCGGTCGCGATGCGGTAGGTGTCAGCGCTCGAAGTACTGTAACCGCGACCGAAATCGTCGAACATGCGGGCCATCGAGAAGGCCGCCTTGCTCGGGCGTACGAGTGAATATGGGCCAGTCGGCTGAGTCTGCTGACCTGCATCAAGCAGGGCACGCACCTCGGCCGGAATGAAGGGATTGTCGGCATAGATCGGTATGGCCGTGTTGAAGAACGATGTCTGCAGCAATTGTCCATCGACATGGCCGTAAGTCCCCTCCAGGAAAACCTCGATGTCATCGGTCACATCATAGTTGAAATGTGCGTTGACCGAGTAGCGCTCCACGGGGACCGTAATGTTGGAGTTGATATATGCCGGGATGATATCCCCGCCCTTCTGAAACAGGGCGAAACCCGGGTTTCCGGTGTGGAAAGCAACCGGATCACCGTTGGAATCGAAGGTGGTGCCACCCGTCCCGAAGAGAGCACCTATCCCGTACACGTCGGTGGGGCCCCCATAGACAACGCCCGCATTGTTGAAACGCAGACCGGCCCCATCGTTCACGCGCACATAATTGGGCATGCCATTGCCGCCCGCATAGCCCAGATTGGTCACCACCGCGCCGGCGGTACACCAATCGCGCGTGAAGCAATTGCCGATCCCCTTCTGGTCCGCATATTCGCCGCCGATCACGAAGTGGCCGCGATCACCGATTTCCGTTCCGAAGGCCGCCGCCGCGTGTAGCCGGTCTCCATCGCCCTCGTCCGAAATGCCGTAATCGACCTCGGCCTTGATCCCCTCCAGATTCTTGTTGAGGATCACATTGACCACACCGGTGATGGCGTCCGAACCATAGGCCGCCGAAGCGCCGCCAGTGACGATTTCCGTACGGTCCATCAGGATCGAAGGCAGGAAGTTGAGATCGACCGAACCCTCGCGCGTGGTGGGCGCGAAGCGGCGGCCGTTCACCAGCGTCAGATTGCGGGTCACGCCCAGGCCGCGCAGGTTCATGATGCGCGCGCCCACGTTGAAGCTGCCAAAGCCCTGCGTCTGCGGGCTGGTGCTGTCGCGGAAGGAGGGAAGCTCCGCGATCGCTTCGGCGACGTTGGTCACGCCCCGGCGCGCCAGATCGTCACCGCCAAGGGTCGTCACGGGTGAAGGCGCATCGAAAGTGGTGCGCTGCAGGCGCGAACCGGTCACGATGATCGGGCCATTATCGCTGCCGCCGTCCGCCGCGCTCCCCGCTTCCTCGGCTGCCGAGGCCAGTTTCGCAGGCGCTTCGTCAGCCGCGAAGGCCGGTGCGGAGGCACACAATGCGCTGGCAGCCAGCAGCACCGAACGGATTCCCAGATGGCGTGGATAGTTCATGTCTCTCCCCTCGTATTTCTGCGCCTTCGAAGCCGCAGGGGGAGATCGGCACACACCGCCACAACGGCCGCCACCGCCGGACGACCATCCCATTCGCAACGGAAAAACAATGCCGTTGCCGCCTCTCCCTACTGTGCCTTCGAGGCACTTATCGAGGCGATACTTGCCCGTTTGATTTCATCAAAGTCAAGAGGCAAAAACAATACTCACTGAAAACGCGACGAATGAGCCAAAAAGCGCTCGGAAATGCGGGGAATCGTTACCTTCCTATCCAGATCAGAGCTTTGCCTACATCTATGTTCACTTCGGGTAGCGCCAGAACGCGTCATGTTGAAATTGACATTATCAACTCACGCTCTTATCCGATGGGCAAATTCAAAGAGCGGACAACGCCGATAAAAAGGGGAGAAGATGTCAGGGAATTTCAAACAATTGCTGCTCGTCATACTTGCCCTTCCGGCACTCGGCAGCAGCGCTTTCGCACAGGACACGGCAAGCCGCGATTCGCAGTTCGCAGCCATTGCCCGCCTGCCCGCATTCGATGGCGTATGGCGGCCGGAATGGGGTGTTGTGGGCAAGTTGCGGGCCGCCGAAGGGCAGGCTCCGCTCACTGCCAAGGCACGCGCCATCGTGGACGCCTTCAACGCCGCCAAGGAGCATGGTGAGAACCTGCAGACCGAAGGCGCGAACTGCATGCCCGTGGGCATGCCCGGCGTGATGCGCTACCCCTATCCGATCGAGTTCATCTACTCGCCGGGCAAGGTGAACGTCGTGATCGAAACGCACAGCCAGGTCCGCCGCATCTTCACGGATGGGCGCGCCCTGCCCGAAGATCCGGACCTGCTGTTCAACGGCAGCTCGGTGGGCCATTGGGAAGGCAATACTCTGGTGGCCGACACGATCGGCCTCTCGCCGCTGATCTCGCTGATCGCCGGCCTGCACCCCACCGAACACACGCAGATCCACGAGCGGATTCAGCTTGAAGGGCCGGACAAGCTGGTGATCGAAACCACGATCACCGACCCGGAACTGTTCACCGCGCCCTTCACCACCACCATGTCCTACCGGCGCGAGCGCGACTGGGATATTCGCGAATATATCTGCCAGGAAAACAACCGCGACGCCGCTGATGCCGAGGGCCGGCCGAGCATGGATCTCGGTTTCGACGGGATCGAATGATGGCCGGGCTTTCAAAGGCCAGACTTTCTAAGGAGCGTAGAATGAAGCGTATCTTCACGGGTCTGGCGGGCGCTGCCTTGCTGGCGGCCGTTCCCGCCGCGACTTCGGCCCATCATTCGACGGCAATGTTCGAATGGGGCAAGGAAATCCCGCTCAAGAAGGCAACCGTCCTTCGCTGGGAATGGACCAATCCGCACACCTTCCTCTACGTCACCACCAAGGGACCCGACGGCAAGGAGAAGAAGTGGGCCTTCGAAGGGATGAGCCCCAATCACCTGACGCGAGCAGGCTGGTCCAAGCGGACCCTCAAGCCCGGCGACGTGATCGACCTCACCTATTATCCCCTGCGCGACGGGCGCAGCGGCGGCTTCAACGTCACGGTCACCTTGCCGGGCGGGAAGACGCTGAAACAGCTTTCCTTCGATTGATCGAGCCTCCCGCCCTGCCGCCGTACTCATCCCATCGAGTGCGGCGGCAGGGCACCCAGGGCCCGGCTTGGCGTTAGAGATGGCTGCATGATCCGTTACACGCGCGGTTCGATAATTCTTCACTGGCTGCTGGCCTATGCGCTGGCGTTCGAGCTGGCGCTGGGCTTTGCCATGCCGCGCGGGGTCGAGGGATTTGCGTTGTTCCAGCTGCACAAGTCGGTGGGGATCACGATCCTTGCGCTCACCGTGCTGCGGCTTGGCTGGCGGCTGGCCCATCCCCGTCCCGCCGCGGTGGAGAGCGGGGCGGCCCATGTGGCGGCGCAGGCGGTGCATGTGGGCTTCTATGGCTTCATGCTGCTTGCCCCGCTGACCGGCTGGGCGCTGGTCTCGACAGCCGAGATCAAGGTGCCCACCGTGCTGTTCGGCCTGGTGCCGCTGCCGCATCTGCCGCTGGGGCCCGGCCTTGGCGAGGCGAGCGAGAGTGCGCATGAGCTGCTGGCCTGGGTCGGCCTTGCCCTGTTCGCTCTCCATGTCGCAGGCGCATTGCGTCATGAGATATTGCTGCGCGACCGGCTGCTGGAGCGCATGGCCCCAGGCGGCAGGCGCCTGCCGGGCGCGCTGCTGGCGCTGGGCGTGATAGCGCTGGGCCTTGCGGCCTTCCTCGCCATCGGCAGGGATGCGCAGGCGCCCGCCCCGGATAAGGCGGCGCTGGACGCTCCCGTGCCCACGCCTTCCGCCGTCCCGGACGAGACGGCGAGCCCGACCGGGGAGGCAAGCGCCTCTCCCGCAGCACAGGAAGCCGGGCCGGTTCCGGTCTGGACGATCCAGCCCGGCGGCCGCCTCGCCTTCTCGGTGGGCAATGGCGATGCCGGGACGATCGAGGGCAGCTTTTCAAGCTGGCAGGGCAGGATCGCCTTCGATCCCGAGTGGCCCGAGAAGGCCGATATCCGCATCACCGTGGATCTTGCCAGCGCCAGCGTGGGCGATGCGACGCAGGACGGGATGCTGGCGGGTGAGGAATTCTTCGCGGCCAGCCGCTTCGCCAAGGCCGTGTTCGCCGCCAGCTCCGCCCGCAAGACCGGGCCGGATCGCTACAGCGCCAGCGGTACGCTGCAGCTCAAGGGCATGACCCTGCCCCAGACAATCAGCTTCCGCCTTTCGGGCGAAGGGCTGAAGCGCAAGGTACAGGGCAGCGCAACCATCGCCCGCACTGCCTATGGCATCGGAGAAGGCTCCGCCGCCGAGAACCTCGACCCAAAGGTCGCCGTCTCCTTCTCTTTCAGCGCCAGCGGCAAGGTCGAAGGGGAGTAACCTCCCCCCGTCTTTGTCCGCTCCTTGCCCATGCGTGGCTCTGCCTGACGCATGATTGCAGCCAGGGCGGAAATTTTTCAGCGCTTGGCGAAGGGAATTGCATCCCGGCACGTTGAACAGATGGCGACAGGGAATGTGAACAACCGCCATCGGAGACGGGGGCATCGGCTTCGATGGCACCGCAGGGATATCCTTCCCTGCGTGCATGAAACGGACAGGTTTCACGAGGTCGCGAATGTTACAATCCAGTATCTCCCTGCAGAATTCGCCGTCGGAATGGGATGGCCAGATGCACAGCAGCGCAGCATTTCCCAATGTCACGGACAGCAATCCACGCATCCTGATTGCGGATGGGGACAAGGAATTTCGAACCGGGGCGAGCCGGTTTCTGGCCGGTCACGGCTTCCAGGTTCTGGAAGCGGAGAATGCGCTCGTCGCACGGGACCTGCTCAGCCGCTACACGGTCGATATCGTGCTGCTTGATGTGAAGATCACCGGAGAAGACGGGCTGGCAATCACCCGCGCCCTTTCGGTTCACCAGGATGTCTGCGTGATCATCGTTTCCGATCTTGGCAGCGAGATCGACCGCATCGTGGGCCTGGAAGCCGGGGCCGACGATTATCTGACCAAGCCCGCATCGCTGCGCGAATTGCTTGCCCGCATTCGCGCCGTTCGGCGGCGGTTGGCAAAATCCGCACAAATGGAACAGGCAACATCGGCCAGCTATCTGTTCAGCGGCTGGAGCTTCGATGTCGACCGCCGCCAGCTGCGCGACCAGCATGGGGCCATCACCAGCCTTTCCGACGGAGAATTCTCGCTGCTGCGCGCCTTTGTCGAACGGCCCCAGCGCGTGCTGACGCGCGATCAGCTGCTGGAATATGCGCGCGGCGCCAATTGCGACGCCTATGATCGCGCCATCGACACGCAGATCAGCCGCCTGAGGCGCAAACTCGGGGCCAATGCCGCCGAGGATCTCATCCGCACGGTCAGAAACGAAGGCTATATGTTCGTGCCCAAGGTCGTGCTGCGCTGACCCTTGTCTCGCCGCCGGGCCATCACCCGATGTCCGGCGCGTGACAGTGTGACACGAATCGGCAAACTACCGAAAAGCCCCAGAAAAACTTGCCCTTCATGCCTCTCCTGTCAGGGGAGCGAAACTTCCCGTCAGGATCGTGAGGGAAGTTACCATGTGCCTTGCAGACAAGGTCGCATATCACGCAGCCGAAGTTCTGGTGGAACGCCAGAACCAGACCTGGCGGTTGCCGGACAGCAGCGCCTTTGCCGAGCGCCTGCAAGGCACGGATGTGCGCTATGTGCTGCAGGGTGACGTCATCGACGCCTGCCGGACTGTGTCTGGCGAATGGGCCGACCTGCTCGATCCCTCCAATTCCCGCTTGCGCGCGCCGCTGACCCTCTTCTGGGTCGAATGGACCGACAGCGAAACCGGCGAGGAAGTCGGAGTGCTGGTCGATGCCGCCAGCGATGGACGCTCGGGCAGTCTACGCGTGTTCTGGAACGGGGCATCCGGGGCGGAAGTGGCGCAGGGCGTGGTGATCTTCGATCTCGATCGCACGATCGACCAGTTTCCACGCGGCGACCGCCCTGCTTTCCCGCTGAAGGCCCTGCCCCATGAACTCGCCGCGCTGCGTCCGCACCTGGCAGTCGTGATCGATGAATGCTGGGAGAGCTATTTCCGCAGCACCTCGCTCGGCGCGAATGGCCTGCAACAGGCCGCCGCCGCCTGCGGCGAGAACTTGTGGCCGGACATAATACAGGCCCTCGCCTTCTGCGCCTTGCTGGGTGCGCGCGTGCCGCTGACGGAAAGGCCGGTTGACAGGGCCAGGCTGAACAAGGCCCGGACAAAGGCCGGCAAGCCCCGCCTGTTCGACCATGTCGAACTGACTATCGGCAAGCCCCAGCTTGCTTCTTCCGGTGATGGAGGGATGCCCGGCGGCGGGCGACGCCATCCGCGCCTGCACAGCGTTCGCGGCCATCTGGTTCGGCGGCGCGATCAGATATTCTGGCGGACGGCCCATATGCGCGGGCTGGAAAACATGCGCCTTCCGGCACCGGCCACCCGGATCGTGAGGATGCACACGGACTAAGGCCCTCGCACAGCCTTCTCGTTGCACCGCATGTCGGCGGAGCAGCCCTTGCGCGCACCATTGTTTCCGACATGCGGCCTGCCAGACATCTGGCGACATTGGGCAGGCAATTTCGCGTCCTAGGCGGCGGCATAGCGAGGTGCCCCGTTTATGAAGCTATCCCTTTTTCCTGCTACTTCTTCCATCGCTCTTGCTCTTGCCGGTTTTCACACTGCGGCGCTAGCTCAGGCCGACCCGCCTGCCCCGGAAGTGCAACCCTCCCCCCCGGCACAGGATCTGCCGGCCGGGGTGACGATCCTGTCCGTCACCGTGACGGGCGCCCAGCGGCTCGAGCCCCAGACGATCCTGAGCTATATTCAGCTGCGGGTGGGCGGTGCCTATACGGATACTGCGGCCGACCAGGCGCTGAAGGATCTCTACGCGACCGAGCTGTTCGCCAATGCCAGCATTCGCAACGATGATGGCAATGTAACGATCGAGGTGCAGGAAAACCCGGTGGTCAACCGGATCATCCTGGAAGGCAACAAGCGCCTGAAGGACGACAAGATCACGCCGGAGATCAAGCTTGCTCCGCGCCAGATCTTCACTCGTTCCAAGGTCCGTGCTGACGTTGCGCGCATCATCGAACTGTACAAGCGCCAGGGCCGCTTTGCCGCCGTGGTCGAACCCAAGAGCGTGCAGCTGGCGCAGAACCGCGTCGACATCGTCTATGAGATCACCGAAGGGCCTAAATCCAAGGTCCGCCAGATCAACATCATCGGCAATGACAAATTCTCCGACGGCGTGCTGCGCAGCCAGATGGTCACGAAACGCGGCCGGTTCTTTCGCATGTTCAGTTCCGGCACCAGCTACGATCCGGACCGTCTGGCCTTCGACCAGCAGAAGCTGCGCCAGTTTTATCTGACCCAGGGCTATGCGGATTTCCGGGTTGTGTCGGCCATCGCGGAACTTACGCCCGACAAGCAGGATTTCATCATCACCTACACCGTCGAGGAAGGCGAAAGGTACAAATTCGGCGACGTGAAGGTGGAGAGCCAGCTGCGCGACTTTGACGAGGGCGTGCTGACCAGCTCGCTCGCGGTCAAAAAGGGCAATTGGTATGACGCCAAGCTGGTGGAGGACACGGTCGAAGGGCTGACCGAAACCGCCGGCACCTATGGCTATGCCTTTGCCGATGTGCGGCCCGAGTTCACGCGCAGCCGCGACGACCTGACGATGAATGTGAAATTCGTGCTCAACCAGGCGCCGCGTGTCTATGTCGAGGCGATCAACATCAACGGCAATACGCTGACGCAGGACAAGGTGATACGCCGCGAGTTCCGTCTGGCCGAGGGCGATGCGTTCAACTCGCTGGCGGTCAAGCGTTCGACCGCACGCATCAACTCGCTGGGCTATTTTCAGCAGAATTTCGAAATTGCCCAGAGCCAGGGTTCAGCCCCCGACCGGATCGTGCTCGACGCCAATGTGCAGGAACAGGCCACCGGCGAACTCCAGCTTTCCGCCGGTTTCTCCAGCCTCGAGAGCTTCATCCTGCAGGCATCGATCAAGCAGCGCAATTTCCGCGGCAAAGGGCAGACTATCGGGCTGAGCGCCAACCTTTCCGGCTATTCGCGCGGGGTGAACCTGAGCTTCACGGAACCATATGTGTTCGATCGAAACATCTCGCTGGGCGCAGATATCTATCGCCGCGACAGCAACAACAATTACTACAGCACCGACGATGGCACGACCTTCAGGCAGGTGACCACCGGCTTCCAGTTGCGCGCCGGCATACCGCTTTCCGAACACACCTCGCTGATCGGTCGCTACACCCTGAATTTTGACGACGTCATGCTGGACGAGGACACCTATTACAGCGACCGCGTAACTCCAGGCACGCTGGAATGCGATCCCCTGCTGGCCAGCCGCTATCTGTGCGAAGCCGTGGGCGTGCGGAGCAGTTCGATCCTTGGCGCCTCGCTCGTCTATGACAATCTCAACAACCGGCTTCGGCCGACGAGCGGAGAAAACGTCACCGTCAGCCTCGACGTCGCCGGGCTGGGCGGGAGCGAACGCTATGCCAAGATGCGTATCAATGCCGCCAAATACTGGCAGCTTGCGCCGGGCTGGACCTTCTCCCTTTCCGGCGAAGGCGGTTACGTCAAAGGGCTGGGGCAGGATGTCCGCCTGACCGATCGGTTCTTTCTGGGCGATCCGCAGATGCGTGGCTTCGACATTCGCGGCGTCGGCCCGCGCATCCTGCGCGAATATTACACGGTGGACGATGACGGCGTTCCGGTCTGCGGCGATGGAACTTCCGCCGAAAACTGCGACAACAATGGCGGCTACACTTTCTACAGCGATCCCGACAATCCGGTCGACGATCCTCTGGGCGGCAATGCCTATTATCTCGGCCGGGCCGAGCTGGAGATTCCGCTGGGCACCGGCGCGCGCGAAATGGGCCTGCGCCCGTCGATCTTCCTCGATGCCGGCGCCGTGTTCGACCTTAGCAAGCCGGTCCTGTCAGACACCGGATCGAGCTATTTCGTCGGCACTCACGATGATGACGGGAACCAGCTCTACACCCAGATCGATTCCGCCTCGGTCGTGGACGGCGTCTGCACGGCGCAGAGCACGTCCTATGTGACCAATGCAGTCAATCCGAACCCGCCGACCTGCCTCGACAGCTCCGAGAACACAGCGCTTGGCACCACCTATTCCGGCTTCCGGGAGACCTATCTGGGCAATTCCCCGCTGCCGCGCATATCGGTGGGCATCGGAGTCAATTGGAACTCGCCCTTCGGCCCCTTCAGGATCGATGTGGCCAAGGTGCTATGGAAGCAGCCCGGCGACGATACCAAGACTTTCACATTCAACGTCGGCACCCAATTCTAGGAACTGCCCCACACAAAGCAAACACGGGGCAGGCACAGGAAAAGGCCCTCCTCTTTCGAGGAGGGCCTCCCCCTTTGTTCCGATCGGCTGCCCGTCAGAACTTGACGTTGCCACCCAGGAAGAAACGACGCCCATTGGTGTCGTAATAGCCCGAGGAATAGGAACCGCCCCGCAGCAGGCCGTTGGTGGCCGCACTGTCATTGGCGGGATTGTAGTTGGTCAGCGGCGGAGCCCGGTTGAACAGGTTTTCCACGCCGAACCGGATCGTGAAATTGTCCGCCACGGCATAGCTGCCGTTGAGATGGAAGATATCATAGGCCGGGGCGCCGACCGTGGTCGTCGCGATTGTGGCTTCCGAAGAATCTTCCACCGAAGGCAGGTGCTGCCACTGCAGGCCCAATGCCAGCTTGCCGACGCTGTAATTGAGGCTCGTCAGCACCCGATACTGATAGGCCCCGGAATTGAGCCCGTTTTCCGTCGTGCCGAAGGTGCCGACATAATCGACCATCGGCAGAGTCGGCAGCGCCGCGCTCTTATATTTGATCAAATAGCTGAGCACCACATTCGCCGACAAGGTCCCCGGCCCCACATCCGCAGCCCAATCGAGCTGTGTGTCGATACCCTGGACATTGAAGCGGCCATTATTGGTGTAGGTCGTATAGACCGTACCCTGGGAGCCGGTCTGGTTACGTTCGATGTTCTGACAGAAGGCCGTGTCGGCCGCTGCAGAGGCATCGGTCAGCACCAGCGGATTATAGGTCGGATCAAAGCACTGCTGCAGAGCAGCCGCGACAGTGAGCGGAGCGATCGCGTCCTTCACATAGATGTCGTACCAGTCGATCGACAGTTTGAGCCGCGAAAGCGCCGGCGACGTGAAAGGCGAATTGAACACTACGCCAGCGGTCCAGGTATCGGCCTTTTCGGTGGTCAGGCTCGAATTGCCTACCAGCGTCGGCCAAGCATAGCCGAAGGTCGAGTTGGACTGTGTTCCGGCGTAATATTGTGTCTTGGCGTCGGTACTGCCGGAACGGTCCATCAGCTGTTCGCACACCGCCCGCACGGCATTGCCATTGGCATTCGCCGGGTTCGCGGACCAGGAAAGCGGATTGGCAAGCGAGCAGGGATCGCCGGCATAATTGACGCCGAAGGTTTCCTGCGAAGCGAGATACAGCTCCCCGATATTCGGTGCACGCTCGGCCCGGTTGTAGCCGCCGCGCAGGCGCATCCAGTCATTGACTTCCCAGTCGCCCAGCACCTTGTAGGTGTAGCTGGTGCCGGTAGTGCTGTAGTCAGAGATACGGCCGCCGATTTCGAGATTCAGCGACTTGGCGAAGGGCAGGTCGGCCAGCACCGGAACCAGCAATTCGGCATAGACTTCCTTCACGTCGTAATAGCCGTAGGAATCCGCGCTGGGATAAATGCCCAGAGCCTGATCCTGGAACGAGGTGCCCTGACTGGTCAGCGTATCGTTGATGAACTCATAGTCCTGTTCACGATAGCTGGCGCCCAGTGCTGCGCGCAATTCGCCGGCCGGAAGGTCCAGCAGCTTGCCCTGCAAATTGGCTTCCACGATGGTCTGACGCATCGACGAACGGTTCTTCAGATCCGCGCGCACGGCGTCGAGGCAGTCTTCCGAATAGCCGCCCTCAGGCACGATGAAGAAGTTCAGGCCGCTGGTGCAGGTCGCAGTGGAAGCGCCGAAGCCGCCGTCCTTCGAATTGCCCGTGGCCGAAAATCCCTCGCCGAAATTGCCCGAGTTCAGGACCGTGCGCAGCCGTTCGAGCGAATAGATGCCGGTCTGGCGCGACGATGTGACCGAGACGCCATGATTGACCGACGCGTCCCAGGTCCAGTCCGTGCCCGGAATGTGGCCCTCGAAACCTGCAAGCATGTTGTAGGTCATGACGTCGGTGAAGCCCTCGCGGTCCTCCGGCATCATGGTGCGCAATTCGAACGGTGCATCGGGATCGGGCCGGCTGTTGAGCAATTCCCACATATCCGCCGACAACTGATCCTCATCGAGCGTGGTCGGATCGATCGCGACGCTCCAGCCGGAAGTGACCGGGCCGGGTTCCTGCCTCGTATAGGTGCTCACATGGCTGAAGAGCCCTTGCGCGAAGACACCGATCCAGTCGTTGATCTCGTAATTGCCGCGCGCGAAGAAGTTGTAACGCGTGAGCGGCAGGATGAGATAGGAACTGGTGTTGTTCTGGCTGAGCGTACCGGCATCGCTGACCTTGTATTCATAGCCATCGACATCGCCCGTGAAGCCCTCGAAATAGGGCGTATAGACGCCGCCATTGTACCAGGACCCGTTCACGAAGGCGGAACCGTCCGTGTTGGTATAGGCTGTGTAGCCGCCCGATGGCAGCGACGAGTCCGGGAACATCGACGTGATCGCGGTCGGCAAATTGTCATAGCCGAAATAAACGCCCGGCGATTCAATGAAGAACTGCGTGCCGCTCACTTCGGTATCTGCCCAGAGATCCCGATACCACGAACGGTCGCGCTGATAGCTGGCGTCGCGGTGGTTGATCGACATGGCAAGGCTGACATTGCCGCGCCCATCGGCGAAGTCGGAGCCCATGATGCCGGAGAGCTGATATTCGAGCCCGTCACCCTCCTGGGTCATGCCGACATTGGCATCGAGTTCGAGGCCGTGCACGTCCTTCTTCAGGATGAAGTTGGTCACACCGGCGATCGCGTCTGCGCCATAGGTCGCCGAAGCGCCGCCCGAGATGACCTCCACGCGCTGGATCGCAGCACTGGGAATCGTCGAAATGTCGACCACGCCCGAAGCGTTGCTGGGCGTGGTACGCCGGTTATCGAGCAGCACAAGGTTGCGGTTCGCGCCAATGCCGCGCAGCGATACGGTGGCAGCACCGGGCGTGTTGGTCGCTGTTGGCTGGATGTCGCCGCCCGCAGTCGGCGTCTGGGCTGGCACGAACTGCGGCAGCTTGTTGAGATTGACTTCGAGCGCCGCTGTTGCCGAATTCTGCAACAGGCCCTCATCCACCGTCACAGTTGGGCTGTTGGACTCGAAATCCTTGCGCGCGATGCGCGAGCCGGTGACGATGATCGCATTGAGCGAGGCATCCTCTTCCTCTTCCACCGCAGGTTTGGAAATGTCGGCGGCATCCTGCGCCAGTGCGGGTTGAGCAAGCACACAGATGATCGCGGACGACGCGCACGAGAGCAGGAGCCTGCCGCAATTGCCGACAAGCCGCCCTTGAATAGTTCTCATATTTTACCTCCCAAGGTACTTATTTTTGTCCCACGCAAAGTGGCCGGGCGAGAATCGTCTCGTCCTTGGGATATTGTGAGCGTGCTATTTTTCCGGGATTTTTCGGATTGCTGCTTTGCATGTCATTACAGACACTTGCAGCCATTGAGCGACAGCTGATGGCAAAGGAAGGCACATGGCTATGGTGCAGCCAGCCAAGGCTGGCTGGCCGCCCCCTCCCCAATGTGCGCAAACCCCGGCCGCCGGGCCATTTCAGCCGGCGGCCGGGGCAGCTTGATTGTTACCGTCAGACAAAAATGCCGGATTTGCCCGGTGCGATGATGCCATTGGGATCGAGCGCGCGCTTCAGCGTCTGGTCCACGTCGCGCTTTACCTTGCCGTAGAGATCGGCCGTCTGCTCCATGAAGCCGGTATTGACGCGATAGACCGCATAGCCGCGCTTGCCGAACTCGCTCAGCAGCTTGCCGAAGCACTCATGCGCGCGCGCGGTTTCCGCCGGATCGCTCCGGTCGAACAGCACATCGACGATGTGATGCATGTCGCGCATGCCGACGATGAATTCGGCCACGTAATCGAGCCCGTATTCGTTGAGGATTTCCTGCGCGAGTTCCATCTGCGCCTTGGTTTCGGAACCCTTGGCCTGCGAGACCGGGGCGAACCACATCGACCCGCCACCACCGCGCCAGCGATAGAGACCGAATTCCTGCAGCGTCATGTCGCCCTTCATCAGCTGGGCGCGATAACGGAAGGGCTCGCGATTGCCGGCCTCCTCCTCGGTGATGAGCTTGCCCTTGCCGGTGGCCTCCACCGCCTGTTTGACGATGTTCCAATTGACCTCGACCTGTTCGGCCGTGCCGTAGAGCGCGGCATAGACGTTCCAGGCGCCCATGCCTTCCTTCTGCTTGATCTGTTCCAGCGCCTCCTTCGGAGTGGAACCGGTGCCCTCGTAATATTTGGAGCGCGGAATGATCGCGGCCGCTTCCCACATGACATTGGCGATCACCGCCGCATTGGGCACGATATTGGCGATCTTGAGCGGGCGCAGCATCTCCACGATCGTGTCGATGTCGCCTTCATCCTCATATTGGATGCAGAACGGCTTATAGGCCGGCGGCTGCGGCATCAGCCAGATGCCCAGCTTGGTCACCACGCCGAAGTTCGACTGGGTGAAGATCCCGTCCAGATAGGGCCCGTAGCCCCATTTGAAGGCCTGCCAGGTGTTCGATTTCTCGACCCCGCCCATGCCGGTGCGCAACACCTCGCCATTGGCGAGCACCACTTCCATGCCGCATTGCATCATGAAGTGTTCGCCATAGGGCGTGTATCCCACGCCCCGGTCGAGAGTGTTGCCCACCGGACCCGCTATGGCCGAGGGTGCGGGGCATGATAGCCACAGCGGGATGTCGTTTTCTTTCAGGTAGTTCCACAGCTGCTGATAGGTCACGCCCGGTTCCAGCAGTGCGGTGCACAGCACCGGGTCCACCTCGATGATCTTGTTCATGTGCTTGAGGTCCAGCACGATCTGGCCGCGCGTGCCGGGAGCTGCCGAACCATAGCCGAAATTGCGCCCGGTCGAGATCGGCCAGACCGGCGTCTTGAACTGGTTGCAGATCTTGAGGACGCCCTGCACCTGCTCCACCGAAGTGGCGAGCACTGCCGCGCCGGGCATGTGCTTCTCATCCGCGTCGGACATCATCACCTTGGTGTAGGGGGCGAGATCCTCTTCACTGGTCAGCACGTTTTCCGGGCCGAGCAGTGCGCGCAGCTGGCCGAGCGCGGCCTCGAACTGAGCCGGAGAAATGCCCTGCGGCAGGGCGGACTGGGTGGTGTCGGTCATTGTCGGATACTCCAGATCACTGCGCGGGCTGCGTGGCGGGGGCTTTCGATTTCGAAACCATCTCGGCCACACGGTCGAGCGTCTCGTCGTCGATCATCGCTTCGGTAAAGGCGGGCATGGCGCGGTTACCGTGCCGCACGAACAGCTTGATCGCTTCGGGCGGAAGGTCGCGCCCAAGGATCACCGGGCCCACGCCGGTGGAATGGCAGGCCATGCAGGTCTGCTGGAACACCATCTCGGCCTTGTCCTTCGGGATGGATTCCTTGCCCAGATAGGTCAGCTTGCCCTTGTCCCCGGCACTGGCGGTATCGGAAGACGAACCGCATGCCGCCAATGCGACGAGCGCCGCCGCGAGCAGGGGGTAAGTCACTTTGCGGTTCATGCGAATTTCCTCTCCTGGGGAATGATGCGGGCGGAAACGCCCTTCCCGCCCGGCAGCGCCGCGCCCCGCTTCACGGTGACGCGGGCCATCTGGGCGGCGATGTCGAGCAGATGATCGTCCGTCGCGTCGAGGCGCAGGACGATGTTCGCGGCCGCTTTGGGCAGGCTTGCCGCCATGGCCTGGAGGCGTTCGATACGCGGGCCGTCGAACAGCACGGCACGCGGCGGAAGGCCCGCCAGCGGCGCATGTTCGGCAGAGACGAACAGCGCTGTGCCGCCCTCCGCCTGCCAGAGCTGCGCGGCAGGAATGGCCCCCGCCGCCGCGATTACCGAGGTCGAGGCGATAAAACGCCTGCGCGTAATTGGTCGGGACAGCACTGTTCCATCTCCCATGCCATGCCGCCGTAAACTCCCCGGCGGCTTGGCGGGTGAATTGCAAGCACCGTGCCATTTCCCTGATGGATGGGTTTTATTGCTATAAATCAGTTAGTTGATCAATTTCAGCTCAGTGCCCGCACGATATCCAGAACAAGAAATCGTTGATTTTCGAACGATCTCCACCCATGCATCGCACTCAATTCGTCTAAATTTCGACAGCAGGAGTCCCATGACCCACACACCAGCGGTCACTCCCGCACCCGCGATGCCGGTGATGGAAGACCTTGCCGCAACGCTGCATTTCTCGCCCGAGACCGGCCATATCTGGCTCGCCGGGCGGCGCATGGTGCTGATGCATGAGGATTCCACCGGGCTCCTGCGCCGCGAAGTGGTGGACGCCATAGGGCTGGAACGCGCCCGTGCCGCCTTCACTCGCCAGGGCTACAATGCCGGGGCGATGGATGCGGAAATCGCCACCAAGGTCCGCCCGCATACCAGCCTGCACGCCATGTTCTCGGTCGGCCCGCAGATGCACGCGCTGGAAGGGATCGTGCTTTCCGAACAGATCGCCTTCGACGTCAATATCGAGGAGGGCCGCTTCTATTCCGAATATCGCTGGCACCATTCGAGCGAATGCGCCGCGCATCTCAAGCAATTCGGGCGCGGGCAGATTGCCGCCGGATGGAGCCAGATCGGCTATGCCAGCGGCTATGCCAGCGAGTTCCTGGGCCGCCCGATCGTCTATCGCGAGGTGGAATGCATCGCGATGGGGCATGATTGCTGCCGCATCGTGGGCCGCCCGCGCGAGGAATGGCCCGATGCGGAGAACGATCTGCGCTATCTGCGGGCCGCGCCCGTGCAAGTGCAGGGGGGCGAGAGCGAAGGGCTGGTGGTGGCCAGCAAGGATGGCAGCGGACGGCCCGACAAGATGCTGGTCGGCGCGTCTGCCGGGTTCAACATGGCCTTCGAAAAAACCCGCAAGGTCGCCGGCACCCAGACCTCCGTCCTGCTGCTGGGCGAGAGCGGCGTGGGCAAGGAAATGTTCGCGCGCAGCCTGCACCTGCTGAGCCCGCGCAAGGACAAGCCCTTCATTGCGGTCAATTGCGCCGCCATGCCCGAGACGCTGATCGAGGCGGAGCTGTTCGGCGTGGAAAAGGGCGCTTTCACCGGCGCCACATCCAGCCGGCAGGGCAAGTTCGAGCGGGCCCATGGCGGGACGATTTTTCTCGACGAAATCGGCACACTTTCCATGGCTTCGCAGGCCAAGCTGCTGCGCGTGCTGCAGGAAGGCGAGGTGGAGCCGATCGGCGGCAGCCACGCCCGCCCGGTGGACGCCCGCGTGGTGGCCGCCACCAATATCGATCTGCGCGCGGCCGTGGCGAAGGGCGAGTTCCGCGCGGATCTGTTCTTCCGCCTCAATGTCTTCCCCATCGCGATCCCCCCGCTGCGCGAGCGGCGCGCGGATATTCCGGTGCTGATGGCGCATCTGCTGAAGCTCTATTGCGAGCGCCACGGCCGCGACCTGCCCGGCTTCGGCGAGGAGGCCGTCTCCGCCCTGCTCAGCTATGACTGGCCCGGCAATGTGCGCGAACTGGAAAATGTGATCGAACGCGGCGTGATCATGGCCCAGCCCGGCATGCCACTGGGCGTGCATGACCTCTTCACCTCGGGCGAGGAACTGGGCGACAGGCGCTATCGCCTGACCCGTGCAGGCACGGTGGAGCGCGCTCCGGCAGATGGTGGCGGCGCCGCGCCGAATGCCGCAGCGGATATCGGGGCGGAGGCGCTCGGCACCGGCCTGCCGCTGGACGAGATCGAACACCGCATCCTGCAATCCGCGCTCAGCACCCATGGCGGCAACCGCACCCGCGCCGCCGCCGCCCTCGGCCTCACGCGCGCGCAGTTCAACTATCGGTTGAAGACCTATCAGGAGGGCTAGGGCGCGTGGACAAATTCGGCGGCTAAATAAGGAATTCGACCGGAAGCGGTGATTCCGGACAGGACAACATTGTGGACGCGGAGAAAAGAATTCAGAGCTTGACCGCTTTGTATGGGACCCCTTCCAGTTCCCCGAACACCTTCGTGTAGTGCGATATCAGGCTGCCTTCGGCTTCGGCCCCTTCATCACGTTCAAAAGTGACGAGGACTGAATCGTATTGCTCATCAAACCGAATACGAGAATTTCCAAATTGAACGACATGTGATCGGAAATCATCTTCGTCTTCTTCAATGTTGAAGACCTCGACGTTTGGTTCGTATCGTTCATCGTACAGTTTGACATTCGCCACATGGCCGCGTTCAGCGAATTTTTCTTGTATCTCTCGAGCATATTTGTCCACGATCTTAGACTTTGTCGCCCAACTAACCTGCCCGAGTTCCCAAAGTTCGTTCGGGGTCTCGTCACTTCTCATCAGCAACCAGCGGCTCCAGCTTTTTTCGCCGACCAACGACCACTCGCCAGAATTAAGGCACAGCCGCCAATTCCCGATGTTTTCGATTACTTGACCTGTAGCGGCATGGGTCGTTACTCCGCCCTCGCAAATGATCGCTTCGCCAGCCTCGTCTAGGGTTGCAGAATGCTTGTGCATCCACGCAGGTTGTTGGCCGGAAGTTTTCATCTCAGACATACTGTAATCGTCAAGACTCAAGACGAATACAGGAGTGATATCGTCGGCGCGATCCTCGGAATAACCTAGACGCCCGATTATGACGATCCGATCATTTACGAGTGTTGCGCTGTGAAAGTCCGTTGGTGGGAAGTCCGCTGTCGGATAGCCGAAAATTTCAGTGACGCGATCTTCTTCAAAGACCACGACATCGTTGTAGATGAAGAAATCAGGGTCGTAAAAATCCTCGTGCTCTCCACCGATGAAAACCCTTCTGCCGTCCTCAAGCAGGGTCTCCGACTGCCCATAACGGCTGAAACACCAGCCCGGCTCCTGCTTTTTGCCCGAACCAGCGACGTCATGCGCTGTGTAGGCGGAAAAGCCAGCCTCAGCCAACCACACCCACACTGGATTGGTCTGCTTGTCCGGATTTTGTGAGCCGCGCCTCGCTAAAGCCCATTCGGGAAATTCAGCTTTGATGGCGGGAGGAGCGTCTTGTTCGTTTGGCACTCGAACCAATTAGCACTCAGAAATCTCAGCGCAATGCGCCCCAACGTCCGCTAACCACCCCATGCCTGTCGTGTCGTCCGTAAAGACGGCTTTTAAAAAGCGGACGACCATTCAGGCCGAAATTGGTCCACCCCGCCTGGCTCCCGTCACCGTTCGAAGGTTGAATTGCCACAATCGGGTGCTTGCAAATCCGCCGCAGAAAACACTTTCCTACACACCCTGAAATGGCGTTTACCCTGTTCGATGAACAGCATCGCCTCCGCCCTGCCCTGCGCATTTTCCGCCCGCTTCGCCCCGGCCAGCCGCGCCTCGCGAAGCCTGCACGAAAACCCGAAATGGAAGGTGACACTCCGCACCGCCCGCAGCCCGGAAAAACGGCTCGAAACCGGGCCTCACCGGGGCGGTACGCATCAAACAAAACAGGGCATTTGCGTATCAGCAAAGGTGACACGCCGCCCCGGCGATTCCATCCCGAAACGCAGCAGCTCACCCGGCCTTGCGGTTGGGCGGGGCGGAGGCCCAGGCGCGTTCGCGGCGGAACTCGCTGGCGGTCCGGCCGGTCTTGCCCTTGAAGAAGCGCGCGAAATAGGCCGGGTCGGCAAAGCCCAGCTTGCCGGAAATCTGGCTGATGCTGGCGCTGGAATAGGTGAGGTACCGCATCGCCTCCAGCAGCAGGCGGGCATGGATCACTTCGCCCGGCGCCTTGCCGAAGGCCGCGCGGCAGGCGCGGGTCAGCGTCGGCTCGGTCGTGCGCAATTCCCGCGCATAGCGCGCCATGGGCCAGTTGCCGGCAAATTCGCGATCCACCAGCGCGCGAAATTCCCGCGCCAGCGCGCCCTTCCGCGACAAGGCGGACCCCGCTTCCTCCTGCTCCAGCAATTCATCCGCCATGGTGAGCAGCAGGCCGAATTCCGCCAGCAGGAGGTTGGAAGGCTGGGCCGGCCCAGCAAGGTCCAGATCGGCGGCGATCTGGGCCATGGTCCACCGCAGCTGGGCAATCTCCCGCCCTTCCGGATCAAGCTGCGCAACACCGGCATGGGCGTGCCGGAACGCAGCCATCTCGCCCGCCCGCGCCAGCCGGGGATGGTGGAGAAGGTCGGTGGCGGCGGAGAGGACCCAGCCTTCCGCTTTGGGGGAAAAGTGCAAGGCGTGGATGCAATGGCTGGGGATCGCGATCAGCGTTTTCGGCCCCAGCCGCATTTCCCGCTGGTCCGCATGGAGGACGGCCGATCCTTCATCCAGCAGGATGATCTGGTGGAGAGTGGAGTGGCTATGCGCGGAAATGTCCCATTCGTAGAGGCTGGCGCGGGCGGAAATCTGCTCGATATGCAGGAATTCCGGGGCGATCAGCCCCTCATTTTCCCCATAGAGGCCATATCGGGCGAGATCTGCGCGCTTCTCCATCACGCAGCTTCAATTTCACTTTTGATCGAAAAGTACAAGATATTGCCTGAAATCTGCGTCGTGCTGTGTGCTCAAAGGAGCCAAGAGTGTGCTCAAACGTGGTGAGAGGCATTCCAGATGTTCCGATTCGATCCCTATTCTCCGGCGACCGATGCCGACCCCTTCCCCGCCTACAAGACGCTGCGCGACGACTATCCCTGCTTCTGGAGCGAGGAGGCCGGCATGTGGGTGCTTTCGCGCTATCACGACATTCTGGGCGCGCTGACCAACTGGAAGCTCTACAGTTCCGCCCAGGGCAATCTGGTGGACGAATTCCCCGGCCGCGCCGGTGCCACATTGGGCAGCACCGATCCGCCACGGCACGACCGGCTGCGCGCCCTGATCCAGAGCGCCATGACCAAGCGCGCACTGGACCATGTACTGGAACCCGCCCGCGCATCCTGCCGCGCGCATCTGGCCGAGATCAGGGAGGGCGACAGCTTCGACTTCGTCAATGATTTCGGATCGAAGGTGACGGTGGACCTCCTGTTCTACCTCTTCGCCCTGCCCCGCGAGAACGCCGAAGAGGTGCGCGACAATGCCGTGCTGATGGTCCAGACCGATCCCGTCACCCGGCAGAAGACCGAGGCCCACCTCGCCGCCTTCCGCTGGATGGCCGATTATGCCGAACATCTGGTGCAGGAGCGCAAGAAGAACCCCGGCGACGATCTGCTGTCCAATTTCATCACCGCCGAGATCGATGGCGAGAAGCTGCTCGACAAGGAAGTGCAGCTGACCGTCACCACGCTGATCATGGCCGGGATCGAAAGCCTCTCCGGCTTCATGGGCATGTTCGCGCTCAATCTGGCGGAATTCGCCGATGTCCGCCGCGCGCTGGTGGCCGACCCGGCGCTGATCCCCGACGCGATGGAGGAATCGCTGCGCTTCAACACTTCGGCCCAGCGCTTCAAGCGGACCTTGCAGCATGATTTCGAGATGCACGGCCAGCAGATGAAGGCCGGCGATGCGGTGATGCTGTGCTATGGCTCGGCCAATCGCGACGAACGCATGTTCCCCGATCCGGACCGCTACGATCTGGCCCGCAAGCCCAAGCGCCATCTGGGCTTCGGCGGCGGCGTCCATGCCTGCCTCGGATCGATGCTCGCCCGCGTGGCGACGCAGACCGTGTTCGAGGAATTCCTGGCCGCTGTGCCGGAGTTCACGCGGATCGACGGCACGCTGGACTGGGTGCCCTCATCCAATTTCCGCAGCCCGCAGGCATTGCGGCTGGCGCGCGGGTAAACCCTACCGAGCGGCGGCGGCGATCCGTGATGGATGCCGCCGCCTGTTCGATCAGAGGCGCGAGGCGCGGGTTTCCTGCGTGGTGATGAATTCCAGCAGGGCAGGCTGGCCACGCTCGGTCGCTTCGATACCGCGCCGGATCGCCGCCGCGATATCCTCGGGCCGTTCGATCCGCTCGCCATAGCCGCCCAGCGCGCGGGCAAAGGCGGCGTAATCGCCGGAGATATCGGTGGAGCGGTATTTCTCCGTCGCCACCGGCATCACCGGAAGTTCGATCGCCATGGCCGAATTGTTCAGCAGGATGGAAAGGATCGGCGTCCGTTCGCGCACAGCCGTCTCGAAATCCATGCCGGTGAAGCCGATTGCGGCATCGCCCCAGACATTGATGCACAGCTTGTCCGGGCAGGCGAGCTTGGCGCCCATGGCCAGCCCCAGGCCATAACCCAGCTGGGTCGACTTGCCCCAGCCGATATAGGACAGCGGCGAGCGCGATTTCCAGAACGGCGTGAGCTGGTCGCGCGGGCTGCCGGCATCATGGGTGATGATCGTATTGGCCACATCCACCGTGCGCTGCAATTCCCACAGCACGCGATAGGGCGAGAGCGGCGCATCCTCGCATTCCAGCAGCGGAAGCCATTCCTGCATCCACGCCTGTTCGACCTCGGCAATCTCGCGAATGACTTCGGAAGGATCGCGCGCGCCGTCCAGGCGGCGGCGGCAGGCGGCAACCAGCATCGACAGCGTCAGCTGGGCATCGCCGGCCAGCGCCATTTCACAGCGCACACCCTTGTTGAAATCGGCCGGGTCCAGCGTGGAATGGATGATCGGCACATTGCCGGACATGGAAACGCCGAACGCCGTTTCGGAGAAGCTGCAGCCCACGCCGAAGATCAGATCCGCATTGTTAAGGAAATGGCGAAGCTGGCCCGGAATGGCCGCACCGCCGGAACCCAGCGCCAGCGGGTGCGTCTCGTCGAAGCAGCTCTTGCCCTCAAGGCTGGTGGAAACCGGCGCGCCGAGCAGTTCGGCAAGCTCCAGCAGTTCGTCATAGGCATTGGCCCAATGGACACCCTGCCCCGCATGGATGACCAGCCGCTTTGCATCGACCAGATGCTGCGCCACTTCTTCCACCTGCGCGGGATCGGGGCCGAAGCGGGTGGAGACGACAGGCGTGTAATCCAGCGGCTCAGGCACGTCCTCTGCCAGCACGTCCCACGGCATTTCGACCAGCGCGGGGCGCAGGCGGCCGTTGCGCAGCGCAGTGAAGGCCCGGCGCAGGATGGCGGGCGTATCTTCGGCGCGCAGGATCGGCTCGGCCGTCTTGGTGATGTCCCGCATGGAGATGCAGGCGTTGTAATTGTCGGGCACATGGGCCAACCGGCGTGCATAGCCCTGCGGCAGGACCAGTACAGGCACGCTTTCCGAATAGGCCTGGGCAACGCCGCCATAGGCATTTTCCGTGCCGGGGCCGTGCTGCATGGCGAAGACGCCCATCTTGGCGCCGCGCGTCAGGCGGGAATAGGCGTCCGCCATGTGAAGGCCGGTGCGTTCCTGGCGGACGATAATGGGGCGGATGCCCGCCGCCGCGGCCTGTTCCAGCACTGCGTTGCGGGGGTAACCGAAAATGATGTCGACGCCTTCACGCCGCAGGATTTCGGCGATGGCCGAGCCAACCTTCACGAATATTTCCTAACGGGCGCACAAAAAGGTGGCCGACCGGAAAGCGCCCTTACCCGGCCGGCCTGTTCAGTTCCCCGCCGCCCGAGAGAAGCGGGTCTCCTGCTTGGAGTCAGTGATCCGGCCGGGCGCCCGAAGGCATCCCGGCCGCGACCGCCCGGATCAGAACTTGCGCTTGAGCGAAACAGCCCAGGTGCGCGGTTCGCCCGGCGAACCCTGGATCGAGTTGGTCGATCCACGATTGTCGAAGAAGTCGGTGTAATAGAGCTTGTTGGTCAGGTTCCTGACTTCCAGCGCCACTTCCCAATCTTCGTCCATCGTGCGGTAGGTCAGGCGGGCATTGGCCAGCGTCCGGCCCGGAATGCGGCCGAAGATGTCCACGCCGCCTGTTGCCTTGTCGACGTTGTTCGCGTTGCGGCTGTAGGAATCGTCGTGCGACACATCGACACGCGGAGTGAGCGTGCCGGCATTGCCCAGATCGATTTCATACTGCGCCCCGATGCTCCAGGACCAGGGGATGATGAACATGCCCTCGTCCTCGGTCCCGATGCCCGAACTTGCCGCCGATGCGCTGATCGAAGTGTATTTGAAGTCGAGATAGGCAAGCGACGCGTCGATCTGCAGACCATCGACAGGACGCAGCGCCAGTTCGGCTTCAAAGCCCTTCACATCGGCCTCGCCGGCGTTGAGCGGCAGGGCGCAAGGCGCGGCATTGCCGGTCTGCGGGCAGCTCGACACCGTAACAAGGATGTCCTCATACTTGTTGAAGAAGGCCGCGAGGTTGAGCCTGACCGCACGGTCGAGGAACTCGCTCTTCAGGCCGACTTCGTAAGCCTTCAGCGTTTCAGGACCATGCTCCAGCGCCTGACTCGGGAAGAAGGGACGCGGATTGATGCCGCCGCCCTTGAAGCCGGTCGAGAACTGGCCATAGGCCATCACATCGTCGGTAATGCGGTATTGCAGGCCCAGGCGGAAGTCGACGCGGTCGCCCGAATAATCGCCTTCAAGCCCGTTAAGCGGTGCCAGAGACGGCGGAACCACACCGCCCGATGAAGAGCCCGGCACACCGAAACGACCATAGATGAAGGTCTTGGTCTGATCGGTATAACGGATACCGCCCAGGATCGTCAGAGCCTCGAAAGGAGTGATTTCGAGATTGGCGAACACCGCCTTGGTGGTGGCCGGAACGGAATTGTCTTCGATGAAGTTCAGCGTGGGCAGCGTCACGCGCGAGACGTTGCGGCTTTCCTTGTCGAAGTAGAAACCGCCGACAGTCAGGTTCGCGATATCGTTGATATTCGCGGTGACGCGAAGTTCCTGGCTGAACTGGTGGTTGTACACCTTGTTCGCGATCATCGTGGCGTTGAAGGGCGAACCGTCACCCGACGAATAGCTGCCATCGAACTTGCGATATGCGGTGATCGAGGTCAGCACCACATTATCCGAAAGATTGGCGGTGATCGTACCCGAAACGCCCCAGGTGTTGATCAACCCGTCCTGCGGAGCCTGCCACGCACCCGAACCATCCCGCGGAGTGGTTTCGAGATAGTTCTCGTAGCTGATGTAGGGGCTGTTGCTGAACGTATCCTGCGCATAATTCCCGAACGGCGAATAGGAAACGTAGGGCGAACCGGTGGAGGTGCCATACACATTGCCGTTGAGGAGATAGGCTGAGGAAGCCGGAGTGGCTACGCCCGTGAGCGCGGCGCCCGGAACGGCTGCGCGGCCGACATAAAGCAGCGTCGTGGGGCCGGTCTCGCTGCCGTCACGGGTCAAGTCACCCACGAGGTCCACAGTGATGTCAGGGGTCGGCTCCCAGCGGACAGCCAGACGGCCGGCGACATATTCCTTGCCCCCGTCGGTGCCGATCTTGCAATCGGTGCCGCTAACGGTGCTTGGGATTGTGCTGGTGGGATGGGTGCAGCGGTAATCGTACCGCGTGATGTAGCCATCCTTCTTCACCGCAGCGCCCGAAAGGCGTGCATAGAGATGGTCTTCAGCCAGCGTGAAATTGGCCGCGCCACGCAGTTCCATGCGGTTGTAGCTGCCATAGGTGGCCGAGAGATAGCCTTCGTTCGAGCCGTCGGGCTTCTTCGAATAGAGCTTGATCGCGCCGCCGATGGAGTTCTGGCCTGCCAGCGTGCCCTGCGGGCCGCGCAGGATTTCCACGCGGTCAAGGTCGACCAGGCTCAGCATCGAGCCATGCAGCGTCGGCAGGTACACGTCATCGACATAGATGCCGACGCCGGGTTCGAGCGCAAAGGTCGTGTCGCGCTGGCCAACGCCGCGAATATAGGCTGCAACCGCCGGACCATAGGTCGCGGAAGCCTGGCGCAGCGTCACGTTCGGCGCCGTCGAGCTGAGATCGGCCAGATTGGTCTGGCCGCGCTGTTCAAGCATCTCTCCACTGACCGCGGTAATGGCGACCGGAACGTCCTGCAGACGCTGGTCTCTGAACTGCGCAGTCACGACGATCTCGTCCTGGTTCGACGAATTATCGCCTTCATTGTCGGAAGACTGGGCAAACGCCGGCGCGGCAAGGGCGAAGACGCCTACCATCGCCAGGGCGCTCACTGTCCCCCGCATCCGAGATTTTCCGAGTGTCATTTACCACCTCCCTGTGAGTCCGCCTTATACGATGACGGATGGCCCCATGGACTTGTTGACTGCTCAACTGTCAAGCCGATTCCACTTCTCGGAATCATTTTCCCGAAATACGGAATCATTTTCGCCACAGGGTAAATGAGGGCTCAGGTCTGGGCGATACGGGCTCTTTCGGAGACGCGCGATGCAGCATTGCACACGGCATTGGCGAGGTCGTCTTCGGTGTGAAGGCTGTAGCGCTTGGCCGGCATGGTCACGCCGATGCACCCGAGCACCTTCTCGTCCCGGCCGAAGATCGGGCTGGCGATACCCGAAAGATCGTTCTCCGGATCGTGAAAACGCGAATGGCCCTGCTCGCGAATCATGGCCAGATCCGCTTCCAGATCCTCCAGCGGCGGCAACGGGCGGCCGCTGATCGGGCCAACCTTGCGCAAACCGAGGACCTGCTTTCGCTCATCCTCGGGCAGATTGGCGAGAATGGCCCGGCCCAGCGAACCCCAGGGCAGCTCGATCACGCCGCCCACCGTTACCGCATAGCGGAACGGATTGGGCGTCTGCACCACATCGGCGATCACCGCGTTCATATCGGTCGGGCTATAGGCGCACAGCACCACGGTTTCCTGCCAGCTCTCCATCAGCTCTTCGAGGAACGGCCGCGCACAGCGCACCAGATCGAATTGCGAAATCAGCCGCGACGCCAGCAGATACAGATCCCGCCCCGGGCGATAGGCCTGTCCGGCGCAGCGCTCGACAAGGCCCGAACGGACCAGTTCCTGCAGCAGCCGGTGCACAGTGCTGGTGGGCAGCCGGGACCGCTCCGTCAGCTGCCCGAGAGAGAAGGTCTGCGGCCCCTCGGCAATGAGTTTAAGCAGATAGGCAAGGCGGCCCGCCGCCCCGCTCGGCACTAAGTTCAATCCCCGCCTCCCGAATAATGTTGATCAATCAATCAACAACTCCGATTATGGTTCCGCGTCGCAAGGGGAGAGAGACCGCAATGCTCAGCGAACAGGAGTTCATGCGTTACATATCGGCATTCAACGAAGGGGACAGCGAAACTTACGGTTCGTTCTATGCGCCGACAATCGCCTTCCGCAATGGCGCGGGCGATCAGCTCGAGGGCCCAGACGCGATCATCGCCTATTACGAGGCGCTTAAAGGACGCATCGCCCGGCGGATGGAAGTGCGCGCAGTAGTCGCGGGAGAGACGGCGCTGTGCGCCGCGCTCCACTCGCGGTTCGAGATTCTCTCTCCCAGCGAATATTTCGCCGGACAGGAATTGAGCAGGGGCGACGCAGTCCTGCTCGACAGTATGGCGCTCTATGAACTCGAAGGCTCGCGTTTCGCTCGGATCGAGGCGACGTCGATCTCGCGCCGGATAGTGCGCGCGGGAGAACCTGCATGAGCGCCGCCGGGGACGACAACGCCCGCTTCCTCGAAAACCCTTACCGGCTGAAGCTGGTCAGCGTGCTGTTCGTGGTCTGCGCGTTCAATTTCGCGGACCGGGCGGTCTTTTCCGCCCTCGCCCAGACCATCAAGGCAGACCTGCGGCTGAGCGACCTGCAACTGGGGCTGCTGCAGGGCATCGTATTCGCGGTGCTCTACGCGGCAGTGGGCCTGCCGATCGGGCTACTGGCGGAACGGCTGAAGCGCACGCATATCCTCGCCGCCGCCACGGCCATCTGGTCTGCCGCCACGGTGGCGACCGGCATGGCCGGATCTTTCGTCCAGCTGGCGGCTGCGCGGCTGCTGGTGGGCATGGGCGAAGCGGGATTCATGCCCACGACCGCATCGATGGTAGGCGACGTCACCAAACGCAATCGCCGTGCTTCCACCATGTCGCTGATCCTGATCGGCACTCCGGCGGGCTATCTCATCGGCGCACCCCTGGCGGGCTATATCTCCGACAGCTTCGGCTGGCGCGCGGCCTTCCTCGCCTTCGGCATACCCGGCGTGCTTGTGGCGCTGGCCCTGCCCTTCCTGCTGCGCGAACCCCCGCGCGGGCTGGCGGATGGCGAAGTGGTGCGCAAACAGGCGCCGCCGATCCGGGAGTTCCTGGGCGAGGTCTGGCGCAACCCCACTCTTAAATGGGTGATCGCCGGGGGTAGCCTTGCGGGCTTCGGAATGACCTCGATCTCGCAATTCCTCGCCGTGTTCCTCGCCCGGACCCATGAGCTGAGCGTGCGCGAGGCGGCGGCTGCCTATGGCTCGGTCTCCGGCATCTCGCTCGCCATCGGCCTGCTGACCGGCGGCATGGTGACGGACGCCCTTTCCCGCCGCGATGCCCGCTGGCCGGCCTGGGGCGCCGCGATCGGGCTGGTGCTGGCCGTTCCGACCTATCTGCTGGCCTTCAATGCAACATCGATGTGGTCTGCGATTGCCCTGCTGCTGGCAGCTGGGTCCATGCTGCTGCTCTATTATGCACCCACCAGCGGCATGATCCAGAACCTGCTGCCCGCGCAGATGCGGGCGAGCGGCATTGCGCTCTACAGCCTGCTCTACACGCTAATCGGATCGGGGCTCGGCCCGGTATTCGTTGGCGGGGCGAGCGATTTCTTCGGCGCGCGCAGCTATGCCGGCAATTATGCGGCAGACTGCCCCAACGGTCTTCCCTCGGTTGGCGCCGGCGAGTTGCAGGCGATGGCCTGTGCAGACGCTTCCGCCAATGGGCTGGCCTATGCCCTGTCGCTATCGGTGCTGATCTTCGTGATCTCAGCCGCCTGCTTCATCAGGGCCGCGCCCGGCCTGCGGGCAAAGGCCTTGGCGGAAAGCGCTCAGACCAGCGCGTAATAGCGGAACAGCGAACGGTCCGGGCCCGTTCGCCGTTCTCCGCCGCCCACGATCACCGTGCGCGACAGCCAGTCATGTGGGCCTTCAGGAACGCGGAAATAAGGCGTGAGCTTGAAATAGGACGGCTGGCTGTCACCCGGCTTAGGCCGGACGAGGTAGCCCCGGTTCTCAATATAGATTCCGGTGCCGTCATCCGCTTCCAGCATGTAATGGGCGCGCAGCTCGATCACGCCATCGGTCCGCACGGTGGCGTAATCCGCCCCGCTATGCGGCAGGACCTTGCCCGAAAGCCTGGGGCCGGAAATCGTCCCGCCGATAGCCGGAGTGTAGCCCTGGCTGCTGCCGCCCGGAAGCGGGCCGTGGATCACCCGGTCTGCGCCGAACAGCACTTCGATATCGAACACGTGTTCCAGCGAACAATCGGCGGCGCATTTCATCAGGCAGTCTTTCCGGGAATGAAGGGAAGGAGCAGGGACGAGGGATAGTCCTCTCCCGTGCGGATCACATGAGTGCCCGTATTGCGTGTATCCTCATGCATTGCGAAGGGCAGCATCAGCCCCTCTTCCCGCTTGTAGATATCGGCCCCCGCGACCACCACCCGCAGGCTTTCGCCGGGTGCGAAGCGAACGGAGAACGGCCAGAGTTCGATTTCCACCGGCACGCATTCGCCCGGCTTCAGCCGGTCTTCATGCTTATGCGGATGGACCGGCCGCTCAGGCGTGGACAGCTCAGGGTCGAGCGCGCGGTGGCTTGCCCGCAACCAGCCGAGCGAGATCGGGCCGTTCTCGAAGAAGGCATAGAAGGTGAAGCCCACCGGATTGCCCTCGGCATCCAGCTTCTGCAGGGCGACGAACAAATCCATGTCGTCGCTGCCGTCTGCCTCAACCCACAGGGTGAGGTTGGCATTGCCGGAAATCTCGGTTTCCCGGTCGAACCGCCAGTCGAAAAACGCCTGTCCGTCTTTCGCATCCTGACGCAGTTCGGCCGTGGCAGGGATCGTTTCGGACAAGGCGCCTTTCGCGCCATCCAGCCACAGGCGGCGATACTCCGTGCGGGCGAGCGGCCATTCCTGTTCCGCCCGTTCTTCCGCCACGCCATGCCGATCGCGCACTTCCATGCGGACTTTCGGCCATGCCGTCACCGCAGTCGGGCGATCGCGCATGAAATGGTCGAAGAAGGTCAGCTGGCGCTCGCGGCTGGCGGGCAAGTAATAGTTCGCCCACTTCTTCTGGCCGTGAATATCCAGCCATTTCTGCTTGCTGGAGCAGCGGCGCCACGCCTCGATCGTGCCGCGCAGATGCAGGCCGTGGTCAGACCAGCTGGCGACGAAATAGGCCGGCTGCGTGATTCCTTCGAGATCGAGCAGCTTGGATTCCCAATATTCGTCGATCAGCGGGTGAGCCTTGATATTCTCCCACGTATTCTCGGTCTGGTTGAGCGAGAAGCGGATATTGTCCGACGCGCGGGGAAGAAATCCGGTGTCCAGAATGCCGCCGTGATAGGCGAATTCGCGATACCAGTCGGAAAAGCCTTCCCACGGATTGAGCGCGGCCAGCGGACCGGGCTTGAGCGGTGCGACCAGATATTGGATCGCCGCCAGATAGGAGACCCCCGTCATCCCAACGCGGCCATTGCCCCATGGCAGATTGCCCAGCCATTCGATGGCGTCGGCGCAATCCTCCGCCTCCTGAATGCCATTGTGGTGGAAGTCCCCGCCGGAAAGCCACGCGCCGCGCGGATCAACGATGGCCACGGCATAGCCCTTGCCGCCCCACCACACCGGGTCCGGCCCTTCGAACGGGGTCAGTTCCGAAAGCCATTCCGGATTGACGCCCGAACGGGGCCAGAAGACATTGTTGGAAAGGCCGTGCTTCCCGTAAGGCCCCCAGGCCAGCAGGATCGGCAGGTCCCTTTCCACGCCTTCGGGGCGATAGAGATCGCAGAATATCTCAACACCGTCACGCAGCGGGATCACGCAATTGCGTTCGATCACCAGCCCCTTTTCCACGCGCCGGCCATATTCGGCGGGCGGCAGCGGCGGCTTGTGCGCGGCGCTGAACGGATCGACGCCGGGGCGCATCAAGGGCTGGAAGCGCGACATATCCGTCCTATCTGACCACGAAATAATGAATGCGGTTGGCGCCGGGCAATTTCTCGGCAACGCCCACGAACACATGCTTGGACATCCATTCATGTGGCCCGGCGGGCGCATCGAACTTGGGGGTTACGCGCATGTAGTAATCGTCGAACCCGACCGCCTCATTGGCCCGCATCTTGGTGGAGATATCGTCGGTCTTGGCCCAGCGATATCCACGGTTTTCAAGATAGATGATCGCGCCGTCATCGGCCTCGATCAGGTAACGCGCGTCGAAATCGATCACGCCATTGGCGCGCTGGAGCGGGAAATCGCCGCCGGACATGGGAACGATCTTGCCGTTCAGCAGCGGCCCCTCGACCGTGCCGTTCACGGCGTAGATCGCGGCGCGCACGTCCCCCCGCGCGCTTGGCTTGACCCAATAGGGTCGGCTGAGATCGATGGCGATGGTGAAGGCATGTTCCAGCCTGGGCAGAAATGGATGTGTTTCAGTCATAGTTTCGGTTATGCGGCGCAATGTTGATTAGTCAACTCAATTTCCGGTTGCATTCGGCAACTGCGCTTGGCAGCCCAAGGGCATGAACCTGCCCGCTACATGGCATCTGTTTGGCGCAGATCACATGCCTTTCCAGCTGCTGCTGCTGGCCAAGATGATCGATCGCGTCTCCGCGCGCCAGCTTCATTCGGCCTATGGGCTTTCGCTGGCGGAATGGCGCGTGCTGGCCTTTGTCTGCAGCGCCGGCCCGGCCAGCGCTTCGGAAATCGGCGCTGCGGGCGAAATCGACCGGGCGGAAATCAGCCGCGCGGTGACCAAGCTGATTGATGCCGGTTTCATCACGCGCGAACAGGCCGAAAATAACCGCCGCCGCCTGATCATTTCCGCCACGCCCGAAGGTGAGGCCGAATATCGCCGGGTCAGGGACGAGCGCCGAGCCTATTTCCATTCGATCATGGCCGTCATCCCCGAAGACGAGCGGGACCGCTTCGCCCAGCATCTCGAAGCGATGGCCATTGCCGTGGGTTCGCTGCGCTAGCATCCTGGTATCAGGCCGCGCATTCGAAGCTGTCGGCGCTCTTCGCGTCCCCTCCCCGATAGCGGGCAACCAGCGGATAGGGGCAGAGCGGGCGGGCAATGCCGGGCATGGCCTCCCCGGTCGCGACGATCCGGTCCGGCGCCTTGCCCTTTTCCACCCAGTCGGTGATCGCATCCAGCATCTCGAAGCGATCGGTCGCCTCCCCGCCTCCGCAATGCAGCATGCCGGGCACAGTGAACAGACGGACCGCCTCCCTGCCCGGCTGCCCGGTGGCGGCGAGCATGCGGTTGTACCAATCCACCATCATGGCGGTCGCCATGCCCTGATCCGACATGCCGTTATAGACGATCAGCTTGCTCTTGAGCGCGAAGGTGGAGAGGAGCGGACTGTCTGCATCCCCGATGCCGCCGGTATAGCGGATCCGCTCCAGCATCTCGTCATTGTCGAAGGGCTTGAGCGGATCGAACTCCGGGTCGGCCGGGGTAAGCTGGTAGAAGCGGAACTGCCCCAGGCCCAATGTCGCATCGGCGGAATTGGGCACGCCCGTCTGCGATGTTCCCAGCCGCATCCCCCGCCATGCGGATGATGCGATGCCGGTGTCGTAAGTGAACGGGCCATAAAGATGCCGGCCGAGTGAATCCTTCGGCCCCTGGAACAGATCATGCAGCACGCCGACCTGCCCCTGGGTCAGGCAGCTGTCCGTCTTGCCTGCCTTGCAGGTCAGTTCGGCAGGATCGAAGCTGCAGCCCTTCCAGTCGTTGATCAGCCCGTCGGCCAGGCCATCGCGCGCATCGCAGCTTTTCAGCACCGCGCTGCGCACCAGTTGCAGGTCGCCATCGGAAAAGGCCTTGGCGTAGATCGGCCTGCCCTGATCGTCGCGCGGAGCAATGCGCGCCACGACATGCAGGTTCCACACCTCCCCCAGCGCGATGCGGGAGAAGCTCATCGCCGGATCGCCCGCGACGATACCGTCGAACTCGGTCGGCAGGCGCTGGGATGCCATCATCGCCTGCCTGCCGCCATTGGAGCAGCCCAGGAAATAGGAAAACCGCGGATCAGCGCCGTAGAACGCCGCGATGATCCGCTTCGCTTCGGCAGTGACCTTGTCCAGCGCATTATAGGCGTAATCGACGCGCGCCTGCTGATCGAGGCCGAAGCTCGCATCGATGATCGGGCCGCTGTGGCCGCTGTCGGTGGACACCACCGCGAAGCCGCGCGACAGGGCAGGCAGCCCGTCCGAATTGGCAATGCTGCCGATCGCGGGCTGCACCTGCCCGTCGAGACCGGCGCCGCCCTGGAACAGGAAGCGCCCGCTCCATTCCAGCGGCAACCTCAGTTCGAAACCGATCCCGAACTCCCGCCCGCCATGGCCAATGCGCGGGGCGATAGTGCCCTTCACCAGGCAATGGGCAGGCAGAACGGTGGACGGGGCACCGGGCGGAGCAGGCGCCGGGCCTTCCGGCACCAGCTCGCTCCGCCCGATTACCATGCCCGGCCGGGCTGCGCTGGCCGCAAGCGCGGCACAACGATCGCCCAGCCCGGCCGCATTCCCCCCTGCGGCCGCGCCCAACGCCGGAGACAATGGAGTTGCCCCCGACAGCGCAGCACCCGCAAGCAGGATACCCAAAGCTGCCTTTGCCCTTGTCCCCGACATATCATCCTCTCCTATTTTCCGCCCCGCTCATGCGGCGGGTGCAGATCAGAACATGCCATTGCTATTCTTTGCCCCGGCGGGGTCCGCCACATCCTGGATCACGTCCCAATGTTCCACAACCTTTCCGTTTTCGAGCCGGAAGATGTCGACGATGGCGCGCCCCAAGGTTCCGGGCGTGCGCACGGAATGCACGTGCAGGATCACGAAATCGCCATCGGCATAGGCGTGCTTCACTTCATTGTGCTGCTGCGGGAACTGGCTCTTGAGGAAATCGATGAACCCCTTGAGGCCCGCCGCGCCGTCTGCCGCCGTGGGGTTATGCTGGACATATTTGTCGCCGAGATATTTCGATGCGGCGTCATAATCCTTCTTGTTGATCGCCAGATCGTAGAATTCGAGGACCAGCTTCTTGTTCGCTTCCTCGGCATTGTGATGCGCTTCCTTGGCGACGGCGGGAGTCGGCGCGAGGGAGGCTGCCCCCAGGGTCGCGGCGAGCGACAGGGCGGCGGCGAGTGTCTTCATCTTTGTCATGGCGTTCTCCGATATTCTGCAGTCGGTAGGCAGGGGCGGCATTGCCGCCCCCGATAATGGCCCTATTCCCCCGCTCAGATGGGGTAATGCCCGGGTTCGGTTTCGATGGTGATCCAGCGCAGTTCGGTGAAGGCGTCGATGCCTGCCTTACCGCCGAAGCGGCCATAGCCGGAGGACTTCATGCCGCCGAAGGGCATCTGGGCCTCGTCATGCACGGTGGGGCCGTTGACGTGGCAGATGCCCGACTGGATCTGGCGCGCCACCTTCAGCCCGCGCGCCGTGTCGCGGGTGAAGACCGAGGCCGACAGGCCATATTCGGTGTCGTTGGCCAGTTCGATCGCATGGGCCTCGTCGCGCGCGCGGGCAATGCCCACCACCGGGCCGAAGCTCTCGTCGCGGAACAGCTTCATGTCCGGCGTTACCTTGTCCACCAGATGGGCGGGCATCAGCACATTCTGCGTGGTTTCCCCGCCGGTCAGCAGCTCGGCGCCCTTGGCCAGCGCATCCTCGATCAGCGCATAGCAATGGTCCACCGTCTTGCGGTCCACCACCGCGCCCAGCGGCGTGTTGCCGTCGCGCGGATCGCCCACCGGCATCGACTTCACCTTCTCGGCGAACTTGGCCGCGAAGGCATCGGCCACGGCATCGACCACGATGATCCGCTCGGTCGACATGCAGATCTGGCCCTGGTTCATATAGGCGCCGAAGGCCGCGGCCTTCACCGCCTCGTCCAGATCGGCATCTTCCAGCACGATCATCGGCGCCTTGCCGCCCAGTTCGAGCAGCACAGGCTTGAGATGTTCGGCCGCGCGCTTCGCGATGATCCGGCCAACCCCGGTCGATCCGGTGAAGTTGATCCGCTTCACTTCCGGCGCATCGATCAGCGCGCCGACCACTTCGCCCGCATCGGCAGGCGCATTGGTCACGACATTCACCACGCCTTCGGGGAAGCCTGCCTCGGCAAAGGCCTCGATGATCAGCGCATGGGTGCGCGGGCAGCTCTCGCTGGCCTTCAGGATCACGGCATTGCCGCAGGCCAGCGGCACCGCAATGGCGCGCACGCCAAGGATGATCGGCGCATTCCACGGGGCGATGCCCAGCAGCACGCCCACCGGCTCGCGCAGGGCCATGGCCAGGCAGCCCGGCTTGTCCGATGGGATCACTTCGCCATTGATCTGGGTGGTGAGCGCTGCCGCTTCGCGCACCATGGAGGCAGCAAGGCCGAGGTTGAACATGGCCCAGCCGGCCGTCGCGCCGATCTCGCCCATCATGGCGGCGACGAAATCGTCCTTCTTCGCCTCAAGCGCGGCCGCAGCCTTCATCAGCACCGCGCGCCGCGCATTGGGGCCCACCTTCGACCATGCCGCAAAGCCTGCCTGCGCCTTCGCCGCAATCGCCGGAATATCCGACGCCTGCATCGCCACTGCGCTCGACGCTACCTCTCCCGTCATCGGGTTCATTCGTTCGAAATTCATATCGTCCTCTCAACCTCCATATCGATCGCCGCGATCCCGTCGCGGCCCATTGCGGATGCTTGTTGCCCGGAACCGGCGGGATGATGTGTCACCCTTTCCGGCCGAAAAATACCTTGTCTCGTGCGCTGCGCACCACCCTCGTCCGTCCCGGTTTCAAGCCGTTTTTCAAGGCTGCGCGCGGCCTGAACTGTCACCTTCCGTTTCGGGTTTTCGTGCATTCCCTGCGTGACCCGCAAGGCCGGGCCGGCACCAGCGGGAAACGCGCAAGTCAGGGTGGAGGCAGGGCGGTTCATCGCGCAGGATAAACGCCATTCCCGGGTCTGTAGGAAAGTGTTTTCTGGCCGGGTGCGGGAGAAAGAACTGCCGAAAGCGATCAGGCCAGAGCGAAGGAATTTGTCCACGCGGCCTACTCCCCTTCGACCTTACCGCTGGCGCTGAACGAGAAGGAGACGGCGACCTTTGGGTCGAGGTTCTCTGCTGCGGAGCCTTCTCCGATGCCATAGGCGGTGCGGGCGATGGTGGCGCTACCCTGCACCTTGCGCTTCAGCCCTTCGCCCGAAAGGCGGAAGCTGATCGTCTGCGGCAGGGTCATGCCCTTGAGCTGCAGCGTGCCGCTGGCGCTGTAGCGGTCCGGCCCGGTCTTGCGGGCGGAGCTGGCAGCGAACACGGCCTTGGCGAAGCGGCTGGCCGCGAAGAATTCCTCGCCCGCCAGCATCCCGTCCTGCGTCGCATCGCCCACGCTGGCGCTGGCAAGATCCACGGTGATGCGAATATCGGCCTTCTCGGGCCGCTCGGGATCGAAGGCGATCCTGCCCTGCCAGCTGGAGAAGCTGCCCTCGATCGTCCCGGCATCGCCATTGCCCACCGAGAAGCCGAGGCGGCCGCCGGGCTGGATCGTCCAGACCGGAACCGGCCCGGCTTCCTCTACTGCGGGAGAGGCGCTTGCCTCCCCGGTCGGGCTCGCCGTCTCGTCCGGGACGGCGGAAGGTGTGGGCGCGGGAGCTTCCTGCGCCGCCTTATCCGGGGCGGGCGCCTGCGCATCCCTGCCGATGGCGAGGAAGGCCGCAAGGCCCAGCGCTATCACGCCCAGCGCCAGCAGCGCGCCCGGCAGGCGCCTGCCGCCCGGGGCCATGCGCTCCAGCAGCCGGTCGCGCAGCAATATCTCGTGGCGCAGCGCGCCTGCGACATGCAGGACGAACAGGCCAAGGCCGACCCATGCCAGCAGCTCATGTGCACTCTCGCTCGCCTCGCCAAGGCCGGGCCCCAGCGGCAGATGCGGCAGCGGCACCAGGCCGAACAGCACGGTGGGCACCTTGATCTCGGCTGTCGAGACCAGCGCCCAGCCGGTCAGCGGGGCAAGCAGCATGAAGCCATAGAAGCCCACATGCACTGCCTGCGCCGCCACATGGGCCGCCCCGCTCTCCACCGCGGCGGGACGGGGATGGGCCAGCCGCCAGCCAAGCCGCAGCACGGTGAGCGCAAGGATCGTGATCCCCACCGACTTGTGCAGCTGGAACAACGCAAATCCCTCGACCCCGCGCGGCATGGCAAAGCCCAGCGCCAGCTCGAACGCCAGCGCATAGGCCAGCAGCCAGTGAAGAATTATCGAACCGCGCGTGTAACGCACCGAACCGGACATTACGGCCCCCGTCATGCTTCATCACCATGTGCTAGATGCCGGCCGGCAAAGAAAATCATCAGGCCCGCCAGCGCGGCAGTAACCACGATGACCAGCAGCGAATAGCGGATCGCCGTATCGCCTACGCTGGGGGCCAGATAATCGTTCAGCATCCCCACCACCAATGGGCCGATCGCCTGGCCCAGCAGGCCCGAGAACAGCACGATCGTGGCAATCGCAACCGCGCGCATCCGGCTGGCAGCCACTTCCGCCACCAGCGCGAACAGCGGACCCTGATGCACGAGGGTGAGGAAGGAGGACACCGCAAAGGCCAGCATCCAGATCCATTGCGTATCCGACAGCAGGAAAGCGATCTCCACCGGGGCGAGCACGAGGCAGGCCAGTGCCGGGATATTCACCCTGAGGCGCGGCGAACGGGGCAGCAGCCGGTCGATCACGAAGCCGCCCGCCAATACACCCACAAAACCGAAAACGCCCTTGAGCGGCCCCACGATCGAGGCGATCTCGCCCATGGAAAGCCCGTGCACCCGTTCCAGCAGGGTGGGAGTCCACACGCTGGCGGCAAAGACATTCAGCCCCATCAGGGTCGATGCGATCAGCAGATAGACATAGGCCGGAGAGGCGAACAGGAAACGCAGGGTGGCAAAGATATTGCGCCGGTCGTCGCGCAGGCCGCCCTTCTCGCGAATGCCGGTGCGCGCGGGTTCCTTCACCGTGAAGAAGAACACCAGCGCCAGCACAACGCCGGGCACGCCCGCCACCATGAACATCTGCCGCCAGCCATAATGTTCGCCGACCTGCCCCAGCAGCGGGAAGAACAGGATGAAGGCAATCGAGGATGCAGTGCCGAAGATCGAGAACGCCAGGGCCCGCCGTTCCTTGCGAAACAGGTCGGAGATCATCGAATTGGACGGCGCAAGGCCGCATGCCTCCCCCGCCCCCATCAGGAAACGCGCAATGCCGAGTTGCACGATATTGCCGACCCAGCCGGTGACGAAGGTCATCAGACTCCAGAACGCAAAGCCGATAGCGATGATGTTACGGCGATTGCGGTGATCGGCCAGCCACGCGATCGGCACCCCCATGACGGAGTAGAACAGCAGGAAGGCAAAGCCGGAAACGAGGCCCAGCGCCGTGTCGGACACATGCATTTCCGCCTTGATGGCCGGAAGTGCGAGGCCCAGCAGCGAGCGGTCCAGATAATTGAACGCGGAAATCAGCGTCAGGAAACCCAGACTGTAGGACGCCGATAAGGTCCAGTCCCCCCGGGCCACCGATTGGTCCTGCCCCGGCGCTGCCTGCACCTCTCCCGATTCGCCACCCATCCTCTTCTCCCATGGTCTCGGCAACTCGCAGAGCGGACGGCCGGTTCCCCGGCCCCTGCCGCCTCTGCAAAGCCACCAAAACGGCCAGGCCCGCGCGAAATCTTCCGTTTCGCGTCAGGCCGGCCGCATCGTCACTTCACTTGCCGAATTTCCATTGGGAAACCGGCCGTTCTCCGATCACGGTCGTGCGAATGAGATGGCGCTTCTCATATTTGAAATCATGCACACCGCGGTGGAGGGTAAAACGGTTATCCCAAACGAGCAAAGTGTTCTTCTGCCACTTTACCCGGCAATGGTAGTGCAGGTGCTGGGCGAGGCTCTGGAGATAAGCGAGCAGCGCGCGGCTCTCCTCCTCGCTCCAGCCGACGAAATGCCTGAAATAGGCAGACGTGGCATAGAGCGCCTTGCGCCCGGTTTCCGGATGGACCCGGACGGCGGGATGCACGCTTTCCAGCTGATCTTCGGTAAACCCGTGGGCCTCGCGCAGGCGAAGGCGCTTTTCCGGCGGCAGCTTCTCGTTGCGGGACCAGATTTCCTTGCCGGAATAGACCACTTCCAGCCCGTCGAGCAGCGCCTTCATCCCGTCGGAAAGGTGCTCATAGACCAGATAGGCATTCGAGAATGCCGTGTCCCCGCCCCATTGCGGCACCTCCAGCGCGCGCATGACGATGCATTTGGGCGGCTGGGGCAGGAAGGGGCTGTCGGTATGGAAATGCTCGAAGGAGGGCACGACATTCTCTGGCTCATCCGCCTCGCGCCGCACCTCCTGCATCATGTTGTCGCCATTATAGGTCGGCGCCTGCGGCAGTTCGGTCAATTCACCGAAATAACGGGAAAACGCCTTGTGCTGATCCGGAGTGAGATCCTGATCGCGAAAGACGATGATCAGGAACTGCTCGAAGGCGAGCATGATCTCGGCCAGCGTTTCATCATCCAGCGGTTGCCGCAGATCCACTCCGCCGATCTCGCAGCCGCAGGCGCCGCTGATGGGCGCAACGGTGATGCGTTTGAATTCAGGCATGGGCAGCCCGGCGACGATCGGCGTCCCCGGTGAATGCGCCCCAATTTCGAAGGCGTTCGTGGCCATCAGGTTCTTCTCCAACAGGCCTGGAAGCGATTCTTGCCGCTTCCATGGCAAAGACCAATCTCGTTGCAAGGAGGCGGGAAATGATGCGGCGAATGCCGCATCGTGCCGGTACGGTCGGGTCAATCGCTGCAACTTCGCCAAGCCCTCCCCCCGCTGGCGCACCAAAACGGGCGGTCGCAAGAGAGCGGGCAGCTTGAGGTGACGAAAGCTATCGGAGTGGATTGCAGATTCAACTGGAATTTCGTTTTAAGGAATGCGATTTCCATATATCGGAATTTTTGCCGGAAGAGAGACAGCGAAATGACAGCAACACCCAGCGGATCGGGCGAGCGCCTGCTTCACATGATCCGGCTCATTGCATCCGGCCCCGACTCCTTCACTCTGGGCGAATTCGCCGAGCGGGCGGAACTGCCGCTCAGTTCGGTCCATCGCCTGCTCAAGACACTGGAACGGGCAGGTTTTGTAGAACGGGGCGGAAGCCTGAGCTATCGGCCCGGGCGCGAATTGCAGCGCATCGCATCGCTGATCGTTTCGCGCTTCGACATCGGGCGCTGTGCCCGCCCGCTGCTGGAGGCGCTGGTGCGCGACTTCCACGAAACCGCAGTGCTTTGCGTCTACAGCCCGCCAACCCATCGCGGGATCATCACAGAAGTGGTCCTGACCCCGCACCCCCTTAGATTCGCTATCGAAAAAGGCGCAAGTGTGTCTCTGCCATGGGGCTCTCTGGGCCATGCGATCCTGGCCTATCTTCCCCCCGCGGAGATCGAACTGATCCTTCGCAGCGAGAATTCAGGCCCGCTTACCGGGCGCCCCCGGCCGACCAGACAGGCGCTGGAAATCGAGTTCGCCGCAATCCGCGAGAATGGCTACGCGCTCTATTGCGAGGAACATATCGACCTCGCGGGCATCGCCGCACCGGTCTTCAAAGGGGACGGCGAAGTCCTGGGTGCCATCGGAATGATTCTGCCTTCCTCTCGTTACAGCATGCACACACAGGGAGATCTTGCCCTGGCCGTGCGCGACGCGACACGCGAGTTGAGCAGGCAGGCCGGACTTGCTTCCTGAAGCAGTTTTTCAACTGAATTGCAGCGCGTTCCCGTCCATTTTCCCAGACAATTTCCATCTCTAGAAAAATTCCGCATTACGGAAATGTATATCTGAAATACGGAAGCGTTCTTGACACTTTCCCTTCGTGACGCCCTATCGGGAGCAACAAAAAACGAAAGGGAGAGGCAATGATCAAGAAAAACAGGGGTGACGTGCGTCCGGGCCACGCGAAGATGGCCTGGCGGGGAGCGCTGCTTGCAGGCATCGCGGCATGTACGCTTGCTGCGCCTGCGGCAGCGGAAGAAGATACTACGGACACCAGCAGTTCGGCCTCCGACGAAGCGCGTCCTCGCTATGGCTCGGACATCGTCGTGACGGCTGAACGCCGCGAGACCAATCTTCAGGAAACGCCGCTCTCGATCGTCGCCGTTACCCAGGAAACCATCGAGGCCAAGGGCATCGAGGATCTGGCCGATCTGGCTACCTTCACTCCCAACCTCAACATCACGCCCGGCCGTGGCAGCGGCAATTCCAACCCGTCCTTCTCGATCCGCGGCGTTGCCGGCGGCGGCGGGGCGACCAGCGAGCGCGGCGTGGGCCTGTATATCGACGGCATCTACGTTCCGCGCACCAACGGCACCGTCCTGCGCGTGCTCGACATCGATCGCGTGGAAGTGCTGCGCGGGCCGCAGGGCACCCTGTTCGGCCGCAACTCGACCGGCGGCGCGATCCGTATCTTCACCAAGCAGCCCGAGTTCGACCAGACCGAGGGCTATTTGCGCGTAACCGCTGCGAATATGGACCGCGCCGATGTGGTGGGCGCGCTCAATGTTCCGCTAAGCGAGAATGCCGCAGTCCGCGTACAGGGCGCCTATCTGAAGCAGGGTGGCTGGGTACAGCGCGGCACTCAGATGATGGGTGAGACGGAAGACTATATCGGCCGCGCCAATCTGCGCGTGGAGCCAAGCGACGATTTCGATATCAATATCGGCTTCCTCTATTCGGATTCGGACGGCACCAGCTCGCCGCAGGTGTTCGACGAATTCGACATGCGCCCAGGCATCGAAGGCGTCATCCAGGGCAATTATGCCGACTGGCTGAACGACGCCTTCAAGCTCGACGGGCAGGCACCGCTGGCAGCCTATAACGACCCCCGCCTGGTGATCGATCCGTTCACCGCGCCGGATATCTGTTTGCTCGACGATTTCGATCCCGATTGGGACAAGGCTTGCGAGCAGTACGAGCACAATACGTACTGGCAGGCCGACCTGAGGATGAATTACGACCTCAGCGACACGGTCAGCCTCTCCAGCACCACCGGCTATTCGAAGCTGCGCCACAACAGCACCACCGACTGGCAGATGATCGGTACGGAAGAGCGCTATAGCGAAATTCACTCGGACACGTTCTATCAGGAACTGCAGCTCAATGCGGAGCTGTTCGGCGGCGCGGTCGATTTCGTCACCGGCGCTACCTATTTCCACGAAAAATCCTACAATGACGGCTATGTGAACACGCGCATCGGCTCCAGCATCTTTCCGGCAAAGCCGGAGGGCAATGGCGACGGTGGACTGAAGCACCGCGACGATACCGAAACCACGCAGAAATCGAATTCCTTTGGCCTGTTCGGCAGCGCAACCTGGCACATCACCGATCGCCTGAACTTCACCGGCGGCCTGCGCTATGCCTATGACAAGAAGGACTATGCGCAGACCGAATATGCGTCGGACAACTTCACCCCGGCGGTAGGGACGACCTCGACCACGGTTACCAGCGATCACGACTGGAACCAGATCGACTGGCGCGCCACGCTGGACTACAAGCTGACCGACGACTGGATGTGGTACGCCACCGCTTCCAAGGCATATAAGGCCGGCCAGTTCTCCTACACTATCCGCGACAACATAGAGGGACCGAAGCAGAGCGGCGATTTCATCCCCGTTCTGGCCCCGGAAAAGGTCGTCAATTACGAAACCGGCATGCGCATCGAGGCCTTTGACGGCCGCCTGCGCCTGAACCCCACCGCCTTCTACATGCAGTGGACCAACCGCCAGGCCGCACGCCAGGTAACCTGCGCAGTCGATCCCCAGACCTGCCCGCTCGGCTTCACCATCCAGGTCTCCAACACGGGCGATGTTGATATCTTCGGTGTTGAACTCGACGCCAACCTGTTCCTGACGGACAGCTTCTCGATCGACGGTTCGTTCGGCTATTCGGGTTATGATCTGAAGGACCCGACCGCGAATGGCGGCCCCAACCTGTTCCCCGGACCTCCGGAGTTCAACTTCAACATCGGCGCCAATTATCGCAACGACATCGGCCCCGGCGAGCTCAGCCTCAACCTGAACTATGCCTACACCAGTGCGCAGCCGACCCACCCAAGCGCGGTAGGCGATTCCGCCTATCTTCTGCCCGCCATCGAAATGGTCAACGCCCGGATCGGCTTCAAGCCGGAGAACGCCCCGATCTCGATCAGCGTGTTCGCGAACAATCTGTTCGACAAGACCTACGCAACCTACGGCACCCGCTTCGGCGGCGGCTATTGGGATAGCGGTTCCGGCCTCGGGCTTGCGGCGCCGCAGCGCTCCGCCCTGTCGCTTGTGCGCGGCAAGCCGCGCGAAGTGGGCGTGACGCTGCAGTACGACTTCTGATCGGCGGAAGGCGGAAGAAGATGAGGTCATGCCCCGCTTCTTCCGCCTCCCTTCCCCGACAGAAACCCATTGATCCGATCAGGAACGCCGGGAGGCTTTGTTGCAATTAGGAAAAATCTCAGCGTCGGTTGCCTTGTCCCTGTGCCTGTACGGCACCGGGGTGCTGGCGGAAGACACCAAGCCAGCCGCGCCATCGACAAACCGCAGCGCCCCGATCTCGGAGGAGCGCTTCCAGCAGATGATCCCGAAGCACTCGGGCTATCTGGGGGCGCTGGCGCCGGAGAATCTGAAGAAGCCGCGTCCTGCCCCGCCGTTCGATCTGACGGGCACGTGGTTTGTGGACCTGCGCGAAGGGTTCAACAAATTCATGTTCGGCCCGCCCTATCCGCCCTTCCACGAGGAAGGCCGCAAGGCGCAGGAAGAGGCCAGGGCCGCTGCCGCCAGGGGCGAGACTTACCGCGATGCCATCGGCCAGTGCTACCCGCCGGGCATGCCGATGATCATGACGCGCGTGTGGCCGCACGCCTTCATCCAGCTGCCCACGGCCGTCTACATGATCAGCGGTTTCAACAATGCGGTGCGGATGATCTACCTCGACGGGCGGGACTTCTCCGACCCCGATCTGGTGGTGCCGTCCTACAATGGCGAGAGCATCGGCCATTGGGAGGGCGACACGCTGGTGGTCCACACCAAGTATTTCGAGACCGAGAACCACTGGATCGACAGTGGTCTGCCGATTTCCGACGATTTCGAGATGTTCGAGCGGATTCGGCTGACGAACGGCGGCACGGTGATGGAGGTGGAATATACTCTGATCGATCCGCAGAACTGGGACGGCGAGTGGAAGAACACCAAGCGCTATGTCCGGGCGGACCATACCGACATCAACGAGAGCCACTGCATCCTGCAGTATAACGAGCACCTTCCCGGCACCAATCTGGGCAAGGCGACGGCCGACGAGCGCGGCGACAGCGAAATCGAAGAGGTGACGGGTGACTAAGCGTAACAATATCCTGGCCGCGGCGCTGGCTTTTGCCGTGCCTCTGACCATCGCCGCCCCGGCACTGGCGCATCACAGCTTCGCGATGTTCGACCAGAAGAAGGTGATGACGCTGCAGGGCACTGTCACCGAGTTCCAGTGGACCAATCCGCATGCCTTCATCGAGATCGACGTGCCGACCAATGGCAAGATCGTCCATTGGAGCATCGAGCTCAACAGCCCCAATAATCTCAAGCGCCAGGGCTGGAGCCGCGCATCGCTCAAGGTCGGCGACAAGATCACCATGCGGATGAACCCGCTGCGCGACGGGAAGAAGGGCGGCCTGTTCCTCGACCTCAGGAAGGCCGACGGAAAGGTCCTCGATTCCGGCCTCCCCAAGAACGGCACCCCTATCAACGTGCCGCAGGTTTAACCATTCAGTCGAGGCAATCATGAAAGCGATCATCAAGCCCCTCCTCGTCCTGGCAGTGCTGGCGCCGATGCCGCTCGCGCCCGCGCAGGCCCATCATTCCTACGCCATGTTCGACATGACCAAGACGCTCGAACTGAAGGCAACGGTCACCCGCTTCAAATGGCAAAATCCCCATGCCTTCATCGAGGTCGATGTCCCGGTGAAGGGCCAGGTGGAACGCTGGGCTATCGAAATGACCAGCCCCAACAATTTGCAGCAGAGCGGCTGGAAACGGACCTCGCTCAAGACCGGCGACAAGGTGACGATCTACGTCCATCCGCTTCGCAACGGCTCCAAGGGTGGCTCCTATGTCGGGATCCGTTTTGCCGATGGTTCCACTCTCGGCCAGATCGGATAAGCGCGGGATGAAACGGACAAGCCTATTATTGTTCGCTTGCGGAGCAGCGCTCGCCACCGCCGGTCTTGCCCATGCCCAGTCGGGGGGATCGCTTCCTCCCGAGGGACTACAGGAAGGCCAGGGGGCGGGTTTCGCCAAAGGCCATTATGCCGAGCTGGACGCATTGCCCGACTGGGGCGGCGTGTGGTTCCTCAATCGCGGCGGCAACACTGGCCAGCCTAAGCTCAAGGGCGATTATCTCACCAATTGGGATGCCTGGCGCGCCGAAGTGGCGGCGAACAATGGCGTCGAGAAGCGCAACCGCTCCAACTGCTCGCCGCCGGGCATGCCGCGGATCATGCAACTCGCCCAATATCCCTATGAGTTCATTTTTGCGCCGGGCCGCGTCACCGTCAATCAGGAAGCCTGGATGCAGACGCGCACGATCTGGACCGACGGGCGCGAGCATCCTCCGCTGGAAGAACTGGACCCGACCTATATGGGCCATTCGATCGGCCATTGGGAAGGCGACACGCTGGTGGTCGACACAATCGGCGTGCTGGACATGCTGCCCTTCTCCAATGGCGCGCTCCACTCCGACAAGTTCCATGTCACCGAACGGATTCACCTGAGTCCGGACAATCCCGACACGCTGGTCAACGAAATGCTGATGGAAGATTCCGACGCACTGGCCGAGCCGTTCAAGGTGACCGTGACCTACCGGCGGGACCGCTATGGCGTGCTCTACGAATTCCAATGTTCGGAAAACAACCGCAACCCGGTGAGCCTGAACGGCGAAACCGAGTTCGAGTGACAACCGGCACGAGGCGGCCGGTCAGGCCGGAAAACAGGAAGAGGGTGTGCGATGCAGAGTTTTAGCGATTGGCTCTATGCAACAACCTTGAGCACCACGTTACGAGAGACATCCTGGGTGGTGCCGGGCTTGCAGAGCATCCACATCCTTGCGCTTGCATTCCTCGTGGGTTCGGCGCTGGTTACCGATCTCCGCCTGGCGGGAGTGCTGGCGACCGACGTTGGCCAGGGATCGGTCGTGAGGGCCTATTTCTCGCGGATATTCAAGGCACTCCTTGTCCTTCTTCTATCCGGTTCACTGCTCGTCCTGATCGAGCCGGGGCGGACGCTGGGCAACACGCTGTTCTGGACCAAGATGGGCCTGATCCTGACTGCCGTCGCCCTGACCTGGCTGTTGAAGCGCCCGCTGATCGCAAGGCAGGGCGAAGGGACAGGGCCGCTCCCGCCCTACATAAAACTAGTCGGGTGGCTTTCGCTCCTGATCTGGGCTGCAGCGATCTTCTGCGGCCGCTGGATCGCCTACACCTGAACGGACCGATCAAATCGAAGTCATCTGGACGAGAGGATCGTCATGAACATCGAAGCCATCTTTCAGCGCATCTACGATCTGCCTTTCGCGGATGCCATCCGGCAAAGCTCCAGCCTCTTTCCGATGCTGGAATCCATTCACGTTATCGCGCTGACGCTCGTTTTCGGGACGATCGCCATCGTGGATCTGCGGCTGCTGGGTATCCGCCTGCATCGTGGATCGGCAAAGAGCCTCATTGCCGAACTGCTCCCCTATACCTGGGGGGCATTCGCCCTGGCGCTGATCAGCGGCGGCCTGCTCTTCTCATCCAACGCCGTGCTTTATGCGCAAAACGCGCAATTCCAGGCGAAGATGGTGCTGATCCTGCTGGCGGGCATCAACATGCTGGCCTTTCATTCCACGGTCTTTCGCCGGATCGCGGAATGGGATGCACAAGGCACTCCGCCCGCTGCGGCCCGCCTTGCCGGATTAAGCTCGATCGCCTTGTGGAGTGCAGTGATCGTGTGCGGTCGCTGGGTCGGCTTCACGCTTGCGCCGTTCTGAACCGGGCCGGATTCGAATAGACAAATGACCAGTTGAAGACGCCCAAGGCCTTCAACTGTCAGGCGCCGGTCCAACCTCCCAGGGGCCGGCGCCATTTTTTGTCCGTCACGCCCCGATAGCAAGTGCGACGGCTCCCATGGGGCCCGCCAGCTCGCCAAGAGAAGGAGCACACACGATCTCCCGCGCGGTGTCCCGGTCGAGGAAGGGCAGGTATCGCCCTGCTCGCTCCACCACCATTTCCCGTGCCGTCTCCAACAGCGTCGGTCGCGCCATTCCCACACCTCCGCCGATGAGGACACGCTGCGCCGAGGTCGTAAACAGGATCGCACCGACCATTTCCGCCAGATCGGACGCCACATGTTGCCAGCGATCATCGCTTTCCGGCACCGTGGCCGGATCGCAACCGAACCTGCGCCCGAGCGCCGGCCCACTGATCAGCCCTTCGATGCAATCGCCATGGAAGGGGCAGGCACCTTCGAAATCATCGCCCTCCGCCCGGCGCAGGCGCAGATGTCCGATCTCAGGATGCATCGCACCATGCACGGGTCGACCGTTCACGATCAACCCGCCGCCAACGCCCGTACCTATGGTGATATAACACAAGCTGTCGCAGCCCATGCCCGCGCCCCAGCGATGTTCGGCAAGGGCGGCGCCATTGACGTCGGTGTCGATCGCCCAAGGGCAGTCAAGCCCGTCTGTCAGAAGCTGTGCCACCCGCGCGCCCGACCAGCCGGGCTTGGGCGTCTGGAGCATGGTTCCGAACTCGGGTCTGGACGGATCGAGCTGCAACGGGCCGAATGAGGCAATCCCCAGCGCGCGCAATCCGAGGCTGCTTGCCCATTGCCGCACTTGGTCAAAAAGTGCGCGCAGCGTTTCTTCCGGCGCAACCGTGGGGACGGTGACCATCTCCACGATCCGACTTCCCTGCGCGAGCACCGCGATAGACTTGGTGCCGCCCAGTTCGATCCCCGCGAGATAGCCTACTTTCGCCATTCCCTAAGATTCCAGTCCGGCACTGGCCCCGTCCAGCCGGAGCCGAAGAATGGGGGCGAAGCTGGCGCCGAAACGGCGGACCGGGCCGCCTTCACCCTGCCCCCAATTGTCGACGAAACTGAACACCGACGAATCAGGCAGGACCAGCCAACTGTAGGCCTGGGCTGGCGCCTCGGGCGGATTGGCGAAGACCAGCCCCGTCCCGTTGAGCGGCTGCCACCCGCCCTCGATCCGATCCGACACCATACCATAAAGCCCGGTAGGCCCGACGGGTCCCGCCGGATCAAACACATGACGCTGGGTGGACCAGAAGAGATAATAGCGGCCGCCATGCATCACCGCATGCGGCCGTTCGAGTTCATTGTTCAGCCCGTCGGCACCCAGGATCGGTGGCAAGAGCTTCCAGCTATCCGCTTGCTCCCCTTCGGCGCGGGCAACGCCCACTGCGCCATTGCAACCGTGAGGCGAACCGGCAAGCGAGGCGGCGAAGAACACATAATGCGCTCCGCTGGCCGGATCGTGAAAATAGGCCGGATCGCGAAAGGCCTTGATGGTGCCTATGGAGCCCGTTCCGGCATCGCTGGCCATGTACCACGCAGGATCCCGGCGCACGAATTCCTCAAGGTCCCGCCAAGCTTCAAGGCGATAGCTTCCGCTGCCGCCTGCAAGTGTGGCATGCGCCGAGAACAGCCGCTGGGTGAAGCTGGGAGCGCTCTCCCCTTTCAATCCGGCTGCGGTGAAATAGACGGTCACGCCGTGACCATCCGCGTCCAGCACTGCCGAGCCAGACCATTCGCGACTTCCCGGTGTGAAGCCATCGGGAAAAGCCGGGCCAAGATGTGTCCAGCCCGCAGCGCTGCGCTGGAAGAGATGGATGCGGGCCAGGCAATGCCGCTCGTCAGGGTCCGGCCGATGCGGCGCGCTCAGCGCCATCCACAGTGTCTCGCCCGGCCCCACCGGTGCCGGATTGCCGGCCCGATCCTGAAGCGGCCACGCATCCCAGATATCCAGGTCGGGAGATATCCGGGTGAAGTCGTCCTGCCGAATGATGGGAGCGGTGTGGCGAGCGTCAGGAATGATCGCACGCACATGCTCCGCGCTCCAAATCGTCATGCCGGGCCGCGCGCCGGAAGTGGCAACCAGGCTGCTAGCCCCTAGCGCATCAGACAACGATCCAACCAATCTACCTGCCTCATCCCGGTTTCAGGGAACAGCCCCCGACCGGGCGGCCCGAAAGGCCGTCCGATCCGTCCCACCACATTGACCGGAAAGCTGATAATTGCGGAAACGCCCATGCGCAATCGATTGCATTAGGTTTGCACGTTTCATCGGTGCACAATTCCGTTTCCGTCAGGTCGAGGACCGGATGACCAGTTCGGGATTGAGTACGACCGAGCCCGTGGACTTGCCCTCGATACGCTTGAAGAGGTTTTCGACAAGATGCGCAGCGCCCCCAGCGATGTCCTGCCGAATGGTCGTAAGGGGTGGCACGCAAGTCCGCGCGACAGAGAGGTCGTCATAGCCGATCACGCACACATCTCCCGGAACGGAAAGCCCACGCGCGGCCAGCACCTGAATGGCGGTGAGGGCGATCATATCGGATGCTGCGAAGAAACCGTCTGGAATCGTTTCAACCTGATCGAGGTAGCCAGCGATTTCCTCACCACTCAATTCCGCAGCCAGATGGGTCGGAAATTCAAGAAGTTCCACGCCCTTCCCCGCTTCGGCCACTGCTGCCCGCGCCCCTTCGAGACGGAGCGACAGTTCGATCGCGCGCGGATTGCCAAGGAAGGCAATCGTCCGGCAGCCCCGTTCGATCAGGTGCTGCGTGGCCATCTTCCCGCCAAGAAAATTGTCGGTGCCCACCGAACAATGAACCTGCCCCTGCACGAAGGCGCCCCAGGCAACCATGGGAAGAAAGCTCTTCGCGGCGGCATCGAGAACCTTGGACTGGTCCGACTGGCCGATCACGATGAACCCATCGACGCGATCCGCGTCGATCATCTTCTGCAGCCAGTCGTCACGGTCCGGAATGACGCGGGAAAGGACCAGATCGAAGCCCCGCTCGGTGAGTTCGTCGGCAAGGCAGCCGATCAGCGTCATGAAGAAGGGATCGGAAATATGCTGCCCCCGTTCATGGCCCAACGGGATCACCACCCCGATCGCTCCACGCCGGCGGGTACGCAAATTGCGGGCAATGGAACTGGGGCTGAAGCCATGCTCATCCGCCAGCTTGCGGATGCGTTCCGCCGTCTTCGCGCTGACGACTTCCTTTCCTGCCAGCGCGCGCGAAACCGTTGCAGGAGAGACCCCCGCCAGTTTGGCAAGATCGTAGATCGTGCGCACCTTGTCAGCCAAGCTTCACTCCTCATCCGGCTGGAGCGAAGCATGCTCCTCCGACGTCATTTTCCGGTCGGCTTTTCTCATGCGCCGCAGGCTGCGATCAATCAAGGGAGAGGGCGCGTGCCCTCCACGCCAAGCCGGTCTAAGCCACAGGACCAGCCGCATCCAGCATTGCTCCGGCCGAGCCGTAATCCTCGACATTGCGGTGTGCGAGCCTTCCGGCGACCGGCTGACGCAGAAAGTTCCACAAACACAATACCGCCAGCAATGTGGCGAACCCGCCGCCCAGCGCCATGCTGTAATCGCTGGTCCCCATCAGATCGCCTACTGCCCCCATGGCAAGCGGGGCGGCCACCGCACCCACGCATGTGAAGAACAGCAAAAACCCTGCAATCGAGCCATGGCGGCGCTTGTCGAAGCAGCTGATCCCGGTGGAATTTATCGTGGGGTAGAGCACCGACATGAACAGACCCGTGGCCGGCAGGGCGAAGACCGCGACCGGCCGGCCTCCAACCGTCGCGATCCAGAACAGGGCTGCCATCGCGCAGCTGCAGATCGCCAGCACGACAGTCCAGTCAAGACGGGAAAGCAGCCAGGCGCCCAGGAACCGGCCGACAGCGCGCAAAACGAAGAAGATCGCCACCACAAAGGCGGCCAGCGCGGCATTCGGGCCGTCATATCCGGCGAAATAGGTCGGCGCCCAGACGTAGATCGCCGCCTCGGCCGCCACATAGAGCATCAGGAGTAACGCGAAGAACAGTGCATGGGGATCGCCCAGCATCCTCATCGCATCGCGCGGATCCGCTTCTTGCGCAGCGGCGGCAGAGGCGCGGGGGAAAGGCGCCAGCATTGTCCCCAGGATCAGCAGGCCGCACAGCCCTGCTGCGATCAGATAGAGCCATTTCCAGCTCATGCCATTCTCAAGCAACAGGCTGACCAGCGCAGGCCCGACGATGGCCCCAACCGCGAAGAAAGCCTCGACCAGATTCATATTGGCGGCATGCTCCCGCGTAGAGCGGGAAATGTCGCCGATCAGGGCAAGCGCACCGGCCTTGAATATCCCGATCCCCAGGCCGGAGACGAACAGCAGCAGCACGAACAACCCAAAGCTATTGCCTGCGGCAAAGAGAGCGGAAGTGGCGCAGAACAGGGCCAGACCCAGCAGGATCGATCCCCGCCGCCCGATCCGGTCTGCCAGGAAGCCAAGCAGGATCGCCGCAATCCCGATGCCCGACATCGAGGCATAGTGGAACGATCCGGCCGCAGTCATGCCCAGCTTGAACTCGCGGATAACATCCGGGATTATGGTCCCGACGGAATCCGTGGTCATCGCAAAAGTCGCGAACATCATGAAGATCAGCAGCTTGAGAAACCGGGTCGATGCCTCCGAAGGGCCTTGGCTTGCTGCATTCATCCGCTCGGTCTCCACACCCTTGCCCCGGACTGACGAAGGGTAAACGCAAACCGGCCCGGTCAATCGCTGGCCGTTCCGGCAATCCCGATCCCAGTCACATTCTCTTTTCGAACTGCCTGCCAGCACCCGGAATTCCGTTCCGTTTGCCGATTTGCAAGCTTCAGTCTAGGTCGCGCCATAGGGTTTGACAATCGATTGCAAAGAGCAATGATGCAAAAGAGGATTTGAGATGACCTGCCTCCCGCATATTCGCCGAACGGTCCTGTTCCTTGCGCTGCTGTTCGCGGTCAGCACTCCTGCTTTGGCACAGACAGATGCGCTCAAAGTGGGGGCTGGCAAGGTCGATGTGACGCCGGACGAGCGGGCATTGCCCAAGAACTTTCGCGGTATTCTCGACCCGCTTTATGCGCGGGCTATCGTGCTGGATGACGGCAGGAGCAGAGCCGCTCTGGTCACGGTGGATGCGGGCGCGATCCCCACGGACTTGTGGCAGAAGGTCAGCGCCCGCGCCGAACGCGAGCTTCGCATTCCTGCCGCGCAATTGCTGATCACTGCAACCCACACCCACAGCGTGCCCTGGGTTCCTGCGGCAGGTTATGAAGACAGGATATTCGAGGCGATCAGGCAAGCGGCCGCCTCTGCACGGCCCGCCCGCATGGCCTATGGAACCGGAGTGTCCTTCATCAACGTCAACCGCAACATCATCGATCCCAGGACCAATCGCTGGTGGGAGGGCCCCAATTACGATGGGGCTTCCGACAAGACCGTGGCCGTGGTCCGCTTCGAGGATCTGAAGGGGGAGCCGATCGCGGTCTATTTCAACTATGCCGTCCACGCCGTGGTCACCGGAACGCTCGATCTGATCAGCGCGGATATTCCCGGCGCGGCGGCTACCTATGTCGAGGAATCGCTGGGGAACGGCGCGGTGGCGCTCTATTCGAATGGGGCGGCGGGGGATCAGAACCCGATCTATTTCAACCAGACCTATGAGCTGCGCGATATCCGCATCCGCGACTATGCGGCGCGCGGGGTGGACATCGCCAACGCGATGCCGCCCGGAGGCGAAGGGCTGAACCGCGACGACCCGCGCACCGCTCTGCTGATGGAGCAGCAGAAGCGCATGATCCTCTCCATGGGGCAGTTCCTGGGCGAGGAAGTGCTGCATGTCATGCGCGCGGGGCTGGAACGCCCGATTGCCGAAGCGCGCCTTTCCGGCGCCCAGACGATAGTCAGTTGCCCGGGGCGCAAGCGCCTGGATCAGGGACGCGCGGGCTATCCCGGCTCTTACGAGGATGCCGACCCGGTCTCCATCCGCCTGAGCCTGCTTTCTATCGGAGACACGGTGATTGGCGGGGTGAATGCGGAGGTGTTCAGCCTGATTGCTCAGCGCTTCAAGCGGGAAGCGCCCTACAAGCACACCATAATGACGACATTGACGAATGGCATGGCCGGAAGCGGCTATATCCCGAACGATGCGGCCTTCGGCTACAACACCTTCGAAGTGCTATCCTCGCGCCTCAAGCCCGGCTGTGCGGAGATGGCGATCGTCGAAGGACTGCTCGATCTGATCGAGACCGCCCGCAACAGGAACTGATCGGGGCCTCCCGCAGGCGCATAGGAGCGCCTGCCCTAGAGCCGACATTCAAAGGCGGTGGAGCCCCCGTCCTTGCCGCCTTTGCCTGTCGGCCGCGCAACCATCGGATAGGGGCATAACACGCCCTCGCGCCCGGGCCATGGCGACATAGGCCCCGCGCGGGCCTCTATCCTGTCGGGAGCGACACCCTGTTCAACCCAGCGCACCACCGCGCCGAAGGCATCGAACTGGTCCGTTGCCGGGCCGCCCTGGCAATGGCCCATGCCCGGAACCGGGAACACCCGCGCAAAGGATGCCGCCGCGCCCGAATAACGGGCATTCGCCTCTTCCCACCAGGCCAGCGTATCGTTGACCGAGAAGACCGGATCGGACACGCCATGCGGGACGATCAGCTTGCCCCCGCGGGCGCGGAAGCCGTCCAGATTGCTGGAGCGGGCGGAGATATCCTGCCAGGCGGAGCGGGCGAAGGGCGACTGGATCAGATCGATGCCGGCGGGGTCGCGATCGAAGTCATAATTTAACGCGTATGAGAGATAGGAAGAAGTTGTGCTGCCCAGCGCGCGGGGCGGCGTGCTGAAGATCGCGGCGAGCGACGGCATGCCCATCGCGACGTTGATGGCGGGCGTCGAACCGTCCGGCGAGCCAGCCATCCAGATGCGCCAGCCCATGTCGCCCCAGCCCGTATCCCACGGAAATCCCGGATAAATTTGCGCTCCGTCGCTGCTGCGCGCCCCGCCATGTATCCGCTCTAGCGCGGCGATCTGACCGGAGGAGAGGCACCCCTCCTGCTTGCCCGCCTGGCACTGCCTGGCAGTGAGCGCCGGCACCACGCGGGCGGAAGTACATTTTCTCACATCGCCCACTATTCCATCGGCCAGCCCATCATCCGCATCGCATACGCCGGCCACCGTCTGGCTGACCAATTGCAGATCGCCGGGGCTGAAGCTGCTGGCGATGGAAGCGATGGTGACAGGCTCGCCCCGTTCCTTCGCTACCGAGGCGAAGGCCTGCGTGTTCCACGCCTCGCCAATGGCGGCGCGCGGGAGGGCGAAGCCGGGGGCGCCCGCCACGATCCCGTCGAACAGATCGGGATATTGCTGTGCCAGCACCATGCCTTCCTGTCCGCCCTTGGAGCAGCCGACGAAATAGCTGTAGCTGGGCTTCGCGCCATAATAGCTGCCGATCGCGGCCTTGGCGGCGGAGGCGGTCTTTTCCAGCGAATCCCCGCCATAATCGGCGCGCGCCTGCGGATCGAAGCCGAAGGCCGAGGCGCCATTGCGTTCCGCCACGCTGTTGCGCGCATTGTCATGCCCGGAATCCTGCGAGAGCACGGCATAGCCCTGCGCCAGCGCCGGGTCCGCCCCGCCCTGCAGCCGCCCGATGGCATCGCCCAGCTCGCCATTGGTGCCGCCGCCGCCCTGCATGAAGAAGCGGCCGTTCCACTGGTCCGGCAGGCGCAGGTGGAAGCGGATGGCATAATCCTGCCCGTCCACGCCCTTGCGTTCCTGCATCACGCCGGTGATCTCGCAATGGGCAGGCAATTGCACCGGGGGGAACATGCCCGGCGGGCCGGGAGGCGCAGGGGCGACGCCGGCCTCGCGATAGGAGGCCTGCGTCACCTTCGTGCCCGCGAGCGGCCATTTCACCGCCAGCGACTTGCCCAGCGCCTCGCAGCGCTGCGCCGATCCGGCCGAGGCGGTTTCCGTCCTGCCCGGCGCCGAAGCGCCGGCACAGGAGGAGAGGAGCACCGCGACTGCCGATAGTCCGGCCGCATGGCGTGCCCGCATGGCCTTAGAACCTCACCGAAGCGCGGATGCCATATTCGCGGGGCGCGCCGTAGAACTCGCTATTGCCCGACTGGCCGCTGACATATTCCTCATTGGTGAGATTGGTGGCGTAGCCTTCGATCTCCCAATCCTTGTACCTCAACGTGATCTGGGCCGAGAGCAGCCCCCTGCCCTGGAGATAGTCGAGCTGGGGATTATAGAACAGATTGGTCCAGCGCGGCCCGACATAGGCATAGTTCAGGCGCGGAGTGATCGAGACATCCTCGCCCAGCCATGCCTCATATTGGACGCCAGCATTATACGACCATTTCGGGGAGAACAGGTTGGGCCCGCCACCGCCAACCCCGATGTAGCTGGTGTAATCGAAGCAGGTCGCCGGATCGGATGACGGAAGGCACTGCGGCAAGCGCACAGGCGCGGGCGGCAGGTTCCGCACGTCCACCAGCGTGACCTCGTCGAGCGAGGAATCGACATAGGCCAGGCCGCCATCGATACTCAGCCCGTCGATCTTGGCCTGCAGCTGGAATTCCAGCCCCTTGATATTGGCGCTGGAGATATTGGTGACGCCGCTCTGCCCGGTCAGCGTGTCCAGCGCATCGAACTGGAAATCGCTGTAATCCATGTAGAACGCGCCGAACTGGGTGCGGATATGATTGTCGAGGAAGGCGCCCTTCCAGCCGATTTCATAATCCATCACCGTTTCGGGGCCGAATTCCGACACTGCATTATTCGCGCCGCCCGGCTTGTATCCGCGCGCGGCGAAGACATAGAGCAGATTGTCGCCATCCACATTCCAGTTGAGCGCGACCTTGCCGGTCATGCGCCCATCCTCGTGGCTTCCGGCCAGATCCGCCACAACCAGTCCGTCAGGCCCGAACACCGGCCCTTCCGAGCCGATATTCACGAAGCCGCTGCTGTCCACCTTGTAGTGCGAATAGCGCGCGCCGACCTGCAATTCGAGGTTCGGCTGTATCTTGTAGCCCAGCTGGGCAAACACGCCGAGCGTCAGCTTGTCCTGATAATTGCGGATCTTGGTGGGATCGCCCACGATATCGCCGGCCCGTGCGTCGATGATCACGTCGATCTTGTTCTTCTGGTAATAGCCGCCCACGATCCAGTTGAACGCGCCTTCCAGCGGCGAAATGATGTTGACCTCCTGCGTCCATTCCCGCTCGCGCACGAACTGGTCGGACACCTGCATGGCCGAAGGCCCGGTGTAGGCCCCGTCGGAATCATACAGATTGTTGATCCGCTTGTTGGTGTAGCCAGTGAGCGAACGGAGCACGATGCCGCCGTCCAGTTCATACCGTAGTTCGAGGCTGGAATTGAACGCGCGCTCGTGATTGAGCGTGGGCGCATTGTAAGTGAGTTCGCGGAAATCGTCCTGCCGGTCGCCATCGAAGGTTGTCCCTTCGATCGGGCGATAGGCATAGCCGCCGGTATTCTTGTCGATCCATTCGACCTTGGCCAGCGCCCGGAAATTGTCGGGCTGGAACATCACCCCGATGCGCCCGGCCTGCTCGTCCAGCCTGTCGGGCGTATTATGGAACGGGCCGATGTCGGTATAATAGCTGTCGCGCCAGCGAGTGGTCCCCGCCACGCGCAGGGCCAGGACATCGCTGACCGGCAGGTTCACCGCACCTTCGGCGCCCACGGCATTGTAGCTGCCGTAATAGGCCTTGGCATAGCCCTTCACCCGGTCGGTGCTGGGGTTCTGCGTGTTGATGAAGATCGCGCCGCCGGTGGAGTTCGATCCCACCAGCGTGCCCTGTGGCCCGCGCAGCACTTCGATCGAGCCGATGTCGTAAAAGCTGGAGGATGTGAGGATCGGCGGCTGGAAAATGCCGTCGATATAGGTCGCCACACCATTGGCGACCGAAGGCGATCCGCTGGCGATGCCGATACCGCGCAGATTGACCGACTGGGTCAGGCCCTGATCGGTGATCGAAACCGAAGGCGCCGCGAATTGCAGGTCCGCAAGGGTCCTGATCGCCTTGTCGTCAAGCTGGTCGCCCAGAATCGCGGTCGCGGCGATAGGCACGTCCTGCAGATTTTCCTCGCGGCGCTGCGCGGTGACGATGATTTCCGGCGGGGCAGCCTTTTCATCCTCTTTCGAGGCGGCATCCTGCGCCCAGACGGGCGAGGCGATCCCCGAACCGATGGCCCCCGGACCAATGGCTAATGCGGCAGCCGACAGACGGACCCAATTCCTGGTCTTCATAGCATCCTCCCTTGTGACGCGAGCCATTGAATGCTCGTTCTTGGGAAGCTTGATAGGCAAAATTTCAATCGATTGCAATAAGAGGTGCGCGAAGGAAAATCATGCATTTTCAAGCGCCCTATCAGTTAGTTAGGTAATTTTCTATTTTTGCGGCGTGGCATCCGGAATTTCCGGCCATCCACAAAAAAGCCCGGCAACTGGTGCCGGGCTTCGATTCAAATCAACGCAAATCAGGGAAATCGCTTCTATGCAATGGGTTGCATTCCAAAGGCCCGGCGCAAAGCCTCGAATTTGGCGGCCGTGAATATCCGCGCCAGTCGCGTTTCGGCGGCCACCTGATCGAACCCGTGGAAGGCGCCGGGAATGACCAGCAGTTCCGCCGGAACGCCGGCTTCGGTCAGCCTCCGGGCGTATTCGATATCCTCGCTCACGAACAGATCCACGCCGCCCACCGCGATAAAGGCAGGCGCCAGGCCGGCCAGATTCTCCTGCCGGGCCGGCACCCCTGCCCGTGGCACGGCCTGCGATCCCGGCTCCGCGCCCAGGAAGCTCTCCCAGCCGAAGCGATTGGCGGGCGCATCCCAGCCGACCACGCCGATATGGGCAGGAAGCTGGTGGGTGCTGCCTGTCCGGTCGTCCAGCATGGGATAGATCAGCGCCTGAAGCACCAGCGGCACCTCGCCCCGATCGCGCGCGGCGATGGCCAGCAAAGCCGCGTGCCCGCCCCCGGCGCTCTCCCCCAGCAGGGCGATGCGGTTGCGGTCCACCCCCAGCGCTTCCGCATTGCGATAGAGCCAGAGCAGCCCGGCGTAATTGTCCTCGACGGAAGCGGAATAGCGCGCTTCGGGCGCCAGCCGATATTCGACGCTGACGATCACGCAATCCAGCTGGCGCGCGATTTCCTGAAGGTGCCGGGCCTCCGATTTCGCCGAACCCAGAATATAGCCGCCACCATGGGTGTGGAGGATGGCAGGCCGCGCCGCGCCCGTGCGCTCGTTGACGACATAGACCGTGACGGCCGGCAGGCTGCCGCTGGCGGGCACGCGCATTTCGCGCACCGGCACATCGGCCATCTGCGGCGGTGCGGGCGTGCCTGCGCGAAGCTGGGGCAGGTGTTCGGCATCGATGCTGGCCATCTGGCTCATCATGGTCAGGATCTGCTTCGCCGCCGGGCGCAGTTCCGGATCGACATGGGCCAGCGCCAGGGCGTGCGGATCGCCGCCTCCGGCCGCCAGAGCCAGCCCGCCACGCAGCGCCAGCCCGGCACCTGCCGCCAATCCCGCAAGGCGGACGAAATCCCGCCGGTTCACACCCTTCATGTCCTTCTCCCTCAAATCTTCCGTATCACTCACCCGGCCTTCGCCACTTGCCGGTCGAGCCAGCGGGCGAACAGTTCGATCCATTGGCTGACCGGCAGAGCGGGCATCCCCAGTCCGAAGCCATGGCCGCCTTCCTCGAACAGATGCGCCTCCACCGGGCGCCCGGCCCCGCGCAGGGCGCGCAGCATTCGCAGGCTGTTCTCCACCGGCACGGCGGGATCATCGAGCGCGTGCATCAGGAAGACGGGCGGCGTCTGCGGGCCGACATGCAGATCGGGCGAGCGCTTCGCCACCAGCTCGGCCGAGGGATTTTCCCCCAGCAGCCGCAGCGAGCTTTCCGCATGGCCCACCCCTGCCTCATGCCCGATCACGGGATAGATCAGCCCCACTGCCGCTGGGCGGGCGCTGAGCGCATCGGCGCTGTCGGCCTGCTGATAGACAGGCTCGGCAAAGCCCGTCGCCAGCGTGGCCGCCAGATGTCCGCCAGCGGAAAAGCCCACCACATGCAGCTTCCCGGGATCGAGCCCGAATTCGGCGGACCGGCTGCGGATCAGGCGCACGGCGCGCTGGGCATCCTGCAGCGGCACGTCTTCCCGCTGACGCCAGCCCTCGCCCGGCAGGCGATAGACCAGCACGAACACGGTGTAGCCCTTGGCCGTCATCGCCTCCGCCACGTCGACGCCTTCATTCGCGACGGACACGAAAGTGTAGGCCCCGCCCGGAATCGACAGCAGGCTGCGGCCATTGGGCCTTGCAGGGCGGAACACCCGCAGTTCCGGCATGGCGACATTGGTAATGAAATTCGGGATTGCATCGGCACGCGGTGGCTGGGCCACAAACCCGCCACCGGGCGGCATATGCGGCCATAGCGGGATCGCCGGGGCAGCATTCCACCGCGCCATGGTTTCGGCAGGCGCGCCCTGCGCAAAGGCCGGGCTGGCGCCCAGCGCGGCGACTGCTCCTGTCGATGCTAGGAGGAACGCGCGGCGCTCCATCGCCGTCAGGCCCGGCTTTCCTCTCATGCAATCTCTCCTCGCGCCTGCCCGCAAAACCTTGCGGCAGGTCCATTCTCAAGGCCGATGCTGCCTAATTTAGCAATCGATTGCAAACATAAACCGCGCGGGGCTCCTTCCCGCCAGCAAAGCTAGTCAAACAGGCCGTTGGCCAGCCCCAGATCCACCCGCCCGCGCGCCGACATGATCGCGGGCTGGCTCTGGACGTGAAGCCGGTGCATCTCGATATCGCGGAAATAGCGCTGCAGCCGCTGGTCGCTGCGCCCGGTGGATGCGCCGGATGCGCGGAACAGCTGCTCCACGGCCTGCCCGGCAAGATTGCAGGCCTGATTGGCGAGGCCCCATATTTCGAAGGTTTCCCGGCTGGTCACGGCCCGCCCTTCCGCCACGGCCACCCGCGCCTGGTCGAGATAGCGCTCCGCCGCAACCAGCGTCAGCGCCTCGGCCGATTGCGCGAGCGAGCGGCAGCGGGCGAACAATTCCTGCACGAACGGGTCCTGCTTGCGCTTCAGCGCCGGGTTGCCGAACACCGGCTTGGTATGGGCAGCCTCCTCGAACTCGTCGAGCGCAGCCATCGCCGTTCCGGTGAGGATCGCGGCGAACTGGATATTGAACCACGCCAGCAGCACGCCCGTATACATGGGGTTGCCATGCAGCTTCACCCCCGCCGTGCCATCCGGCGCGTGATCGGAGGAGGTCATCATCAGGATGTCCACGACATGGCTTTCCGGCACGAAGCGCCCGGAAACCCGCACGCTGTTCGATCCCGATGCCTGCATCCCCATGAAGCGCCCCTGGCCCCAATCGTCCACGATCTCCACCTCCTCGCGCGGGAGAACGAACATCACATGGCGCGGCGGCCCGTCTTCCGGAACGATCAGGCTGCCGCCCATGAAATGGGTCGAATAAGGCGATCCCGAAGCGAAGGGGAACAGCCCATCGACAATATAGCCGCCCTCCGTCCGGGTCATGGTGCCACAGGGGCCAGCGACAGCCGGAGCGCGGAATTCGCCATCCGCACCGAACAGAGCCCGCTGGGCTTCCTCGGGGAAATGGGAGGCCAGGAAAAACCCGTGCGAGGCCCCCAGCGAGAAGCACCATGCCGCAGCCGGGTGCCCGCGCGCGATCTCCAACACCACCTTGATGTGAGTGGAGGGCGGCATTTCATAACCGCCGAACATGCGGGGGTTGAGGATGCGGTAGAATCCGCCCTCCAGCAGCCTCTCGTGGATTTCCGGGGAATAGCGCCCGGCCCAGTCGCTCTGCGCCTGCTGTTCGCGCAGCATCGGCCGCAGGGCGGCGGCCCTTTCCAGCAGCATGGCTTCGGTAAGGCCCGGCTCCGGCTGAGGAATCGCCGCGCCCGAAATCGCATCGCTCACTATTCAATGCCTCCTCTTCCCACATCGCGGCTCTGGCTCTTCGAGCCTTCGGCCGCGACATTCAGCTTCGTCGCATTGCGCGGCGGCCTGTTCAACCACTTCATCTGCCGGGGAAGAAATTGCCGGGCCGCAGAGGGGCGACATGTCACCTTTCCGGGCAGAAAAATGCCCACTTTCGTCCGCGGCGCACACAGTCCGTGTGGCGCGGATTCAAGCCGTTTTTCGGGGTTGCGGGCGGTCCGGACTGTCACCTTCCATTTCCGCTTTTCGTGCAGGCCCCACGCGCTCGGGAAAGCCGGAGTAACGTGGACTTCCAGTGCGGAAGGCAGGGCGGAGGCGAGGCTGTTCATCGAGCAGGATAAACGCCATTCGGGGGCGTGTAGGAAAGTGTTTTCCGACCGGGGTGATGGCAGGAAACGATTTGGGCCGCTTCTCACCCCTTTCCCAGCGTCGCGCCTATCGCAATCGCCTGCCGATAGCCCTCAAAGGGGTGAGCAGGAGTTTGTCCACGCGGCCTTGGCAGCAGCAGCCGGCAGGCGGAGCGCCCGGCCCGGTTCCGCATCACCCTTCACTGCCTGCCCCACAAGGATCAGGGCAGGCCCCTCCCCCAGACCGGCGCGAGCCGCCAGCGGCAAAAGGTCCAGCCGGGTGACGACATGGCGCCCGCCGGGCAGGCTGGCATTCTCGATCAGGGCGACCGGCGTGTCACCGGGCATTCCTGCCTCTATCAGCCGCGCCGAGACCTGCCGGGCGGCGGCCTTGCCCATATAGATCGCCAGTGTCGCGCCCGGATCGGCAAGAGAGGCCCAGTCAAGATCGAGTTCTTCGCCAGCACGCGCATGGGCGGTCACGAAAGTGAGCCTGCGCGCCATGCCCCGCAGGGTCAGCGAAATGCCGAGATCGGCCGCCGCCGCGCTGGCGGCAGTCACGCCGGGGCAGATGCGCACGGCAATGCCGCTGGCCCGGCAGGCGGCCATTTCCTCCGCCGCGCGGGCGAAGATCGCCGGGTCTCCGCCCTTCAGCCGCACCACCCGCTCCCCCGCCAGCGCCGTCTCGACGATCAGCGCGTCGATGGTCCGCTGGTCTTTCGAATGCCTGCCGGACCGCTTGCCCACGGGCAAAAGCCGCACTTGCGGCGGCACCAGAGCGAGCACGCCCTGCCCCACCAGCGCATCGTGGAAAATCACGCTGGCGCTACGGATCAGCCGTTCGGCCTTGCGCGTCAGCAGATCGGGATCGCCCGGCCCCGCGCCCACCAACCAGACATCGCCGGGTTCGAAATCGGTCATTGCGCCGCCTCCTGAAGACTGACCTGTGCCTCTTCCAGCAGGCGGGCGATCGCCGGCCTGCACGATCCGCAATTGGTGCCCGCGCGCGTGCAGGCGCCGATCGCCGCGACACTGCCCGCACCGCCCGCGATGGCGGCGAGCACGGCCTGTTCGCCCACATCATGGCAGATGCACACCAGCGCCCCCTTGTCAGGCAGCGGAGCGGCCGGGCGGCCCGCGAGCAGTTCCGCCACATCGGCCCCGGCATGGCCCAATTGCCCCGCCAGCCAGCCACGCGGCGGCAATTCGCCATTGCGGGTGACGAACAGGGCGGCAATCAATCCGCCTTCCTCATCCAGCACTGCCTTGCGCAGCATTCCCCGCGCCAGGTCTGCCACTTCGCATTGCTCGCCGGCGGGCAGCAGGGCGGTCAGGTCCACCTGCCCTTCCCCCGCCAGTTCGGTCAGCCATCCGCCCGCGACGCGGCTGCGCACCCAATAGAGCGCGTCGGGCGAAGGAGGATCGCGGGACAGCAGAAAGGCGCGCCAGTCCGGCTCGACAGGTGCGATCCGGGCAGGCGTATCCTTGAAGCCGGGCTGGCCCGAGACGGGATCGGCAAGGCTCTGCGCCAGCCTGCCGGTGCGCCCGGCGCTGGCCATCGCATCCGTCCAGTGCATCGGCACGAAGATCTGGCCGCGCGCCTGCCCTTCGCTGAAGGCCACGCGGAAAATCGCCTCGCCATAAGGTGTTGCCACAAGGGCAAGCCCGCCATCGAGCAAGCCATTATGCGCCGCATCCGCCGGGTGAACCTCCAGCAGGGGCTCGCGCCGATGGAGGGAGAGCTTCGCGCTCAGCCCGGTGCGGGTCATGGTGTGCCACTGGTCGCGATAGCGCCCGGTATTGAGGCGCAGCGGCCAGGCGTCGTCGCCCGCCCACTCCGCCACGGGACCAACCCCGATCAGCCGCGCCCGGCCATCCGGCGTGGGGAAACGCTGCTCGAACGGATGGCGCCCGCCCCATTGGAACGGCTCCATCGCGTCATATTGCAGGCCAGTGCAATCGGCCCAGCGGGTGAGGTCCAGCAGCTTGCCATGTTTGCGGGCAAGCGCCGTCATCGCCGCATATTCGCGGAAGATCGCGGCCGGATGGGCAAAGGCGAAGGCCTCCCCATGGCCAAGCCGGGCGGCCACATCGCAGACGATCCGCCAGTCCGCCCGTGCCTCGCCGGGGGCGGGGAACAGCGGCCGCTGCCGGCTGATCCGCCGTTCCGAATTGGTGACCGTGCCGTCCTTCTCCCCCCAGGCGAGAGCGGGCAGGCGGATATGGGCGAAGCGGCCGGTATCCGTATCCGCGATCGCATCGGACACGACTACCGTTGGGCAGCGCGCCAGCGCCTCGCGCACGAAGCCCACATCGGGCATGGACACCGCCGGATTGGTGGCCATTACCCACAGGAACTTGATCCGCCCCTCATGCACGGCGCGGAACAGGTCCACCGCCTTGAGGCCCGGCCCGCTGCAGAGGCGCGGCGCCTGCCAGAACCGTTCGACATCGCGGCGTTCCTGCTCCGCAAAGCCCAGATGGCAGGCCAGCATATTCGCCAGCCCGCCCACTTCGCGCCCGCCCATCGCATTGGGCTGGCCGGTGATGCTGAACGGCCCCGCGCCCGGCCGGTTGATACGGCCCATGGCGAGGTGGAGATTGACGATGGCATTGCCCTTGTCCGTCCCGCCAATGGACTGGTTCACGCCCTGGCTGAACAGAGTGACCATGCGGGGATGCGCGGCGACGAGATCGGCGAGGGCATCGAACTGGGCAGAGCCGACGCCGCCAGTTCCGCCCTCGCTTGCGGGAGACAGGTCTTCCCAGAACCCTTCGGGCACCTCGCAGCGCGCGGCAAGAAACCCCTCGTCCAGCTTCCCGCGCCTGCGCATTTCGGCCAGCAGACCATTGAACAGCGCCGTATCCCCATCGGGCGCGACGGCAATGTGCAGATCCGCCCGTTCCGCCGTTTCGGTGCGGCGCGGATCGATCACCACCAGCTTCGTCCCGCGCTCGCTGCGCGCCCGCTCGATCCGCTGCCAGATCACCGGATGGCACCATGCGGTGTTGGACCCCACCAGCAGGATCAGTTCCGCCTCGTCCAGATCCTCATAGGAACAGGGCACCACATCCTCGCCAAAAGCGCGATTGTGGGCGGCCACGGCGCTGGCCATGCAGAGCCGTGAATTGGTGTCGATATTGCCGGTGCCGACGAAGCCCTTGGCGAGCTTGTTGGCGACGTAATAATCCTCCGTCAGCAATTGGCCCGAGACATAGAAGGCCACGCTGTCCGGGCCGTGCTCTTCAATCGTGGCCTTCATCCGGCCGGCTACTTCACCCAGCGCCTCGTCCCACGAAGCGCGGGTATCGCCGATCATCGGGTGGAGCAGCCGCCCCTCCAGCCCGACCGTTTCCCCAAGATGCGTGCCCTTGGAACAGAGTGCACCGCGATTGGCGGGATGCTCCGGATCGCCCTTGATCCTGACCTCGCGCCCTTCCCCCGGCCTTGCGGCGATGCCGCAGCCCACGCCGCAATAGGGGCAGGTGGTGCGGATTTCCGCCATCCGGTCAGGCCGCCTGCGGGGCGGCATGGGGGGCCAGCACCGCATCGCGCAGCAGGAATATCCGCCCGCCATCCAGTTTCAGCGGAATGGTGGGAACGCAGCCCTTGTCATCCCCGAGCGCCTCGCCCGTCATCAGCGAGATATTCCAATTGTGGAGCGGGCAGGTCACCACCGCGCCATGAACAATGCCCTGGCTAAGCGGCCCCTGCTTGTGCGGGCATTTGTTGACCAGGGCATAGCAATCGCCAGTCATGGTGCGGAACACGGCGATCTCCTCGCCCCCGTCCACCGGCAGGGTGCGGGCGGTGCCCGGTTCGATCTGCGTCACCGGGCCGATATCCAGCCATTTACCGATCATTGGGCGGGCTCCATCTGCAAGGGGCGGACATGGGCGATATGGGCGTGCAGATCGGCGCGCTTGCCGCCCGCCCGCTCTGCCCAGGGATCGTGCTGCGAATATTTCTGGCTGATGCGGAACCGCGCCGCGAGCTTGCGGACATTGTCCGGATCGGCGAGCCGCTGGCGCACGCTGTCGATGCCCACCCGCTCGATCCACGGCGCGGTACGCTCCAGATAATGCGCCTCTTCTCGGTAGAGCTGGATGAAGGCGCTGCACATCTCCATCGCCTGCTCTTCGGTCTCGACCTTGCAGAGCATATCCGTGCCGCGCAGGTGAATGCCGCCATTGCCGCCGACCAGCAGCTCATATCCGCTGTCGACACAGATCACGCCGAAATCCTTGATCGTCGCCTCCGCGCAATTGCGCGGGCAGCCGCTGACGGCAATCTTGAACTTGTGCGGCATCCAGCTGCCCCAGGTGGCATGTTCGATCTTCACACCAAGCCCGGTGGAATCCTGCGTGCCGAAGCGGCACCATTCGCTGCCCACGCAGGTCTTCACCGTGCGCAGCGCCTTGCCATAGGCATGGCCGGAAACCATCCCCGCCGCGTTCAGATCGGCCCAGATGGCGGGCAGATCCTCCTTGCGGATGCCGAACAAATCGATCCGCTGGCCGCCCGTGACCTTTACCGTGCGTGCGCCGTATTTCTCGGCCGCATCGGCAATGGCGCGCAATTCCTTCGGATTGGTCAGCCCGCCCCACATGCGCGGGACTACCGAGTAAGTGCCGTCCTTCTGGATATTGGCGTGGAGCCGTTCATTGACGAAGCGGCTTTTCTGATCGTCCTCATATTCGCCGGGCCAGGCGCAGAGCAGATAGTAATTGAGCGCCGGCCGGCACGAGGCGCAGCCATCGGGCGTGGTCCAGTGGAGTTCCTGCATCACCTGCGGGATGGCCTTCAGTTCCTTCTCCAGGATCAGGCGGCGCACATCGTCATGAGTGAAGCTGGTGCATTTGCACATCGTCTTCGGGCCGGACTTCACTTCCGCGCCCAGAGTCAGAGCCAGCAGGCTCTCGACAAGCCCGGTGCAGCTGCCGCAACTGGCCGAAGCCTTGCAGGTGGAGCGCACCGCATCGAGGCTGTGCGCCCCGCCTTCGATGCAGGCCACCACCTGTCCCTTGGAAACGCCGTTGCAGCCACAGATCTCGGCATCATCCGAGAGAGCGGCAACGGCTGCATTAGGGTCCGCCAGCGCACCCCCCAGCGCAAAGGCCTGCCCGAAGATCAGCGCCTCGCGGATATCGGAAATATCCTCGCCCTTCTTCAGCAGGTCGAAATACCAGCTGCCGTCACCCGTATCGCCATAGAGCACCGCACCGATCACCCGGCTGCCGCGCACCACCACGCGCTTGTAGATGCCGCGCGCGGCATCCCGCATCACGATGTCCTCGCTGCCGTCGCTGCCGGAGAAGTCTCCGGCCGAAAACAGGTCGATTCCAGATACCTTAAGTTTGGTTGAGGTTACCGATCCGGCATAGCCGCTCGGCTGATTCACGAGGAAATCCGCCAGCGAACGGCACATGTCCCACAGCGGGGCTACCAGGCCGTAGCACGTCCCGCGATGCTGTACGCATTCGCCCACGGCCAGGATCGTAGGGTCGGACGTCACCATGTGATCGTCCACCACGATGCCGCGCTCCACCTCCAGCCCGGCGCCGCGGGCCAGCATGGTGCTGGGCCGGATGCCGACTGCCATCACCACGATGTCGGCGGGAATTTCGCGCCCGTCCTTCAGCCGGATGCCCGCGACATGTCCGTCCTTTTCGAGGATCGCGTCGGTATCCGCGCCGGTCAGGATCGTCTGGCCGCGCCGTTCCAGTTCTTCCTTCAGCAGCCAGCCCGCCGCCTCGTCCAGCTGGCGCTCCATCAGCGTGGGCATCAGGTGAACGACGGTGACCTTCATTCCCCGAAGGCTGAGGCCATGCGCAGCCTCCAGCCCCAGCAGGCCACCGCCGATCACCACGGCATCGCCGCCGGCACTGGCAGCGGCGAGCATCTTCTCCACATCGTCCAGATCGCGGAAAGTCACGACGCCCGGCAGATCCTTGCCCGGCACCGGGATGATGAAGGGGTCCGATCCCGTGGCGATCACCAGACGGTCATAGGGTTCGACCCGGCCCGATGCGGCAATCACTGTCTGCGTCTCCCGATCGATCCGTTCCACCGGATCGCCCGAGATCAGCGTAATGCCGTTATCCGCATACCATTCGGCCGGATTGATCACGATATCTTCGAACCGCTTCTCGCCCGCCAACACGGGGGAAAGCATGATCCGGTTGTAATTGACGCGCGGCTCCGCGCCGAAGATCGCGATCTCGTAGCGTTGGGGATCGCGGGCGAGCAGCTCTTCCACCGCCCGGCAGCCAGCCATGCCGTTGCCGATCACGACCAGCCGCTCGCGCCCTCCCCTGTCGAAACTCTGCGGTGCGTTCACTTTACCGGTCCTCCAGCCCGCCAGGGGCCAAAAGCGCACGCAAAAAAGCCGCCAAGCCTATCCCGAAGGACATGACTGGCGGCGACATTGCCACGCTGTGTTGAATTCATAACGGCTGCGCTGGTTCGCCCTTCCTTGGGCGGCGCGATTCCGTTCGAGACGTTTTCTAACCCACAAGGAAGGCGCCCGGCAAGACACTTTTTTGCAGTGCAGCATCCAGCCGGGCACCTTGCTCACAATGCCACGGATGCCTGCAGCCACAATTTGTCTGTATCGGCGCCGAAACCGTCGGCATTGTAGCTGGCATATTTGGCCATCAGCCCCACCTTGCCGAGCTTGAAGCCCACAGAGGCGTCCCATTCGCTGCCGTAACCAACCCCGCCGAAATCGCTTTCAAAGCTGTGCCATGTCAGCGCGGCATTCAGCCCCGGCAGCGCCTTCACCCCGGCGAATTTATATCCGGCAGTGATGGAATAATCCCGCAACCCCGCCGCCGGGGTGGTGAGGAACAGATCCGCCCAGCCATTGAAGGCGTGCAATGTGGCCAGCGGCGTCTGGAAGGCCGCCACGCCGCCATCGCTGCCCAATTCCTCATAGCCCGCCTTGAGACTCGCCCCGGCGATACCCAGCCCGGCTTCGAGATTGTAATATTCCGCCCGATAGGAAGTGGGATTGCCGCCCATATCTGACTGGGTGGCGAAGCTCGCGGCAAGGTCCAGCGCCACGCCGCCGCCCAGCTTGAAACTACCCGCAGCGCGCAGCCCGTAGGTCTGGCTGCTGAAGGCAAGGCGGGTGTCGTAATCCACCAGATAGGCAAAGGCGCCCAGCTTCACCGGCTTCAGATCGACCGAGCCATTCAGCAGCACCAGATCGCCGTCGAAATACTCGTTCGGGCTGTCCACGCCGAACACGGTACGCTGCGAGATCGCATAGGCGGCATCGAGCTTCACCGGACCGATCGCGGCCTGCGCCCGAACCGCGTCGAAGGTCTGTTCGTTCTGCCGCCAGCCGACATTTCCCACGAAACGCGCATTATCCTGCACGATGCGCTGGCGGCCCACGGTGAGGCTGTAACCGCCCTTCGCATAGCCGACCTGCAAGCGGTTCAGCTCGATATTCTCGGGGTCCGCCACGGTGGGATAGGGCTCTACCCCATTGCCGGGCAGCGTGTCGTTATAATGGTCGGAGACGGCGCCCGTCCCTTCCCCTTCGGCGAGTAGCGAGAAACCGCCCACCTTGAGTTCCGCGCCCAGCCGCAGACGGAGCGTCACCGCATCGGCATCCTTTGCGATCCCTGCCTGGCTGACATGTTCGTACCGCAAATTGGCATCGAGGATCGGATCGAGCGTGGCTCCGTCGCCAAGGGCAATCGGATCGCCCGGCGCGGCGCATGCGGGGGCGGCGAAAGCGAAGGCGGAAACAGCGGCGAGGGAAAGGAATTTGAAGCGCATCTATACCTCCCGGTCCGGCACCTGAGGCCGGCTTGAGAGGCGAGCGCCATTGCCCGCCGGGTGATCGGGCAAGCCTCAACACAAGGCTGCCCACGGTTCCGAATGCCGGGGAAGCCGGCGCCCTTGCCGGCTTCCCTCTCTCCCAATGGCGTATCAGGCCGCCTTTGCGGCGGGCCCGTGATCGTATTCGGCCAGGAAGTGCAGCACTTCCTGCCGGTATTGATAGAATTTCGGATCTTCCAGCAGCGCCTTGCGGTCGCGCGGGCGCGGCAGATCGACCTTCAGCACCTTGCCGATGGTGGCATTGGGGCCATTGGTCATCATCACCACGCGGTCGGCCAGCAGGATCGCCTCGTCCACGTCATGCGTCACCATGATCGCGGTGACCTTGGTGCGGTTCCACACCTCCACCAGCACGTCCTGCAAATCCCACCGCGTGAGGCTGTCGAGCATGCCGAAGGGCTCGTCCAGCAGCAGCAGGCGCGGGCTGAGAGCAAAGGCGCGGGCGATGCCCACCCGCTGGCGCATCCCGTTGGACATTTCGGCGGCGAGCTTGTCCTTCGCATCGCTCAGGCCAACCCGGTCGAGATAGTAATTGACGATATCCCGCCGTTCGGCTCGTGCGGCATGGGGATAGACCCGCTCCACCCCCAGCGCGACATTCTGCCGCGCAGTGAGCCATGGCATCAGGCTGGGCGCCTGGAACACCACGGCCTTGTCCGGCCCGGCAATGTCGATCTCCCGATTGTCGAGGACTATACCGCCGCCGCTGATCGAATTGAGCCCCGCCGCCATGGTCAGCACAGTGGATTTACCGCAGCCCGAATGGCCGATGAGGGAGACGAACTCGCCCCGGTCCATCAGCAGGTTGAAATCCTCCACCACGGTCAGTTCGCCCCTGGGCGTGGGATAGACCTTCCGCAGCTTGTAGAATTCCAGATAGCGGCTCTCCACCGCGCTGCGCGCCGCATCGCGATAGGCCTGCGGAGGCGGCGCGAGGTCCAGCGGGGTGACTTTGGGCAAAGGCACGGTGCTGTCCGCCGCGCTGGAGGAACCGGCGTTCAGCTGGCCCAGATAATCGACGATCTGCTTGCGCAAATGCTGGAAGGCAGCGTCCTCGTTCATTGCCTCCCGGTCGCGCGGACGCGGGATGTTTACGGTAAAGGTCTGGCCGATCCGCGCGGCGGGCGCGGGGGTGAGCACCGCGACACGGTCGGCCAGTAGCAGGGCCTCGTCGACATCGTTGGTGACGAGGATGATGGTGCGTTTTTCTTCCTTGCGGATGCGTTCGATCTCGTCCTGCAACTTCGCGCGTGTGAGCGCGTCGAGTGCGGATAGGGGTTCGTCCAGGAGGAGGATTTCCGGCTCCATCGCCAGCGCCCGGGCCACGGCCACCCGCTGGCGCATCCCGCCGGAAAGCTGGGCCGGCCTGCGCTCCGCCGCATGGCCGAGGCCCACAAGTTCCACCTTCTGCTTCACCAGAGCGGCGCGATCGGCCTTGCCCATATCTTTATGGACCGCGTCCACCGCCAGGGCGATATTGGCCTCCACTGTCAGCCAGGGGAACAGCGAGTAGGACTGGAACACCAGCCCCCGGTCCTTGCCCGGCCCATCGATCGGCTCACCCTTCAGCAGGATCTCGCCCGCATCGGGCTGCACCAGCCCGGCGATGGCGGAGATCAGCGTCGTCTTTCCCGCACCGGAAAAGCCCAGGATCGCGACGAATTCCCCTTCGCAGACATCGAGATCGACCCCCGCCAGCACTTCGCTGACCGCGCCGGACTTGCCGGTGTAGCTCTTGGACAGTCCCCTGATGGACAGGATCGGCTGAGTGTTCATGCGCCCTTCCCCCTCAGACCGTGTGATTGCGGTTGGCGAAGGACTGGAGCGCCATCATCGCCCGGTCCAGCCCGAAGCCGATGAAGCCGATCACGATCACCGCGAACATGATCCGTGCGAGGCTCTGCGAACTGCCGTTCTGGAATTCGTCCCACACGAATTTGCCGAGGCCGGGGTTCTGCGCGAGCATTTCCGCCGCGATCAGCACCATCCAGCCCACGCCGAGCGACAGGCGCATCCCCGTGAAGATATAGGGCAGCGCGGAAGGCAGGATCAGGCGGGTCAGCCTGGCGAACCAGCCCAGCCGCAGTACCCGGCCGACATTGAGCAGATCCTTGTCGATGCTGGCCGTGCCGATGGCGGTGTTGATCAGCGTCGGCCAGAGCGAGCAGAGCATCACCACCAGCGCCGAGATGACGAAGGCCTTGGGCAGCACCGGGTCTGGGCTGGTGATCATGGCGGAAATCACCATGGTGACGATCGGCAGCCACGCCAGCGGGCTGACCGGCTTCATGATCTGCACCAGCGGATTGATCGCGGCGTTGAACCGTTTGGAAAGGCCGCAGACAAGGCCGATGGGCACTGCGATCAGCGTCGCCAGCACGAAGCCCAGCGCCACGGTCTCGAGCGAGGTCAGCACCTGATCGGGGAAGGTCGGCGGGCCGGAATAGTCGAATTCCTGCACCGCCCCCGGATCGCCCGCCGCGATGGCTGCTGCATTGGCCGCATCCTGCTGGGCGTAGAATTCCGCCTCCGCCGCCTTGGCCGCGCTCCATTCCTCATAGAGCGACACGCCCTGCCCCGCGACTTCTACCGGACCGGGAAGCGAGCCCAGCGAGGTCTGGACCTGCGGTGCCAGTGCGGCCCACAGGCCGATGAACACCGCAATGCCGATCAACGGCCAGATCAGTTCGCGAACATGGCTGGCGAACCGGCCCAGCGCCGCATTCTGCGGCCGGGCGAGGGCTTTCTCGGGAGCCGCCTGTGAAGCGGGCGCTGCCTGCGCCACGGGGGCCGTCTCATCCTGCATCGGTTCGGCATCTTCCAATTCGGCGTAAAGGGTAGCCATATCGTACTCCTGAATTCCTGCGGCGTCGCGTCAGCCGCTTCAGCGGATGCCGCCCGGCGTGACCTTCTGGCCCTGCTTCAGGCCGATGCTGAATTTTGCGAGATAGGCGTTGGGGCTGCGGCCATCGTAAGTGATGCCGTCGATGAAGCCGCTCTGCGGCGCGCGGAACCCGTCCGTGTCGGGCACGCTGGCGGCAGGGATCGTCCCCTTGTCCACCAGCGCCTTTGCCGCCGCCATATAGAGGTCCGGGCGGTAGACGGCCTTCGCCGTGTCGAAATACCACTGGTCCGGCCGGTCCTGATCGATCTGGCCCCAGCGGCGCATCTGGGTGAGATACCAGATGGCATCCGAATAGAAGGGATAGCCGGCGAATTTGTCGAAGAAGATATTGAAGCCGGGCGCCGGGCGGGTATCGCCGGGCTCGAAAGTGAACTGGCCGGTCATGGAAGCGGCGATCACTTTCTCATCCGCGCCGACATAGTTGGACTGGGCGAGGATCTTCACCGCCTCTGCCCGGTTGGCCCCGCCATTCGCGTCGAGCCATTGCTGCGCCTTGATGATCGCGCGCAGCACGGCGGCGGTGGTGGCGGGATATTTGTCCGCGAAATCCTTCCTCAGGCCGAAGACCTTTTCCGGATTGTCGTGCCAGATCTGATCGTCCGTAATCACCGGCACACCGATCTTCTTCTGCACGGCGGCCTGGTTCCACGGCTCGCCCACGCAATAGCCCTCGATCGTCCCGGCCTCCAGCGTGGCGGGCATCTGCGGCGGCGGCGTGACCGAGAGCTTCACATCCGCCCCCACCGTGCCGCCGACATCGCCCGGCGTGTAGAAACCGGGATTGAGCCCGCCCGCCGCCAGCCAGTAACGCAGCTCGTAATTATGGGTGCTGACGGGGAAGACCATGCCCATGGTGAAGGGCTTGCCCTGCCGCTTGAACCCGTCGACCACCGGCTTGAGCGCGGCGGCGGAAATCGGGTGCTTCACCTTGCCGTCAGGCCCCTTGGGCAGGGACGGCTTGATCTGGTTCCACACCTTGTTGGACAGGGTGATGGCGTTACCGTTCAAATCCATGCTCAGCGGCGCAATCAGATCGGCCTTGGTGCCATAGCCGATCGTGGCGGCGAGCGGCTGGCCCGCCAGCATATGCGCCCCATCCAGCTGCCCGCCGATCACTCCGTCCAGCAGCACTTTCCAGTTTGCCTGCGGCTCCAGCGAGACGTTGAGGCCTTCTTCCGCGAAGAAGCCCTTTTCCTTGGCGATGGCCAGCGGGGCCATGTCGGTCAGCTTGATGAAGCCCAGCTTGAGGTTGGGCTTTTCGATAGCCCCATTTGCGGAAGCGGCGGGGCCTGCGCCAGCCTCACCCTTGCTACCCCCGCCCGATCCGCAGCCTGCCAGGGCCGCACTGGCCAGCAGGGCCACGATCACACTGCGCCGATTGAACTTGCTTCCCACGATCCCGGCCATTCGCTCTGTCCATCGCTACGGCGCACAACGCGAAAAAGCCGCCACGATTCAGCCCCGGTGATGGAGCGGATCGGGCGGCGACGTTGCCACGCAATGTTGAAATTCGTCCGGCCGATCTTGAGCCACCCCACATCGGATGGTTCGCCCGGACAAGGCGATCAGTAACCGATTCGCCCGAGCGGCGTAAAGCGGTTTTTGCGATGCAGCATAAAATTCCCGCTCAGGGCTTCTCTGCCAGATAGCCGGGAATGTCATCCGGATCGAAGACGCCGCCATCGAAAAAACTGTTTGGAGACAATACCATATCGCCCTGCTGGGCAGTCACGGAAGTAAGCCCGCGCAGGCTCCCTTCGACCTTGGAACTGGCGCCTGGAAGAATGTCCCCCGTGCCCATCAGCGCACTGCGGTATACGTCCGGGCGGAACACCCGGGCGGCCGCTGCGGCATCCTGCGCGGAATAGGCCAGCCCATCCCAGCGGAGCATCTGCGAATAGAGCCATTCCGCCTGGCTCACCCAGGGGAAGTTCGCCGCCTCGCGATATTGGAACATGAAATCCGAATAATGGATCGGCTCCCCGCCCTGCCGCAGCACCAGCCGGTCGGAGATCGAGCGCATGATCAGCCCCGCATCGCCATCGAGATATTCCGGGCGCGCCAGGATCGCGGCATTGGCCTGCCAGTTTTCCGGCTCCACGAAATGCTGGCCCGCCTTGCGCATGGCGCGGATCAGCGCCTCATAGGCCGGGCGGCGATCTTCCAGCAACGGCTCGCGCATGGCCAGCACCTTTTCCACCCCGCGCTGCCAGATCTGCGCGGTGGCAAGCACGATGGCGCCCACGCCGCGTTCCACGCAGACGCTGTTCCACGGCTCGCCCACGCAGGCGCCATGGACTTCGCCGCTGGCCAGCGCATCGGCCACGAAAGGCGGCGGAACGGTGACGATATCGACATCCCGGTCAGGCCGGATGCCACAGGCAGCCAGCCAGTAGCGCAGCATGTAACTATGGCTGGAATAGCGGTGGACCACACCGAAGCGCAGTTTCTCGCCCTTTGCGGCAAGATCGCGCACTTCGCGCGCCAGCGCCTCGCCCACAAGGCGCGGATCGCCAAGGGAATCGCCCGGCGCCACCTTGTCCGCCAGCGCGACCGACAGGGTAACGGCATTGCCGTTGAGGCCCAGCACAAAGGGCGCGGAAAGCGGCTGAGGGGGGCGATTGCGGCCCAGAGTGGTGGCAATCGCCAGCGGAGCCAGCATATGGGCTGCATCGCTATGGCCATAGAGCAGACGGTCAAGCACCGTCGCCCAGGAGACATCGCGCACGAAGTCGAGCGACAGGCCTTCTTCTTCCGCGAAGCCATGTTCCTTCGCCAGGATCGGCAGGCAGGCATCGACGAGCGGCAGGAAGCCGATGGTCAGCTTTTCGCTCATTGTGCGTCTCCCATCCCGCTTATTTCTCCATCAGCTCATGCGCGGTGACGACCGCTTCCGCGATATCAACGATGCGGCGGCTCGATTGCATGGCCTTGCGGCGCAATTCGCCATAGGCCTCCGGCTCGGTAATTCCCTTGCTGTCCATCAGAATGCGCTTGGCCCGGTCGATCGTCTCGCGTTCGGCCAGCTTGCCCTTGGCCTCGGCAAGATCGGACTGGAGCCGGGCGAAGGCGGCAAAGCGCTTCACCGCCAGATCCACCACCGCGCGAATGCGGTTGGCATGAAGCCCGTCCACCACATAGGCCGAAACGCCCGCGTCGATGGAAGCGCCGATGGCGTGATCGTCCGCCTCGTCCACGAACATGGCGATGGGGCGGGCGAGCGCGCGGCTGACGGTGAAATATTCCTCCAGCACGTCGCGCGAGGGATTGCCGAGATCGATCAGCACGATGTCCGGCGCGATCTCCTCGATCCGCGCCAGCATTCCCTTGCGTTCGGAGATGACGAAGATCTCGCAGCCGTCGAGTTCGGTAAGCCCTTCCTCGATGACCGAGGCACGCGCTGCGCGCTCATCGACGATGGCAATCCTCATGCCTGCGATATTGCAGCGCACAATGAAACTGGCAAGCGCGCCATGTCAGCCCACCCGATAGACCGAGAGATGCACGGTGGAACCGACCTTACCGCCCGAGGCGAGAAATAGGGAGCGATTGACCCAATCATAGGCCGGATGCCCGCTTTCCAGCCGGATCGCGGTGCGCATGTAATATTCCGACGGCGGCACTGCTTCACCCCCGGCAATGCGCGCGGCGACTTCCGGCGAGGCATGGCGGATGCCCTGGCTGACCACTTCGATCACCGCGCCATCCGCCGTCTCGATAGCATAGCGTGCATCCAGCCCGGCAATGCCACCCGCCATCACCGTCTGCCAATCCGCGCCGACGTCCAGAACACGTCCCTCGATCAGCGGGCCGCTGGCCGTGCCGCCCACAATGGGAATGATCCGCCGCGTGCCGGAAGGGCATTGGCCCATCTCATGCGGGCGCGAAAGTTCCACCACCAGATCGAAGACATGTTCCAGTGGCGGAATCATGCCGGGACTTTCGCCACTCTCGCGCCTTCGGGAAGGGTCCGGGGGGCGGCATTCAGCCTGTCCTTCGCGAAGCCCGCCGCCTGCTGATAGGCCAGCATGAAGGCGGTGCGTTCCTCCGCCGGGAAGACATCGTCGATATTGTCGAACTGGCCGCCGCAGCGATCCTCCACAATGCCGAGCAGGCCGAACGGCCCCGCCCCGCGATTGCGCATGGCGACCTGGCCGATCGGGCCGCACAATTCCTCATCGAAGGCCCTGAGCGCTGCGGGAGTTACGCCATGCTCCACCATGATCCGGCCGAGCACCCGTGCATCGATGATCGCCTGCGAAGCGCCATTGGAGCCGGTGGGATACATCGGGTGGGCCGCATCGCCCATCAGCGCCACCGGGCCGTCCACCCATGTCGGCAGCGGATCGCGATCGATCATCGGGTTTTCATAGGCCACGTCGGACTTCGCCAGCAGCGCGGGCAGATCGATCCAATCATAGACGAAGCCATCGAAATAATGGGCGAATTCCGCAAGTTCCACCGGGCGGAACCAGCCGGACTTCGTCCAGTCGTGATCGGTGTCGTAAGTCTGCTCCGCGATCCAGTTAATGTCTGCCAGGCCCTGCTCGTCGGGCTGGGAGATCGGATAGATCACCACGCGGTGACGGCTGGTGCCAAGGCCGACGAAGGACGATCCCGTGCGGATCGGCACGCCGCGCGCGGTGCCGCGCCACATGATCGTGCCGCCCCAGTGGATCGGCGGCTGGCCGGGGTGCATCTGCGCCCGGACGGCGGAGTGGATGCCATCCGCGCCGAACAGCAGCGCGCCATTATATTCGCTGGTGCCGCCGCCCGCCATCTCGACCAGGGCGGTGACCGAACCGTCACTCTCCTTGCGATAGCCGGTGACCTTGTGGCCCAGCTTCACCGCATCCGGCCCGAGTCGTTCGATCACCTTGCGATAGAGCAGCAAATGGAACTCGCCGCGATGGACGGCATATTGGTGCCAATTATAGCCCGCCAGCTTGCCGCGCGGCTCGGAATAGATTTCCTTGCCGTTGAGCCCCACCAGTGCCCATTCGCGCGCCGGAATGCCCACCTTGTCCAGTTCGTCCTCGCCAATGCCGAGGTCTTCCAGCTCGCGCACGGCATTGGGCTGGAGATTGATCCCCACGCCCAGCGGCCGCAACTGCCGGACGCTTTCGAACACGATACAGGGAACCCCGATCTGGTGAAGGGTCAGGGCAAGCGTCAATCCTCCGATGCCGCCTCCGGCAATCAACACGGTGTCATTCGGCATCGCGATTATCGTCTTTCCATCCAGGGCCCAGCGCCTGCGCCTCTCCGCGCGGGCGGACGTCTAACGACCCGCGCCCCCGGTGACAATCATGCGTGGAAGGGAGGACGACGAAGCCGGTTGGAGCTTCGCCGTCCTCCCCTTGCCTTTTACGCCTTCACGAAGGCGAGCAGATCGGGATTGAGGATGTCGGCATTCACCGTCAGCATCCCGTGGGAAAGCCCTTCATAGACCTTCAGCGTGGCATTCGGCAGCAGTTCGGCCTGCAGCAGCGCCGCGTTCTTGTAAGGCACCACCTGATCGTCATCGCCCTGCAGGACCAGCGTGGGAACGGTGATCGCCTTGAGATCGGCGGTCTGGTCGGTCTCGGAAAAGGCCTTGATGCCGTCATAATGGGCCTTGGCGCTGCCCATCATGCCCTGCCGCCACCAATTGTCGATCACGGCGGGCTGCACCTTGGCGTCGGGGCGGTTGAAACCGTAGAACGGCCCGGCCGCGACATCGCGGAAGAACTGCGCCCGGTTTGCCGCCAGCGCGCTGCGGAAGCCGTCGAACACTTCGATCGGCAGGCCGCCGGGATATTGATCGGTCTTCAGCATGATCGGCGGGACTGCCGCAACCAGCACCGCCTTAGCCACGCGGCCCTGCGGAATGCCATGCTGCGCGACATAGCGAGCGACTTCGCCGCCGCCGGTAGAATGGCCGATATGCACGGCATTGCGCAGGTCCAGATGTTCGGCCACCGCGGCCGCATCGGCGGCATAATGATCCATGTCATGACCATCGCTCACCTGGGCGGAGCGGCCATGGCCCCGGCGGTCATGCGCGACCACGCGATAGCCCTGCTGCAGGAAGAACAGCATCTGCGCATCCCAATCGTCCGAAGAGAGCGGCCAGCCGTGATGGAAGACAATCGGTTGCGCGTCCTTCGGACCCCAGTCCTTGAAGAAGATTTCGACGCCATCCTTGGTGGTGACATATGCCATGGGAATTTCCTTTCGCTTCTCGGGTGCCATCTTGATCGTGGCTGTGCCTTTCACTCTGAAAGTGCGGGAGAGGCGGGGAAAGGCTGCCCTGCCGCACCCGTCGGGGTGAGCAGAGATCTACGCCTCAAAAATTATCCCATGAAGTCAGATAAGTTTATCCATGATGTTCGACAAAGTTGAATAGTTACAGGTGCCGGCATGCGATATCGTCAGCACGCGCCCATATTCTACCCCGCGCGATCCAGCCGCTCGCTCAGCGCAAGCCATTCCGCCTCGACGGTTTCCAGTTCGCCCGCAACCTGCGCCCTTTGCTGGAGCAGTTCGGTCATGGTCTTGCTGGCGAGATGCGAGGCCGCATTGGCCGGTTCGTACATCGCCTGATCGATCTGCGAGCATTGCGCCTGCAGCTTGGCGATGGCCTTTTCGGTCCGCGCGATTTCCGATTTGATATAGCGGGCTTCGGCCTGCGACTTGCCGGATTGTTTCCCGCCGGATTTCGCCGCCTTGGCTCCGCCATCCTTCTTCGGCTGGTTCCGTCCGAGCACGAAGTCGATGTAATCTTCCATGCTGCCGGCATAATCCCTGGCCGTCCCGTCATCGACCAGCACCAGCCGGTCAGCGGTCAGTTCCACCATGTGGCGATCGTGGCTGATAAGGATCACGGCCCCGGAATAGGCATTCAGCGCCTGCACCAGCGCCTCGCGCGCATCGACGTCGAGGTGGTTGGTCGGCTCGTCGAGGATCAGCAGATGCGGAGCGTCGCGAGTGATCAGCGCCAGCGCCAGCCGCGCGCGTTCGCCGCCGGACAATTGCCCCACCGATGTCGTTGCGCGATTGCCCGAGAAGCCGAACCGCCCCAATTGCGCGCGAATGGCGCCGGGCGACTGGCCCTCCATCGCGCGGGTCATATGTTCCAGCGGCGTGGCGTCGGTGGCCAGTTCTTCCACCTGATATTGCGTGAAATAGCCGACCTTCATCTTGCCCGATGAATGCATCGCCCCTTCCATCGGGGTCAGCTGAGCGGCCAGCAGACGGGCCAGCGTGGTCTTGCCATTGCCGTTGCGGCCCAGCAGCGCGATCCGCTCGTCAGGATCGATCCGCAGATTGATCCGGCGCAGCACCGGCGTATCCGCGGTGTAACCCACGGACGCCAGATCCAGCGAGATCAGCGGTGGGCGCAATTCGGTGGGATCGGGGAAATCAAAGCTGAGCGACGGGTCTTCGATCAACGCCGTGATGGGCTGCATCTTGGCCAGCATCTTGGCGCGGGACTGGGCCTGCTTGGCGGTGGAGGCGCGGGCGCTGTTGCGCGCGACATAGTCCTGCAACCGCGCGCGCTGCGCGTCTTGCGCCGCCTTGGCTGCCGCAAGCTGAGTGGCGCGTTCCGCCCGCTGGCGCTCGAAACTGTCATAGCCGCCGGGATAGAGCGTCACCTTCCCGCCCTGCAGGTGCAGGATGTGGTCCACCACATTGTTCAGCAGATCGCGCTCGTGGCTGATCACCACCAGCGTGGCGGGATAGGATTTGAGGAAATTCTCAAGCCACAGCGTCGCTTCCAGATCGAGGTGGTTGGAAGGTTCGTCCAGCAGCAGGACGTCGGGCTGCGAAAACAGCAGCGCGGCCAGCGCCACGCGCATCTTCCAACCGCCGGAAAAGCTGTCGAGCGGGCGACCCTGCATTTCCTCGTCAAAGCCCAGCCCGGTAAGAATCCGGGCCGCGCGCGACGGGGCGCTATAGGCGTCGATGGCCAGCAGCCGGTCATGCACGTCGCCCAGCCGGTGAGGATCGGTGCAAGTCTCGGATTCCTCCAGCAGCCGGGCGCGTTCGACATCGGCAGCCAGCACGGCCTGTTCGGGCGTGATCGAACCGCTGGGCGCGTCCTGCGCGATATAGCCCAGCCGCGTGCGGCGCGGCATTTCGATCTCGCCCTCATCGGGATCGAGCGCGCCGATCATCACTTTCATCAGGGTAGACTTGCCCGCACCGTTGCGGCCGATCAGGCCTACTCGCCCGCCGGGCGGAATCGTCGCGCTGGCGCGGTCGAGGATGGTGCGGCCGCCGAGGCGCACGGTAATGCCGTTGATTGAGAGCATGGGCAGGCCACTAGCAGCACATCCCGCACATCCCAAGCCGCCATCGCACTATCGCGGCAAGGCCACTGGCGGAACCTGCCGGTTCGCAAAAAAAGGCGGGCGGGGGGTGAGTTCCCCCGCCCGCATCGATGACGTGCTCCGTCCTACCAGGAAGCACGGTGGGAGTTCAGAATTTGAGGCCCGCGCCGATATAGAACCGGCGCCCCAGCACATCGTAATTGCCGGCATCGTAGCGTCCGCCGGGCAGGCGCCCCGCTGCCGGATCCGCCGAGGTATCCACGGCCATCAGCGGCGGTGCACGGTCGAACAGATTGTCGATACCGAAGCGGATCGTGGCAGAACGGTTGATCTCATAGGAGCCGGACAGGCTGAACAGATCATAGGCCGGTGCGCCAGTGATCGGGGTCCCGCCTTCGCGCGTGACCGAGGTGACATGCGCGATGGCCGGCTTGTGCTGCCATTGCAGGCTGATGGTAGCCGGACCGATCGCATAGTTGAAGCGCGTGAACAGCTTCCACCGATAGGACCCGGCCTGCGTGCCCACTTCGCCGCCGCCGGTGGTGCCGGCATAGTCGATCAGCGGCACTGCCACTTCATCGGCCGTGGTCGCGAACTTATCCAGGTAAGTGAACTGCACATTGGTGGAGAAGCGACCCGGAAGGCCGATTCCGGCATCCTTGAAGCGGATACCCCAATCGAGCTGAACGTCGACGCCCGCCGTCTCGACCCGGCCGGCATTGCCGTAATTCACCAGGACATTGACCACTTCACCGGTCTGGGAATCCCGGATTATGCGCGAACAGGCATCGTTGACGGTGTAATCCGGGTTGAACACCGGGGTGAAGCACTTGCGGAACACAGCGTTGATGTTCTCCTGCGAAATGCCGCCGGAAAGCGTCACGTTGTAATAGTCGATCGCCAGACGCAGGTTGCGCAGCCATTCGCTCTCGAAGGGCGAGGAAATCACCGCGCCGATCGTATAGGTGGTCGCATCCTCTTCCTTCAGCGCCAGCGCGCCGGAGGAGACAGAACGGAAATAGTCGTTTGTGTTGGTGGGATAGAGGCGATCGGCCAGATAGAATTGCGATGCCCCTTCCGCCCCCATCATGGTTCGGCACAGCGCCTCCACCTTTGCCGCATCGGCATTGCCGGAGGTGTCGCTCGAATCCGGGTTGAGATTGCTGTCCGCACCGACTGGATTGGCCGAATAATTGCCAAAGAACACCGGATTGGTGACATTCCCGCGCGAACAGGGATCGCCATCGGTCACCTGCGTCTGGGTCTGGGTTCGAGCCGTGAACAATTCGCCCAGATTGGGCGCGCGGCTCGCCTTCTGATAGCCGCCACGGAAACGCAGCCAGTCGAACGGCGCATATTCGCCATTGATCTTGTAAGTGCCCACCGTCCCGACTGAACGATAGTCCGACAGGCGATAGCCCAGTTCCAGCGTCAACGCCTTGGCGAAGGGCAGATCGGCAAGGACCGGCACCAGCACTTCGCCGTAGATTTCCTTGACCGCCGTCGTGCCTTCTGTGCTCGCCTGCGGGAAACCGCCATTCACAGTCTCGTAGAAGGCCGAGCCGTCCGACATTGCGGAGTCCCCGTGGAAATCGATCTTGTTGACGCGATATTCCGCGCCCAGCGCAAACCGTAGCTGGCCATAGGGCAGATCGAACAGCCCGCCCTGCAGATTGGCCTGAATATCCTGCTGGGTCAGCCTGTTTTCCAGCTGCGCATCCACCGCCACGGCCAGCCCGCAATCCGCCGTATAGCTGGACGAGGAGATGAACGGACTCAAGCCGCTCTGGCAACTCGCGCTCGCTCCGTTGCGGTTAGCGCCCAGCACCGTGCCATTGCCGGTGAAACTGGAGTTATAGCCGTAATTGGGCGCGTTCAGGACGGCGGCCAGACGCTCGACCGAGAGATAGCCGTAGAGTTCGGTGCGCGCGGTCGTTTCGCCATGCGATCCGAAGACTTCCCAGGTCCAGTCGGTGCCGGGAATCTTCCCTTCGAGGCCCAGCAACATCTGGTAAGTCTGGTTGTGGTTCGTCGTCGTGCGGCGGGCGATGTCACCCGGAATGAGGTTCACATAGAAGGGCTGGGTCGCCCCCGCGCCGGTCCTGCTGTCGAGCAGCAGCGCCAACTCGCTGGGCACCGGGAACACCTGGCTGTTGGTACAGCCACCGACGACCGGGCAGTCGAGGCCGAACTTGCCCGTGCCCGTGCCACCCGGCGATGTCACGCCCTTGGCCAGAAAATCCGGATTGGTGTAGGTTACTCCGCCGATGGTGGCGCCCAGCGAAGATGGCGTGCCGATCACCCGATTGCCGGTATAGATCTGGTTGTCATGCGGGATCGCCGTGCCGAGCGAGCCCAGCGCCACCGTATTGAGCGACAGCGATACTGTTTCGGTCGATGCATAGGACACCTGACCGAAAGCAGTGATATTGTCGCTGACGTCGTACCGGCCATTGGCGAAGAAGGAATAGCGCGTCTGCGGCGAGGAGAGCAGCAGATCGTCGATATTGTTGGCGATCAGTCCGGTGCCAAGCATCTTGCGCTCCAGCCCGTCGATCGCGCCCGACGATGCCTCGTCATAGCCGTAGAACAGCGGCGTATAGACACCGCCCGACGTGGTCGAGCCGTTCAGGAAGAGCGAATTGTTCCCGTTGAGATAGAAGGACGTGGAATTGGGAACGGTGATGTTGGACGGCACGCCCTTGCCGTGGAACAGATCGTTCACCGCCTGCGTGGTCGGCCGCCCGGCGGACGGGAAGGAAATGTAGTTCTGCTCGAGGAAGAACTCCGTCCCGGCGATGTTCGGATCTTTGGCAAGCTCCACATTCCAAAGCCGGTCGAGCGTCCGGACCGACTCGCGATCGTAATATTCCATACCGAGCATGACATTGCCGCGCCCGCCGTCCAGTTCCGCCCCCATCAGTGCGGACACGCGATATTGGGCACCGTCGCCGCGCTCGTTCAGCGAATATTGGCCATCCAGGGCAATGCCCTTGAAGTTCTTCCTGAGGATGAAATTGACGACGCCGCCGACGGCATCCGCACCGTAAGTGGATGAAGCGCCGCCCGAAATGACTTCGACCCGTTCGACCGCGGCGGACGGGATGGTGTTGATATCCACCACGCCGGAACCGTTGATCGGCGTCGGACGGCGGCCGTCGACCAGCACCAGATTGCGGTTCGCGCCCAGCTGGCGCAGGCTGACCGTGGCCACGCCGATAGTGACATTGGCGTTGGCCTGCAGCCCCTGCGTATCGAACTGGGTGAGCGCCGGCGCAAATTGCGGCAGCTTGTTGAGGTTGGCCTCGATATTGATCGCGCTGCTTTCCTCAAGCAGCTCCGCGCCGACCGTCACGATCGGGCTGGTGGCCGTGAAGTCCTTGCGAATGATGCGCGAACCGGTGACGATGATCGGCGCAGCCTCGTCCTCTTCTGCAGCTGGCGGGGTCTCCTGCGCATGCGCTGGCGCAATGGTCAGACAGGTCGAAACACCGATCGCCGTGCAGAGCGTGGCCACGCGAAAATTCTTAAGAAAAATTGCCTTCATGAGACTATGTCCCCTCCTCATCCCCTGGCATTCTCGCTGGCTTGTTCGATGCAAGCCTAATGCTTAGATGCCTACGCATTGGCCCAAAATTCCAAGCGCCCGGCAACGGTAGGAGGGAATGAAAAGCTCCGGCAGACCCGATCCGGCGCCGACGGACCACACGAATGGGTGTTGTCGCCAGAGGTGCCCGGATTGAATTCAGCCTGCAGATTGGCAGAGGTAATCCGGGGGAACCGCCCATAGGGAAACGGTCGCGATAGACGACAGGATGCCCGTACAACGGAATGCCGCCAATGAATTGAGAGGGTTAAGAGGGGCGTGGCCAGACCGACAAGACGAACAGGGGAAGGCACGCTTCAAGCGGGCGGGTGGCTGCGGCGCTTCCTGCTCTGGACCTTGCTGGTCATCGTCCCGAGCGGCGCCATTGCATCGGCCGCGAAACAGGATCTCGGCTTCGACAATTTCATCCACACCGCGCTCGATGCCAAGGACGGGCTACCAGCGCAGGCCAATTCAATTGTGCAGACCCCGGACGGCTATATGTGGTTTGGAACACCCGATGGCCTCTTCCGCTACAATGGCCAGACCTTTGAACGCATCCCGGTCAGGCGGAACGGTGCCTTCACCGATGCCTCGATCATCGATGCGATCGTCACCCGGCGGGGGGAAATGTGGCTGGGCACCGGGCAGAATTCGGGGGTCGCGATCCTGCGCAACGGCGTCCTGCATCAGACGGTTATGCCCTCCCCGCCTCCACAGATCACCCATCTCGTCGAAGGGCAGGACGGAGCGATCTGGGCCGCATCGAGCGGGAAGACCAAGCGCCTGTTCCGCTATGCCAACAATCGCTGGCAGCAGGTCGATAACCAACTCGCCATGCCTGCCGGAGCGGTGGCCGACCTTGAAGTCGATCGGCGAGGCACGCTCTGGGTCTCGTTGGGAGTATCCGGGGGAGGAAAGCTCGCCTATCTGAAATTGGGCGGCACACGCTTCGAAACCGCGCCCGACCGGATCGGCCTGGGCCGACTGGCGCTCGATCGGAATGGCGGCTTGTGGATTGCCGACAATTTCGGAACCCGGATGCTGCGCGATGCAGGCGGAGCGCCCCCCTTGCGCCCCATCGCCTATCCTCCCGTGGCCAATGTCGACTTTCCGAAAATCAGATTCGACAAAGACGGCAATATCTGGGGCAGCGCGCTTTCCGGGGGGATTTTCCTGATCCCCGGCGCCGACAAGGCCGAAAACTCGGGCAGGCAACCCCATAGGCTGAGCTATGACAACCGCATCGGGACGCTTCCGACACTGGATGTGTTTCCCGACCGGGAAGGCAATATCTGGGTATCGAGCAGCGAATCCCTGCATCGCTTTCATCCGGCCAATGCCGTGCCGGTTTCCGCCATACCAAGCCACCCCAGGTCGCCCCAGCGGCTGGCAGTAGCAACGGATGGCAGCATCTATCTGTTCAGCCTGGGCCGCCTCTATCGGATAGAGCCGAACACCCAACCCCGACTGGTCGCCTCCGGGCTCGAAAACAACGCGGTGATCTGCCTGGCAAGATCTGGCGGGGTCTGGTACCTCGACAAGACGCGGGCAATGCTGCTGGAGGGAGACGAACGCCGCCCCTTGCCGTCGGGCGGCAGGACCGGAGAGACGCCTGTCCTGTGCGAGGAAGACGGTTTCGGCCGGCTCTGGTCCCTGTCTCGCGGAACCCTCGACTGGTTTCGCGATGGCCGCTGGCATCGCGGATTTCCCGGTATCGGCCAGATAGACATATGGGACGCCGCCACCGACCCCACGGGAGCCCTGATCCTGAGCGTCGGCGCCAACAGGCTGCTGCGGATTGACGAGAATGCCGTGACACCGGTCAGGACCGGCTGGAGCGGCAGCATTTCCTCCATGCGCAACACTCGCCTGGGCCTGATGGTAAGCCATGCAAGCGGCCTGTGGCGCGCAGGCGCCTATGGCCAGCCCGATGCCTCGATTGCCGCACGGTCACTCTCCAAGGCCCGGGATTTCGATCTCGACGAAAACCACCTTTGGGTATTCGGCCTTTCCGGCATCAAGCAGATCGACGCCGCCGAGCTCGGCAAGATCTGGAACACGCCGCGCACACCGACCCCCAGCATGGTTTTCGATTGGAGCGAGGGCTTGCCGGTAGGCAAGCAGGACAATGGCTTTCGCGGCCGGCAGATCGCAGCGGGCAGTGACGGGCGACTATGGGTTCTCACCAGAACCGGACCCTATGTAATCGATACCCGCAACGTGATCCGCAACGTCACTCCGCCTCCGCTTGCGATAGAGGCGCTGTGGGGCGACCGGGGCATCTCAAGCGAACAGGCGGGCAAGCGAACGCTCAAGAGCGGCACACGCACGGTTCGCATTACCTATAGCGCGCTGAGCTATTCCCTGCCCGAGCGCGTGCAGTTCAAATACCGGCTGATCGGCGCCAATGGCCAGTGGACCTATGCCGGCAATCGCCATGAAGTGACGTTCGACAATCTCGGCCCCGGGGACTACCGTTTCGAAGTTACCGGCGCGAATGAGGATGGCGTCTGGAACGAACGCCCCGCCCATGTCGATTTCACGATCGCACCGACCTTCCTTCAATCGCCTGCGGTAAAGATCGGCGCTGCCCTGCTGCTGCTTGCCGCCATCGTGATGGCCTATCAATGGCGGACTTACATCCTCACCACCCGCGTTCGCAACGCGATGTCGGTACGCGCGGAAGAGCGTGAGCGCATCGCCCGCGAATTGCACGACACGCTGCTGCAATCGGTCCAGGGCCTGATCCTGCGCTTCCAACTGCTTGTCGATCATCTCCCGAAGCAGCACCCTTCCCGCGTCGAACTTGCCACGACGCTCGATCAGGCGGATGAAATCTTGTCGGAGGGTCGCAAGCGCGTCCTCGATCTGCGCTCGTGCCAGTCCCGTTCGAATCTCGAAAGCGTCATCGCCGCAGTGGTTCAGCGGCAACTTCCGGCCGAGCGCTTCCGGACGGAAATCCACACCATCGGCCTCGTCAGGCCGATCGATCCGGCCGTCTTCAACGCATTGGTCGATGTCGCGAACGAATGCCTGTTCAACATTCTGCGCCACGCGCAGGCCAACAATGTTCGGATCGAAATCCGCTATTGTTCCTCGCAGATCGAAATGGAAATCGCGGACAACGGCATCGGCCTCGACGCAAAGGCAATTTCCGACGCTGCCGTCACCGGCCATTTCGGGATCGTCGGGATGCAGGAACGGATCGTCAAACTGGGCGGTAAGTTCCGGATTGATTCAGTTCCCGGCGAAGGAGCTACGATCATGATACGTATTCCTTCCTCCATTGCATACCGGGACAAAAATGCGCAAACTCCTGAAAAAATATGGGGAGGGTGGCCTTGGTTTACCCGGAAGGTGCGCGATCAAGCGGGCCGATAACGACTTTGCTGGTCGACGATCACGAATTGCTGCGCGATGGATTGCGCGGCCTTATCGAAGATCAGCCTGACATTACTGTGGTGGGCGAACTCGGAGACGGGGCAGGCGCTCTGGACCTCGTGCGCCAATTCAGGCCCAGCGTGGTCGTGCTGGACTTGCAGATGCCCGGCATGGACGGGCTTGAGGTCGCCCGGCAGATCGCGCCCGAGGTTCCTTCCAGCAAGATCCTGGTGCTCTCCACATTCCACACCAGCGGGCAGGCTATCCGCGCCTTCGAAGCAGGCGCGAGCGGTTATGTGCTGAAGACCAGCATCCGCCGTGAACTGCTCGACGGCATCCGCACAGTGGCGCGCGGCAAGAGGTTCGTCTGCGCGGAAATCGCCAAGGAAGTCGCCGCCCAGCTCTTCGACGAAAGGCTGACCGAGCGGGAAATCCAGCTGCTGAACCTTATTGCCGAAGGGAACCAGAACAAGCAGATCGCTTGGTCTCTCGACCTGTCGGAAAACACTATAAAGGGCTTGCTGAAGACCCTGTTCCAGAAGCTGGGCGCCAGGGACCGGACACACGCCGTGGTGCTGGCGTCCCGGCTGGGCTGGATCAGGCTGTGAAGACAGCGCGGCGGGGAGCATTTGGGACTGCGCGGTCCAGAAGCTGCCTTGTTGAATTGGAAACGCAGAATATTTCGATCTAAAATCAACGCTATGATACGATTTGAAACGACCTTCGGGAGAAAATTGTCCCGCTACTAGACTGCCCCAGCAAATTGCTTGCGTCAGCGCCTGAGTGCCACCAAGGTCTTTGAAATACTAATTGACCAATTAGCATAATTCTGCGGGACGTTCAGGCTCTTAGATGCTCAACAAACAAATCTATCTCGGGGATGCCGAGGGTGACGGACACCACGTTACACTGACACTTTTCGATACCGGTTCCCTGGTGATCGCTTCTTTCAATCCGGATGGCGGAACTTTCGAGCAGATCGTCCTGCAGCCCCAGCAATGGCAGGCTGCGATGAAGATCGTCATCGATTCCCTGGGGATCGGTGTTTGCCCCTATTCCAGCGGCCCACATTCCTGCGAAGCAACAAATGCCGCGTCGTCCGGAGACTGAATGAAGACCAGCCCTTGAAGGAAAACTCCCGTATAAACCCCGAACTTCCTGCCCCATACTGAATAAATTATGATTTGCAGGCTATTAATATCAGCCTGCTAAAAATTACTATCCAGTCCATGCGATATCGCATTTATGGGCCCTCGCCATATTTTTGTCCGAAAATGAAGAGAGTGTTCGCTTGTAAACGAATGGGCGGGCTTTTAGGCTGCGGGTATGGTTGAGAACTGGATAGTCCGGAATCTGGCCCCCAAGTGCCGGGATTTTCTCGCAGACCGGACGATGATCAAGCCGATCCACTCGGGCGAGGCGCTCTTCGAAGCGGGCGCCCCCTTGCAGAGCATCATCTTCCCGCTCGATGGCCTCGTGTCACTGCGCGTCTCTTTCAAGGATGGCAGGCAAATCGAAAATGTCGCCGTCGGCCGTGAAGGGATCATCGGCGGGCTGACCCTGCTTGGCATGACCAGATCGGTCGGCGCTGCCCTCACTGCAATTTCGGGCCGGGCCGCGTGGCTTTCAATGGCAGATTTCAGGGCCGCCATGGAAATCGACCCGACCTTCCGGCCTTCGGTTCTCTCCGGCATCTCCCGGCTCACCGAGCGGCTCATGCAGAACGTGGCCTGCGCCGCCGCCCATTCAGCCACCCAGCGCATTTCCACCTGGCTACTGCATGCCGACGACCGGATGCTGACGCGCCGCTTCGACATCACCCAGCGCATGCTGGCCGAAATATTCAGCCTGCGCCCCGCCACCGTCAGCGATGCATGCAACAAGCTGCTTTCCGCAGGCGCGATTCATTATTCGCGGGGCAAGCTGTCGGTCATGGACAGGGGGCTTCTCCAGTCCATGGCTTGCGAATGTTACCAGGCCGTGCGGGCTCATGAGCCCGCACGGCCTGGAAGTTGCGACGACGATTGCTGAGCGGCCCTGTGCCCTTGCGGCCTTACTGCAGCATATCGGACTTCAGTTTCGCAAGATCGGCATCGGTAAGGCCGAGTTCCTGCTTCAGATAGCCAGCCGTGCCGCCATATTGTCCATCCAGATAGACGAAGAACTGCGCCAGGTGGGACTGGCCCGTAGGCGTATAGAGCGGCTCTGCCTTCACTTCGCCCTTCGCCTTGCTTGCAGCGTAATATTGCACGATCGGATTGTTAGGATAATCCTTGGGGTCCACGGGCGGCATCTCGAATTGCGGACGGCGCAATTCGGTGGAGAGGTGATAATCCTTCAGGATCGTCTCGCGATCCACCCCCAGCAGATCATAGATCAGCGCCGTGGCGATGCCGGTACGGTCCTGGCCGGCCGAGCAGTGATAGACCACTGCCCCATCCTCGGCGAGAAGGCGCCTGAAGATGGAACGCAGCTGCGGCTTGAGCAGCTTCTCCATGCCCTGATAGGTGTTTTCTCCATTGCCCTTGCCCCAATTGGCAAAGAGCGGAACGATCGAATAATCGTTGGAAATGAACAGCGCGCCCGTGCGATCGTCCAGAAGATCGGGCGCCACATCGCGCTCCTCCAGTGAGCGAAGATCGACGATGCTGTCGATATCGAGCTGACCGAGCAGGCCGTAATCCGCTTCGGTCAGCATCGGCATGGCGCCGGTGCGGAAGGCCTTGCCCCAGCGCACGGTCTTGCCGTCAGCGGTGGCATAACCGCCGATGTCGCGGAAATTGCTGCCTTGTTCCAGTGGAAGAACCCGCTCGCCCGCCACGATCTGCGAACCGTCTGATCTTGCGACGATCACATAGGCGCGTTCGCTCGCCGGAAAGGCGATTTCAACGCGCTGGGCAATGCTGTCGCGCGTCACCAGCCGGTCGCCCTCGTCCAGCGTGGTGTCCTTGCTAAGCCACAAGGTCGCTGGCGCTGCATCGCCTCGGATGAGCAGCGCCGTCTGGCCGTCTACCCGCTCGATCCGGACAGGTTCGCCCGCCGCCGCGGGCATCGCGACGGCAAGCGTGAGGGACAGGGCGATGGCGGAAATGAAAGTCCTGGTCATGGAATGTGCCCTCAGAAGTCGAAGCGGATGCCGAAGAGGTAGCGCGAACCGATCTGTTCCACTTCCGTCGGCGTGGCGAGCGTATCGGCGTAGGCGACGTAGATCTCGTCGGTGAGGTTCGCGAGATCGGCGAAGACAGTGAAATTGTCGTTCACCGCATAGCGCAGCGACACGTCGAGATTGGCATAGCCCTTGCGGTATTCGCCGCTGCCCATCCCGCCCAGCGTATCGAGCCAGTCGGACCGCCACTGATAGCTCACCCTGCCCGAGAAACCGTATTTCTCGTAATAGAGCGAGGCGTTCACGATCGTGTCGGACAGGCCCTGGAACGCAATGCCGTTCTGCGCCGTGGTGGTGGCAGTGGCGGGAATGTCGAACTTGCCGCCCAGCAAGGTGAGATTGCCCTGGAAGCCAAGGCCGTCCAGCGGCGAAGGCAGGAAACCGAACTGGTTCTGGAAGTTGAACTCCACACCGTAGAGCCTGCCGTTCTCACCATTGAAGGTGGAGGTCAGCAGATAATCCGAACGGTCTGTGCCGCCCGAATTGAACACGTCTGAACCCACCTGCTCCTTGCTCTGGTAGAACACATTATCCACCCAGCGATAGAAGCCGGTGACGGCCAGAATGCCATTGCCCGGCAGGTAATATTCGGCGCTGGCATCGACACCCCAGGTATATTCGGGCTTGAGACCGGGATTGCCGCCGGTGATGGTCCCGGGCGAGCTGGTGTCATTGATGGATGCACCCACCCGGATCGCGCCATAGGCAGGGCGGGAAATCCCGCGCTGGCCGGCAAGGCGCAGTACCAGATTGTCGGTCGCCTCATACTTCACATTCACGCTGGGGAAGAAGTCGGTGTAATCGTCTTCCACCGTCAGCGCCGTGTAGGCGGCGCCCGACTTCACCGTGCCCGAATTGGTCATCGAGTAATTTTCGATGCGCACGCCGCCGGTGATGGTCGCTGCGCCAAACTCGGCCGTGCCCATCAGGTAGCCAGCAAGAATGCCTTCCTTCTGGTCATAGAGATCTGTTGCCGGGATGCTGGCCGCAGGATCGAACTGGCCCGCATCCTCCAGCTTCAGCAGCAGGCTGTCGATGTCCGCCCGCATCCGCTCATTATCGATATAGTTGAACGTCACACCCAGCGGGAATTGCGTGTCCCACGGGGTGGATGTGACATAGGAATTCACATCGAACGGCTGCCCTACGGCACCGCCCAGCGCGCCGAGATAGGCGAGATTGACGAAGGAGAAATTGTTACCCTTGACCTTGCGGTCGACATAATATGCGCCGCCCTTCAGGACGAAGCCATTGTCGAATTCCTTACCCAGGTCGAGCTTGGCGGTATAGGCATCGATCGTGGTCTGCTGCCGGGCATCGATCAGATAGGCGCCCGGAACGCTAAGGATGCCCTGATCGAAATCGGTGATGGCATCGCCACGCCGATAGCCGCCCAATCCATCGCTCTCCGTCTCGTAAAGGGTCACGATCGGGAAACGGGGATCGCTGTTGTCATAAGTGAGTGACGGCGAGTTCAGCCCGCTCGTGCTCGCCTGGACCAGCGGCAGATAGGTGGTGTTCTTGGTGCGGGTGTAGTTGAGGCGCCCCGATACGGTGAAGCCGTCGCTGCCCTCATAATCGGTGCCCAGAGTGCCGATATAATTGCGGTTGCGATATTCGCCGTAATTGAAGCTGCCGCGCAGCGGGACCTTGACGAGATCGCCACTGGCCAGCGTGCGCACGCCGGTGGCCTGATCGAGCCGGAATTCGTACTGGTTACGCTGTTCGTTATCGTTGAATTCGCTGAAGACCCCCTTTGCAAAGATGTGCAGTTCCGGGGTGGGTGCGAATTCGATGCCGCCGAACAGGCCGTTGTTCCAGCGTTCGATCTGATATTGCCGGATGTCGAATTCGGTCGGGCCCTTGGCGTCATAGGCGCCGACCTCGCGATTGTCGGTCAGCTGCTCGCGGCGATAATGCGATCCGCCCAGCACGATGCCGAACCTATCGTTCGACCAGCTGGCGCGGAGCGAACCCTGCCGCTGTTCGCCGCCGCCCTGATCCATGAAGCCATAGCCCAGATCGCCGGTGATATGGAAACCCGTCCGGTCCATCGGGGAATAGGTCTTCAGGTCGATCGTGGCCACGATCGCGTCGGCCTGCTGATCCGGCGTCAGCGACTTGTTGATCGCCATTTGCGAAAGCAGCACGGCCGGGACCGCGTCGAAGCGGAAGGCGCGGCTGTCGCCACCTTCGTCCACCCCGGTCAGCGGCACCCCATCGATACTGACGCTGGTCCAGCGATTGGGCGCACCGCGCACCTGGATATAACGCTCCTGCCCCTGATCGCGCTGCACCGCCACCGCCGGAAGGCGGGCGAGCGCGGCCGCGCTGTTCTGATCGGGGAAGCGACCCACCGCGTCGGCCGCCGCGATGTCGGCCACGTTCACGGCCTCGCGCTTGGCAACAATAGAGCTCTGCTGCGCCTGGAGGATCGAGCCCGTGACGACGATCTCATTCCCTGCGGCGCTGTCTTCCACCTCCTCGACGGCATCTTCGGCCCAAGCAGTGCCGGCCTGGAACGTCAGCGCGATTGCGGCACTGCAAAGCAGGCCGCGCCGAACGGCGAAGGCGGTTCTGGAGTTCATCGATTTTGTCCCTCATGCTTGATTTAGCCGCGCAGTTAGAACGTCTGTATGTATCTTTTGTGACGAGACGCGGGGGATATGCAAACATCGCCGGATCGTGCATTTTGGCCTTTGGGAGATGACGGGAGGACAAATAAGATAATGCCACCCTTGGCTGAAAAATTGTCGCCATGCCGCAAGGAAACTGTCACTTATGATACGCAAAGCCGCCTTATCCACGCGCTTTGCGAATTGTGGGTCAAACACAGCCAGGCGGAGATATCCGTCCGCATGGTTGCACGACAGGCCGAGGCCTCAGTATCGGCAATAGACTATCATTTTGGCAGTCTAGAACACTTGTTCGTATCGGCGCAGGCCACTGCCCTTGGCAAAGCAAGGGCTTGGACAAGCAGCGTATTCAACGAATTGCACAAGCTCCCGCTGGCGACCTTTCCGGTACCAGCGCGCGCTTCGCTGCTGGCTTCGCTGATCGATCGATGGACAGGCGAGCAGCGCCCGCTCGCGCTCGCATGGCGCGAGGCGCATGCTGCTGCGTCTTCCAACCCGGCGCTGGGCGAACCCCATCGCGAATGGACCGCCCTGTGGCATGACTTCTGGACAAGGCTTTGCGGAGATCACGGCCTTGCAGGAAAGGCGGAACTGCTTGCCCTGTTCTTCGATGGAGAGGCCAGCCAGCACCTGATCCGCTGGCACGGCCTGCTGGATCGCGCATTGCTGGACGAAACAACGCTGGCTCTGGTGCAATTCCTGGAGCAGCCCTGCACGCCATCCTCGGCCGTCCGCGTGCTTTATCAGGATATTGCCGAACGCGAATATCGCCTGGCATTCGGCGAATCCGAGGAATTCACCGCGATCGACGATGCCGCTGCCGCGATCCTGTCGGAAAGCGGCCTTTCCTGCCTGACCTTCCGCTCGGTCGCGAGCCAGGCCGGCTCGACATTGGGCGCGGTTGCCTATCATTTCGGATCGAAGTCCAAGATGCTGCGCCTCGCTTTGCAGCGCATCTATGAAGGAAGTTCCGTCGAACCGACCGCCGAACTGATCAAATCGATGCCTGACGACCGTGACGAAGCCGCGAAGGCCGTGGTCGAGAGCGCGGTTGGCGGGCAGGTGCCACTGTTGCGAGCGCTGGACGAGATCATCCTCAACCTTTCGCGAAGCGAGGCCGCCGACGCCCTGAGCGGGGTGATCAGGGGGTTTCGCGATCCGATCGGTGGGGCAGTGCTCCGCAAACTGCTGGACACTCCCGGCCACGCATCGCCCGCACTCGTCGCCGGGTTCTCCTCTGTGGTCAGGGGGCTGGGCCATTGGCGTACCGGGCTGCCGGACAGCGAGGTGCGGGAAATCGGGAACACTGCGATGCAGGCTTTCGCGGCCCGCCGCGACAATCAACGAGAGTGAGGACCACGCCCCGTCAATCCCGGCATCGCCGATCCGCGAGAGCTGGTCGGCGACGCCGACGCCGGGAGATGGGCGGATGGGGCCCCGGTCCAGGCAAGCGCGGGCCCGTTCGCGACCTCGGGCGGGGTCCGCTAATTATTACGCTTGACGCATTGCGTAACAAATATAGTCTCAGCCTCAGGTCTACCAGAACCATCGCATTGGGAGAGAATCAACAGGCATCGCGCCGGCCGCCGGCACGATGCGGGGAGATTCTTCATGGGTCTGACGCCAGCCGCCAATGCCGTGTTCTCGCAACCCTCCCGCCTGCGCAGACGGATCGCCGGATTGATCTGTGCGATCACCATCGGCAGCACTGCATCCACCGCCATGGCCGCCTCCGAGGCGAAATCGAAAGTGATCCGCTGCGGCACGGAGAACTGCCTGCTGGTCTCCGGACATCGCGACGATCCCGCTTCCATCGTGAGCATCAACGGCCACCCGGTGGCCGCCGAAGGCAAGCGACGCTGGCAGGTTCGCCTTCCGGTCGATACCGTGCGCGAATGGTCCGCTCCCCATGCCCGGTCGATCGAGATTTCCCTTCTCGATCCCGAGACACGAAGCGCGACCATTGCCAGTGTCGATCTTCCAATCGGCCTGCTGGGCCATGTGACGGATCTCGCCGTGCTGGAAATCAGCATACGCTAAACCCCATCTTGTGCGCGTACAGACAAAATTTGGCAGAATTCCGCCAATCCTTGCGTGTCATCAGCTATGCGACTATGGAAATCCATAACCGCCACAGAGCGGTGAACCGTAGTTTCGCAGGAGATGATGATGAAGAAAGGCCTTTTGGTCTTGGCCGCGTGCACCCTTGCCACTTCGGCATCCGCCGCCACCACCACCGACAATCCCTTCGCCCAGGACAAAGCCGTCCTGAGCCTCGAAGGGATCAATCTCTCGACCGCCGACGGGCAGCAGCGCCTCGCCATCCGCATGGATCAGGCCGCACGCGCGGTTTGCGGCGATCGCGTATCGAGCGTGCATCTTGCGCTTGGCGAACGGGCACGCGAGTGCCGGACGGCCGTGATCGCGGACATCCGCACTCAGATCGAAACCCGGACGGCCCAGGCTGCGAGCGCCTCCACGACCCGGCTCGCGTCCAGCCGCTGAGGCCTGCCAGCTTCGCCCTCCCTCGGCCCGGTTCTCGGGGCGAGGGGCGGCAAGCCGACGGCAGTACCGGGCGCGATGTTACGTTTGCCAACACTAGTAATACTACATATAGTCGGCAAATGGATTTCGCCGCCTCGCGCCGGCCTCAGCGACCAGAGACTGGCGTTGAGGAGGCCGCCAGCCTCACCAGGAACGCGCTGCCATGACGCTTGAGGCTCAAGCGAGGGCAGCCCTCAGGCGCGGGGACCTGACCTCCGCCGCCAGCGCGGCCAGAGCCCTTGCGGAGACCTCCCCTGAACAGCCTGAGGGCTATTTCCTGCTGGGAATTGCGGCAGCCGAAGCCGGACAGATCGCCAAGGCGATTCCGCTGATAGAAGCTGCAGTCGAACGCGGGCCGCAAGCGGAACATCTCGCCCAATTGGCGCGGCTGCTCATTCTGCTGCGGCGCGATGGCGAAGCCGGCAAAGCGGCGCGTCAGGCAATGGCGCTGGCACCGCAGGATGCGTTGACGCTCGACACCATCGGCTGTGTTCTCGCCCGTCTGGGTGACCATGAAGCCTCGCTCAGGCCTTTTGTCGCTGCGGTAGCGGGTGCGCCGGACAATCTGGACTATCGCTACAATCTGGCGGCCGCGAGCGGCTTTACTGGCCGGGCCGAGGAAGCACGCGCGCATTACGAGACGATCCTGGCGGCAGACCCCGGCAATGCCCGCGCCCATTACGCGCTGGCCATTCTCTCTCGCCAGACAGCGCAATCCAACCATGTGGCAAGGCTGGAAGCCGCACTGGCGGCGGCAAGCAAGCCCGCAGACGCCCTGCGCATCCGCTATGCCCTGGCAAAGGAACTGGAAGATATCGGCAATGCCGCCGAAGCGTTCCGGCACCTGTCTGCCGCCAATGCCGAGCACAGGCGCACGATCCGCTATGATTTCGCGCAAGATTCCGCCATTTTCGACGCGATCGAGGCGCTGTTCGGTGGTGACCAGAACCACCTCGCGAGCGGCGCGGGCGATCCCGATCCTGCCCCCATTTTCATTGTTGGCATGCCCCGCACCGGCACCACTCTGGTCGATCGTATCCTGTCCTCGCACCGCGATGTCGGATCGGCGGGGGAACTTCAGGCCATGCCGCTGGCGGTCAAGCAGACTGCGGGGACATTGTCCCGCGTGGTGATCGATCCGGCCACGATCGCGGCGAGCGGAGGCGTCGATCCCACGGCAATCGGCAACGCCTATCTGGCCCGCGCGGCTCATCACCGACCCGAGGGCACAGCCCGGTTCATCGACAAATTGCCGGCCAATTTCCTCTATATCGGCCACATCGCGCGCGCCTTGCCCAATGCCAGGATCGTCTGCCTGCGCCGCAACCCGCTGGATACGGTGTGGAGCAATTACAAGAACCTGTTCGCCAGCCAGTCCGCCTATTACGCCTATTCCTACGATCTTATGGACACAGCGCGCTATTACGCGCGCTTCGATCGGCTCATGGCGTTGTGGGAGAGGCTGTTTCCCGGCCGGGTGCTGCAGCTGTCCTACGAAGCGCTGGTCGCCGACCAGGAAGGCGAGACGCGGCGGTTGCTCGCGCATTGCAGCTTGAGCTGGAATGAGGCCTGCCTTTCGTTTCACGAGAACAGCGCACCCGTGGCGACGCCCAGCGCGGCGCAGGTTCGGCGGCCGCTCAACGCCGACGGGGTGGGACGGTGGCGCACCTACGAACGGGCGCTGTCCCCTCTTCGCGTCTGGTTCGAAGCCCAGGGCATCGACTGCGGTTAGCGGAGTCCGCGGGGGGTATCCTCGCCCAGAAAAGGTCGGGGCGCCCGCCGCATAGCGGCGAGCGCCCCATCTTCGTCAAAGCACTAACAGATCAGAACTTCACGCGGCCTTCGATGCCGACGGTGCGCGGATTGAGCACGGCCTGCCGGTAATAGCGCAGCAGCACCCCGCTGTTGTAGCCGGTCTGCGACAGGTCGTTAGCGACCGAAACGACTGCATATTTGTCGAAGATATTGTTCGCAAACAGGCTGAGGCTGTACGTGTCGGTATCGTAGGTCAGTGACGCGCGATGGACGGTGTAGTCGGGGATAAGCGTGCCATAGGCGCGATCCCAACCCAGCCGCGATACGACATTGCCGCGATAGGTCGCGGTCCAGTTGGCGGACAACTCGCCATCCATGAGCGGCATCGTGTAAGTCGCCCCGAGGCTGCCCGAATGCTTGGCCGAACCCGGCAGGCGATCGCCGGCGAGCGCGTCGATCTTGATCGGAGCGCTCGGATATGTTCCCGCCGGACTGTTGACCGAGATAATCCCCGGCACGTCCTCGGTCAGCTTGGCATCGACGTAGGAATACGTCCCCTGGATCGACAGCCCTGGAATCGGCTTGAGCTGGAACGAGGTGTCGAAACCCTCCGATTTCGCCTTGCCGCCGTTGATGGTGATTCCGGTCACGCCGTAGGTCGTGGCGGAGGCGACCTGAATACCGTCCCACTTGATCTGGAAGACGTTGAAGTTGAGGGACAGCTTTCGATCGAACAACTGCATGCGAGTGCCGATCTCGAGGTTCTCTGTCGTGTCAGGACCATACTGAACCTCATTGGGCAGGGCGCAGATAACCTGCGGACCTTCGTATTCTTCGGGATCTGACGGGATTTCGGGACCGCACGGCGCCACCCGGTTAGGGCCGCCGATGCGATAGCCCTTCGAGTACGTGGCGAAGAGCATAATGTCCGGCGTGAAGTTGAAGGACGTGTTGAATTTCCACACCCAGCCATCCTCGCCCCCTTTGCCGCCACTCGGATCCAGGTCGTACGGACTGATAGGTCCGTTATACATTGGCAGCGTCGCAGCACCGGCGATCTCTGACGAATAGTCGAAATAGCGCGCGCCGGCGGTCACCTGCCACTGCGGAATAATCTGGAACGTACCTTCGCCGAAGATCGCCTTTTCCTCGACCTTCGAGGTCACGTAGCTGACGTATTCCAGATAGTCCGGATTGGTCACCGGGTCGCCCCACGGGTGGTTGGGCAGGATTTCGGCGTAATCGCTCTGGTACTTGTTCTCGTTGTAGAAACCGCCGAGCACCCAGCTGAACGGCCCGCCGTGACGCGAGACGAAACGGATTTCCGCATTCTTCTGCTTACGCAGGGTTTCGGACTCGGTGTAACCCGCGAACGCCGGGTAGTTTTCGTAGCCGTAATCGAGATCGAGCAGCAGATCGGTGACATCGCTGCTGGTGTTGACAGCCGTCTCGGTATAGGCGCCCGTCGCGACAAGATCGACTATGTCGGCGATGTTGGCATTGATCTCGGCGCTGACGAGATGCGCGTGGCGATCGGTCGGTTCGATGAAGCGGCTGGCATTCTCATACTTGCCGGTTTCGAACACGCCATAGCTGTTCGAGTTCGTACCGTCCGACTTGGTCTGCTGATAGGCGTAAGTGAGGATCAGCTTCAGGTCTTCGGTGGTCTGGAACAGCAGCTGGTTGCGAGTGGTGAACGTGCGCTCGAAGTTCACGTCTTTCTTGGCGTAGAGGTTGGCGTCGTAGCCTTCCTGGGAGATGGTGCTCGTATTGGGTCCATCCGGCTGCGGCAGGGAGATACCCGCCTCCTGCACCAGCAGGGTGTAATCGATGAAGCCCGGATCGAAATAGTAGCCGGTGGCGGACCGGAAGGCGATGTGATCCTGCACGATCGGGATGTTGATCACGCCGTCGATCTGGTAACCAACATCGCCGCTGTGCGACTTGATGTAGGTCCGGCCGTGCGCCTGGCCTTCGAACTCGGTCAAGTTGGGCCGGTTCGGGATGTACCGGATCGCGCCTGCCAGCGTCCCGAGACCATAGAGCGTCCCCTGCGGCCCGAGCAGCGTCTCGACGCGCTCAAGGTCGATCAGCTTGAAATCGTAATAGAGCGGAACTTCGCCCAGGTAGATGCCCATCGCGTCGTCGTACGAGACGCCGCTCGCACCGACGTCCGAAGCGCTGAGACCGCGCATCACGATCGAGCCGGTCGACCGGGGGCCGGTGTCCGAAATGGTCAGCCCGGGGGTGAAGTCCGCGATGTCGCGCACGTCGTCGATGCGTTGGCGCTCGATATCCTCGGAACTGACGGCCGAAATATTGATCGGCGTCTCCATGATGGTCGTGCTGCGGCGAGTACCGGTGACGATGATCTCACCGCCCAGATCGGCTGAGGCCGCTGCCGGCGCCTCCTCGGCCTGTGCCGGAATTGCGAACGCTGTGCTGGTAAAGATGGTTGCGGATAGAAGCCCCAACCTTAGTTTCGCGCGATATGTCATGTCTGACCCCTTTGGATAAAGGTCCCCCGTGCCCTGACGCGTGCCAGAACCTGAGTAGCCCTAGATTTAAGACCTTGCGCGCTGCGCCAGCCACCGCTTCCCCGGTTTATGGTCTGACGTGCTTGCTGCCCGACTTTTCAAACTCGTCGTGGCGTTCGATCCGGTGTTTCCCCTGCGGTCCGCCTTCTGTCAGTTGGCGGACGATACCGATTTGCTACTTTTCGCCCTGATCCTGTCGATCACCGGCTGGAACGGAAACATGAACTGTTCCCAGATAGACAATCTCTTGCGTTCGTCCTGGCCCACGATGGCGGATTCACCCTCGCGATAGGTGCCGAACACGCGATCGATCACGATCAGCGAGTTGGCGTAATTGCAGCGCGTTTCTTCGTATCCCACCGAGTGGTGCAGGCTGTGATGCCGGATCGTGGTGAAGAAGAACGAATAGAACAGCGGCGGATTGGAGCGCACATTGGCGTGGGCGAAAGTGGACACCACGCCCAGGATGTTGATCGCACAGAAGATGGCCGCAATGTCGAAATCGAACAGCGCAACCACGCTGAGGCTGATCAGGAACAGCTCGATCGGATTGCCCACATAGCCCTTCATCGCGTTCAGCTGGGTGATGTGATGATGCGGCGCATGGGTAAGCCAGAACGGATGCGAATTGTGCATCAGGCGATGCATCCAGTACTGGCCGAACTCGATCAGGAACACCACGGCGGCAACCTGCAAGAGGAACGGCATCTGCATCATCCATTCGGTGCTGATGCCGAAGGTAGCCTTGGCGGCAGCGAGCGGCTGCTCAGCCAGCCTTTCCGAAGCCCACGAAATGGCGGTGTAGCTCAGCAGGACATAGAACAGATCAGTGGCGAATTCGCGTTTGTTCAGCCGCCAGCCCTCATGCCGCTCGAAGAGCCATTCCAGCCCGAGCACCGAAAAGGTTATGAACGCGCCGGTCGCGACAAGAGTCCATTCGTTGTCGATTACCGACTTGGGGGCGAACATCCAGAACAGCACAACCGCGACGACCATAGCCGGCGGTATGAGATCGACGAGGATATTCCCGGCCTTGCCTTCGCTCCGATCGCCGACACCGTCGGCGCCGCGAAGGCTATACGACAGGCCAGGTTTTCCTTCTGAAGACTCAACCCCAAAGAACGATTGCGCATCACCCTGCTGAGGAGCGTCGCTAGCCGCCTGTTGGCCCATAGAAAATCTCCATATTAAGCCGGAGCCCGGCCTAACTCTGCAGATCCTCTCCCCTGTTCCGTTTTGTCATTCTCCACGGCGACAAGGCACACGGTATAGATATTACCAATTCGGTCAAGCGTATTAATTGACAGCCGATCCAGCACCCGATCTCCGGGCCAGAAACAGCGGAAAATCGCCATTTTTCAGCAAAATGGCGATTTCTTCGATGGGCATGAAATGAGCAAAAACCGGCACGTGAGAGTGGCCGTCCTTACCGTGTCACAAAGTGCGGATCGCCGCTGATTCGTGACACGGCAGGAGAATCCGGACCGAGGCTCCGCGCTGAAAACTCGGCGGCCTGGACAGAGGACCACCCACTTCGTGTTCCCCTCGGCAGAAAACACTTTCCTACAGGCCCCCGAATGGCGTTTATCCTGTTCGATGAACAGCCTTGCCAACGCCCAGCCTTGCGCAGTTGAAGCCTATGTCAGTCGGGCCTGCCGGAACCTGCGGGGCCTGCACGCAAACCCGAAATGGAAGGTGACAGTCCGGCGCGCGAAAAACCTCAAAAAACGGCAGAAAACCTCGCCGAACGGAGGAAATACGCTGTCAACGAAACAGGGTGTTTCGCTGCCCGGAAAGGTGACACGTCGCCCCGCCGGGCCTAGGCAGGAAGCAATCGCCACCGGATCGGTTCGGGAAAGGCAACATCCCGAACGGGAAGCGCGAATTTCCGCCCTCGTTGCCCCAAATCGATTTTGCCCAAGTGGCCTAGTTCTCGATCTTCGGCATCTCAGTCCACCAGGACAGGGTCTGCAGATCATGCGCGCTTGTCCAGATACCGGCAGGCGTATAGCGCAGGGCGCCGCTACCCGCGGCCTTGCCGGCGCGCATGACCACTTCCATCGATTGAGGGTCGATCACCGCGAAGGTCTGATCTTCCGTCGTGCGGAGCCATATCCGCCCGCCACCCGTATCGATGTCGCCATAGGCCAGCTTCTCGCCGACCTTCACCCGGCCGGAAACCTCGACCGTCTGCGGATCGATCCGCGCGACAGTCCCGTCGCCCTGTTCCTGCACCCAGACCCCGCCTTCCCCTGCCGTCAGAAAGCCGGGCTGTTTGCCAAGCTCGATCGTGTGGGTCACCGCATTGGTCGCGGGGTCGATCCGCTGGAGCGTCTGGCCTTTGCCGCTGACACTCCACAAGGCGTCGAAACCGAAAGCGAGATAGGATGTGCCGGGCGCCACGCTGATGGAAGCCGTCACACTATTGGTCGCCGGATCGATCCGGGCGATAATTCCCGTCGTTTCGCTCGGCGCCCAGACCGATCCCGCACCCGCGACGACATTCAGCTCGCCACTGGGGCCGGCACCGACCGGGATGGTCGCCTGGATCTGCGCGGTCTTGGGATCGATCCGGTAGACCTCGCCGCCCTTGCAATTGGCCACCCACAGCGAACCGAACGCGATCGACATCGCGCCACAGGGGCGCGGCACGGCTGCGGACGCAAGCTTGCCCTGGGGCGACCATTGTTCGACGCGGCCATCATTGGTGACCCACACGGTATCCCCGTCAACCGCGAGGAAATCGGCAAAACCCGGCACGCTCAACTCATGTTCGGTCAGCTCCGACGCATGGGATGGCGCCGAAACGCAAAGCATTGCCGACGCCAGTGCCAGGCCGATGGATTTCTTCATGCGCTTGCTCCTGTGTTCGCTCTTTGCGGCTCAACTGTAGCGATAGGGGTTCTTGTCGATCGTGGTGGTCCCTCGCGTCTGGTTGCAGAGGAATACCGTGCCGGTGAAATAGATGCCGGGCTTGGTGATCGTCTTGGCATAGTCGAACGCCTCGCGCAGTTGCTGCACCGTCATCTCCACGGGCGCCTCGTCAGGCTGCCAGGTCAGGCCATAGGGATAGTCCTGCCCATCCTTGCTGATCTCCACATGGCAACCCATCACGTGTGTCACCGGATGGGTGTCGCAAAAGTCGATCAGCCGTTTCATGCTGTCGAACCACGGTTCCCAGAAGCTGATGTAGCAGCGCCCGCGATAGAACATGTCGCCCGTGTAGAGGATCTGAGTGTAGCTGTCGTAATAGGCAAATTCCGAGACCACATGGCCCGGCGAGCCCCAGATCAGAATGTCGCGGCCGCCCAGATCCAGCGTCACCTGCTCTTCCGGGAAATGGGTCATTCCCCAGAAGCCAACCATCTCCTCATGGGTCAGGCCCATATAGCGGGTGTTGGGGCGGTCGGCGAACTGGTTGGTCGCAGCATAATGGTCGGCATGGAGATGGCTGAAGGCGACCAGCAGTTCCAGACTGGCGGGGTCGCGGTCATTGCGGGCGCACCACTCCTCGATGCACTGATCCACCACGCCGCGCAGGTCCCAATCGTTGCGGAGCTGCACGAAGCCTTCGTCGAGCAACAGCACGCGATCATTGCCGAAATAGAGCGGTGCGAACGGCGCCTCGTAGCTATAGGCCTTGTTCTGGCGCAGGATCGCGGTGTGCGGATTGTACCAGTGGACCTGAACCGGCGGATCGGTGTTGTCCATGCAGGAAGACGATCCGCATATCCACTTCTTCGGGAAGCTGCCCGCGGCGGGCAGGTTGCTCTTGAAGTCGATCGGCGCCGGACGGACGGCGGCGGATGCCGCACTGCTGATCGAGGAAAGCGCCGCGCCCGAGAGCGGGATGGCTGCAGCCGCGGCATTATAGGTCAGAAAGGTACGGCGATCCATGGATACGCTCCTTTTCGTCAGAAGGGCCGCGGGGCGTTGATATTGGGCACGCCCTCCGGCCAGACCTGCGTTCTCTGGTCGGGGCTGACCCCATTGAAGAGCACAAAATCGGGCCGGATGAGCATCATGTCCTTGCCCTGCACCTCGCGCCCATATTGGATCGCCTCGTCGATCAGGGCAGGCACCATTTCCAGCACGCGCTCATAGGGCTTGTAGTTGGCAAAGCGGGCGTAATACTTGCCCGGCACGAACATCATTTCGATGTGCCCGCCCAGAATCCATTTCACCGGGCGGCTGGCGGAGAAGGCCTTGAGCTGCTCCAGCGAGGCGACGAAATCGCGGTCGTTGCCGATATTGATCTTGCCGGGGAACAACAGGTCTCCGGTGAAGAGGAAATCGCAATAGGGATCGTAGAAGGTGACGCCGTCCTTATGCGTCCCCGGCGTGGGGATCACCTCGATCACGCGGTCGCCAAGGTCGATTTTGCCCGTGCCGGATGGCCAGCTGCTGCCGAGGCCATAGAAGCGCTTCATCACTTCGAGCGGCGTGGGGACGATAGTCGTATCCGGCCGGCCGGCAAACTGCACCAATCCCTGATTCTGCGCGATATCCTCGCCGGATGTCAGGGCGACAGTCAGGGGAACGGTCTTTCGCCCACGTGCCTGCCCCCAACGCGCGATGATCGCATCCACCGTGTCGCGCAGGGGATAGTGTTTCGCATCCGCGGTCGCGCCGCTATCGATCAGCAGGGCGCCCTTGTTGCCGAACAGCAGATAGGTGAACGGCGCCTCCCAATGCACGCAGACGTTTTGCCGCAGGACGAAAGTGTCTTCGTTATATTGCACCACCTGCACGCGCGGATCACGGTTCTTTGCCGCGACATTGGAGCCGTAGGTCCACCGAAAGGCAAGGTTGCCCGCCACCGGACCATCGCAGGAATAATCATGGACCACCGGCCCCTTGCGATGCAGCGGCACGGCGCTGTCGGTATTGCGGGCACCTGCCGGATTATATCCCAGTTCGGGATTGCCATTGGGATAGGCACGCGCCGTTGCCGATTGCGGATTGCCGGACAAGGCGGGGTTGTAGGTCGGGGTCTGCGGCATCGAATACTCCCGGGATGGGCCGGATTACCGGCCGTGAGGGATTCCTTCAGATGCACGCCCTCCCAGACGTTGCGGCCTGCGGATTCAATGTGATCCGGCTCGCGAAGTCAGCGATCATATGGATATTACAAAACATATCAATGGTAATAATCGTGGATGGACAAGGCCCATTTTTACGGCAATGCTGCACCTGCGAAAGGAGTCGAATCATGCTCAAGGGAATCCGCAGCGCGGGAAGAATCGCACTGATGGCGTGCGCACTGGTGGCAGCGTCTTGCGCGCCCTCGTCAAACGAGGCGCCGGAGCCGCGCACGGAGTTCAACATTGGCTGGTCGATCTATGCCGGATGGATGCCGTGGCCCTATGCGCAGCAGGCCGGCATCGTGAAGAAATGGGCCGACAAATACGGCGTGAAGATCAATTTCGTGCAGGTGAACGACTATGTCGAGTCGGTGAACCAATACACCGCCGGCAAGCTGGACGGCGTGACGGTGGCAAATATGGACGCCCTCACCATCCCCGCAGCCGGTGGCAAGGACACCAGCGCGATCATCGTGGGCGATTATTCCAACGGCAATGACGGGATCCTGCTGAAAGGCTCTGACAAGCTGAGCGCCATCAAGGGCCAGCAGGTCTATCTGGTCGAGCTTTCGGTCTCCCACTACCTTCTCGCCCGCGGCCTCAATTCGGTCGGCATGTCGCTGACCGACGTGAAGACGGTCAACACATCCGATGCGGATATCGTGGGCGCCTTCTCGGCGCCCGAAGTGAAGGCCGCCGTCGCCTGGAACCCCCAGCTCATGACCATGAAGTCGGCGCCGGGCGCGAAGCAGGTGTTCAGTTCCGCCGACATTCCGGGCGAAATCCTCGACCTGATGGTGGTCGACACCGCGACGCTGAAGGCCAATCCTAATCTGGGCAAGGCGCTGGCAGGCATCTGGTACGAGACGACCGCATTGATGCAGCGGCAGGATGCGGAAGGCAAAGCCGCACGCGCTGCCATGGCGAAGCTCGCGGGCTCGACGCCCGAAGCGTTCGACAGCCAGCTGGCCACCACTTATCTCTACGCCGATCCGAAGGCGGCAGTGGCGGCCACTTCTTCCCCCAACCTCATTACCACGATGACCCGCGTGCGGGACTTCAGCTTCTCCAAAGGGCTGTTCGGACAGGGTGCGAAGTCTGCCGATGTCATCGGCATGTCTTTCCCGGGCGACAAGACCTTGGGCGATCCCAACAATGTGACGTTGCGCTTTGATGCGACCTTCATGCAGATGGCTGCAGACGGTAAGCTTTGAGCAACCAGGGCGAGGCCGGTAATATATCTCCATGCGTTGGGTAAATCGACGGGTCGGGCGGGGCAGCAGCATCCTTCTGGGCGCAATTCCGATCGTGCTGCTGATCCTGCTCTATCTTGTCGCTGCGACCAGCCGCCATGCGGCCAATCCCAGCGACAAGATTCTGCCATTGCCCGGCGGAATGGCCGAAGCGATGTCGGCCCTGCTGTTCCAACCAGACCAGCTTTCCGGCAAGCTGCTCTTCTGGGCCGATACACTCGCCAGCCTAGAGCGCCTGGGTATCGGCCTGGGTCTCGCCACGCTCTCCGCGCTGCTGGTGGGCTTGCTGCTGGGCCTGCTACCACCGGTGCGGGCCACTTTCGGGCCGCTGGTGACGGGCATTGCCGTCATCCCGCCCATCGCCCTGCTACCGATCCTGTTCATCGCCTTCGGTCTTGGCGAGACATCGAAAGTGGCGCTGATCTTCATCGGCATAGCGCCCTTCATGATCCGCGACGTGGCCGCACATATCACGGCCTTGCCGCGCGAACAGATCGTCAAGGCGCAGACATTAGGCGCCAGCACCTGGCAATTGATCCTGCGCGTGGCGCTGCCGCAGGCAATGCCGCGTCTTATTCAGGCAGTGCGCCTGTCTCTCGGGCCGGCATGGGTGTTCCTGATCTCGGCTGAGGCGATCGCCTCTGACGTGGGGCTTGGCTATCGCATCTTCCTGGTGCGCCGCTATCTCTCAATGGACATCATCCTGCCCTATGTCGCTTGGATCGCCCTGCTGGCGATCACGATGGACATGGCGCTGAGCTGGGCGAGCCGGCGCCTCTTCCCCTGGGCCCATGGAGCAAGCCATTGAGCGCGCTGTTGAGTCTTCGCAACGTCTGGGTCGAATATGGCGACAAGGTCGTGCTGGAAGGAATGAACCTCGATATCGAGGAAGGCTCCTTCGTGTCGATCATCGGGCCTTCCGGCGCGGGGAAGAGCAGCCTGCTGCGCCTCATCCTGGGGCAGGAAGCACCCACGCGCGGCTCCATCCTGCTCGACGACAAGCCGCTCCTGCCCGAATGCGGGCCGGATCGCGGAGTGGTGTTCCAGCGCTATTCGGTATTTTCGCACCTGACCGTGCTGCGCAATACGCTGTTCGGGCTGGAATGCGCGCAGGCCCCCTTCACGGCCCGCCTGTTCGGAGCAAGGCGCCGCGCCGCCATTGCGGAGGCCGAAGAGATGCTCGACGCCGTGGGTCTAGGCGACAGCCTGCATCTCTATCCCGCGCAGATGTCGGGCGGGATGCAGCAGAGGCTCGCCATCGCTCAGGCCCTCATCAAGCGCCCGCGCATCCTGCTGCTGGACGAGCCCTTCGGCGCGCTGGACCCCGGCATCAGGGCGGACATGCACGCCCTGACGACCCGTTTATGGACCGATTATTCGCTGACCGTCATAATGGTCACGCATGACATCAAGGAAGCGTTCTCCCTCGGCACTCGCGTCCTCACTCTGGACAAGCGCCGCTGGGATCCCCACGCTCCCCATCGCTTCGGTGCGACGGCCGTCTACGATCTGCCGCTGACCAAGCCCAAATCCAGTATTACGATTGACAAGATTGATATTAATTGAGAGGAGAGCAGGATGAGCATCGAACCTGCCAGTCTTGCCCGGCTCAGCATGAGCCTTCCGGCAGAGCTGTTTCGCCAATTGGACATGATGGTCGAAGAACGCGGCCTTCCTTCCAGATCCCAGCTGATTGCCGAACTGATCCGACACGCCCTTGCCGAGCATGAAGCGCTGACCCGGCCCGAGGACATGCTCGCCGGGACGGTGACGCTCGTCTATCGCGGAAATCGGGGCCGAGTGCGTCAGCAGCTCGTCGAGACCCAGGCCGATTATCTGAAGGAAATCATTTCCTCCCAGCATGTCTTCCTGGAGGACGACCAGTCGCTCGAAGTGCTGCTGGTGCAGGGGCCGGCAATGCGCCTGAAGGAACTGTGCGATGCCTTGCGCGGGATCCGCGGTGTGCATCAGCTGCAGCTTGTCACCACCACTGCCCTGCTCCCCCCGCTTCACGAACTGGAAAGCGCGGATGCCAATGCATACCGCAAGAACCGGACGGAAAAGGAAAAGGAAGTCGCCGCATGACGGGATCGCTTGCCGATCCAATGGCCGCACGCGACCATGCCCGCGCCATGGCGGGCACGGTCGTGGAGGCCATGCCGCATTTGCCGCCGGTAGCGGACGACCTTCCTGTCAGCGTGGCGAGCGAAGACCTGCTGTGGGAAGAAACTATCGCGGCGGGCGGCTATGCCACGCGCAGGCTCGCGCGCGGCTCACGCCTCCGCCTGATCGACCTCAAGGGCGATGCCTGCGCCTCACTGCTGATCTATAATGCCGAAATGCCGACCGAGCGACTCAATGTGGCCGATACGGTGAAGGTGCAATGGAATGCCTATCTCGGCGCGGGCAAGCTGCTCCTGTCCGACATGGGGCGCGTACTGATGAGCATCGTTGAAGATGATGCCGGCACCCATGATGCGTTTTGCGGTACCTCCAATGCGGCCACCAATGCAGCGAAGTATGGCGAAGGCCGCAACAGCGGCGCCTATCCCAACGGGCGGGACCGCCTGTTGCTGGGATCGGCCAAGCATGGGCTGCAGCGCCGCGACGTCCACCCTTGCGTGAACCTGTTCAAGGGCACGCGGATCGAAACGGACGGCACCATCACCCCGCTTGTCGGCCCCTATGAACCGGGGCGCGAGATGATCCTCCGCACCGAAATGGACGTGATCGTGGTCATCGCCAATTGCCCGCATGTGCTTGACCCGCGCGATCAATGGACCGTCACCCCGCTGCGGGTTTCGGCTTGGCGCGGCGAGATCACGCCTGCTGAAGACCCCATTCGCACAGCAACGCCGGAGGGATTGCGCGCCTTCCTGAACGTCGAAGACTATTTCCGTCGCTAGGAAGGACGATCGGCCGAATGACCATCGACCCCAATCTCGCAGGCCTTTCCGGCACTGTCATTCACGATGAGATTGTGCCCGCCCGGGCGCCCTGGCTGCATCATATTGCCGCCGGGCAAACACTTCGCATCATCGATCTGGAGGGCAATCAGGCGGTCGATTTCCTCCTCTACTCCGCCGCCGACGATGCCGAGCGCTACAGCGCGCAGGACACCGTATCGGCACAGGGCAATCTGTTCCTGCGTACCGGCACCGTGCTGCGCTCGAACGAGGGGCGCCCGATGATGACCATCGTCGCAACTCCGGTGGAATATCATGACACTATCGGCGGCGCCTGTTCCTGCGAATCCAACACACTGCGCTATGGCCATCACACCAAGGCCCAGCATGCCTGTGTCGAGAATTTCCTCGAAGCGAACCTCACCGAAGGGCGCGGCAAGCGCGACATCGTTTCGAACATCAATTTCTTCATGAACGTGCCGGTCGAGGAAGACGGCGCTCTGGGAATTGTTGACGGCATTTCCGCTCCGGGCCTTACCGTGGACCTGCGCGCGGAGATGGACGTGATCGTGGTCGTGTCCAACTGCCCCCAGATCAACAATCCCTGTAATGCCTTCAACCCCACGCCCGTTCGGATGATCGTCACCGCATGACCTTCGATACAGTTCTGGTTGCAAACCGGGGGGCGATCGCCACCCGGATTATCCGCACTTTGCGCCAGATGGGCCTGCGCTCCGTCGCGGTCTATTCGGAAGCGGACGTGGGTTCGCTGCATGTCTCGCAGGCGGATGTCGCGATTTGCATCGGCCCGGCCCCGGCGTCCGAAAGCTATCTCAACACCGAAGCGATCCTGAAGGCCGCGCAGGAAACCGGCGCGGGGGCGATTCACCCCGGCTATGGTTTCCTGGCGGAAAATGCCGAATTCGCCGAAGCGTGCGACGCTGCCGGCATCGTCTTCATTGGCCCCACGCCGGACAATATCCGCACCTTCGGCCTGAAGCACAGCGCCCGCGCGCTAGCCGCCGAACATGGCGTCCCGCTCGCGCCCGGAACCGGCCTGCTGCAGGACGAAGAGGAAGCTGTGAGCGCCGCGCACGAGATCGGCTACCCCGTGATCCTAAAGGCCACGGCCGGCGGCGGCGGCATCGGCATGCGCATCTGCGAGGACAAGGCCAGCGTCAGGGAGAGCTTTGCCGCTGTCGCGCGCCTGGGCGAAGGGAATTTCGGCGACGCCGGGGTGTTCCTCGAATGCTACGTCGGCCGCGCCCGCCACATTGAGGTCCAGATATTCGGCGACGGTGCGGGCCGGGTCATGCCCCTTGGCGAACGCGATTGCTCGCTTCAGCGGCGGAACCAGAAAGTGGTGGAGGAAGCCCCCGCCCCGCTCCTGTCGCAAGCCAAGCGCGCCGAACTCATCGAAGCCGCCGTGCGCTTGGGCGAGGCGGCGCGTTACCGTTCCGCCGGCACAGTGGAATTCCTCTTCGATGCTGAGCGCCAGCAGTTCTTCTTCCTGGAAATGAACACCCGGCTGCAGGTCGAACATGGCGTCACCGAAGAGGTGATGGGCATCGATCTGGTTGAATGGATGATCCGGGGCGCAGCCGAGGATTTCACCTTCCTCGACCGCGAACCGCCGACGCCGCAAGGCCACGCCGTGCAAGTGCGCCTCTATGCCGAAGACCCCGCGCTCGATTATCGCCCCACATCCGGCCCGCTGACCGCCGTCAGCTTTCCCGACGACATTCGCGCCGAAACCTGGTGCATGGCCGGCAGCACGATCAGCGCGTGGTACGATCCCATGCTCGCCAAGCTGATCGTCCATGGCTCCACGCGCGAAGCGGCGATTGCCAAGATGCAGACCGCTCTCGACGAGAGCCGGGTCGACGGCATCGAGACAAATCTGCGCTGGCTGCGCGATGTCGTACGGAACGAATCCTTCGTCAGCGGCGAGGTCTCGACCCGCCTGCTCGATACGATTGTCTATCACCCGAACAGCATCCGCGTCGTCAGCGGCGGCACGGCGACCACCGTTCAGGACTGGCCGGGCCGGCAGGGTCTATGGGCCATCGGCGTTCCGCCCTCCGGCCCGATGGATGACCTCTCGTTCCGCAACGGCAACCTCCTGCTCGGCAACGCCGAGGGTACTGCCGGGCTGGAGATCGCCTTCAGCGGGCCGACGCTGTTCTTCAACGCGCCCGTACGCCTGTGCATCACGGGCGCCGATTTCGGCGCGACGCTCGACGATGTGCCGGTCGAACGCGGCATGCCCTTCGATGTGAAGGCGGGCCAGATACTCTCGCTGGGCCGCGTGTCCGGCGGCGGTATCCGGGGCTATATCCTCTTCGCCGGGGGGCTCGATATCGCGCCCTATCTCCAGAGCCAAAGCACTTTCGAACTCGGCCAGTTCGGCGGCCATGCCGCACGGCGGCTGCTCGCGGGCGACACGCTGCATCTGGGCACTGCGCAGATCGGGACGCCTGCCACCATCCCGCCCATGCCGGGCTTCGGGCAGACCTGGACGCTGCGCGTTCTCTACGGGCCCCACGGCGCGCCAGACTTCTTCACGGACAAGGACATTGCCGAGATTCTCTCCACCGATTGGCAGGTGGACCACAACAGCAACCGTACCGGCGTTCGCCTGACCGGGCCGAAGCCCGAATGGGCGCGCAAGGATGGGGGCGAGGCGGGGTTGCATCCCTCCAATATTCACGACAATCCCTATGCGATCGGCGCGGTCGACTTTACCGGCGACATGCCGATCATCCTCGGCCCCGATGGCCCTTCGCTGGGCGGGTTCGTCTGCCCCTTCGTAGTGATCGTAGCGGATCGCTGGAAGATCGGGCAACTCGCCCCCGGCGATCGCCTGCGCTTCGTGCCGGTCACGGTGGAAGATGCCGCCGCCGCGGATCATGCCCCGGTCGCGAACGTGGGGGCGAGCCTGTCGCCCCCGCCAGCGCCCTCGCGCGATATCGCAACGCTCTCGCCGATCCTTGCCACGATCCCAGAACAGGGAACCCGCCCGCGGACCGTCTATCGCCAGCAGGGCGACCGCAACATATTGGTCGAGTACGGCCCGATCGTGCTGGACCTGGAACTGCGCATCCGCGTCCATGCGCTGATGAGCGATCTGGAACAGCGCGCCCTGCCCGGCGTGATCGACATCGTGCCCGGCATCCGCTCGCTCCAGCTCCATTTCGACGGCGATGTGATGGATCAGGCCAGCGCACTGGCGGCCCTGATGGAGGCTGAGGAACGGCTGGGCGATCTTGAGGATTTCTCCGTCCCCTCGCGCATAATCCACTTGCCGCTCAGTTGGCGCGACCCGGCCACTATCGAGACGATCGAGAAATATATGGGCGCCGTCCGCGACGATGCGCCCTGGTGCCCGGATAATATCGAGTTCATCCGCCGCATCAACGGCCTCTCCGATGCCGATGCGGTCGAGAACCTGATCTTCGATGCCAGCTATCTCGTCCTCGGCCTTGGCGACGTCTATCTAGGCGCGCCGGTGGCAACGCCGATCGACCCGCGCCACCGGCTGGTCACCACCAAATACAATCCCGCCCGCACCTGGACCCCGCCCAATGTCGTGGGCATCGGCGGCGCTTATATGTGCATCTACGGAATGGAGGGGCCGGGTGGCTATCAGCTGTTCGGACGCACGATTCAGGTATGGAACACCCATCGCCAGACCGATGCCTTCATCGACGGCAAGCCCTGGCTGCTGCGTTTCTTCGACCAGATTCGCTTCTTCAAGGTAAGTGCAGAGGAACTGGCCGACTGGCGCCGGGACTTCCCCAGCGGCCGCCGCTCCATCGAAGTCGAGCATTCCGAATTCCGTCTGGCCGATTACCGCGCCTTTCTGGCGGAGAATGCCGAATCCATCGCAGCCTTTGAGGAAACCCGCCAGGCCGCTTTCGACGAAGAACGCGCCGAATGGCAGCGTTCCGGCGAGTTCGACCGGGCGACGGAGTTGTTGGAAGGCCCGGAAACCGGCGCGCTCGAAGCAGCCGACGTCGTCATTCCGGAAGGCGCGGACCTTGTCGAAGCGCCCTTCGGCGGAAGCGTGTGGAAATTGCTCGTCGCGCCCGGCGACGAGGTCAAAGCCGGGGACACTCTGGCCGTGATCGAGGCGATGAAGATGGAATGCCCACTCGAAAGCCCGGCCAGCGGCACTGTCGAGGCGCTTTATATTCAGGAACGCCAATTGCTCCAGCCCGGCGCGCCGATGCTGGCGCTGAGGCGCCATTCCTGAGGGCTGGCGTTCTTTCGATTGGAAGTACCGCCCCTCGAACTCAGTCTCGCCTCGCAGCCGGGCAGAGCGATCGCCGCCGCCAGTTGAGGACATGGGCGGACGCAAGCAGGAGCGCGCCGCTGCTGGTGACGATTGCTTCGAGAACCGGATCGCTGACGAGAAGACCCAGCCCCATCACGCAGAGGCCTGCCGCCCCCAGCCAGAGCGGTCCGAAACGGAAGCGGCCCCGCGCCGCCTTGATCAGCACGCCCAGGCTGAACGGAAGGGCGAAGGCGAAGACCCAGAGGTGAAATGACTCCGGCACATGCAGCCATGCCGACCAGGCGGGCAGCAGGGCGATCGCCACTGGCAGGGCGAGGCAGTGGATCAGGCAGGCGAAGGAAACGCCGATTGCCAGGCTGTCGGACAGGTTCCGCAGGCGGCCTGGTTTGTTGATATAATACATGCGTAATTCGTCTCTCGCGACCGGGCTGAGACATATGATATGTTGTATCATTTCATTATTTCAAGACCCCTGCCATGAATTCCCCTTCGCGCCGCGCCGTTGCGGCGATGGCCCTGCATGGTCGACAGCACAAGGCAGCCATCGTTTTCTCCAGCCCGTTAATCGGCAGGATATGGCGGCGATTTAGAGAGATCACGAACCGTCAGCCCATCCGATCGACCGCGGCCTGCAATTGCCGGACGAGCCAGGCGAGTCCGGCATCGTCGCGCATGGTGCGGTTCCGCTGGATCATCTGGCGCATGGCCGGAAAAGGAAATGGCAGATCCTGCCATGCGATCGGCAGCCTTTGTGCGACCACCCGGGCGAGCAGCCGGTGCATCACCGCCAGGCGATGAGTGCCGACCAGCAGATCGGGCACATTGGTGAAGGAGGCCACCGTCAGTTCGATCCGGCGCGACCTCCCCAGGCTTTCAAGGTGGGTTTCGGCAAAGGACGCCCGGTTGATCTGGCCAACACGCACCGCGACGTGGCCGGCCGCGAAGAATTGATCGGCAGTCAGTGCGGCGGCCAAGAGCGGGTTCTCATCCCATCCTGCCACGACATGCTGTTCGGCAAACAGCACCTCGGCCGGGTGGCCCGGCACGCAATGTTCTTCCGGCGTGAGCAGCAGATCGATCTCGCCGCGCTCCAGCGCTGTCTGCGCTTCCTGCGATGGAGGGACGATATCCAGCCGGACCGCGGGAGCAACCCGCTGCAATTCCGGCAACAGGCGGGGGAACAGCACAGTGACAAGGTAATCCGAGGCACAGATGCGAAACATGCGGTCCGAAGTCGCGGGGTCGAATTTCGTCGAGCGGGCTATCAGTTCTTCCACACTGCCGAGAACCGCCTTGAGTTCGGGTTGCAGGGCCAGCGCCTCGGGTGTCGCGATCATCCGCCGCCCCTGCGGGACCAGCAGCGCATCGCCAAAGAAGTCCCGCAGGCGGGACAGGGCCGCGCTCATGGCAGGCTGCGACAGGTTCAGGCGCCCGGCCGCGCGGGTTACGCTGCGTTCTTCCAGCAGCACGTCCAGCGCCAGCAGGAGGTTCAGATCCAGACCCTTGAAGCGCACCCAACCCATCCTTTCTGTTTATGGATAACGATTTAATCAATCGATTTTATCTATCAAATGCAACGAGCCATCAAGGGTGGATGGATCAGCAACGAATTCTCATTATCGGTGGCGGCATCGGGGGATTGACCTCGGCCATCGCCTTGCGCCGTTCCGGTCACGATGTGACGGTCATCGAACGCGATCCGGACTGGTCGGTCTATGGCGTGGGGATCATCCAGCAGGGCAATGTCCTGCGCGCGATGAAGCAGCTGGACCTGCTGGACGATTACCTTTCCGCATCGGTCGGGTTCGATTTCGTGGCGGTGCATGCGCCCAATGGCGCACTGGTCGCCAAGGTGCCTTCTCCCCGGCTGGTGGAAGGCTGCCCGGCCAATGTCGGGATCGGACGGCCCGCGCTGCAGAAGGTTCTGGCCGACCGGACGATCGCAAGCGGGGCACAGGTGCGTCTGGGCCTGACCGCAGATGCCCTTGATGACGATGGCGGCGGCGTGACCGTGCGTTTTTCGGACGGCAGTTCCGACAGGTTCGATCTGGTGATCGGCGCCGATGGCGTGCATTCGCGCACTCGCGGCATGCTGTTTCCCGGGCTTCCCGGCGCGCAATATACCGGCCAGGCGGTTTGGCGGTACAACCTCCCCCGCCCCGAAGGGCTGGATTCGCTGCATGTCTACAACGGCCCTACCGGTGCCGGGCTGGTTCCGATCAGCGACACGCTCATGTATATTTATCTCACCACGCCCGAACCCGGCAATCCGCGATATCCGGTCACCGGCATTGCGGAAATCATGCGGTCGCGGATGGAAGTCCTGCCGGAAGAAATCCGGGCGCTGGGCCAGCAGATCAGCGATGACGAAGCCGTGGTCTATCGTCCGCTGGAGGGCCTGATCGTGCGGGGCGCGTGGTACAAGGGGCGGGTCGTCCTGCTGGGCGACGCTGTCCACGCCACTACGCCGCATCTGGGGCAGGGAGCTGGCATGGCCATCGAGGATTCGATTGTCCTGGCCGAAGAGATCGACCGCGCCGACGATGTGGGGCAGGCCTTCGCCGCCTATCATGCCCGCCGCTTCGAAAGATGCGCCTATATCGTCGACCGCTCGCTGGAGATTTGCATGGGCCAGCTCGGCAAGAGCCCGCCGGTCGATAATGCGAAGGCGACTGCGGATATGTTCCGCGTGATCGCCGAACCGATTTGAGGAGACAGGCGATGAGCAGGGTCACGGATATCCGCTATGTCGGTTACGGGGTGCAGGATTTCGACACCGAGCGGGCATTTTACCGGGATGACTGGGGGCTGGTCGAAGTGCAGGCCGAAGACGGACTGGCCTGGTTCCGGGCCGCCGGGGACGACGAACACCATGTCGTCCGCCTGCACCGGGCGGATGCCAACCATGTCGAGGTGATTGCGCTGGCGGCAGGCACTCGCGCCGATGTCGACATGCTGCATGCAAATGTGGAGCGTGCGGGCTGCCGGATCATCCATGCCCCGCGCGATCTGGATGCGCCGGGCGGCGGCTATGGCTTCCGCTTCTTTTCGCCCGATGGACTGCCGTTCGAGATTTCCGCCGAGGTCGCCACGGTGGAAAAGCGTGCGATTGACCGTTGGGAAGGCATTCCCGTGCGCATCAGCCACATCGTGCTGCATTCGCCCGATCACAACGCCATGGTGGCGTTCTTCACCGATGTTCTGGGCTTCCGCATCAGCGATTGGCTGGGCGACTTCATGTGCTTCCTGCGTTGCAATTCGGCCCATCATCGCATTGCGATCCTGCCCGGGCCGCCCTGCCTCAACCATGTGGCCTATGACATGACCAATGTGGACGGCATGCTGCGCGGCGTATCCCGCCTCAAGCAGCGCGATATCGATATCCGCTGGGGGCCGGGGCGCCATACGGCGGGGGATAACACTTTCAGCTATTTCGTCACGCCGGGCGGCTTCGCGGTCGAATATACGGCGGAACTGGAAGAGGTCGATTTCGCCACTCACCAGCCGAAGGTCCACGAACCCGCGCCGCGCATCATGGACCAGTGGGGCATTGGCATAGGCGGGCCGCAGACGATGCCGCATGCCGCGCCCGACCCTCGTCTCTTCCAGCCGGCGGATATCTGACCATGGCTCTGTTCGAATATTTCCCTAACTACATCTGGAACCTGTCGGTCGCCATGGCGCTGGAAAGCGGCGGCAAGATCGGCGAGATCGTGGATATGTGCGCGCCCATCAGGGAGGCGGCAGAACGCGGCGACGCCGGCACGCCCGATTTCATGCGCCAATGGGTCGCCACGGCGCAGGCCCTGCTGGAACTGGCAGCCGAGGACGAGGATCGCGGTCGTGGATTCTCGGCATCGGACAAGCTGGAGCGGGCCTCGCTCTATCTGCTGGTGGCCGAACGCATGCAGCAGCAGGGATCGACCGGGCGCGAGGAAACCTATCGCAACGCTCTTGCTGCATTCGAACGGTCCACCCGGCTGGGATCGTTGAACCGTGAACGGGTCGAAATCCCTTTGTCGCAAGGCACCATGCCCGCCCTGCTGGTACGCGGGGCCGGCGAAGGCCCTCGCCCGGCAGTGGTCTATTGCAACGGGCTCGACAGCTGCAAGGAGCTGCTGGTCTGGTCGCGATTGCCCGAAGCGCTTGCGCGGCGGGGAATTTCCACGCTCTGCGTGGACCAGCCGGGTACGGGTGAAGCGCTGCGCCTGCAGGGCCTCCCGGTCGATCCCGCCTCGGAACACTGGGCTTCCAAAGCGGTCGACTGGCTGGAGCGGGACGAGGCGATAGACGCCGCCCATATCGGCATGGTGGGCATATCGCTCGGCGGCCATTTCGCCCCCCGCGCAGTGGCCTACGAACCGCGCTTCGCCAGCGGGGCTGTGTGGGGCGCGAACCACAATTGGCGCGAAGTGCAGGACCGGCGAATGCGCCGCGAAGGCGAAAACCCGGTTCCGCATTATTGGGCGCATGTCTTCTGGGCTTTCGGCGCCAGCGACATGGAGGACTTCCTCGAGAAGTCTGCCGACATGAACCTGAACGGCCATATGGACCGGATCACCGTCCCCTTCCTTGTAACACATGGCGAGAGCGATCGGCAGATCTCGGTCGAATACGCCCATCAGGCCTATGACCAATTGGTCAATTCGCCGCGCCGCGAACTCAAGATCTTCACCCGGCGCGAAGGCGGAGTGGAGCATGTCGGGGCAGACAACATGTCCTACGGCAGGGACTATATCGCCGATTGGTTCGCAGAAACGCTGGGAGGGAAGACGGCATGAACGAGCGGCCCGTCAGGCGCATTGTCACCGGCCATGATGCGGAAGGCCGCGCGGTCTTCCAGGAAGACGGTCCCGTGCCGCGCGTGCAGCGGATCGGCGGTGAGCATGGCCCCCTGTTCTTCGAAGTGTGGAACACGCGCGAAACTCCGGCCACGATCGACCGGGCCTCGGGCGAGCCTGCGGAGAAAGGCATCCAGCTTGTTCCGCCAGCCAATGGCACGCGCATCCGGGTGCTGGACATCCCGCCCGATGGGGACCGGCTGGACAACGTCACCCCTGAACAGGCACGCGCCCATTTCGCGGAGGTCGGCGCAACCGATGCCGCATCGCACAGCGGCGCAGGAAGCCGTCATGCCCACATGCACCGCACGCAATCGGTGGACTACGGGATCGTGCTGGAAGGGGAGATCGTGCTGATCCTCGACGAAGGCGAAACGGTCTGCCGCGCGGGTGACATCGTGGTGCAACGCGGGACCAATCACGGCTGGGCAAACCGGACGGACCGCAATTGCCGGATCGCCTTCATTCTGATCGATGGCCAGTACGTGGACGGGCTGGCATGAGGCTGGCCACCCGCCGCAATGCCGCGCCCGACGGGGAACTCGTCGTCGTCTCCCCGGACGGATCGCGCTGCCTTCCGGCCGGGCCACAATGGGCCTGCCTGCGCGACGCACTGGAACGCTGGAGCGAGGCCGAAGGCCCCCTGCAGGCGCTAGCGGATCGGCTAGCGCAGGGAGAAGGCGAAGCACTCGATACCGGCAGCCTGCTCGCCCCCCTGCCCCGCGCCTGGCAATGGCTGGACGGGTCCGCTTTCCACACCCATGCCGAACTGATGCAGGTCGCCTTCGGTCACGATCCGATCGAGCACGACAAGCCGCTGATGTATCAGGGCATGTCGCATATGTTCCTCGGCCCGCGCGAACCTGTGCCCTTCATGTCCGAGGAGGACGGGATCGACTTTGAGGGCGAATTCGCAATCGTCACCGATCATGTCCCCATGGGCACCGGGCCGAAGGACGCGCTGGGGCATGTAAAGCTGGTGGTCCAGCTCAACGACTGGTCGCTGCGCGCGCTGGCTGTGCCGGAAATGAAGACCGGATTTGGCTGGATCCATGCCAAGCCTGCCTGCTCCATGGCTCCCATCGCGCTGACGCCGGACGAATTGGGCGACGCCTGGCACGATGGCCGCGTGTGCCTTGATCTGCTCATCGACTGGAACGGCAAGCGCTTTGGCTCTGCCAATGGCCGGGAAATGGCCTTTGGTTTCCACGAGCTGATCGCCCACGCCGCCTATAGCCGCGACCTTGCCGCAGGCACGATCATCGGATCGGGCACCGTGGCCAATGCCGCCTATGCGACAGTGGGCTCCAGCTGCATTTCGGAACGGCGCGCGATCGAGATCATCGCGGATGGAGCGCCGACCACCAGCTTCATGCACTTTGGCGACCGCTTGCGCATGGAAGCCGTGGATGCGCGCGGAACCGCCTTCTTCGGCACTATCGACCAGCAGATTATCCGGCATTCCGCCGCGTCGACCAACCAATCATGACCCGGCCCGAATGGCCCCGAAACGGGCACCGGGCAGGCACCAAGGGAGAAAGACCATGAACAAGCGCATCCTGACCATCTCACTGTTCGCAGCAGCAGGCGGCATCCTCTGCGCCCCGCTGGCACCGGCACTGGCAAACGAGACCGCACCCGCCCATGTGGGGCCCTATTCCGTGGAAGCCACTCCGGTCGGAACGCTGCTCGACGATCCTGCCGCCGTCGAAATCCTCAAGCGGCTGATCCCCACCGTCTATTCCAACGAAATGTTCCAGACGATGGGCCGCACACAGACGCTCAAAGCCATCCAGCAATACGAGCCGGCTGCGCTGACCGACGAGGTACTCGCCCAGATCCAGGCGGAATTCGACAAGCTTCATCCGAAGGGGTAGCCACTCGACCCGGCCCCTTGGTCCAGGCAGCCATCAGCCGACCACTGTCACCGTGTTGACCAGTCTGCCCAGGCCCGTGATCTCGACGGCGATTTCCCCGCCAAACCCGTTGATGTCGCAGCGGGTAACGCCCGGAATATGCGGCCTGTCAGGGTCATCCCGATCCCCGCCCACCGCAGTGCCCATCGAAACCACGTCCCCGGGCAGCAGCGTCATGGTCTGGGAGATATGCGACAGCGCCTTGGCGACGCTCCAGACATAATTGCCGGAGTGGTCCGAGGCGACGAGGGTGTCGTCCATCCGGCACTGGATCGTCAGGGCGGCGGGATCGGGAATATCGTCGGCCGTGACCAGCCAGGGGCCCATGGGCGCAAATGTGTCGCTGGCCTTGTAGCGCCCCGGATAGGAAGTGTGGGCCACATCTTCCACCATGGTGCCGTTCTCCGCCGGGCGGAAATAGCGCAGGCTGAAACTGTCCTCCTCCCGCATGCCGACACAGGTGATGTCGTTGAGGATGGAATAGCCGAACACCGCCGCCATTGCTTCATCCGGTGTGGCATCCGTCAACTTTGCTCCGACGATCACCGCCAGTTCCGGCTCGGGATGGGTAAAGCCGAACTTGCGCTTCATCCTTATGGCCGTCCGGTGGCCGGTCAGCGCGGTCCAGGGCTTGAGGAAGAAGGCCGGATGGTCGGTGGGCGCCTTGATCTTGATCGCATCGAGCGACCGGTTGTTGAGCGCGATGCACACGACCTTGGAGGGCGTACGGACCGGCGGCAACCATTCGATATCATCCGGAGAATAGAGCCTGAGCGAGAAGAGATCGGCCACGGCCAGCTGTTCGGCCAGATCCTCGATTCTGCCACTGGCAATGAAAGCGATCATATCGCCCGGCGCGTCGATCAATTGCGCGATATCCGCGATCCCGTTCCCGATTTCGATGCCGATCCGGTCTGCGCCATCGGCGCGAAAGCTGGCGAGCCTCATTGCTTCATTCCCCCAATGCCGCCGCCGTCGCCCAGAAAGCGAATGGCGCAATCGCGAAAGTCCTGTTGGTCGGTGAGATCGAAATGGCCGATGCCGGGCAGAAGGTGCTGCTCCAGCCCCAGCGCATCGAACAGGCGCGTACCCATGCTGGCCACGAAATCCGCCCCGCCATTGACCACTATCGCCGGAATGCCGAGCCCGGCGATGTCCGCTTCCGAAAGCACCGGATTGGCCGGGCGGCGTAGAATGGCAGCGATTGCCAGCGGATCGTTCAAGGCTGGATCCCAGCTTTCGAGAAAGGCACGCACCGGCGGCGGAGTATTCTCGTCAGGCCCGTGTTCGAGTGCCGCCGCAGCCGCCTCTCCCACGCTTTCCGGGGCGAAGGCATTGTCGCCGATTCCGCCCAGCACCATGCGGCGCCAGCGGCCGGGAATCCGCACCGCAATGTCGAGCGCCAGCTTCGCGCCGAGGGAAAAGCCTACCACATCGCATTGCTGCGCCGGCAGGTCGGCCTGCAACATTCCGGCCAGATCCGCATAGTCGGCAGGATCATGCGAAGGATCGGCGCGCCCGTGCCCCGGCAGCCGCAGGGTGTGAACCTCCCGCCCCGCTTGCTCGAACGCATCGATCCAGCCCGAGCGAACGAAGGCCTGCTCGGGCGATCCGCCGCATCCGTGGAGCAATATGACAGGAGGAAGCGCCATCGCGGGCTCAGCCATGCGCCACTACTGCGGCGACACCCAGCGGCAAATCGTGGCTGTAGAAATCGACGCTGATGTCTCTCACACCCATGCGCTGCGCGGCCGCCGCGGCGGCGATCCATTGCCGCACTTCGCCCGCACCATTGCCCCCGCAGCGCAGGATTTCCTGATCCTTCCAGCTATCGAACACCGTCAGATCACCCGCAGTGAACAGGCGGAGGAATTCATCGTCCCAATCCTCGCGGATTTCACCAACGCCGGGCACCCGGTCCAGCAGCAACCCGTTCACCACCTGCAGCCCATCATGCAACCAGCCGAGCCAGTCTTCGCGCGACAGGTCCCCCTTGCTCCCGCCATGCAGCATATAGTCCTTCAGGCTGCCTTCCGGCGCCTCGCGGAATTGCGGAAAGACTTCGCCGGTTTCGTGCGAGAGCCCGCCCGATGCCAGGAAGGCCACGCGCTTGCCCAGCCCTGCGGCAAAATCGCCGATCGCTTCGCCCAGCATGCGGCAGCGCCGGAAGGTGGGGCGCGGTTCGCACAGGGCGTTGACGAACACCGGGATCACCGGCTTCGCGTCGATTGCGCCCAGATAGTGATGCAGTACGGCGGAAAAACCGTGATCCACTTCCATCGCGAAGGATGTCGCGACATCGATCCCCGCTTCGATCGCATGGGCGGCGCAAGCGAAGGAGATGTCGAAGGGCACGTCCAGTCTGCCCGGATAGCCGCCATCGTCGTCGATGGCCTCGGCCGCCTGGGCGATCGCAAAGGAAGGCATCAGCCGCATGTGCTGCCCGCTGTAGTGATCCGAACCGAACACGATCACCAGTTCCGGATCGAATGCGCGCAGGGCTTCCGCCTGCCGCCTATACGCATCCCAGAAGGGCTGGTTCAGCCCGCGCTCCTGCAGCACCATGAAGGGCACGTGCGGCACGCATCCGAGATAGGCCTGCGCCTGGTCCGAAGTCTGGTTCGCCATAGTCAATTCCTCGGCTTTCGGTTGGTCTGGTCGGAGATCATCGGGCGAAGGATGCGACGCCGGGTCCGACAAAGACCGTGCGTCCGCAGCGATAGTGATAGAGCCAGCGCCCGTCAGGCTGGCGCAGGCAGATGTCCTCGAAATCGGCAATGCCGGACGGCGCCTCGGCCGGCAGGGGCAATTCGCCGCTGGCGGCATAGACCATTACGGTCGAGCGGACACGGATACGGTCCGGTCCTTCCGGCAAGGCCAGCAGATTGCTGGCAAGGTGCCGCGTGGTCCGTCCGCTTTCGCGCATTCCCTCGGCACGGCGCGCGAAGAACTGCTCGATCGCGGCCAGCCCTTCCAGCCGCATGGAGCCCAGATCGAACACCGCATCCGGCATGAACAGGGCGGAAAGCGGGATTTCCTCGGTCAAATCCGCCAGTGCCCAGTAACTCGCGGCGAGTTGACCGATCGCAGCCAGGTCTTCCGGCGGGACGGTCATGCCGGCACCCTTGCGGCATCCGGCGCGCTCGCCGCCATCTGCGCGGCTTCCGCCGCGATCAGCCTGTCGAGCAACATGCGCCCCCGCACCGCGGCCACATCGGTCTTCAGCATCACCGGCGACAACGAGAACAGGTCCGTCGTGCCCATCATGTCCTGACAGGCGCGGATCATCGGCTCGTCTTCATCCTCGAAAGCGCGGCGGGCCATTTCGCCCACCATGGCGCTAAGCCCGTCGTTCTCCAGTTCCACATTGCGGCCCATCGCGTAGAAATAATGGGTCCGTTCCTCGTTCTCGGGGACCAGCAGATGCAGGGTTGGCAGGAACACGCCTTCGTCTATCGGGCCATCCACCTCGTTCATGCGGAAATCGAGCACGAGGTTGCTCGGCACATGGAGCGTCATCATCGCGCGCACATCGGTTTTCCGTTCGCCCCACAGCGGCGCAAGCCCCGGCGAGGCGTTGACGTCCTTGAACAAATAGTCGGAATGGATCGTATTCCCTTCCTGCCGGAAGCGGTGCTGCATCGCCTCGCCCATATATTCCTCGGAGGAGAGGCCGCCTTTGTGCAGGATCGCGGGGTGCGTCAGGTCCAGCAGATTATCGATCACCAGCTGGTAATGGGCCGCCACCGGCAGATAGCCGAGCACCGCCACATAGTCGGGATCGACCAGAAACCCGGTATCGACGATCAGCGAAGGGTCAGCCCGAGCCGGATCGCCCATCCATACCCACAGCACCCGATCGCGCTCCACCACCGGATAGCGACGCAGCTTCGCTTCCCTGGGGATGGCTCCGTCGCCATGCGGATTGTGCACGCATTGTCCCGAGTGATCGAATACCAGCCCGTGGTAGGGGCATTCGATGCGGCCGCTCGCGATCGTGCCCAGGTGAAGCGGTGCGAAGCGGTGGGGGCAGCGCCCTTCCAGCCCCACCGGATCGCCATTCTCGCCGCGGAACACCATCACCGCTTCGCCCAGCATCCGCCTTGCGATCGGCCCCTGGTCGAGCTCGCTGCTCCAGCCGGCACAATACCACCCGTTCCTCAGATACATGGTGCCTCTCCCCCGCGCTCAGTTTCCGAACGCTTACCGCAGCGTAACGCCGAACGTCCGCCGCAGGGCGATGGTCGCATAAATAGAAGGCGGTGCGAAGATGCGACCGCTGCGGCGCATGCCGTTCTGCAGAAACAAGGAGGAGGGAAAACACGCCCAACCGAATAGATATCCGAAACGATACGCCTATTTTGTCCTGCCCATCGGCGGCATACTCGCGCGAAGAGCTTCATAAGGAAGCGAGGGGAAAGGATCTGCGTGCTCAACGCACTGCGCTCAAGCGCCACAGCGGCGTGCCTGTGCCTTTTCTTGCCTGGAGCAGCCATGGCAGCTGGCGTAACGCGAGCCGATGAAGTGATCGCGCACCCCGATCCGCTCTCCTTGCTGGAAGACCCTGACCCGGCCGTAGCGGCCAACAAGCGGCTGGCATTCGACATGTGGCGCAGCATCGTGAATGCCGGCCATGTCGAACTGGCCGACCAGATGCTGCAGGAAGGCTATATCCAGCACAGCCCCGTTCTCCCCACAGGCCGCGCGGCATTCAAGGCCATCTTCTCCGCCATCAAGCGCCGGGACATCCCGCCAGTCGTTTCGCCCCCGCTCGTATCGCTCATTGGCGATCGCGATCTGGTGGTGATGGCCTTGCGGGAGGAACTGCCGGAACCGGGCGGCACGGGGAGTTACACCACCACCCATTTCAATCTCTTCCGGGTGGAAAACAACCGGCTCGCCGAGCATTGGCATTCGGTTCAGAACGCTCCCGGCCCCAACGTCCTCCCGGCCGACCAGGGCGGCCCGCAGCGCGTCACAGGCCTCTCCGGCACAGCCCAACTCGCGCTTCTGGACGACGACCGCCCCCAGCAGGCCGCCAACAAGCGCCTTGTCTTCGACGCATGGCGGCAGCTGCACGATGCCGGACGGGAAGAACTCGCCGAGATATATTTTGCGCCCGATTTCATCGAACACGATCCCAATCGCACGAGCGGACGCGCGTCGTTCGTCAAGGACATCTCCAGCCGCCCCGACCTGCCCATCGAGACTTCGCTGCGAATGCCCGTCGTTGCAATGGTCGCACAAGGCGATCTGATTGTTCTGGTGACCGCACTCGAGCATCCTCACCCGATCCGCAGCGCAGAAAGCTACACCACCACGTGGTTCGACATGTTCAGAATCAGCAACAACAAGATCGCCGAACACTGGAACGGGGCGACCAAACCGAACACACCAACGCAGCATTATGGCGATTGACGATGGGCAGAAGGTTTCCCGGAGAATCCCCCCTATCTTCGCAATTTCTGCCGCTAAGCCATTTGATTATCGAGAAAAAGGTCGCTTCAGCATGTCTTTCGGATCAGAATCCATTTTCCTAATCGGTCGAGTGAACCTAGTCTTCGCAGTTCGATTCCTCCGGTTGGAGCGCACGAATGTGGCAGCACTGACCCCCCCCTTGGCGAGGTACGGATGAACGCCGCCGAACGCATTTACACTGCGTCCACACGCGAATGCGAAACCGCGGCAAGAACCGCCGAGGTCCTCGCTCGCCGCATTGAAGACGATATCGCCTTGCTCAGGCCGCCGCCCGGCGATGGCCTCGGCAGCCTGCGCGATCTGGCAAAGCGCTACTGCGTCGGCCGTGCCGTGATCCGCGAGGCCGTCGGCCTCCTCGAGAGGCGGGGCCTTGGAAGCCTCCGGCCAGGGCCGAGCGGAGGCTTCATCATCAAGATGCCCCAGGTGGATGCCATCGGGGAGGAGCTTGCAGATCATTTCAGGGCGGTCGGAATAACGCTGTCCCAGCTTCTCGACGCGCGCGAGGCGGTCGATCTCATGATCGTCCGTCTGGCCGCTACCGCCCGTCCCAGTTCCATGGCGTTGGGACGGCTGGAACTGGCCACAAGGGCGGACGACATCCACGGCCATCTGGCGCTGCGCAGCGAACTTGCACGGCTGACCCGCGAACCGGCCGTTATGCCCTTCGTCAAATGCCTCAACGCCCTGACGCTGGACTTTGCTGCGGAGCAACCTGAGGCAAGCGCTTATCCTGCCAGTGTACCGCTCGCTACGGCCGAGTTGCGCCGCGCACTGGCGCATGGCGATTGCGACAGCGCGGCAGAGGCATTCGGCGGGCTTCACGGAGATCTGTTCAGGCTGCTCCGCCAGCGTGACACTTCGGCCGAACCGGCAGCTGAGGAGATCGCCCGATCAAGCGACGAGCGTACCCTCGCCGCGCTGGTAGCGCGCCGGCTGGCCAGCGAAATCATGCAGAGCGGCCGTGCCGGGCAGCGGCTCGGCTCCGAATGGGATCTTTGCGAACGTTTCAGCGTAAGCCGGCTCACTCTGAGGCAGGCGATCCGTCTTCTGCAGGATACCGGGCTGGTGGAATGCCGCCGCGGACGCGGCAATGGGCTGGTGGTCCGCAACAGCCGCATGACCGGAACCATTCGTCTGTTGCTGGCCTATCTCATCGGGCAGCAAATGGATGTGAGGTCTGCCGGCACGATATTGTTCCAGCTCAATTGCTTCATGCCCGCGCTCGCCGTCAGCCGGGCAGATTCGGAGCAGCGCGCAAAGCTGGAAGAGTTGCTGTTACGGGTGGAGCAAAGCGATGTCCTGGAACGCTACGATCTGCTGAGCCTCGTCCATTTCGTGTCGCGGGTTGCGGACAATCCGGTCATCGACCTCTTTTCCCGTTGCCTTGCCGCCTATGAAGCCCGTTTTCATCCGTTCCTGGCAGAACGCCTGCCGGTGAGCCTGCAGGCGAGCTATTTCCGGCTCATGCGCCAATTGCTCGATCAGGCGGGGTCCGATGCCTGCATCGACCTTGCCCGAATGAAGATCGAAGCTGCACGCGTCATGCTGGAGATGAGCCGCAGCCGCCCGATCTAGGGTCGGGACTCAATTGGCCCACCAGATGATGGCGGCGACGATGAGCACGGCGGATAGGAAGATGTCCGCCCGCTTGTCGTAGCGAGTGTGGATGCGCCGGAAGTCCTTGAGCCGGCAGAAGAATCGTTCCACGCCATTGCGCTGCTTGTAGGCGATGGGGTCGTAGGCGTGCGGGTTCTTGCGCGTCGGGTTGGGTGGGATAACCGGCTCGCAGCCGCGCTCAGCCAACCAATCGCGCAACGATCGGGCGTCATAAGCCCGGTCCGCAAGCAAGCGGCGGGGTGCGCCGGTGATGGCGAGCAGGTCGCGCGCGCCGTTCAGATCGTGAGCATTGCCGGACGTCAGCACCAGGGCGCGTGGCCGCCCCATTTCGTCGGTCAGCGCGTGAACCTTGGTGGTACGTCCGCCGCGGGATCGGCCGATAGCCTGCGCCAACGCCCCCCTTTTGCGCCGCCTGCCGAGCGGTGCGCCTTGATATGCATGCTGTCGATCGAGGCCGTCACCCCGCCGATCAGGCCGGTCGAGCCGGTCAGGGCGTAGAAGATATCTTCCCAGATACCCTGCTGGCTCCAGCGATTGAAGCGGTTGTAGATCGTCGTGTGCGGGCCGTACTCCGACGGGCAATCACGCCATCGCGCACCTGTCTTGAGCATATGCATGATGCCCGAGATCACCCGACGATCATCGACCCGATGCGCTCCACGCCGGCCGCTCGGCAGCAAGGGCTCGATCGCCGACCAGCTTGTGTCGTCCAGCCAGTAAAGGTGTTTGCTCATCCAAAGTGCCTCCTCCGACACCTTGAATCAGCAACGCACCTCTTCCGCCAGCCTTATTGAGTACCGACCCTAGTCAGGGCGAGTGGGTTTGGCGAGAAAGGCTGAGCCTGCCCCCCTCTCATCCCTCCGGCTGGGCATAGAGATCGCGCTGGAGAGTGCGGGCGGCCAGCACGTAATGCAAAGCTGCCCAGGCGAATATGCCCAGCACGCTGATCAGCGCATAACGCAGGCCGTCGCTCGATGCCGCAAGGCACGCCGCATCCAATGCCGTGCCCATGCCATCCATGCCGCGGCCACCGGGGCAACTGGCGAGGAAATCGGTGCCCTTGAAAAGGCCCGTAGCGAATTTGTCGCTCAATATGCCGGTTACCGTCGGCCCCAGCCCTGCGCCAAGAATGCCGATGACCAGCGCGGTAATGGCCGATGTCGTCGCCCGCATCCTTGGCCCCGCCATATTCTGCATCGCCGCCATGGAGGGCGCCATGAAGGTGGCCAACGTGAGATTTCCGAAGAAGATGAAGGCCAGCGAGATGTAGATCGCATGGCTCATGAAAGCGCCGAAATAGATCGGAATGCAAATCACCATGGCCATGGCCGGGCCCCACAGCGCCCAGCGCAGATCGCGCTTGCCCAGCGCATCGAAGCCGAAGCCGCCCAGCAGCATGCCCAGCCCGTTGGAGAAGAAGCTGACCACCCCGAACATCACGCCCATCGTCGCGAGCGGCACGGCGAAACCGCGCAGGTAGAAGGGCAGCACGAAATTGGCGATGGCGTTCATGGTGAAGCTGGCAATGACGAAGCCCGCCAGCAGGTGCCGGAAGGTCGGCTTGCCGAACAGATAGCGCAGCACATCCATCAGCGATGGCGCGGGCTCCGCAACAGGCTTGGCCGTCCCATCCGCCAGGCCGCGCGGCGGCTCGTGCAGGGTAAAGGCCACCAGCAGCGCTACGAGGAGCCCGGGCACCCCCATCATGTAGAAGGCCGCGCGCCAGCCCCATTCGCTCGCCACGATCCCGCCGAAGGATTGCCCGAGAAGGAACCCGAGAGGCGAGCCGAGCAGGATCAGCGAGAAGATCGAGGCACGGCGGCTCGGCCGGAAATGGTCGGACACCAGCGAATTGGTGATCGGCTGCGCCCCTGCCTCGCCGATGCCCACGCCGATCCGGCCCAGCAGCATGGTAGCGAAATTGGTGGCGAAGCCGCAAGCGACGGTCATGGCCGACCATGCCGCGACGCAGGCGGCCAGCAACCGGGTCCGCGTAACCCGTTCCGCCATCAGGCCCAACGGAATGCCCAGGATCGAATAGAGGATGGCAAAGCCCAGCCCCTGCAGCAGGCCGAGGTCCGTATCGGTAAGGTGCAAATCTTCCTTGATCGGCTGGGCCAGCACCGCAAGGATGGCCCGGTCGGCAAAGTTGAAAATGCTGACCAGCAGCAGCACGAAAACCAGCCACCGCCTGTAGCCGCCCGCAAGTAACGGGTGCTCCCCGTTGTCCTTCGCCATCCGATTTCTTCCCCCGATATGGCCCCGCGTCCTTGCGCGGGGCTCTGTTCTTTCCAGATAGGCCTGCCTCAGGGCAGTGCGGATTCGATCATATCCGCAGTCTCTTTGGCTGCCACATGCTGGAGATCATGGGTGAAGGGCATTTCCTCCACGCGCCAGTCGGGCCGCTGACGCAGCTTTGCCGCCACAGGACCGAACGTATCGTTCTGATAGCCGGTGGCGATCACATAGGTCTTCTGCGCGATCCGCTCACGCGCGCCGGAAAGACGGGCCTTCTCGCTGAAGCAGTAAACCGATTGCGGGGTGCGCCGCTCCTCATAAGACGCGCGTGCTTCCGGCGTCATATGCGCGTTGAAGCCCACTGCGTTCATCCGGGGCGGCGGCACGAGATATTCCTCACCCTCCGGCGGCAGGTGCGGCGGGCCGGGAACCAGATCGTTCAGGCTCTGGCCGTCTTCGGGATAGAAGGCATCGAGATAGAGGATCGACTGGATGATTCCTTCCTGCACAAGCTCGGTCGCCACGGAAACCGGCATCCCGCCATAGGAATGACCGACCAGCAGGATATTCTCCAGCTGCTCATATTTGATGACATTGGCGATATCCTGCGCGTGGAGCGACAGGTTCACCGCCGGGCTCGTCAGATGTGCCCGCTCGCCCAGCCCCGTCAGCGTGGGCGTGAACACATAATGCCCGCGATCGCGCAGATCGTCCGCGACAGTGCGCCAGCGCCAGCCGCCCACCCAGGCGCCCGGGACGATGACGATCGTTGCGCGCTTCCGTGCCATTCTTCCTTCTCCCTTGTCGCGCCGCTTGCCCGGCCCCGATGCGGCAATGGCCGCCGGGTTCCGAGTGCGCCTTGGGGTCCATATGAATCGCGGACCCTTTGAAAATAGTGCTCTCAATTCCGGCCCCGCCCCCGGCGGGAGCGATGGGGCCGAAGGGTAAGTCAGGCCGCACTCAACGCCTCTTCCGCGAAGGGAACGACCTGGACCTTATGCGCCTGGAGGCGAGGCAGCACTTCGCTGCCGATGCGGCGGATCTGGTTGAGGAACATTTCCTTAGGCATCGGCCCGCGATTGCAGACCAGCAGGACGTTATCCGCGCCCGCCTCGTTACATTCGGCGATGATCCGTTCCACCACTTCGTCAGCCGTGCCGATGGGCATATGTTCGGCGGCGGCCCGCACGGATTCCATGGTCCATTCGTTGAAGATGGAATCGTCCTGCGCCAGCGTGCCCTTGGTCCCTTCGCGCAGATGTTCGAAGGCGGTGGAGCTGTAATATTTGGTCTTCGCCACGTCCTTCTGGAACACCTGATCGTAGATCAGCAGCGTGTTGAACAGGTACATCAGATAGGGGCCGTATTCCTCGATGGCCTGGGCCTTGGAATCCGCCACATAGCAATCGACCATGATGCTGATCTTCTGCGGCGTGACCTTGTGGCCATGCTCGGCCGAACATTTCTGGAAGTAGCGCAACGTGTCCTGCCGCATCTGGCCCGGAAACACGCCCGGCGTGATCGCGGCATCGTTGCGCGCGGCCCATTCGATGGTTTCCTTCGAACCGGTCAGCGGCACCCATAGCGGGGGATAGGGCTTCTGCACCGGGCGCGGCCAGATCGATACGTCATGATAATTGAAGTGCTTGCCGGCAAAGTCGAAGCGATCTTCGGTCCACGCCTTGCGCATCACCTCATAGGCTTCCTCGAACCGGCTGCGCGATTCATCCAGCGGCACGTTGAAGATCTTGTATTCGCGCGGCGCGCCCCGGCCCACGCCGTTGATCAGGCGGCCATTGGACAGGCAATCGAGCATCGCCAGTTCTTCCGCCAGGCGCAGCGGTTCGTGGATCGGTAGAAGATTGGCATAGATCAGGATCTTCATCCGCTTGGTCAGCCGCGCAATGGCTGCCGCGATCAGGTTCGGCGAATTGCCGAGGCCATAGGGCGTGGCGTGGTGTTCATTGATGGCAAGGCCGTCAAAACCCTGTTTTTCCATCTCCACCCAGGCGTCCAGATGCTCGGTATAAGTATCGACTGCCACCTGCGGATCGAAATGCTCGGCACCAAGACGCGGCAGTTCACCATTGACGCGGAACTTGTCAATGTTCTCCCCATATGCAAGCCAGTCAAAGATGAATACCTGCATAATATTTCTCCCAATAATTACTTGCCATATTAAGAATAGGAATTATCAAATTCACCCATTCAAAGAGGCAGGAGCCATGAAATGAAAAAGACGTTTGCCGCCATCGTGAAGAGGACCGAAGCCTGGGATCATTCCCGCGAGGCGCATGAACAGGATGGCTTTGCCGATCACGCTGCCTTTGTCGGCGGGCTGGAAGCGGACAACTTCATCGCCATGGCCGGACTTATGGAGCCGAGCAGCGATGTGCTGTTCATCTTCTGGGCCGACAGCGAAGAGGAAGTGCGCCAGCGCATGGCGCAGGACCCGTGGCAGCAGGATGGCCACGCCAAGCTGGTGCGAGTGGAGGAAGTCGCCTTCCGCATCGGCGCGCCACAGCCCAAGGAGAGCTGAGGGCCGCCCCGCGAGGACTTTCGGATCGATGGCGGCCAGTGCCGTCATCGATCGAACAGGGCGATAGTGCGCACTTCGAAGCTCTCACGCTTCGGTGCGCCAGGCTCTGCAGTGGGGTCGACGATCGCGGTGTGACCGCTCATGTGCCAGAGCGGGTCAGCTGTGTCGAACAGGCGGAAAACCAGCGCCTCGTCCGGCTGCATGTCCGGATAATAATACCACTCATGCTTCGGGTTGTAGGCCATGTTGAGGCCGCCCGGCGTCTTGGGCGTCACCGGATCGTCCGTCTTGCCCAGGCGGACGAGCATGAAATCCCCCTTCTCCACGCTGCGCGCATCGCACACTGCCAGCGGGCTGTTGGCCACCGGCTTCGTGCCGCGCCAGACATTCACATTCATCAGGCGCTTGCCGGAAATATCGCCCCATTCAGGACGCATCCGGGCCGCCCAGTCGCGCACCGCCTGTTCATTGAAATCGACATGGGCACTCAGCGCCGGACCGCCGCCCAGATCGCCCTCGCCGCCCCGCAGGATGCCCATGAAGGCAAAAGCATCACTGGCGCCGGTCATCTCCTTCACCAGCCGCTCAACCTCGGGATAATAGCGGCGCTCGAAATCTTCCTTGTCGGCAAAGTCGACATCGACCGGGTGCTTCACCAGCGTGAAGCCATGCGTGGCGAAGGCGATGTTTGCCAGCCGGGCATTGTGCACGCGGAAATCATGATCCTCCATGCCGAAGGAATATTGCCCGTTGCGCTCGATATAGCCGCCATCCGCCGTCCGGTCGGAATAGCGCACGAAAGTATCGATATATTCGCGATCGAGCGTGTCGCTCGCAGCCGCATGGTCCACTGGCTCTCTCCATCACATCCGGAATGGCCGCCCGGCTTCCGGATTTTCTTGTCCCCGACAGTGCTGGGCACGGCCGCTTGAAAATAGTGCCGACATTGGCCGAGTGCGGTAAACGCCCGGGTCAGACGGCCTGCCCCGCAGCCCGCATCGCCAGGATGCGTTCGCGATAGGCCTTCACGCCCAGCCAATAGACCAGCGCACTGGTGGGGAAGGTCAGCAGGGCAGAAGTCAGGATCGAATAACGCAGCAGCGCCGGATCGCCGAAGACATGCTCCGTCAGGAAGGCGAACAGGGTCGGCCCTATGCTGCCACCAGCCGCCAGCATGATAAACAGATAGATCGCTGTCACTCGCCCGCGCATTTCGTTGGGCGTGACGATCTGCAGCGCCGTATTGAGCGAAGGCGCGGCCACCAGCATGAAGGCCGGGCCGATGGCGTTGAAGATCAGCGCCAGCCAGGGCGAAGGCATCAGTGGCGCCGCGATCATGAACGGGGCCGCCGCCGTGATCCCCATGGCCATCACCCGCATATTGGTATCGGCATGGCCGCGCCTGTGGAACAGCTCGTTCACCCAGATCGCCCCGATCAGGGCGGGCCCCGCCAGAACCAGCGTGAGAAGCCCGGAATAGGAACCGAACATGGACGGCTCCCAGCCATAGGTCCGGGCGAAGAAGGCCGCGATCCAGTTGCCCATGCCCATCATGTGGATCGAAGTGAGCGAAAGGCCCAGAAACATCGGCCCATAAAGGCGCCAGTTGCGCAGCAGATAGGCCAGCACTTCCATCAGGCTGGCATCCTTTGCCTCCATTCCCATCACGGCGGAAAGCCTGGCCGACCGGCGCGGCGGTTCGGAAATGGCCATGACCAACAGCGTCACCGGCAGGCCGATCAGGCCCGTGATGATGAACACCATCTGCCAGTCCCGCACTGTGCCGACCAGCGGCACGTCCATCACCGGCGTCTTGGCGAAGAGCTGGATCAGGAAGGCGCCCAGCAGCAGTGACAGGGCCCCGCCGCCCTGCAGCCCGACATTGTAGATCGCAATGCCGCGCGGCAGCCTGTTGGGCGGGAAATAGTCGGCCAGCAGCGAATAGGATAGCGGGCCGTTGATCGATTCCCCGGCCCCAATGCCGAAACGCGCGGCGAAGAACTGCCAGAAATTGCCGGCAAACCCGCAGGCTGCCGTGGCCGCGCTCCAGACCATGATCGAACCGGCAAGCAGCCATTTGCGGTTATAGCGATCCGCCAGCCGCGCCGCCGGAATACCGATCAGGGCATAGAACACCACGCCCGCGAAACCCAGCAGATAGCCCATCTGCATGTCGCTCAGCTGGAGGTCGCGCTTGATCGCCTCGACCAGCAAGGTCGTGACGCCATTGTTCAGCGTGGCACACATCTGCGCGACCGCAAGCACCGCGGCGGCGAAATAGGCCTGCCCGATGGAGGGCATGGACCGATGGGGCGCGGCCTCACCTCCACTCAAGGCCGCGCCCCCCACCCCACCTGCGACACCCGCCTGTTCGACTGCGACATCGGCCATCCGGCCACTCCCTGTTCCATATAGCGTGTACAAAAAGGCCCCTGCCGCGCGCCCATTTGCGGACGCCCGGCAGAGGCTGGGAGGATCGTCAGAACTTCTTGCCGATCTGGACCTGGATCACGCGGCCCAGCGGGCTGGCAAAGGTCGGATCGAAACGCAGCGCGCTGCCAGCAAGACCGGCCTGGTTCACCACCAGCGGCGGGTCGGTATTGAAGACATTCTGCACGCTGAGCATCAGGGTGAAGTCATTGGCCAGCCACGATGCCTGATCGCCGGTATCGAGGCCCAACGTCAGGTCCACGGTCGTGTTGGAATCGATCTTCGCGTAAGAGGCCGGCACGCCCACCGGCAGCTGGCCGGGGTCCATCTCATAGGAATTGGCGTAATTCACATAGGCCCCGGCGCTGATGCGGCCGATCCCGGTATCCTTGCCCCACCGCGCATAGCCGCGCGCACGGAATTGCTGCGGATAGCCGAAGGTATTCACTTCATCGGTCAGTGGCGCCCCATCGATGGGGGCAACCTTCCAGTGGAGGACATAGGTGGCAAGGCCGCCAATGTCCCACTGGCCGATGCCGCTATCGAAGCTGTAATTGGCGGTGAAATCCAGCCCGTCGGCAGCTGTTGTTCCGGCATTGATGCGACGGCCATTGACCAGCGCCAGCGCCTTGTCGGGAGTGGTGGCGACGCCGAACAGCCCGCCGCGCTCCCCGCCCGAATTGAAGCACTGGATCATAGCATCGTAAACGACCTGCGTGTTCGCCTGCTGGCCGATTGCGGCAGAACAGCCCGGCTTTGTGGGATCGAGCGTGGCGGTGTTGCCGAAGAAGGCAATCGGATTGTTCGCCGCCAGTTCGGGGAAGATCGCCGGGTTGTAGATGATCTGCGAATTGTAGATCCCGCGATTGATCGCCGAGATGGTGCCCACATTATAGGCTGGCGCGTTGATCTGGCCTTCGTAAGTGGTGTGCCAGTATTTCACCGAAGCGGTCAGGCCTGGCACGCTGCTTGGCTGCCACTGGGCACCGAAGGAATAGGTTTCCGAGGTTTCCGGCTTCAGATTGCCATTGGCGCCGCCGATGGTCTGGTAAATCGCCGCCTGGGCAAGGCCCGGCGCCTGACAGGCCGCGCAGATCGACGGCGAGATCTGGCCGCCCGACACAATCGTGGAGAGGGCGCTGGTCTGCGAATAGGGATCGTTATCACCCAATCCGGGGGCGTGGAACGAAGTGCCGTAGCTGCCGAACAGCTTCAGGCTCTCCGTCGGCCACCAGTTGAGCCCTAAGCGGGGATTGGTGGTGCCGCCCGCATCGCTGTAATCGTCATAGCGCAGCGCAGCCGTCAGTTCGAGCCTGTCGATGAAGGACACGCCCATGTCGGAACTGACCAGCGGCACATACAATTCGCCATAAACCGATTTTACATCGCGCCGATTGAGACGGTTCGTGCCGAAATTGTTCTGGTTGAGCAGGCTACCCTTGTAATATTCGGCACCGATCGCCGCCTTCAGATCCCCACCGGGAAGCGCGAAGAGCGTACCGCTGGCGTTCACGGCATAATCTTCCATCTCATAGCGAGTATGGTTCTTCAGCGTGATCGTTGTGGCCAGCATACCCTTGGCGGTGGCATCGTCCGTGCAATCGAATTTGCTGGAATCGCAGAAGAAATTGAAGCTGCCCAGCCCAACCGGCAGGGTCGTGCCGCCCAGCTGGGTGGCAGTGGCATCTTCATCCTGCGTGCCGGCATAGGCGGTCAGCGTCACCGTCCAGTCGAAGGGCAGAGTGAACTCCGCGCCGCCACCATAGGTGTAGCCCTCCGTGTTACCGGTCCGCTGCGGCGGCCCCACGTCGTAGACGGTGTTATAGGCCACTTCGAGATAGCCCGCACCGCAAGCAGCCACGAGGTCGGCCGGGCCCGTCACGATCCCGCCAGCGTAATGGCTGGGGTTGCAGGGGCTATAGGGATTGGTGTTGGGCACCTTGGGCAGCGTGCCCATGGGGAAAGTCAGCGCCCGGTTGGCGGTCGGAGAAGCCGGGCCGTTGAGCAGGATGTGGCGCTTCACATAATAGCCATCGCCGAACACGCGCAGCCAGTCCGTGAGGTTCTGTTCGAAATTCACCGCGACGCGATCGGCCTGCATCTCGGGGATCACGCCAATATTGGTCCAGGTGTTCTGTCGGTTGGGGCTGGCCGGATTGCCGAGATCGGCCAGGGTCAACTTCTCCCCATTCTGCCCGGCAGGGATGGCGTAATATTTGCCGCCGATGAAGATATTGCCCGGCGAGGCGTAGATCGGCGAAGGCTGGCCGCCATAGGGCGAGAGATCGTCATTATAGAGATCCGGCCGCTTGGAGGCCATGAACATGTCCTGGTCCGAATGCTGGTAGGACACGATGATCCCGCCTTCCAGACTGGTCCCTTCGCCCCATTGCAGCCCGCCGACGCCGGTGATGTAGTAGGAATTCTGATCGCCCTCATTGGTGCCGTAACCCGCATAGACTTCCAGCGTATCCTCCGGCTTGCGCAGGATATAGTTCACCGTGCCGGCGATAGCGTCCGCGCCGTAAAGCGCCGATCCGCCATCTTCCACCACGTCGATCCGCTGGAGGATCTGCGCGGGGAGATTGTCGCCGTCGAAGGCGTTCATATTGCCGCCTTCATAGGGCACGCGGTGCCCGTTCATCAGGCTGAGCGTGGCGCCATAGCCGAAGCCGCGGATATTGGGCGACTTGTTGAAATTGAACGAGCTGAGCGTGCTGCCCTGCTGGGACTGGCCGCCCGTATAGGCATTGCCGCCGCCGATCTGGAGGATCGAGGGCACCGTGTTCAGCACGTCGGCGGTGCTTGTGAGACCCGTGGCAAGGATGTCCTCCGTGCCGAGCTGGACCAGGTCCGAGCCGACCGGCGCAACGCCCTGAATGCGCGTGCCGGTGACGATGATGGCATCACCCGATCCGCTGCCGGATTGCGATGCATCCGCTTCTGCCGCGGCGTCCTGCGCGAATGCCGGGCCTGCGATCCCCAGCACTGCCGCACTGCTCAGCAGCGCCAGTATCCGTGCGCTGCGGCCAATACGAGATTCACGTTCCATGACACTATACATCGATGGGCCTCCCCCAGGCTGGCCTATGCGGCCTTGTCATTTTCCTCTTCGCACCGCGCCATTTGGGCAGTGCATTGCAGCGCTTGTTCGCGCTTGCTCTTCTGCGTGTCTGAAATGTGCGCTCTTCGCGCGGGACGAAAATAGTGCCGTCAATTATGGGCTTGCAGCACGTTCCAGCCCGGCGGGACATGCGGCAAAAGACGGTACTATTTTGGCAGGTTTGCCGGGCGCAGATTGAACGAAAAGGGAAAACCGTGGCTGATCCCCGGCCTTTCCTGGTGGCCTGCAAAGCAGGCGCAGGGAAAGCCGGGCCAAGAGCGGGACGAGGATGAGAAGGCACCAAAGACCATGCAGATAAAGCAGCTCCACCCGCGCTTCGTGGGCGAGATCACCGGCCTCGACACGTCGGTCGCCCCTACGCCGGAAACAATTGCCCTTGTCGAGGATGCCATGGCGAAATACGCGGTCTGCGTCGTGCGCGGGGCCAGCCTTACCGACGAGGACCATGTCCGCTTCAGCCGGGCTTTCGGGCCGCTGGAACTGCCCCCGCCGGGCGGAAAGCGCATTGCACCCGAGCTTTACGACATCGGCAATCTGACCGCAGATGGGGAGATCAAGCCGCCTAATCCCGAAGGCGCCCAGCCAACCGATTTCGAGCTATTCCACACGGACAGCCCGTTCAACTCGCTGCCCACCAAATGGTCGCTTCTGCTGGCCTATATCGTCCCGCCAGAAGGCGCCAGTACCGACTATATCGATACGCGTGCGGTTTATGACGATCTTCCGCAGGACATGAAGGACAAGGTCGAAAACCTGAAGGTCGAGCACAATCTGTTCCGTGCGCTGGAGCGAAACGGCGTCACCTTCGGCGATGAATCCATGCGCAAGAACTTTCCCGGCATGGCCCATCCACTGGTTCGGGAATCCGTATCGGGTCGCAAGGCCCTTTACATGGGCTGGCACGGAGTGGGGATCGTCGGCTGGGAGGAACCGGAGGCACTAGAACTGCTGGACGAACTCTACACTTTCGCGACGCAGGAAAAGTTCATCTATTCCCACAAATGGCAGCCGGGCGATCTCGTGATCTGGGACAATCGCTGCACGATGCACAGCGCCACCCCGTTCGAACGCTATCGCTACAAGCGTGACATGCGCCGCACCACGATCAACGAATATGGGCCGGAAGTCTCGACGATCGAGGCCGCGCGTGCGGACGCGGAGGCTGCTGCAGCGAGTTGATGGTGCCGTCAGTCCAGGTCTGATCACGTCAACCGGAGAGGGCCTGGTCCGCCAGCGGCGGGATCCGAATAGGACGCCGCGCCATTTTCGACATGGCCCGCCATGCGCCAGACCTGACCTCCCGCCACGAATTGCCGGTCGTACCAGCCCTGGCTCTTCGCAAGGTCGAGTGGGATGCTGCGGGTCTTTCCGCCAGCAAGCTCGATCGCCTCAGGCACTGCGCCATAGGCCATGTCCGTCATGGCGACGGATTGGGGCTTTGAGGTGAGATTAGTGAGCTTGAGCGAAAGGCGGGACCCAACGCCCTCTACCACGCTCACCGAGAAGATATCGCCTCGCCCGGTCAGGCGCCGATGGAAACCGTTGGGGCCGAGGATGAAGAGATCGATGGCATCGCCGGACTGGAGCAACAGGTGAGCCAGTTCCATGCCGGCGCCCACCGTGTAGCGGGCGGGAACCTCGTCCAGTCGCTTGATGTCATAGACATGAAAAACGGCCGCGCGGTCGGATGAGTGGTTGGCGAACGACAGAATCGGGCCCCCTTCGCCAAGATGCAGCCTGACGTCGAGCCGGTAAGGCGTGGCACGCCGCCGCCGCAGGCCGGTTTCCTGCACCGGAGCGGTGAGATTTTCCGGAAGTGGGGGCGGAACCTCCTCCAGCTTCGAAGCCCGCTCCGACAGGGCCGCAGTGGCCGGAAGCGTCGCCATGAAATCGATCGTATCGGGTGCGCTGAAATCGAAGCAGGACGTCAGATCCCCGCACACGGCGCGCCGCCAGGCGCTGATATTGGGCTCATGCACGCCGAAGCGCGCTTCGAGGAACCGCACGATGCTGGTATGATCGAACACCTCGGAGGAGACATAACCGCCCTTGCTCCAGGGAGATATCACATAGAGCGGGACGCGCGGACCAAGGCCATAGGGCCGGTCAAGATAGGCCGCATCTTCGGGCGCCTGCGAATGGACATGATATTCGTCATCCGCCGGGATGCTGGTTGCCCCGATCGCGCGCCCGGACACGCGCGCTGGCGGGGCTGGCGGCGGCACATGGTCGAACAGGCCGTCATTCTCGTCGAAATTGATGAGCAGCACGGTGCGCGCCCAGACCTCCGGATTGGCGGTGAGCGCATCGAGCACCTGTGCCGTATAATCCCCGCCCTGAAGCGGCGTGGAAGTGCCCGGATGTTCCGACAGGGCAGCAGGCGCAACGACCCACGAGACTTCCGGCAGGCGATCGGCAAGGACATCCTGCTTCAATCCGTCGAGCGCACGCGTGGTCATCGCCCGGCGGAAAAGCTCCCCGGCGTCTCCCGTGGTTGCGCCTTTCGCCTCGCGATAGCGCTTGAATCCCAGCACCGGATTGTCCGAGAAATTGTCGGCCATGTCCTGATATATCTGGAAACCGATGCCGGCGGCCATCAGACGTTCGGGATAGGTGGTCCAGAGATAGCCGCCATGGCCCAGCGGATCGCCGTCCAGCGTGTCATAGCCATTGTCGATGGCCGGGCCATTGCCGCGCGCCAGGGGATCGTGAGTGCCGGTCCAGATGTAGAGCCGGTTGGGATTGGTGCACAGATGCAGCGCGCAATGATAGGCGTCGCACAGGGTGAAGGCCTCCGCCAGCGCATATTGGAACGGCAGATCTTCGCGGGTGAAATGCGCCATGGACTGGTTCTGCTTGTGAACCGGCCACGCGCCCATCCGTCCATTGTCCCACGCGGCCTGACTGTCGGTGAAGCCATGAGGGGTGCCGAGCGGACGATAGAGGCGGAAATCCGTGGACGTATCGAGCCGGAAGGGGGCGATCAGCGCAGGCGCCGCATCCGGATGCTGGTTCGGCTGGACCAGCACCGTGCGATCCGGCGCTCCGGGAAGCGGCGGGGCGGGAATGGCGAAGCGGTCCCCATAGCCGCGCACACCGCGCATCGTCCCGAAATAATGGTCGAACGCCCGGTTCTCCTGCGTGAGGATGACGACATGGCCGACATCCTGGAGCGTGCCGGTCCGGCGATTGGCGGAAATCTCCAGCGCGCGGGCGATCGAGGGAGTGAACGCTCCTGCCGCGCCAGCCGTGGCCATCATATTGCGGATGAAGCTCCGACGATCCTGCATCTTCACCATTTTCTCTCTCCGGAACCATTGGGAGAGAAGATGGGGGAGCGCCCCCAGCCAAATGCCACCTGTCATCTCCACGTCTTGCCGGCGTGGTCTAGACCATCGATATGTCGATTAGGTGACGGAGACAGCCGAGATGTGGAAGATTCCGGCCGCGCTGGTGGCCATTTGCACCCTGTCCGCCAGCGCGCAGGGCGGCACGCCCCGGTGTGAGCTTGCCGCGGCGGATGTGGCGAGTGCCGGCGCGGGCTGCCAGCGCGACTGGATGGACCGCAACCTGAAGCTTAACGATCTCGTCGCGGTCGGCACGCACAACAGCTACAAGGCCGGGCTGCCGGACGCCGTGCTCGCCCTGATCCGCGCAGCTTCGCCCGGCGACGCGGACGAGATCGACTATCGGCACCGTCCGCTGGCCGAACAGCTGGACGCAGGCGCCCGCCAGCTGGAGATCGACATATATCACGATCCCGAGGGCGGCCGCTTCCTCGATCCGGCCGGGCTGCGCGCCGCCGGTATCGCGCTGGAACCGGAACGCCGGGCGGCCCTCGCCGAACCCGGCTTCAAGGTGATGCATATACAGGACATCGACGTGCTGAGTTCCTGCGCGACCTGGCAGGCCTGCCTCGGCATTGTGCGACGCTGGTCGCTGGCCCATCCCGATCATGCGCCGATCCTGATCATGGTCAACGCCAAGGCGGACCCTGCCCCCCTGCCCGGCGGCGTGGACGCCCTGCCCTTCGACGCCGCCGCTTTCGATGCGCTGGACCGCGAAGTCCGCGCGATTTTTCCGCCCGAGGCGCTGATCACGCCCGACGATGTCCAGGGAACCTATCCGACATTGCGCGAGGCTGTGCTGGACGATGCCTGGCCCACACTCGGGCAGGCGCGCGGCAAGGTGCTGTTCGCGCTGGATGAGGATCAGGCCAAGGTCGCCCTCTATCGCGGCGGGCGGCGCTCGCTCGAAGGCCGGGTGTTCTTCGTCAACACCGACGAAAGCTCTCCGGCGGCGGCCTATCTGACGCTCAACGATCCGGTCGCGGAGGCGGAGCGTATCCGCAAGGCGGTTGCGGCAGGCTTCATCGTTCGCACCCGCGCCGATGCGGGAACCCTCGAAGCGCGGCAGAACGACACGCGGCGGCGCGATGCGGCACTGGAGTCCGGCGCGCAATTCGTCTCCACCGACTATATCTGGCCGGAACCCCGGTTGCAGAACGATTACCGGGTGGGGCTGCCCGGCGGCGCGGCGGCGCTGTGCAATCCCGTGCGGGCTGCCGGTCGCTGTGCGGGCCTTCCGGTCGAGACTGTGGCACCGATGAATTTCGTTTCAATCGACACTGTCACAGAGATGTAGCCCCAGCCTGCTTAGGCAATTTGGTCCAGACCAAAATCATGGGGTACTTACAATGAAACCGATTCCTGTTCGGGCCATGCACCCGAGCAAACGAGGCCTGCTGCTGGCCGGCGTCGCCACGGTAATCGCGGGCGCCAGCCCGCAGGCTGCGTTTGCGCAAGAAGCCAGCGAACAGCCCGACGATGCCATTGTCGTCACCGGCTTTCGCAAGTCTCTCGGCGACGCGCGCGACCTCAAGAAAGAGGAAGTGATCCAGAAGGACGTCATCGTCGCGGAAGACATGGCGAAATTTCCGGAACTGAACCTGGCCGAATCGCTGCAGCGCCTGCCCGGCGTGCAGATCACCCGCGAAGCGGGCGAAGGCCGCCGCATCTCGCTGCGCGGCCTCGGCTCCGATTTCGCCCGCGTGCAGCTGAACGGCATGGAAGTGCTGGGCAATGTCGACTCGGCGCAGGACAGCCGCGGACAGCGCACGCGCGACCGCGCGTTCGACTTCAACATCTTCGCTTCCGAACTGTTCTCACGCGTGGAAGTCGAAAAGACCTTCCAGGCGGCGCAGAAGGAAGGCGGCATGGCCGGCACGGTCGGCCTGTTCACCGGCAAGCCGCTCGAATATGCCGAAGGCACCAAGGGCGCAGTGTCGCTCAAGCTGGGCACCAATGAATATACCGAGGATGCGCAGCCGCGCATCGCCGCGATGTTCAGCCAGAACTGGGATGACCGGTTCGGCATCCTGCTGTCGGTCGCCTATTCCAAGCGCAAGACCACCGAGCAGGGCCACAACACCTATAATTACACCCAGCCGAGCGCGTCGACCATGCAGAGCCTGGTCGACAAGGGCCTGGACATCTCCAACCTGAGCCCGGAACAACAGGCCAAGCTCCTGTCCGGCGACCTGTATTTTGCGGACGGCAACCGTATCTCCTCGTGGAATTCGGAAGCAGAACGCCTCGGCCTGACCGGCGCGGTGCAATGGAAACCGAATGACGACCTGCTGCTGACGCTCGACGTGCTGCATGGTGAGTTCACCACGCACCGCAACGAAATGCACCTCGCCACGCGCCCCCTCGCCTCCACGGGCTCTGTCGCATTCGACACGCCTGCTGGCGCGGTGTGGCCCGCCATCTTCAAGACCTCGTCCGTCATCAACGATCTGGCTTGGGACGACAGCGGCTACGTCACCATGACCGACGTCACCGGCACCACCTTCGGCAGCGAACATCGCCGCTCGCTCAACAAGAGCCGCTTCGACCAGATCGCGCTGACCGGCAATTGGGAAGTGTCCGACAGCCTCACGCTCGACGGACATATCGGCTATGAAAAGTCGACCTACAAGACGCCCTATGACGACAAGTTCTACATGCGCGCCAAGGGCAATCTGATCGCCAACTACGGCGCCGACGGCCGTTCGGCCTCGTTCGAATATCCGAACTGGGACCCCACCGACGCGACAACTTACGCGATGGACGATTTCTACTATCGTTCGTTCAACAATTCGTCGGAACTGCGCGAAGGCGCAGCGAACCTGCGCTATCAGGCGAACGACGCGCTGACGTTCCGTGCGGGCGTTGCCTATCACCGCTTCTCCCAGGACGGCATCGACCTGTTCTATGATGGCAACGTCAACGGAACCCGGCCCAAGACGCGCGGCACTTCGGTGGGCGATATCACCACCGTCTTCACCAACAGCTTCGGTTCCTGGCTGATCGGCGATTACGATCTCGGCTTCGCGAAATACGACGAATACCACCGGCTCGAGAAGAACAAGGATGGATCGGGCGGCGCGCTGCAGGACATCGAAAACGTCTACACCACCACGGAAGAGACGATTTCCGAATATGCCCAGATGGACTGGGACAGCCAGCTGTTCGGCAAGCGCTTCCGCGGCAATATCGGCCTGCGCGGCTATCACACCAAGACGCACGGCACCGGCTGGATCCAGGGCGACAGCTACGCCTATCTGGGCACGACCGATGTGAGCGGCAGCTATTCGGGCGTATTGCCCGCAATGAATGCGGTGCTGGAAATGACGCCCGACGTGCTGCTGCGTTTCGCCGCATCGCAGAACCTGAACCGTCCGGGGATGGGTTCCATGGCCGCCAAGGGCAGCGCGTTCAAGAACGAGGATTCCGGCGAGATCACCGCATCCCGCGGCAATCCGGAACTCAAGCCCTATAAGGACACCACGCTGGACTTCTCGGCCGAATATTATTTCGGCAAGGTGGGCCTGATTTCGGCAAGCGTGTTCCACAAGTGGATCAAGAACTTCATCGGTTCCGAGACGCTTTATGACATCCCCTTCAGCGAAACCGGTGTCCCTTACAGCACCATCCCCGGTGCAACGGCCGACACGATCGTCTCCGAGTTCTCCATGCCGGTCAATATCGCCGGGACGAAGAGCCTGACCGGAATCGAGCTGGCCGCACAGGCCCAGTTCTCCTTCCTGCCCGCGCCCTTCGACAATCTGGGTGCGGTGGCGAACTTCACTTATGTGGATGCTGACGAGGCCATCACCGGTATCTCGAAGACCAGCTACAACGCGACGATCTATTACGAGACCGATCGCTGGGGCCTGCGTGGTTCGATGAGCCATCGCAGCCGCTGGTATTCGGGCCGGGATCCGTCCGTGATGAGCGACAGCACGAGGGGCTTCGAGGCGACGACCTATGTGGACGCATCTGCCTTCTACAACATCTCGGATGCGTTCCAGCTGACCCTGAACGCAATCAATCTGACGAATGAGAAGGACACCCAGTTCTGGGGGCAGAACCGCTATCTCTACAACCAGACCCAGAGCGGTACGACTTACATGGCCGGTCTCGCCTACAAGTTCTGAGGCGACCCGCATATGCAACATGACGCGCCCCCTCCTCGCGAGGGGGCGCGTTCTTTTCCTGTGTGACGAAACATGATTGTCTCCCACCGCCACCGTTTCATCTTCGCCGCCGTGCCCAAGACGGGCACCCATTCCGTGCGGCAGGCGCTGCGCGAGCAAATGGGCGACGAGGATGTCGAGCAGGTGGGCCTGTTCGTCGACAAGCGCTTCCCATGGCAGGATTTGGCGGCGATCCGGCACGGCCACCTCTCGCTGCGGCAGGTGCGGCCCTATCTCGGCGAGGATGCCTTCGGCGGCTATTTCAAATTCGCCTTCGTCCGCAATCCCTTCGACCGCTTCGTTTCCTATTGCGCCTTCATGCTGCGCGGCGGCGACCTGTTCCAGCGCCAGCCGCGCGAGGCGATGTACCACTTCCTGTTCCGGGAACCGCCAGAACACCACATCTTGTTCCAGCCGCAGGCTTCGTTGCTGGTGGGCGAGGATGGCAGGAGCCTGCTGACCGACGGCGTGGGCCGGGTCGAGGATATGCAGGGTTCCTATGACGCGATCTGCGCGCGGATCGGCATTCCCTCCCGCCCGCTCGACCGCGTGAATGGCAGCAATCATGGCGACTATCGCCGCTATTACGACAATGCCCTGATCGATGGCGTCGCCGCCCGCTACGCGCTGGATCTGGAACTGTTCGGCTACGCATTCGAAGGCATGCGATGAACCCCGCGCCGCGCCCCATGGCCAATCCGCGCAAGACGCTGACGATCCGCAAGCTCGGCCCGGTCGATATCGATCCCCTGCGCGCTGCGGTGCTGGCGATCCCCGAGGAGGTCTGGGACGCGGAGAACGCCGCCAAGCCCAACAAGTTCGAAGTGCTGGACCAGACGCGCCACATTGTCTTCCGCTTTATCGAGAGCCCGCGCGACTGGCGCGGCTCCTACGACTGCCCGGCATGGCCGCGCTGGCGCGATATGCTGGAGCCGGTGCTGGCGCAGGCCGTCCGTGCCTATGGCTATACGCGCGGCGCTTTCCCGCGGGTGATGCTTGCACGATTGCCCGCGGGCGGAATGATCCACCCGCATATCGACGCCAATCCCGCGGCAAAATGGCCGCACAAGATCCACATCCCGCTGATGACCAATGCGGCGGTCCTGTCGTGCTTCGGCGGGGCGGAGCATTATTTTCCGGCGGGCGAGGCCGTGGAGGTCAACAATCTTGGCCCGCACTGGGTGCGCAATGGCGGCGATGCCGACCGCATCCATCTGATCTTCGAATATTACGACCTCGGCCAGCCGGAGCCGGACTGGCTGGCGCCGCTGCTTGCGGGCCAGCCGCGATGATTTCCGCCGACCGCGATGCCCTGTTGCAGGAGGCACAGAGCCTGCGCGCTGCCCAGCGCCCCGCCGAGGCGCTTGCCGTGCTTGCGCGGCTGCAGGCGCTGCATCCCGGGTTCAGTCGCCTCTATCAGGAGCTTGGGCATTGCCACATCCTGCTCCAGGATGCGCCCGCCGCCATAGGCGCGCTGCGCGAAGCGGTGCGCCTCAACCCCACCCTTCCGGCAAGCTGGGACATGCTGGAGCAGCTCTACCGGATGCTGGGCGACAAGGCTCAGGCGGGCATGGCGGCGCAGAATCTGGTGATGCTGAAAGGTCTGCCGCCGGAAGTGGTGGTGGCCAACAGCCTCTATGCCGATGGCGATCTGGCCCCGGCCGAGGATGTCCTGCGCGATTATCTGCGCGAGGACAGCGGCAATGTGGGCGCGCTGCGCCTGCTGGCACGCATCTGTACGGATCGCGACGCCCCTGGCGAGGCCGAGGCGCTGCTGGCGGCGGCACTGGACCGCGCACCAGACTATCACGAAGCGCGCCTCGACTATGCCATGGTGCTGCTGCACCAGCAGAAGCACCTGCAAGCGCGCCAGCAGGCGGAAGTTCTGCTCCGGCACGACCCGGACAATCCCGAATATCTCAAACACTATGGCGCGGCCTGCGTCGGCCTGGGCGATCACGAACCGGTGATTGATCTCTACGCAAATCTGCTGGCCGATCAGCCCCGGTCCGGGATGGAAGTGGCCGAGCTGCGCCTGTGGCGGGCACATGCGCTGAAGATCACCGGCAGGCAGCAGGAAGCAATCGAAGATTATCGCGCCTCGCTGGCGGCGATCCCGGATTATGGCGTGGCCTGGTTCGGCCTCGCCAACCTCAAGACCTATCGCTTCACCGAGGATGAGATCGCGCAGATGCGCGCGGCGGAAGCCCGCCCCGATCTTCAGGACATGGACCGCGTCTATCTGTGTTTCGCACTGGGCAAGGCTTTGGAGGACCGGGGCGAATATGCATCCTCGTGGCATTATTACGAACGCGGCAATGCGGTTCGGCGGCTCACCAGTCGCTATCGCGCGCAAGCTGCGGAAGCCTGCCTTGCCCGATCGAAGCAGGTCTTCACCGCCGAATTCTTCGCAGCCCGTTCCGGCTGGGGAGCGGAGGATCCGGCGCCGATCTTCATCCTCGGCCTGCCCCGCTCCGGCTCGACCCTGATCGAGCAGATCCTGGCATCCCATTCGCAGGTGGAAGGCACGCAGGAACTGACCGAAATCGGAAGATACGCGGGCGAAATCTGCGGCAGCGACCCGGATTGCGGCCTGCCGCTCTCCCCCGAGGCAATGCAGCGGCTGACCGCCGCCGATGCCCGCGCGCTGGGCGAGCGCTTCCTTGCCGAAACCCGCACCTATCGCAGGCTGGGCCGCCCCTTCTTCATCGACAAGATGCCGAATAATTTCTGGCATATCGGCCTGATCCAACTGATCCTGCCGCACTCGACCATCATCGACATAAGGCGCGAGCCGATGGCCTGCGGCTTCGGCAACTTCAAGCAGTTGTTCGGCACCACCAATCAGGAATTCACCTACGGGATCGAAGACATCGCCCGTCACTACCGCGCCTATCTCGATCTCATGGGCCATTGGGACGAAGTGCTGCCGGGGCGAGTTCTCAGGGTGCATTACGAAGATGTAGTCGCTGATCTGGAAGGCAGCGTGAAGCGCATGCTGGAGCATGGCGGGCTGCCCTTCGAGCCTGCCTGCCTTACCTTCCACGAGACACAACGCAGCATTCGCACGCCCAGTTCCGAACAGGTGCGCCAGCCCATCGGCCGGGAAGGCCTCTCGCAATGGCAGAATTACGAGCCCTGGCTTGCCCCTTTGCGCGATGCACTGGGCGATACTTTGACCGGCTACAGGAACTGACCCATGCGGCTATCGCGCCCCTTCTTCCAGCTTCCCGTCCTGTTCGAGGCGGAGCGTCTCCAGGCCGAGGTCGCCGCCCTGCCAGCCGAGGCATGGGTGCCCCATCCTGACGGCGTGCCCGGCAACAGCGCCGCGCGGCTGATCAGCGCTGGCGGGGAAGAGACGGATTCCGTCCATCGCCAGATGCTGCCGACGCCCTGGCTCGCGGCCATGCCCTATCTGCGCCAGATCCTCGCAGGCTTCGGCGTGGTCTGGGGGCGTTCGCGGCTGATGCGGCTGGCGCCCGGCGTGGGCGTGCCCGAACATGCCGACATCAATTACCACTGGCACACCCGGGTGCGACTGCACATTCCCATCTTCACCCTGCCGCAAGTGTTGTTTCACTGCGACGGGCAAGCCGTGCACATGGGGGCCGGCGAAGCGTGGATCTTCGATAATTGGCGCCGACACCATGTGGAGAACAAGGCCGAGGCGGAGCGCATCCATCTGGTTGCGGACACCAGCGGTACTGCGGCCTTCTGGCGCTTCGCCTGCGGCCAGGCCCCGCCGCGGGAGCAATGGCGGACGGCAGGCTGGAACCCCGCGGCAGACCGGGACTTGCTCACCGAATGCAACCAGCGATCGCCGGTCATGCCCGCAGCCGAGGTGCAGTTTCTGATCGAGGATCTGTGCGCGGAACTGGCGATCGCCACCGATGCCGCCGACGCAAGGGTACGAGCGGCGCAATTCGTCATGCTGATGGAGAACTTCGTGTTCGACTGGCGCCAGCTTTGCGCGCTGCATGGGATCAGCGGGCGGGCTCAGCCGGAGTTTCAGCGCCTCGTCGAAACCCTGCGCGAGGCTGCACAATCACTCGCCGAGGGGCTTGTCATGCGCACCAATGACGCCAGCGCCCTGCTGGTACTCGAAAAGCGCGTGCTGCAGCACCTGATCCTGGACGAAGGAGCGCGGTAAGAACCGGACTTCGGGCGTCATTGTCCGGATCCCGGTCCGCCGGCGTGGAAAACCCGGTTCTGAACCATGGACGAAATGGGGTTCATCCCGATACCGGCGCCGGAATGAGCATCGTCGCCACCATCATGAACTCGTCCACGGGCCAACCGATTCAGAAGATGACCTTTGGGCGGATGCCCAAGCCATGGGCCTCCTTCAACCTGGCAACCGGGGAACTGGTTACGGCCGATCGGGTCCACGTTGGCAAGCCGGCCCCGGGCAAATTCATTGCTCCGGTAGAAGTCTGGGTAACGCCCAAAGGCTGAACCGGCCGACGGTTTCAGGGTGACGGAATTGTGATGGATTGGCCGCTTTGCCCCGGGGCAGCGCATCGTGCCGCCCTTGTGAAAGCTTCAACCCCGATATCGGCCGCGAACTCGAAGCCGAACCTGTTCCGCCACAGCTGCACGGTATCGTGACACCTGTCGATCCCGCCTATTGTATGGATCGGGTGAACTGCTAGCCAAGCGAACCAAGGGGCAAGTGACGGCGGTCAATCGACAGATGGCTAAGAGAAGCGACACGATCCGATCGATTGCGCCATTGCTGCGCCCCGATCCGCATGTGGACGAGTCTCTGCAGATGCAGCTCCGCAAACGGGTGATCGCAGCAATACAGGACGCGGTCTTGCCTCGGGGAACGAAACTGCCCTCCTCGCGCAAGCTTGCGCTCGAATTGGGCATTTCCCGCAATACTGTATCAATCGCCTATCACCACCTGATCGCGGAAGGACATCTCGTCACGCGGGAACGCAGCGGTGTGTTTGTGGCCGATCAGGCAGTCGCCAGCCCGACGTTCCCGACCGGCGTGGACCGCATCGCCAGCCCATCGATGACCGGCGAGGTTTCTCTCGCGGCGCGGTCCGTTCATGCCCGATTGTCCGAAGCACCCGGCTATCGTTGTCCCACGGACTGGCAAGCCTACCCCTATCCGTTCATCGACGGCCGTTACGATCGATCGCTTTTCCCGGTAGCCGAATGGCGGGAAGCCAGCCGGCTTGCCCTTGCGGTCAGGGAAATCGATCAATGGTCGATCGACAATATCGATGCCGACGACGAACTCCTCGTCGAAGCGATCCGCACCAAGCTGCTCCCGAGGCGTGGCATCAGCGCCCAGCCGAACGAAATCCTGATTACTGCTGGCGAACAACAAGCGCTCCATCTTCTGACCGAGCTGTTCGCAGCTCCGGAGGTGACTTTCGGCGTCGAAGACCCGGGCCTGCCTGCCATGCGGGAACTCGTCTCGCTTGCCGGTGCAGGCATCGTTCCGTTGCCCGTCGACCGCAGCGGGTTGATCGTGGACGAGACTCTGTCCCGCTGCGACCTGGCCTACGTCACTCCGAGTAGGCAACGTCCAACCGGCGTGACCATGTCCCAGGCAAGGCGGGAAGAACTGATCGGCTTCGCTCGTGAGCGCGACCTGCTGATCATCGAAGACGACTTCGAATGCGAAATGAACTATCTGCGCGAAGCTTTGCCGGCCCTGCGCAGCATGGATGCGGATCGGGTGCTATATGTCGCATCGCTCTCGAAACTCCTCGCACCGGGTATTCGCCTTGGCTTCCTTGTCGCCCCGCCCGAGATCATCGCCAAGGCGCGGAAATTGCGGGAACTGACAACCAGGCGCCCTTCCCCGAACAATCAACGCACGGCTGCACATTTCATCTCGCTTGGCCATTACGATGCGATGCTGACGCGGCTCAATCGCGTTTGCGAGGACCGGTTGATCGCCCTGCGGGACGCCCTCAACCATTACCGTCCCCAATCCATCGCGATTCCCGCCGTGGACGGCGGAACTGCCTATTGGGTTGAAGGGCCTGAAAGTCTGGATGCCCGCTTGCTGGCCGAAGTCGCCGAACGGCAAGGCATCCTGATCGAACCGGTGCAGGAGTATTTTCTCGAATCCGCCGAGCACGCCAACGTCTTCCGGCTCGGCATAACCAGCATCGCACGTGAAGAAATCCGCCCGGGCGTCGAACGATTATGCGCGATCATGAGCGAACTGGCGGCCAACAAGGCATCCGAACCGCAGAGCGAAGGGCGCTGGCTCACCGGGCGCGAACTCGAACAGGTCCTGCCCGGCGCAAAACTGCTCTACAAGACCGTATATGGCGACCCTTGCACGATCGAGCTGCTGCCGGACGGTGTGCTTCGTGGCTGGGCAGGGCAATCCGACGAGGAGAAGGATAGCGGCCGCTGGTGGATCGAGGGAGATCGCTGGTTTCGGCAATGGGACAATTGGGCCTATGGCGAACCATCCAGCTTTCACATCCGCCTGGAAGGAATCCTTCTCAAATGGCTGAACGGCGAGGGGAAGGTAGTCGATACCGCGATCCTGGCCCTGCCCGGAACTGCCTTGGACAATCAGAACTGGCCTCATTGAATCGGCCAATCTGGCTCTAAAGCTTACTCCTTCTCTCTGCGAGTTTCGTCATTCGGGCAAACGCTGACCCCCAAGGTCGGCTGCTGCGGACGGTAAACGATGCAGTGGGTGACTTGATGAGCAGACTGGGCGTGGCGGCACTTCAACTTTCGGCGGCAAGGTCTGGCAACATGGACCTGGTCGAAACCGAAATCCGGGCGGTCGTGAAGCGCTTTGGCTGGGTCGATCTGGTCGTGCTCGGGGAACTGGTCATTCACGGCACGGCGCTCGACGCCGCCGAGCCTGCCGGGGGCAAGACAGAAGCCAGGCTGGCCGCCCTCGCCCGGGAACTGGGCATCTGGCTCATCCCGGGCTCTATCTACGAGAAACGGGACGGCAAGATATACAACGCGGCCCCGGTCTTCGACCCACAAGGACGGGAAGTGGCGCGCCACTACAAACTCTATCCCTTTCTTCCCTATGAGCGGAATGTCGAGGCTGGCACTTCGCACACGGTCTTCGACATTCCGGGCATCGGCAGGATCGGCGTGGCCATCTGCTATGACATGTGGTTCCCCGAAGCGATGCGGACGCTGGCCGCCATGGGCGCCGAAGCGATCATCGTTCCGGGCATGACCAACACCGTCGATCGCGATGTGGAAGTGGCGATTGCCCGCGCCAACGCAGCCACCTGCCAATCCTATTTCCTTGACGTGAATGTGGCCGGCGACCTCGGCAATGGCAGGACGGTGGCGTTCGGGCCCGGCGGCGAAGAACTCTACGAGTGTGGCGCGGGGCGCGACATCGCCGTCTTCGAACTCGATTTCGACTACGTCAGGGGTGTGCGCGAGCGCGGCTGGCACGGGCTGGGACAGGTTCTCAAGAGCTTCCGCGACGGCAGCGTCGAATATCCACTGCATGGCGCGCCCGCCGACCGCCGGGAGGCAATGCGCGATCTGGGGCCACTGGCAGTGCCCAGCAGCCTGCTTCGTCGCGGACGCGAAGATGACGGGGGATTGAGCTGACGCGGACACGTCCGCCTTGGCTCGCAATTGGATAATCTGCAAATCGGAGGACCGACAGTGACGAATTATACAAAATGGGGCGCACGCTGGTCGACCTTGGGCACTTTGCTGTGCGGCTCTGCCCTATCGCTGACGATGGCTGGCACCGCATTCGCTCAGGACACGGCAACGGCGGACGAGGCGAAGGCCGAAACCGGCCGGGAAGAGATTCTGGTGACGGCCACGCGGCGGGAAAAGAGCGTTCTCGACGTGCCCTACAATATCTCCGCGCTTGACGGCAAAGCTATCGAGCAGCGCAATGTGCTGGACGAAACGGAACTGCTGCGCTCGGTCGCCGGTGTTGGCGTGATCGACCGGGGCGCGCGCAATTCGGGCACGCTCAACCAGATCCGCATCCGCGGCCTGAATATCGACAGCAATGCGCTGGGCGATTACGCGGTGTCGTCGGTCGCGTCGGTTTCGACCTATGTGAACGATACGCCGATCTTCGCCAACTTCCTGCTACGCGACCTTGAGCGTGTGGAAGTGCTGCGCGGCCCCCAGGGGACGCTCTACGGCTCCGGCTCGCTCGGCGGCACTGTCCGCTACATCACCCGCAAGCCCCAGTTTGAGACCTTCGGCGGCTCCATTGCCGGTTCGGCATCCAACGTCGATGGCAGCGCGGGCATCGGCTACACGATTGACGGCGTGCTCAACGTGCCGCTGGGCTCCACCCTCGCCCTGCGCGTGGTGGGAAGCTGGGCGGACTATCCCGGCATCACGGATTACGTGAATGTCTATGAGCTTGACGGAAACGGCATTCCTGTCGCGCCCAACGGAGTGCTCGCGTCCGACGCTTCCTACAAATCCGTGAAGGACGCGGATTGGGTGAAGCAATGGATGACCCGCGCCACCCTGCTGTGGGAACCGGTCGAAGGCTTCAGCGCCAATCTGGTTTACGCACATCAGGAAGACGATATCGGCGGGCGGCGCGCGCAGGCGATCGGCAATGACGGCTGGGGCGAACCTTATGGCCGCTATGAAAACGGCTCCGTCCAGCTTGAGCCTTCGACCCAGAATGTCGACATGGCCGCGCTGGAAATGGAAATAGACCTCGGCTTTGCCACGCTGACATCCTCGACTTCCTACTACGACCGCATGGGCGACAGCACGAGCGAGAACACCGGCTTCTACGCCAAGGCCGGATTCCTGCCCTACTATTACAATTACCCCCGCCCGATGGCTTCGGCCGTCCGCGACTTCCGCGACAAGGCATGGACGCAGGAAGTCCGCCTGGTGTCCGATGGCGGCAAGCTGTTCGACTATGTGCTTGGCGCCTTCTATCGCAGCCAGGACACCGTCGCCACGCAGGGCAGCTACCTGCGCGGGATCAAGCAATGGTGGGACGAATGGGCCCCCGCTGCCGCCGACGCCGTCACCGGCGATCAGGACTTCGCCTATCGCCGCAACGAACATTTCGAGGAACTGGCCGTCTTCGGCGAGCTGACCTGGCATGCGACCGAGACGCTCGATTTCACCGGTGGCTTCCGCTATTTCGACAATAGTTCGAAGAACGACACCTTCATCGATCTGCCCCTCTATGCGGGAGTCTTCTCGCCCACCACCGCGACCTTCGAAACCGATGAGAACGACGTGCTGTTCAAGGGCAGCCTGTCGTGGAAATTCGCCTCCCGCGACCTGCTCTATGCCACCGTCTCCGAAGGCTATCGCCGCGGCGGGACGAATGCCGTGCCGCTGACCGGCGTATTTGCCGAAAACCCGGACTGGCAGGTCTACAAGGCCGATACCGTAATCAATTACGAGATCGGCCTGAAGGGCCGACGTGGCGGCATCACTTACGATCTGAGCGCCTTCTATGTCGACTGGCAGGATCCGCAGCTCAATACCGCCACCACCAATTGGGGCTTCTATGCCGTAATCAACGGCAAGGCCGCGCGCACGCAGGGGATCGAAGCGCAGATCGACGGATATCTGGGCGATGCGCTGCATTATTCGCTGGGCTACACCTATGTGGACGCGAAGCTGACCGAGGATGTCTACATCCCGGGCAATTCCGTCACCCCGGTCGCACTGGACGGTGCGCGCCTGCCGGGCGTTCCCGAACATTTGCTCAATTGGGGCCTCGAATATAACGCCCCGGTCTCTTCGAACTGGGACCTGTTCGCGCGGATCGACGGCAGCTATCAGTCCGGCATGCGCAATGCCCTCGGCACCACCGCGAAGTTCAACGTGCCCTTGGGCGGCTTCTCGCTGTGGAACGCGACTGTCTCTCTGTCCAACGGGCCGTTCAGGACCTCGCTCTGGATGAAGAACATCTTCAATCAGAGGGGCGTCACCGGCGTCTATACGGAAGCCTATATGGGCACTTCACCCGCTGACGGATATTACGGCAGCGGCGCCAAGGAACTGATCTCGCTTCCCCGCACCGTCGGCATCTCAGCCAGCTATTCGTTCTGACGCGGATGGCCAACACTCCCGGGCAGACGGTGTGGCAAGGTGGCTTTGCTCAAGGCAAGGCCGCCGCGCCGGATCGCCTGCTCGTGCAGGCGGACGGGCTGCTTGCCCAGCGCCGCCCGCAGGATGCGCAGTCGCTCTGCCTCCAGATCCTCGGGCAGCAGGCGGATAATATTCCGGCACGGCTGATCCTCGCCCGCGCCCGGCAGATGCTGGGTGACTGGCAGGGAATGTTCGATCAGGCCGAAACCGCGCTCGCCCTGCAGCAGGGCAACCGCGTGGCCGCGCTCATGCTGGCGGAGGCATGCATTTCGCTGGGCCGGATCGCGGATGCGCGCATGGTGGTGGCCGGTCTTGTGCAGGGGGCTGGCGGCGATGCCGGCCTGCTTGCGCGCATTGCCGAGATTGCGACCCAGATCGGCGATCACACACAGGCGATGGACCTGCTGCGACAGGCGAGCGCACTGGCGCCGGGCGATCCCGCGATCCTCTACAACCTCGCCTCGGCGGAAATCGCCAATGGCGCGCTGGAAGAGGCCGAAGCCCATCTCGACGAAGTCATCGCCCGCCATCCCGGAGATGGCGATGCCTTCTATAACCGGGCCACTTTGCGCAGGCAGACTGCCGCGAACAATCATGTTGCGGAACTGGAGGCGCAGCTCGCCCGGGCGGGCGATCGTCCCGCAGCGCAGACGGCGATCGGCTTCGCCATGGCCAAGGAACTCGAAGATCTCGGGCAGCATGATCGCTCCTTCGCGGCACTCGCCCGGGCAGCGGCCGGCAGGCGCAGCGCGATGCGATACCGGGTGGAAGGCGACATCGAAACGATGGAGGCCATTGCCGATGGCTTCACTGCCGATTGGTTCGCCGGGGCACCCTTGGGCGACAGCGAGGCCCGGCCGATCTTCGTGCTCGGCCTGCCCCGTTCCGGAACCACGCTGGTCGAACGGATCATCTCCAGCCATCCCGAAGTGCGGAGCGTGGGCGAGGTACACGATCTGCCGATGGCGATCACCCGTCTGGCGGCGCCCGCCGCAGGCAAGCTCGAACTCGTCGCCAATGCCGCGCGAATGGACCTTCCCGCGCTTGGCCGCGCCTATTGGCGCAGCGTGAGCGAACGAGCGCGCCATTCCGGCCCGGTGGTGGACAAGACGCCGCTCAACTTCCTCTATGTAGGGCTGATCCTGGCGGCGATGCCGAATGCCCGCATCGTCCATGTAGAACGCGATCCGATGGATGTCGGCTATGCCATGTTCAAGACGCTGTTCCGGATGGGCTATCCTTTCTCCTACGATCTGGAAGAGATCGGCCGCTATATCCTCGCCAAGCGAAGGTTGATGGACCACTGGCGCGCCATCGCTCCGGGCCGGATCATCGAGATTTCCTACGAACAGCTGGTCGCCGCGCAGGAGCAGGAAAGCCGCCGTCTGATCGATGCGCTGGATCTGGCGTGGAACGACGCCTGCCTCGATTTCCACGCCAGCGCATCGCCCAGTGCGACTGCCAGCGCGGCGCAGGTACGCAGCCCGATCTACCGATCCTCGGTCGGGAAATGGCATCATTACGAGCAGCAATTGCAGCCGCTGCGGCAGGCGCTCGGCCTATGACCTCCCAGGCTATTTCCATGATCGGCGCCTTGCTGTTGGCACTGGCGGGCATGGGCGGTGATGCATTTGCCGAACCGGCCGAACCCACTCTTCCAGCCGCCCTGTTCGCCGGAGGCGAGGCGCCGGCCACGGCCCTGCCCACATCGGTCTTCACCCCTCCGCCCGGCGCCCAACCCGCCTCCATGCGGATCATTGGCAAATTGACTCTGGCAGGGGAACCGGCGGACCGTTTCAGCCTGATCGCGGACGATTTCGGCAGTATCGATGCCGGGGAGCCGGTCGCCTCCCTGCCGCCGCTGGAGATCGAGCTGGTCGCCGCAGGCGACGAGGTGATCCCGGCGCGGCGCGGGCCGATCGCGGGCAACCACCCCTATTGGGAATGGATCGTGGAGCCGGGCAAGACCTGGGAAGATCCATCCCGCCCCGGCACCAGCATGGTCGCGCTGCCCTTCTCGCTGATCGAACGCAATGCCAATTGCATTCACAACGGCCTGCTGCTGATCGCCATCGGGACGGATGGAACTGCATCGCGGGCGCTCTACCAGATCGGTTCGGAAACCTGCGCCTATCTCCAGTTCGACATGTGGGGGATCGCCGACGTCGCCTTCACTCCCGGAGAGGTGGCAGGCAGTGACCGGCTCACCCTCGCCTATGACCGCGAAAAGGCCGAGCGGCGTCCGGTGCGGCCCATTTCAGACCTCGGCAACGTGGCAACAGCCGGCTTCGGATCGCCCGAGGAAGTCGCGCCAGCGGCTCTCACCACCTTCGGTTACGCCTCTGGCGGCACACTCTTCGCAGGGCCCTGCCCCACCCGCCACGGACCATATCCCTATTGCGACGTGCTGGACCTGCCCTCCTATTCCTGGGCAAAGTCGCTGGTTGGCGGGATCGCGGCGATGCGGCTGGAATTCCTGTTTCCGGGGGCGATGGAGGCGAAGATTTCGGACTTCGTGCCTGAATGTCTCGCCGCCGACTGGCAGGGCGTGACCTTCCGCAACGCGATCGACATGGCGAGCGGGCATTATAACTCGGACAAATATGACGAGGATGAAGCCTCGCCGCAAATGCGGGCCTTCTTCCTGGCCGAAACTCATGCCGAAAAGATCGCACTGGCCTGCACTGCCTTCCCGCGCAAGGACGCGCCGGGGCGGCGCTTCGTCTATCGCACGGCCGATACCTATATCCTCGGCACGGCAATGGCCGCCTATCTGCGCCAGCATGTGGAAGGCGATGTCGATCTCTATGACGGGCTGATCGTGCCGATCTGGAAGGCGCTGGGGCTGAGCCCGGCGACGATGGTCACGCGGCGGACTCTGGACAGCCAACGCCAGCCCTTCACGGGCTGGGGGCTGGTGCTCCATCGCAACGATATCGCCGTGCTGGCGGATTTCCTTCAGCGCGGGGGAACGATCGGTGGACAGCCCCTTCTGGACCGGGCGATGCTGAACGAGGCACTGCAGCGCGACAAGCGCCGGCGCGGGCTGCGCGCAGTGGTGGAAACGCAGCGTTACCAGCACGGCTTCTGGGCGTGGAATGCGGCCGCTGCGCTCGGCTGCGCAGGCGAGGCATGGATACCCGCCCTGTCGGGCTATGGCGGCCTTTCCGCCGCGCTGATGCCCAATGGCGCGACCTATTTCTACATCAGCGACGGCGGACAATTCGCCTGGGCCAGGGCGGCGGCGGCATCCAATCGCCTCGCCCCGTTTTGCGAGCGCCTGCAATGAGGACCACGGGAATGGATGACATCGGCGGCAGGCGTTTTCCGACCGCACCGCCCGATGGGCTGATCGCGGCGATCCTCCTGTCGTTCCTGGCGACCGCCGGCCTGTTCTACGTCAATATCATGGCCGCAATCGTCGACGGACTGATCAGCGGGCTGGGCTTCAGCGATGCTCAGGCGGGCAATATCGGCTCCGCCAACATCTATGGCGCGGCGCTGGGCGCCCTGTTCGCGGTCATCCTCGTGAAACGCATCCCCTGGCGTCCAGCCTCCATCGGCCTGCTGGCCCTGCTGATCGCGCTGGACCTGGCATCCATGGCCATTGCCTCGCCTCTCGCGATGATTGCCATCCGCCTGCTGCACGGGCTGACCGGCGGCCTGCTGGTGGGGATCGCCTTCGCGGTGATTGCCAGGACCGGAAATGCCGAGCGGACCTTCGGCGTAATGATGTTCGTCCAGTTCGGACTGGGCGGGCTGGGCGTGCTCACCCTGCCGCAGCTTGTGCCCATTTACGGCACCCCGGCGCTGTTCGCCGCCCTTGCGCTGTTCAGCCTGGCGACGCTGGCCATGGTGCCGTTCCTGCCCGACTATCCCCCCCGGCAGGCCGCACAGGTCGGCGAGCCTGTGGTGCAGGTGGCGCGGGGGCCGCTCTATTACACCCTCGCCGCCATCTTCCTGTTCCAATGCGCCAACATGGCCCTGCTCGCCTATATGATCCGCCTCGGGCTCGATTACGGCCTTGCGCGCGATTACGTCTCGACCGCGCTGGGCCTGGCCACATGGGTGGCGCTGGCCGGGCCCGCGCTGGTGGTGATGCTGGGGACACGGCATGGGCGTTTCCGTCCCCTGCTCGGCTCCATGGTGCTGACCCTGGCGGGCATCGCCGCCTTCCATTTCAGCGCCGACCGCTGGATCTATCTGATCGCCAATTGCGCCACCGGGATCACCTGGGGGCTGGTGATTGCCTATCTGCTGGGCATGGCGGCGCGGTTCGACGGAACCGGGCGCTCCGCCGCCGCCGCGGGCTTCGCTTCCAAGATGGGCCTTGCCTCCGGCCCCCTGCTTGCCGGGCAGATGCTGGCCCATGGCGCCAGTTTCGCCATGCTGATCAACGTCGCTCTCGTCTTGCTGCTGCTCAGCATGGTGGTCATGCTCGTTCCCGCTGCCCGGCTCGATCGCCAGCCGGGCGCCTGAGGCGGGCCGGGCTCCAGACTGGCACCATCGCTTCCCCGCAACTGGCCCTCCCTCCCCTCCCCGCCCGGGAGCAGGAGTTCAGCCTGCATCCAATTCGAGACCCAAAATGCCAGCCAATCCCTTGCTCAAATCATCCGCCTATATTGACGGAACCTGGATCTGCGCCGTCGATCGCGCGCAATTCGCCGTGCACAATCCGGCGGACGGAACACTCATCGCCCATGTCGCCGATTGCCGCGCCACCGAGACCGAGGCCGCCATTGACGCGGCCCACCGCGCCTTTCCCGCCTGGGCGGCGCGCAGCGCGGCAGAACGCTCCGCCCTGCTGATGGAATGGTACCGCCTCATGGCCGTGCACGAGCAGGATCTAGCGCGGCTGCTCACGGCAGAAATGGGCAAGCCTCTGGCCGAGGCGGCGGGCGAAATCCGTTATGGCGCCAGTTACCTGCAATGGTACGCCGAAGAGGCCAAGCGCGCCTATGGCGAGGTGATCCCGTCGCCCTCGGCGGATTCGCGCATGATCGTGGTGCGCCAGCCGGTGGGCGTCTGCGCCGCAATCACGCCGTGGAACTTCCCCAATGCGATGCTGATGCGCAAGGCCGCCGCCGCGCTGGCCGCCGGCTGCACTATGGTGGCCAAGCCGGCGGAGGACACGCCGCTGTCCGCGCTCGCCATGGCGGCACTGGCCGAGATGGCCGGGATTCCCGCCGGGGTGTTCAACGTCGTCCCCACCAGCCGCCCTGCTGAAGTGGGCGCGGTGCTGACCGCCAGCGAGAAGGTCCGCAAGCTCTCCTTCACCGGCTCGACCGGCGTGGGCAAGCTGCTGCTTTCCCAATGCGCGCCGACGGTGAAGAAGATCTCGCTCGAGCTGGGCGGCAACGCGCCCTTCCTGGTGTTCGACGATGCGGATATCGACGCCGCGCTCGACGGCCTTGTCGCCTGCAAGTTCCGCAATGCCGGGCAAACCTGCGTCAGTGCGAACCGGATCTTCGTTCAGGAGGCCATCCATGACCGTTTTGCCCGCGCGCTCGCGGACAGGGTGAAGGCGATGCGCGTGGCGCGCGGCGATGCCGCCGGTGCCGAGATCGGCCCGCTGATCAACCGACAGGCGCTGGAGAAGGTGGAAAGCCTGATCGCCGATGCCCGCGCCAATGGCGCCGAAGTGCTGGCAGGAGGTTCCTGCCACGAGACCGGCGGGCTGTTCTACGAACCCACGGTCCTCACCGGCATCACGCCCGGCATGGCAATCGCCTGCAACGAGATCTTCGGCCCTGTCGCCGCGCTGATGCCCTTCCGCACCGAACAGGAAGCTATCGCGCTGGCCAATGACACGCCCTTCGGCCTCGCGGCCTATCTCTACACGCGCGACATCGGGCGTGCCTGGCGGGTCGGGGAGGCGCTGGAATACGGCATGGTCGGCGTCAATCAAGGCATCCTGTCATCCGCTGCCGCGCCGTTCGGCGGGATCAAGCAATCGGGCATGGGCCGCGAGGGATCGCGCCATGGCCTGGATGACTATCTGGAACTCAAATATCTCAACATGGGGGGTATCGCCCGATGAATGCTTCGGTTCGCGACATTGCCGGCAACAGCAGCAACCTCGACTGGCAGGCCCGCAAACACGCCGCCATTGCCCGCGGGGAAAGCAACCTCGCCCCGATCTTCGTCGATCGCGCGAAAGGCTCCGAAATCTGGGACGTAGAAGGCCGGCGCTACATCGATTTCGGCACCGGCATTGCCGTGTGCAACACCGGCCACATGCACCCGCGCGTGCATGATGCAGTATCGCGGCAACTTGAACGCTTCAGCCACACCTGCATCATGGTGACACCCTATGACAGCGCCGTGCTGCTGGCCGAACGGCTGAACGCGCTGGCACCCGGCGCCAGCCCGAAGAAGACCATGTTCGTCACCACCGGTGCGGAAGCGGTCGAAAACTGTATCAAGATCGCCCGGTCTCATACCGGTCGCCGGGGCGTGGTCGTGTTCGATGGAGGCTATCACGGGCGCACATTGCTGACCCTGGGGCTGACCGGCAAGGTGGCGCCCTACAAGACCGGCTTCGGCCCGTTTCCCGGCGACATCCACCGCCTGCCCTTCCCCATCCCCTATCACGGGGTGAGCGAGGAGGATTCGCTCAAGGCTCTGGCGATGCTGTTCAAGACCGATCTCGATCCTGCCGATTGCGCGGCGATCCTGCTCGAACCGGTTCAGGGCGAAGGCGGCTTCTATGCCGCGCCCGACGCGTTCCTGCGCGAGTTGCGCCGCATCTGCGACCAGCACGGCATCCTGCTGATCCATGACGAGGTGCAGAGCGGCTTTGCCCGCACCGGGCGCTTCTTCGCTTCGGAATATTCCGGTGTCGAACCTGACCTTATGTCAGTGGCCAAGGGCATTGCCGGCGGATTTCCGCTGGCGGGGGTCATCGGCAAGGCCGAGATCATGGATGCGCCCGGCCCGGGCGGACTGGGCGGGACCTATGCCGGATCCCCGGTCGCCTGCGCTGCGGCGCTCGCCGTTCTCGACGTGATCGAGGACGAGGGGCTGGTGGAAGCCGCGCAGCGCATTGGGCAAAGGTTCGCCGGCCGGCTGGCCGCCCTCAGGCAACGCCACCCCGAGGTGATCGGCGAAATCCGTGCCGAACGGGGGGCGATGATCGCCATCGAGATCGTGAAGGACGGCATGCCAGATCGCCCCGATCCCGAACTGACGAAAAGTCTGGCGGCCATGGCCCTTGGCGAGGGCCTGATCGTGCTGACCTGCGGCATCAGGGGCAACGTCTTCCGCTTCCTCCCCGCGCTGACAATCGCTGACGAACTGATCGATGAAGGCCTCGATATCTTCGAGCGCTGCCTGGATAGGCTCTGCACGCAGTAGTCCAGCCCATGGCCCGCCGGTCGGATGACAACTCGTCTCCGATCGGCGCAGCCAGTGCTAGACCATCGTGAGGTATATGCCGCGCCGCTTGATGGCGATCGTTTGTGGAGTGGGCACCTGTCGTGCCAGTGCCCCCTCCCATACACCTCACGACAAGCCTTCCGGTCTACCGATCGCCAGCACATTGTTGCGGGGCGTATGCTCGACTGCAACCGACATAGCGGCCGCTGATAGAGACGGAATAGTCGCTGTAGCGAGGATCGGGCACCGGGAAATCGGTGGCAACGAGCTGAGCGCCGCTCAGCAATGCCCGATCCCTTTGCGCAAAGTCCTCGTCTCGCGCCGCGTCGGTATGCTTGTCGGCACGGGTGTAGACCAGGAAACCCTCGCGCACCCTTCGGCCGATGTCGCTTGCTTTCGGATTGTCGCGGCGCAGCCAGCCCGTGTGGGGATCGTTGCGTCCGAGGCTCGGGAAAAGAACCATTTCGTGCCCAGGGGAGGTGGCGAACTCGGTATAGTCCCGCTGCTTGGCGTCCTCGTCGAGCAGCAGGAATAGGATTTTCCCCCTGAGCTCTGAAAGCGCAGGCCATCCTCGCTGGCGAACGGCCTCATTCACTGACGCGTAGGAACCCTGGACGTCCCTCGGGGTAACCACCCTCCCGATCGGTAAAACGGCAAATATCTCGGCGTGCAGGCGTTCCCAGCTCTCGGGCGTGAAGGGCGCTTCCGCCGCCGGTTCGTATGCACCGGCCACGGCGGGCTTGCTCGTTTCCTTGGTCTCCAGCTGGATGAAGACAGGGAAATGTCCCGGATGCGCATCGGACCACGCCTTGATGATCCCCAGGCACGTACGGAATGCCAGGCAATGGCTGCGCACGTCGGTATCCGCGGCATGGAACACCTTCATGCCGGGGCGCTGGAGCACGCCATCGGGGTCGAGTTCGAAATCGAACCGGGCCCCTCGTCCACGCAGATATTCATAAACACCCTGCCTGGCGAAGCGTCCGCCTTCAGGGTCGTCATGGATGTCCAGCTCGAACAGCCGGATGCCGAGATCCAGCTGTTTTTCGATCGGGAGGTGAGTGTAGGACAGGGCGGGGATGAGCTGGTGCGCGGGCCAAGACGCGCTCTCCCGATAATCCGTCTCCACCATCAGGTCGAACACCTCGCGAGGTGGCTCGATATGATAAGAGTTGTGCGTACCCACTATCTGGAAGGCCGAGAGGCTCAGTGCCTCCCGGGGATCCCCGCCCGGAAGATCCTCGGCTGACGCCGCGCCCGCAATCGCTGCGGCGAAGCAGGCAATGCCAAGCAACCGCCGAAGGGAATGGCCACTTACTGTCTGCATCACCTGTTTCCCACGAATGCGCCTGTCCGTCCGGTCCATGAAAGGGGGTCGCGGCGGCGATCAGAAGCGATAGTCGAGCGTCAAGCGCCCACCGACACTGTCGAAGTCCGCTCCCGATCCGTAGGATACATCGCCATTCAGAGACCACGAGCGGCCACGAAGGCCCAGGCCCAGTGCCGCTTCCACCAGATCGTCCGGCAAGACAGCGGAACCGACCACGAGCCGCTGGCTGTTGCCCCCCCCGGTGAAGCGCGCGCTCGCCTGATAGTCAGTGTCGCCGAAATTGTGGGAGAAGCGGATGCCGACACTGGGCGTCAGCACCAATCCTCCGAGACCCAGCGGCTTGCTCAGTTTCACCCCCGCACTGGCGAGCGGCACATCCTGCTTCTGGGAATCGACCGTCAGGGCAAGAGCATTGCCCCCGCTTTCGGCAAAACCGTCGCGCTGGATGGTCAGGTGATCGAAAGAGGCGGTGGCCGTGATCTGCAGGGCAGCCACTGGCGCGCGCCAGATACCGCCGAGATGGAAGGCGATGGTTGAGCTGTCGAACTCGAACCCCACTGTTTCGTTCAGCACTCCCCCGGCCAGCGATCGCGACCCGTCGAACGACCCGGCCGAATAGGAAGCGGCGCCGGTGAGAGCAAAATCGCCTGCGCGAAGGGTCACATGGCCGCCAACCGCATATTGCGTGCCGTCCATGACGCCCGAACTCGTGTCGAAAGAGGTTTCCGCATCGCCAATCGCACCGAAAACACCCAGACGGAGAGATTCCGAGACGGCGGTGTCGATACCGAAAGTGCTTTGATAGGCTGTGACGTCGAAGGCAGACGCTGATCCATCGGAATTATGGTGCGCGTCGGCCCCGGCGACTGTGGTCCACACGCGAGTACGACCGGCATCGAAGTCCGTCAGTACGTCGGTTACGGCGCCCATCATCGCACGATATTGCCCGATGCTCGCCGCGATCGGGGCACTGGCATAGATTTCCGGCGACAGGCCGCGAAGCACCGCGTCGAGATTGGAATTGTCGGTAGCGTCGGAGACCTCGCCAAGCGCGGCGAGCAGGGCATCGTCCGCTCCCGGCAACTGGCCGAAGATGTACCGGCCGGCTGTCGCCGCCGACCCATGCAGCGTGGGATCGAGAAGCAGCTGATCCACCCGCACCGCAACCGAATCCTCGCTCACCAGGAGGCCGGAAACTCTCGTGAAGGGGACTGTTGCATCGAACAGCAAGTCCAGCCCGGCATCATCCGAAATGCCGCCGGCCGAATGCAGGATGGTGATCGTCCGGCTATCGCTGACGATGCCGTTGATCTGGACGCTGCCTCCGCCAAGCGTGGTGACACCGCCCACCGCGAGCGACACGACATCGGCGTCGGTAAGATCGATGATGACCCGCGAACCCGCGTTCAGCGCGAGATCGCCTGCGATTGACAAGGTCTGCCCGGCATCGACGGTGATCGACCCATTATTGACGACCGACCCGACCACTTCGCCTGCACCAGCCAGTGCACCCGAGACCCCGACCGTCACAACCGAGCGGGCCGCCGGATTGTTGAAGTCGTTGGGAAGAATGCGAGTGCCCGAGGCAAGGTAGAGAGTGCCACCCGCAATCGAGACCGTATCGAAGGTGAGATCGTCGGTCGTCGTGAGCAAGCCGGAGCGCTGTTCCAGCACTTCGAAGGCAAAGACATCCCCCGCTTCGATATCGCTGGCAGCGGACTGGAAAACGAATTTGTCGAGGCCGCTGCCGCCATAGATCAGGCCGTCAATATCTTCCAGCGATCCGCCCGCCATAGTGAAGGTGTCGTTGCCGGCACCCATGTCGATCATCTCGCCGGTAAACGAGCCGCCGGCAAGATGGGTAAAGCTGTCATCTCCAGCGTAGAGTTCGACATCGCCGATCAGCGATCCGCCATTGGTGACCCGCTCCACTGTCGGATTATCGGTGCTGTAGGCCACAATGGAGCCCTTCGCGCCGACGATCTCGCCCCCCGCCAGATTCGTCAGGGACGAAGGGCTGGCGCTGTTGCCGTCGGAGATGAAGATGGCAACGTCATTGGCAGATTCGATCCTTCCCGCGTTGGTGAGCGAGGATACGCCCGACCCCAGGAAGATCGCCGCGGCATTGCCTGATCCGGTAGCTGCGATGACACCCTTATTCGTAACCGTGCCGCCCTGATCCAGAGTGAGTGCGAAAGTCCCTTCGGCCGAGGACCGGACGATTCCCGCTTCGCCAATCGTGATGCTGGCATTTCGTCCGGCCTGGATCGCGTCAGAGAAGGCCCCGGTGGTCTGCACAAGGCCATCGACGGAGACTGCGCCATTGTCGAGAATCTGAATGCCCTCGGCTCCCTCGCCGGCAGTCGAGATCGAACCACCTTCAGCAAGGATGACCGTGGCGTTCTCGTTAAGCTGCACGCCTTCGGCGTTGGCGCCATGGCTCACGATTGCCCCGCCGACAGTCACACGCGCACCATCGGCCGCCTGCACGCCTTCCGAGCCCGCCCCCTGAGTGACGATCGTCCCGCCCGCGGCCACCGTGATCCGGGCATTGTTGCCGGCCTGGATGCCTTCGGAATCGTCGCCGGCGGTCAGGATCGCGCCTTCGTGGACGATCGTCGCATCGTCGCCCGCCATGAGCGCTTCCGCTTCGGCACCGGTGGTCGAGAGCGTTCCGCGGTTCACCAGATGGCCGCCAGCGTCGACCAGGGTAACCGCCTCGTCATCCGCAGCAGTCACGTCCGCATTGTTGGTAATCGTACCCAGGCCATAGAGGGCAAGCGGCGCCTCCAGCGTCGCCGCGACAATGGTCACGTCCGTATCGGCGCCGTTTGCTTCGACGGTGTAGAACTCGAAGTTGGTCGTGCGCGAAAGGTCCAGCGATCCGTCGCTGAAGAAGCGCGCATCGGCACGGTCGAAACCCTCGCCACCGTCGATAGTGCCGGTAATCAGCGCAGGATCGGCGTCCTCGATGTAGAACTGGTCGTTGCCCAGGCCGAGCGACACATTGCCCGTCACCGAACCGGCATCATAAAGCGCAAACTTGTCCGCACCCGCGCCAAGGCTCACATCGCCGGTCAGCGAACCATAGTTCAGCACGGTTTCTTCCGTGGCATCCAGCTCCGCAACGCCGGCAACTGCGATCGACCCGGCCGCGCCCGAGATGCTCCCGCCCGCCAGGTTGGTGATCAGGGATGAGGTCGCCGGCTCGTCATCGTCGATCAGCACGCCATAGCCTTGCGCCGATGCAATCGAGCCCGAATTCGTCAGCGTAGCGCGCCCTTCGTCGAACAGGACGCCGTCGGCGCCCGCGCCTTTCGCTGCGATCGACCCGGCATTCTCGAGCGTCGAGCGGCGGCCGATCACCAGTGCGCGCGCGCTGTCGCCGCTGGTCACAATCGAGCCGGTGGCGCCGACGGTGACAGTGGAATCGTCATCGATATCGATGGCGTGGGCATTGGCACCAGAAGTCTGGAGGAGGCCATCCACCGTGATCTGGGCATCGTCGGCATCGATGATGGCCGAGGAACCCGCACCGGTCGTGATGATCGAGGCACCGTCCTCCACCACCGTGACCGACACGCCATCGTCGAGATTATAAACGCCGATGGCGCCCGCGCCCGAAGTGGTGATGGCCGCGCCATCCTTCAGCGTGACCGTGGAACCCGCCCCGACATTGATCGCGTGGGAACTGGCGCCAATTGTGTCGATGGAGCCGCTGTAAGTGACGATTGCGTTAGTTCCGAGTTCGATCCCTTCCGCCGTATCGCCCTGGGTCGAGATCGAGCCGGAACCGGTGACGACCGAAGCGTCGCCGAGCAGCTGGATCGCCTCGCGGGAGTTGCCGGTCGTGGAGATCGAGCCGGCATTGTCGACCGAGTTGTTCTGCTCGGCCGAATAGATCGCCTCGGAATTGGCGACCGCGATCTCGCCATTGTTATGGATCGCGTTGGTGTTGCCGATATAGACAAGTTTGGTGATCTTGCCGCTATTGGTGACGTCGTTCCCATTATCGACGACGATGTCGGCAATCGTCCCGTTATTGACGATGAAGTTGTTGTCATCGAGCGCGATCTGGCCGTTGACCGTTGCCGCCTGCTCGACCGTCATCGTTATGGCGTCGCCGAAATTGGAATATCCGTCCGCATCGGTGGCGGAGCAGACGACTTGCGATGGGGTTACGACATCGGCCGCACATTGCGCGTATGCAGGCTCGCTTGCCCCAAGGCCCAGCAGCACAAGCGCGGAGGATGAGAGCAGCGCCGGGCGCAAAGCGCGGCCTGCATTTCCAAACGTAACGTCCACCTTCGATGCAAACATCGCCGCAATTCCCTCATGTAGGATGTGTTGTCCGGCAGGCGGCGGGCCTTTCAGGCCCCGCCGCCTCGCCCGGTCAGAATTTGAACTTGAGGCCGAACCAGTAGGATGGGCCGGAAACCACCGCCCGGCGCAGCAGATCGCCGCTCAGGCCGGTGCGGACCTCCTGGGTTTCGCCAGTGATGTTCTGGGCGGCCAGATTGAGCTGGAAATTGTCGAGCACATCCAGCCAGACCGAGGCGTCGAGCCTCCCGATGCTGTCGAGGAATACATCGTTCAGCCCCGGATTGGCTGCGTCGGACGGGTTCGTCTCGAACTCGCCGGTAAAGGCCCTGCCCTGCCAATTATAGGCGATGCTGGCCCCGACCGGGCCGGCCTGATAGCTCGCCATCGCATTGAAGAGTTGTTCCGGCTGGTTGCGCAGGCCCTGGATCGTCCGGGGCGTGCCATCGTCCAGCACCGCGTTCAGCTCGGCATCGATATAGGTGTAATTCGCGCTCAGCCGCAGGCCTTCCAGCACGGGGTGGATGAAGCCGAAATCCTCCTTGAAGGCCGAGACCTCCACCCCGAACAGCTTAGCCGAGCCATTGTCTGAGAAAGTGGTTGTGCGAATTTGCGCCTGGCCCAGCGGGTCGAGCGGATTGGGCGCAGCGGCAGTCTGCGAGAACTGCTCGTTGTCGATTTCCTTGTAGAAGGCGCCGACTGCGAACAGCCCTTCCCCGCCATCGAAGTAATATTCCGCGCTGGCATCGAGATTGGTGGCCAGCCTTGGCTTCAGCTTCGGATTGCCGGTGACGATGGTCTGCGAAAGACCGTCATTGATGATCCTTGTGCCGAAGGCGAATGCCTCGAAATCCGGGCGGCCGATCGTCTGCGTCAGCGACAGGCGCAGCTTCCAGTCCTGCGCCACATCGAAGGCCGCATGCACGCTGGGCAGGAAGCTGGTGTAGGAAGTCTGGGAACTGTTGGGAGCGGCCACGCCATCGACGATGGCGTAATTGTCGACATCGACGTCCGTCTTCACGGCCCTGACACCACCGACGATCTGATAGCCCGCGCCATTGTAGATCGCCATCGCGAAGCCGGCGAAGGCATCTTCGATCAGCCTGTAATCGGCCCCCAGATTGAGTGCTTCGTCACGCGTGGCAACGGCATTCGCGTCGAAAAACGCCTTATAGGCAGTGCGATCGATCCCAAGATCGAGGTCGGAGAAATCGACTGCGGCCACGTCGGGCCGGTTATCGGCGAAGGTGTAGTTCACCCCATCGAGCGAGCGTTCCACCGTTACCGTGTCGAGCGTGCGATCGAGGCGGTTGAACGATCCGCCCAGGCGAAAGCCGAACCCTTCGGCGCCGGCATGGGCGTTGCTCTCATACTCGGCGCGCGCCGAGTAGACGTTGTCGCTCATGTCGACCAGTTCCTCATAGGTCGAGCCACCATTGACGTAGAGCGCAGGGTCATTCGAAACGGCCGGATCGACCGTGAAAACCGGGAAATCGCCGCGAATGTCGATCGAGCGGGGACGGCGCAAATCCGTCAGCTGCTCGAATTTGTTGGAGATGAAGAACTCCTCGCGCAGCGACACGTCGGTCCATGATGCGCGCAGCTTGATCACATCATTGCCGCCGCCCAGCCGATAATCGAGGCCGCCGGAGAGCATCAGCGTGTCGATGTCGCGGTTGTTGTCGGAAAACTGGAAGGCCTCGCTCCCGCGCGAGCCGACGGCATAGCCGTCTTCCGCCTCGATCACCCGGTCGGGCCGGGTATCCACGAAGTAGCGCTTGCGATCCGACTGCTGCTTGTCCTCGACCCCGAAATAGTTGAGCGCGACAAAGCCGTAGAGGTCGTCCACCGCCCGCGTCTCGAGCTTGCCGAAGGCGCTGGTTCGGCGGTTGGTGGTATAGAGACGCTCCAGCCGTGCCGTTCCGCGCGCGGGGATCTCGAAGCGACCTCCATCCCCGTCCTCATATATCTGCAGGCCGTCGTTCAGATTGAAGTAGTCCTCGTTCGAGGCCCGCTGCTGCACGTCGAAGCCGAGGACGGCGCCGAAATTGCGATCCGGGCCGAAGGTGAACTTGCCCACCATGTCCGCCCGGCCGGAGAATGTATCGTCATTGGCGCCGTGCTGCCGGTCGAACAGGCCGTATTGCACTCGGCCCTTCACGAAGGTGTCTGTCCCGCCATCGAAGGCCCGCAAGGTGCGAACCGCGATATGCCCGCCGATGGAATTCTCGTCGATGTCCGGCGTGGTCGCCTTGATGACGTCCACCTGGTTGATCAGCGATGCGGGGATGATATCGAGCTGGCTTCCGCGATTGTTCTCGCTCGAATTGAACAGCTTGTTCCCGTCGATCGAGACGGAATTGTACCGCGCATCGAGCCCGCGCAGCGAGAGGAAGCGTGGCTGCCCCTGGAACGAGGTTCCGAATACGCCCGGGATGCGGGCGGCGGCTTCGGCCAGTGTGAAGTCCGGCGTCAGGTCGATCTGGCTGGCGGTCAGCGAGTCCACCACGCCGGGGCTTTCCTGCTTGGCATCGGTGGATCCAGCCGTGAGCGACTTGTTCCCGGTCACCACGATCACTTCGCGCGTGGCGGCCGCGCCCGGTTGATCGTCCTGCGCCATCGCCTCTGGCGTCCACCAGGACGAGGCCGAAGCGATGGCGATGATCGCCGACGTGGCGTGAGCCCATTTCACCCTGCGCCTCGGTGACGGAAATTTGGTGTTCACGCCCATTTCGGCTCCTTTGGATTGCTGATCGGTCACTTTGTCGCCCCCGCAGGGAGAGAAGGCGGCGCAAGATGATCCCCGTTTTCCGCCATTCGCCTCCCCGGCGCTCACCGCCCTCTAAGAGCGCCATGCGTCATTTAAATTACATTGAGAAATATAATTCAGAAACGTAAGGCGACAGAGTGCTTGCTTGAGAAGGGTCGGGCCACTGGATAAGCAGGAGCGTGATGGAGCTTTCCGCAAACGAACGACGCGTGCTGGACATGGTCTGGCGGCGCGGGCCAATCGCCCGCAGCCGGCTGGCCGTGCTGACGGACCTCACACCGGCATCGGTGACCCGTATCGTCCAGAGCCTGTTCGATCATGGCCTGATCGTGGAGTTCGTCGACAGAAACGGCGCCCGGGGTCAGCCGAGCCGGCCGATCGCCGTGCGACCGGAGGGGGCGCATGCGATTGGCGTCTATTTCTCCCATCGCAGTGTCGAGATCGGCTTGTGCAATCTCGCCGGTGCGCAGTTGCAGGCGGCCACCCTCGCCGCCGATCAGGCCACGCCCGACAATGTCGCGCGGCTCATCCGCGATTTTACCGCGAGCGTTGAAGCCCCGGGTTTCGACCGCGCCTCGCTTTGCGGAGTGGGCATCGCCCTGCCTGGGGACTTCATTCGCGGCGCCGACCTGATCAACCCGCACGCCTATTTCCCCGATCTGCGCTCGCCCGGCTCGGTGCGGCGGCTCGCCGAAGGCATCGAATTGCCGGTCTTCGTCGAGAACGATGCCGCGAGCGCGGCCCTGGGGGAACGCCTGATGGGCGCGGGCCAGGGGATCGACGATTTCCTGTTCGTCCATCTCGGCCATGGCATCGGCGGCGCACTGGTACAGGGCGGCAGTCTTTATCGCGGAGTCTATGGCAACGCAGGGATGATCGGCATCCGGTTCCCGAACGATCGCCCCCGCCCGTCCGGCCAGGATCTGTTTGCGCATCTGGCGCAGGCCGGGATCGAAGTGACCGACTTCCCCGAACTGGAGAAGCTGACGGCGACGGACTGCCCGCCGCTCAAGGCCTGGATACGCCGCGCCGGTGCACAATTGCGCGAGGAACTGGCACTGACAGCGCGCGTGCTCGATCCCGCCGCGATCATCATCGGCGGGCGCTTGCCACTGGCGATGCTCAACGCGCTGGTGTCGGAGATCGACACGGCGGAGTTCTGCGACGAGGGGGTTGGGCTGCCTCGTCCGCGCGTGCTCGCCTCGCAGCTCGGCATCAGGGCGGGCATGATCGGCGCGGCATCGCTGCCGATAGTCCGACTGCTCATGGGGCGGGGGGCGCCGCATGACGAGAGGGACCTGCCGGGTCTTGCGCTCGATCGCCCAGCCTGACGCGCAGCTTTAACAGAGCTGCTGCATGGCATTTCCTGGCCCTCTTGCGCAGGGCCTGTTTCACACCTTTAATTATAGAAAGGTAATATATTGTGCCCGGCGAGGAGGCTCAATCAGGCATCCCCGGACTAGCAAGCGCCCCCTTGGGACTGCGCCATACACTCTACGCCAGCGGCAACTTCGCCAAGAACATCCTCTGGGGCACGACCGAGGTCACGCTCCTGTTCATGATGACCGAGATGCTGGATATCCGCCCGGGCCTCGCCGGGGCGATCATTCTCGGGTCGCTGGCTTTCGATGCGTTGCTGGCCCCGGTGGTCGGCCTGGCTTGCGATCGCCTGCGCGCACCTCGCCTCGGGCGCTACGGGATCTTCATCCTGCCGGGTGCCCCGCTCGCCGGGCTAGCCTTTGCCCTGCTCTACGCACTGCCTTGGCTCGGCCTGACCGGGCCGCTTGTGGCCACCGCCCTGCTGCTGGCATTTCGCACCGCCTACGCGTTCATCGACTTACCGCATAACGCACTGCTGGCGACAGTCACGCAGCACAGTACCCGACGCGCACGCCTCTCGCTGCTGCGTTTTTTGTTCAGCTCGCTGGCGACCCTCGCCATGGCCTTCGCAATCGGGCCGCTCGGCGCCGGGGCGACGCAACCAGCGTTCTCACCCGAGCGACTTGCCATCTATGGGTCGGTGGCCGGGCTGGCGGCGGCCCTGGTGATGGTCGCCTCCTGGGCCGCAGTCGCCGGTGAGGATCGGGCTGCGAGCCGGCCGGCTTCCGGCACGCACTCATGGCCGGTCATCTGGCGGGCATGCTGGGGATGCCCGTCCTACCGGCTGGCTCTGCTGGCCGGCGCTGCAGCCGCCCTCACGGTACCGTTGTTCTCGAAGTCTCTGCTCTATCTCGCCGGTCCGGCCTGGGGGCAGCCTCAGCTCGTCTCGTCCCTGCTGATCGCGATGATCGCCGGGCAAATCGGCGGTATCCTGCTCTGGACGTGTCTCTGCAAGAACCGGTCGACCAGCTGGGCGCTCGCCGCCGCGCATTGCTTGGTCACCATGGGCTGCCTGGCGATCCTGCTGGCCGGGCCAGCGAACGGGTGGGCCATACATGGCGGGGCGATCCTGATCGGTATGGGTGCCGCCGGGGTTTTCGCCCTGATCTGGAACCTCATCGCCGACAGTTGTAAGGCAATTTTCGACCGCAGCGGCCTCCACGTGGACGGTGTCGCCTTCTCGATTGCCATCGTCAGCCAGAAGGCAGCGATCGGGCTGGGCGCCGCCGCGTTCGGCCTGGCCCTGGAGGCGACGGGCCATGGGGCAGGACTGCCAGCGAGCGCCGCGACCCGGTTCGCAATTGAAGCCACGGGACTCGTCTTACCGGCAGCCGGGTCGATCCTCATTGCCCTCTTGCTGTACATTGCCAGCCAGCCCAAGTGGCTGAACTATAGTGCCAATGGCACAAATCGCGTGGCCAGTTGATCGCACCTGTTTCGGCTGTTTTGTCAAACCGGCCAACATCAGGAAACGGCGGATTGATCGCCGGCTTGTGTTTAGTCACGACCCCGTCATCACCCGACCCTACCCGCGGAGGCGAGCCATGCAGGGCGGGCTTTCGGGGGACATTATGCGGTGGACGACCTGGTCAAGCGGGGTGAGCCTTCTGGCATTGGCCACCCCACTTTACGCGCAGCGAGCGCCTTCCGGAGACGAGCTTGTCAGCAGTGAAATCATCGTCACTGCACAAAAGCGCGCGGAAAACATTCAGGATGTCCCGGTAAGCGTGCAGGCGCTCGACGAGCGGATCCTGACCGAGCGCAGCATCCAGAGCTTCAACGACTACGCCAAATTTCTTCCAAGCCTTTCCTACTCCAGCCCGGGACCGGGCCAGGCCGAGGTGTTCTTCCGAGGCATTTCGAACGGCAATCGCCTGTCCACCGGATCGCTTCCGACCGTCGGCGTCTATCTCGATGAGCAACCGGTCACCACGATCGGCTCGGCGCTCGACGTCCACATCTACGACATCGCCCGGGTCGAAGCGCTGGCAGGGCCGCAGGGGACCCTGTTCGGCGCCAGTTCGGAAGCCGGTACCTTGCGCATCATCACCAATAAACCCGATCCTGACGCATTTGCCGGCGGCGGCGATCTGACGCTGAACCATGTCGCACATGGAGAGATGGGCGGATCGGCCGAAGGTTTCGTGAACCTTCCACTGGCACCAGGCATTGCGCTGCGCACCTCGGGCTTCTTCCAGCGCGACGGTGGCTATATCGACAATGTGCCGGGCGAATCGGGCCAGATATTCCCCACCTCAGGAATTCAGCGCGACAATGCCGGCCTGCTTGGGGACGATCTCAACAGCATCGAGACTTATGGCGGCAGGGCGGCCCTCGGGATCGATCTGGATGACAATTGGACCGTCACGCCTTCCATCATTTACCAACATCAGCAATCCAACGGGACCTTCGCCTTTCGGCCCAGGCTGGGCGATCTCGACAATGCGCGATATGGCCCCGACACCAGCGCCGACCGCTGGTATCAGGCCGCGCTGGTGATCCTTGGAAAGATCGGCCGGTTCGATGTCACCTATGCCGGCGGCTATCTCGAGCGGACGGCGGAATACACCTCCGACTATTCCGACTATGCCTATTTCTACGACAGCTATTACGCCTCTGCGCCCGAATATTTCGGCAGCCAGTTCTTCGACAATGATGGCGCCCTGATCGACCCGAGCCAAATCGTCAGCCAGCTCGAGAATTTCACCAAGCAGAGCCACGAGCTGCGCATCGCATCGCCTGAGGCCGACCGCCTGCGCGTGGTTGCAGGCCTGTTCTATCAACGGCAAACCAATGACTGGACCAATCTCTACACGGTGCCCGGCCTTGCCGACAGCCAGTCGGTAAGCGGGCGTCCAGGTGTCAATTATGCGAACATCCAGTTTCGTACGGACCGCGACTATGCCGCCTTTGCCGAGGTCGCATTCGACATCATCCCGGCTCTGACTGCGGCCGGAGGCTTACGCGCCTATCGCTACGATAACGACGTCGTCGGCTTCTTCGGCTACAATGCGGATCGCTCGGAAGTCGGCGAGGCCCTGTGCATTCCGAATACAATCGGGATCTATGGCGCTCAGCGTCCTTGCGACAATATCGATGCAGGAGCGAAGGGCTCCGGCCTTGGACACAAGCTTAATCTCAGCTGGCGGCCCGCCGATGGCAAGCTACTCTACGCTACTTGGTCAACCGGCTTCCGCCCTGGCGGAATCAACCGCCGCCCGAGCGCCGCACCCTATGAAGCAGAAAAGCTGTCGAACTACGAAATCGGCTGGAAAACCAGCTGGATGGACGGGCGCCTCCGCCTGAATGGTGCATTGTTCCTGGAAAAGCTGACGCAGGCCCAATTCGCGGTGACCAGCGACCAGAACGGCATATCCGACATCGTCAATTCCGGCAGAGCGGAATCGAAGGGGATTGAAGCCGATCTCACCATTCTTCCGTTGAGCGGCCTGTCGCTGCAAGTGTCGGCGACTTATGTCGATGCGACGCTGAGCACCAACCTCTGCCAATATGCCAATCCGCAGTTCGACTGCACGATTCCGAGCGAATCCGGCAATGAGAACTCGACCACCGCACCCGCCGGAACCCGCTTTCCGGCAACGCCCCGCTTCAAAATGACCGGCACGGCACGCTACGACTTCTCGCTAGGCGCACTCGATGCCTATCTGCAGGGGTCGGTGTTCCACCAGAGTTCGGTGTCACCGTCGCTATCCGCGATCGACGTGGAACTGCTCGGCCTCCAGCCGGCCTACACCACGGCCGATTTCTCGCTGGGTGTTTTGCGCGAGGGATGGTCGGTCGACCTGTCGCTCGAGAATGCCTTTGATGCGCGCGGCGAACAATTGCGCAGTTACAGCTGCAATATCGAATTGTGCGGCGAGCGAGCGATCCAGATTTACCCGATCCGCCCGCGCCTCCTGTCCCTGCGGATTGCCCGGCGTTTCTGATGGTGGTCCAGCGAAAGGAACTGTCCTTGTCCCACGCCCTCAAGCTTCTGATCACGGTGCTGTGTGCACTTGCCCTGCCCGGACTTGCGAGCGCCAAGGGCGCGGAGGACCAGCGGCTAATCCTGATCACGCTCGACGGGACCCGCTGGGAGGATGTGTTCCGCGGACCCGATCCGGTACTGGTCGAGAACAGCCATTTCACCGACGAGGATTTGAAGGAAAGCGTCGAAGCGGCATGGTTCGATGTGCCTGATCGCGCCGCTGCACTGATGCCCTTCCTGCACGACGTGATGGGGAAACAAGGTGTGCTCTTTGGCGATCAGGACCACGGCCAATGCATGAAGGTCGCCAATGACATGTGGTTTTCCTATCCTGGCTATAACGAGATTCTGACAGGCCGGCCGGACGATACGATCACCAGCAACGACAAGAATTACAACCGCAACGTCACCTTCCTCGAACGGCTGGAAAAGCAGCCCGGCTTCGCGGGCAAGGTGGAGGCAATAGGCACGTGGGATGTCTTCCCCTACATCATCAATGACAAACGCAGCGGCGTGCCCGTCAATGCCGGACTCAACGGCCGTTATCCGACCGACACACTGACCGCGCGCCTGGCGCTGGAAGCGCTGCGGACCAGCAAACCGCGGGTCCTGTACATCGGCTTCGGCGACACCGACGAACTCGCTCACGTCGGAGATTACGACCAATATCTGACTTCGATGAACCGGGTCGATGATTTCATCGGACAGGTATGGGAACTGGTCGAGGCCGATCCAGATTATCGCGGCAACACGACCGTGATAGTCACCACCGATCACGGTCGGGGCAACCGCCCCGACGAAACCTGGCTGGAGCATTCAAGCAAGACCTATCTCGAAATGTATCCTGGCTATCTGCGCGACTACACAGCGACCGGGATCGAAGGGTCCGGCGACATCTGGTTCGCCGCTCTCGGGCCGGGCGTGGCCCATCGCCAGGCAAAGCCAGCGCCTGGGGCATGTCTGCTGCAGAGCCAGATCGCGGCAAGCGTGCTCACTGCGTTGGGGCTGGACTGGAAGGCGTTTGACTCAGGTGCAGGCGCACCGCTCCCGCAATTCGCGAAGTAAAGACCGGCTTTCTGTCAGTCTAACCACAACTTGTCTCCGGATCGCACGGCTTGCCCTTTGTGCGCAAACGCTCAGGCTATGAGGGTCCGCCACTCGTCTGCTTCACTCGGTTTTCTATTACGATGCGCCTGGATCCAACAGGCCGAGACGCGACACCACCAGCAGGATTGCCAAGGCCGCGAGAAATTCCACCGCGATGCTGATCCGCAGTGCCCGAAGCCTATCGCCGCCCTCGTTTCTGGCGGCTGAAGCAAGCAGACGCGGGGTGAGTACGAAACGGTTGAGCGCGGCAAGGCTCAGCATGCCCGCGAACAAGGCGAGCTTAGCGGCAAGGAGCCAGCCGTAGCCGGTAGCGGCAATGTCGAACCAGGTATCGGGAGGAGCAATGAACCAGAGATTGGCGAGCCCGGTCACAGTCAGCACCCCGACGAGGGCGCTTCCGATCCCGGCAAATCCGGTGAGCGCACGAGCACTTTCATTAGGCGCGATTGCGGCGTTCGACAACATTGCGAGGAACAGTACAAGCGCGCCGAGCCAGATCGACGCAGCGAGAAGGTGCAGGATATCGAGCCCAAGGTGGGGCAGCGCGAGAGCGCCTTCGCCGGCAGCCGCGTGACCTGACCATGCAAGCGTGCCAAGCGCGATTGCCGACGGCACGACCAGCCATGACAGGCTGCGCGCATTGGCAATGCTGACCAAACCTGCGCTGCCGAGCGCCACCATCCGCACCAGAAACGCCCAACCGAGCGCAATTCCGGTCGCAAGCTCTCCCGCCAGTTGCCAGTCAAGGTCGCGAAAGCCTGTGCCGGTCATCTCGGCGACCATGAACAGAAAGCCGAGCAGCGATAATGGAAGACCGAGGAACGCTGCTCCCGCCAATACCGGACGCATGCGCCCAAGCATGAACTGCGTCCGCGTCAGAAACGCCGCAGCCGGCACACCGAACACCACGCCGATGTCGGCATAGAGCGCGAAGCGTGCGAGCTCGAGCGCGGTCATCAACGGACCGTGAAACTCACCTTGCCGGTCATCCGATGAGTGTCATCGCCCACTGCATGCCAGTTGGCGTCGTAGGTGCCGGCAACGAGCGGCCGCGGCAGCGTGGCGATCAACGATTTGTGGTCGGCGCTGGGGGCGACCTTAACGCCCGATATCTTCATCGCCGGGTGATGTCCGGTCATTCCCGGCATTCCGGTCATGACGATTTCGAGGCCCGAGAGCGCGGGCACGACGGCTTCGTTGAACGTGATCGTCACGGTCTTGACGTTTGATACGGTCGCCGATGCGGCCGGGGTCGAGGCCACCACCCGGGTATGCGCGAAAGCCGGCGCGGCAAGCGCGAGGCCCGCTGACGCTGCAAGGAGGCCAAGGGCGCGGAAAAACTGCATGATGTACTCCTTGAGGAAGGGGCAGGTTAAACGGCATACGCATTGCGAGCGCTCACCCCTCGCAATACGTACGATTTTATTTCGAGGGATCGCGCGAGCAGGCGCGTAACTGGACTGGAACTCCACGAGGACCTGAAACGCCATGGAAGATATCGACAGCCTCCTTGCCCGGATCCGGCACCTGCCGCTCGATCCGCGGCTCGATGCGATCGACGGTGCGGTGTTCGATGGCATCGCTCGCCGCGCGAAACCACAAGTGTCGACTACGGCCATGGCCATAGTCGCAGTCGTGTCGCTGGGGATCGGGCTTGCCGGATCGCTGGCGCCGGCAGAGCCGGAACGCGCGGCGACGGTCTTCCCGCTCGGTGCTCCCGGCGCGCTCGCGCCCTCGACGCTGTTGAGTGGCTACGAATGACGAACACACGGCTGCGCTTCGCCCTCATGATCCTGTTCGCGTTCGCGGCGGCGATTGGCGGTGCCCTCATTGGCCGCGCCTGGATTGCACCATCGGCTCCGGTGGAGTCCGAACTCCACGAGGTACTGCACGAAGATCTCCAGCTCGATAGCGCCCAGGGACAGAAGATCGAAGCGATTGAGCGTCAATATGCTCTGCGCCGCCAGGCGCTCGAACTCGAGCTGCGCTCCGACAACGCCCGCCTTGCCCGCGCGATCGAGGCCGAGCACGGCTATGGCCCGCAAGTCGCCGCTGCTGTCGATGCCTCGCACAAGGCGATGGGCGAACTTCAAAAAGTCACGCTCGAGCACATCTTCGCAATGCGCAGCGTGCTGCGCCCAGATCAGGCAGCACGGTTCGATGCGGCCGTTGTGAAGGTCCTGACTGTAAAGCCACGCTGATGCCGGATCTCGCCGCCTGCACGGACGGCGAACTCGCTGCGCTTGCGATTGGCGGCAGGCAGGCGGCCTATCGAGCGTTGATGGACCGGCATCGCGGCGCGGCCTTTCGTCTTGCACGCCATCATTGCGGCAATGACGATGCAGCGCTGGACGTCACCCAGCAAAGCTTCATCGCTGCCTTTGCCGCACTGAAGCGTTACGACGGGACTCGCCCCTTCGCACACTGGCTGGCGCGGATCGTCATCAACAAGGCGCATGACTGGGCGCGCCGCCGCAAGGTGCGGCAGTTCTTCGCATTCGCCTTGCCGCTCGAGGAAGCGCGCGGCATCGCCGAGGCCGCTCCCGATGCCGAACGCCAAGCGTCGGACCGCGAGGAACTCGAGCAGGCCATGGCCGCAATTACCCACCTTCCCGCCCGCCTCAAGGAAGTGCTGGTGCTGCGCACGATCGAAGGCTTGAGCCAGGCCGAGGCAGCGGGTGTCCTCGGTGTCAGCGAAAAGGCCGTTGAGACCCGGCTGTACCGTGCGCGCGCAAAATTGACGGAAATTCTGAGGGGCTGATCGCGCGCCTGCGTATCGGATGATGAACCTGACACAAGGGACATCCTTCTCATGCAACGTCTCGACCTCAACCGCCGCGCCCTGCTCAAGGGGGCTGCCATCGGCAGTGGGGCGCTCGTGCTTCAGCCATGGCTGCCGGCCTGGGCGCAGCCCGTCTCGGCCGGACTGCCGACGCTAGGGGGGGAGGACATCCGTTTGCGCGTAGCGCACGACACGCTCGACATCGATGGCAAGCCTGCGCGCGCAGTTACTATCAACGGGACGGTCCCCGCGCCGCTGCTGCGCCTGAAGCAGGGCCAGAAGCTGCGCATGACGGTCGAGAACACGCTTGACGAGGAGACGTCGATCCATTGGCACGGCCTGCTGGTGCCGTTCCAGATGGACGGAGTGCCAGGCATTTCGTTTCCCGGCATCAAGCCGCATTCGAGCTTCACTTACGAGTTCGCGATCGAGCAAGCAGGGACTTACTGGTATCACAGCCATTCGGGCCTGCAGGAACTGATGGGCATGTACGGCCCGATCGTGATCGATCCAGCCGGGGCAGAACCCGCTCCGTACGATCGCGACCATGTGATCGTGTTCTCAGACCACAGCTTCGTCCATCCGGCGAAGATCCTGCGCAACCTCAAGGTCGAACCGGGCTACTATAACAACCGGCGCCAGACCATGGCCGGGCTCCTCGCCGGCAAGGACCAGAAGCTGCCCGACCGTCTCGCCTGGGGCAAGATGCGGATGGACCCGACCGACATCTCGGATGTCACCGACGCGGTGCTGACCTACCTCGTCAACGGGCACGGCCCCAGGTCCAATTGGACCGCGCTGTTTGTTGCCGGCGAGCGGGTACGGCTGCGCTTCATCAATGCCGCAGCGATGACCGTGTTCAATGTGCGCATCCCGGGCCTGTCGATGCAGGTGGTCAGCTCCGACGGGCAGGATATCCGGCCGGTTCCCGTCGACGAGTTCCAGTTCTCCCCCGGAGAAACCTACGATGTGATCGTCACGCCGAGCGAGGACAAGGCCTTCACCATCGTCGGCGAAAGCGTCGACCGTTCGGGCATGGCCATCGCTACGCTCGCTCCGGGCGCAGGCATGCGCGCCGAGGTGCCGCCGCTCCGGGAACGACCGGTTCTGACCATGAAGGACATGGGGACGGAAATGGAAGGCATGGACATGAAGGACATGTCCATGCGCGACGGCAAAATCGCTCCGCAGATCAAGCTCGGCCCCGGAGTCGAAATGATCAATCCCATGCCGATGGACCGCACCGGCGAGCCGGGCATCGGACTCGATCAGGCCGGGCACAAGGTGCTGGTCTACAAGGATCTCGTCGCGCTCGAACGCAATCCCGATGTGCGTGCCGCCGAACGCGAGATCGAGGTCCATCTGACCGGCGCCATGGACCGCTACATGTGGTCGATGGATGGCAAGACCATGAGCGAGACGCATGATCCCCTGCCGATGCGCACGGGCGAACGGGTCAGGGTGACGCTGATCAACGACACCATGATGGCCCACCCGATCCACCTGCATGGGCATATCTTCGAGCTGGTGACCGGCCACGGCGATCATAGCCCGCGCAAACACACAGTGAATGTCCTGCCCGGCGGCAAGGTCAGTTGGGACGTCACCGCGATTGGCGGGGACTGGGCGTTTCACTGCCACCTGTTCCTGCACATGGCGATGGGGATGATGCGTGTGGTCCAGGTCCGCCCGGTTGCGGGAGAAGCGGCATGAAGAGGATCCTGATCCTGGCGCTCCTATCGGGCGCCACTCCTATTGCGGCACAGTCCATGGATCATGCGATGCATCACCCCGCTGCCTCGCAGTCGGCACCTGCGGCACAGCCCGCGCCGCAAGCGGAGCCGTCAGGCGATGAACAGTCCATGCCGGGCAGAGACATGAGAGAGCCTGCACCCGCATCGGCCGGAGAGTCTACCGGAACCGACCAGGCCCCGGGCAGCGCCGAAGCGCCGCCAATCGCGCATGACCGCCTGGCCGACCGATATTGGGACCCGGCGGAGATGGCCGCCGCCGAAGCAACGGCGATGCAGCCCCCTGCGTCCGTCTATTCAAAGCTGTTGATCGACCTAGCCGAATATCAGTTCCGCGACGGAAAGGATGGCTACCGCTGGGAAGGGGAAGCCTGGCTGGGCGATCTCAATCGCTTCGTCATCAAGAGCAAGGGTGAAGGAACCCTCGATGAAGGCATCGACCGGGCCGAGATCCAGGCGCTCTATTCAAAAGCGCTCGATCCCTGGTGGAATCTCCAGATCGGCGTTCGACAGGACATTCGCCCGCGCCCGGCGCGAACCTGGGCAACTTTGGGTATCGAAGGCCGGGCGCCTTACCAGTTCGATGTACAGGCTGCAGTCTTCCTGTCCGACAAGGGCCATCTTACCGGTCGCCTGGAGGGTGCTTATGATCAACGGATCACCCAGCGACTGATCCTGCAACCCCGCATAGAGTTCGACCTTTCGGCGCAGGACATGCCGGACCAGCGCATCGGTTCCGGCCTGTCGAGCGCCGAACTGGGTCTGCGCCTGCGTTATGAGCTGCGCCGCGAATTTGCGCCCTATGTGGGGATCAACTGGACCTGGGCCGCCGGCAAGACCGCCGACTATGCCCGCGTCGATGGCAAGGATACCGCCGAGCGCAGCATCGTGGCAGGCATCCGCTTCTGGTTCTGAGATTCCGAGGAATGCGACTTCAGTCTGCGTATTTCTTCGCAGAGACGTTTCGGCGGAGATTCATATGAGGGTCAATTTGACGATCGCTGCGGCCCCGGTCCTGTTCGGCATGGCCGGCGATCCTTCGGCAGAGGTTGCCAATCAGGACCACGCAAGTCACAATCATCCCGTATCACCTTCACCACCTAGGCCGATGACAACGATCGCGCTAGCGGTGCCCCCCGATGCACAGGGCGGTTGGCGCGCAATGCGGGGAAGCGCCGCGATGAGCGAGACATGGGCATCATCCATGGCATAGCGAACAGGGAAGGTTCACTCATGGACCATCATCCGAGCCTCGCGCCGTCCGTACCCCTGAACCCTCAGCGGTCACTCTCGACCGGCTGCGGGTGAGGGACGAACCTTTCGTGGAGGACCACTCATGTCCAGGCCGACGGCATACAGGAGCTATCCATGAGCGACAAACCGGCGCAGCCGCACCTCCACGACCATAGTCATGCAAAACCGGGCACCGATCCGGTTTGCGGAATGAAGGTGGACCCGGCAGAGACCCCCTATCACGCGAACCACGCCGGTCACGCCTATCACTTCTGCAGTGAAGGGTGCCGGTCCAGCTTCGTCGCGAACCCGACAGCCTACCTTGACCCGCAGGAGCATTCTGCAGCACCGGCCGGAACGATCTGGACTTGCCCGATGCATCCGGAGGTGCGGCAGGACCACCCCGGCGTCTGTCCGATCTGCGGCATGGCGCTCGAACCGCAAACGGCACGGATGGAAAGCGGCCCAAGCCCCGAACTGCTCGATATGACCCGGCGGTTCCGGATCGGGCTGGTGCTGGCGCTGCCGGTGATGGTACTCGAAATGGGTGGGCATCTTGTCCCGGCGCTTCATCATCTCGTACCGATGTGGCTGTCGATCTGGATCCAGCTCGTCCTTTCGACGCCGGTCGTGCTGTGGGCCGGGTGGCCTTTCTTTGCGCGCGCGTGGGCATCGCTCAAGACCCGCAACCTCAACATGTTCACCTTGATCGCCATGGGTACCGGAGTGGCCTGGGCCTACAGCATGGTCGCCGCGCTGGCGCCCGGATTGTTTCCGCCGGCCTTTCGCAATTCCGATGGCAGTGTGGCGGTCTATTTCGAGGCGGCAGCGGTGATCACGGTGCTGGTCCTGCTTGGGCAAGTTCTTGAACTGAGGGCGCGCGAGCGAACCTCGGGTGCGATCAAGGCATTGCTTGGGCTCGCGCCGAAAACCGCGCAACGGCTGCTTGCAGACGGCAACGAGGAAGAGGTGAGCCTGGAAGCCATAGGGGTCGGGGACCGCTTGCGAGTGCGGCCTGGCGAAAAGGTGCCGGTCGACGGCACCGTGGAAGATGGCCGTTCCTCGCTCGACGAGTCGATGGTGACCGGCGAATCCATGCCTGTCACCAAAGCTAAGGGCGATACGGTGATAGGTGGCACGCTTAACCAGACCGGTGCGCTCGTCATTATTGCAACCAAGGTCGGGCGCGACACCATGCTTGCCCGGATTGTCCAGACGGTTGCCGAAGCCCAGCGTTCGCGCGCACCGATCCAGCGTTTGGTTGATCAGGTCTCGGGTTGGTTCGTCCCCGTGGTCATTGCCATTGCCGCACTTGCCTTCATCGGGTGGGCTATCTGGGGACCCGAGCCTCGCTTTGCTTACGGGCTCGTCGCTGCGGTTGCGGTGCTGATCATCGCCTGCCCTTGCGCGCTGGGTCTCGCCACACCGATGTCGATCATGGTCGGAATTGGCCGCGGGGCCCGCCTTGGCGTCCTCATCAAGAATGCCGAAGCGCTGGAGCATATGAAAAAAGTCGACACGCTGGTGGTCGACAAGACTGGAACCCTCACCGAGGGACGACCGGCCGTCACCGCAATCGTGCCCGCGCAAGGCTATGCCGAAGACGAAATCCTGCGCCTTGCTGCTGCCGTGGAGCAGGCGTCCGAACACCCGCTCGCGCGCGCAATCGTCGAGGCTGCCAGGACGCGAGAGCTGGCACTGCCGCAGGTCGGCGAATTCGATTCCCCGACCGGGCGCGGGGCGGTGGGTACCGCAGAGGGCAAGCGCATAGTACTCGGCAATGCGCGATTCCTGGCCGAACAGAACATAGATGTCGGACCTCTTGTGGCGGCGGCCGACGATCTCCGCCACGATGGCGCGACGGTCATTTTCGTGGGCATAGACGGGACGGCAGGCGGCGCTGTCGCCATCGCCGATCCCGTCAAGCAAACCACGCCCGAAGCGCTCGACGCCCTGCGCCGCGAGGGTATCCGAGTCGTCATGCTGACCGGAGACAACCGCACGACCGCCGAAGCTGTCGCTCGCAAACTGGGGATCGACGAGATCGAGGCGGATGTCCTTCCCGACCAGAAGAGCGCGGTCGTTGCGCGGTTGAAACGACAAGGCCGGGTAGTCGCAATGGCCGGGGACGGCGTGAACGATGCCCCTGCGCTTGCTGCGGCCGATGTCGGAATCGCCATGGGTTCGGGAACCGACGTAGCGATCGAAAGCGCCGGCGTGACGCTGCTCAAGGGCGATCTTAACGGGATCGTTCGGGCCCGCCGCCTCAGCCAGGCGACAATGTCCAATATCCGCCAGAACCTGCTCTTCGCATTCATCTACAACGCTGCGGGGATTCCGGTTGCGGCGGGCTTGCTCTACCCGATGTTCGGTATCCTGCTCTCCCCCATGATCGCAGCGGCCGCCATGGCGCTATCCTCGGTCAGTGTCGTGACCAATGCGCTCAGGCTGAACCGGCAGGCTTTGTAGGCAGCTTATCCTGCCCGGCTCAATCCCGACAAGCTGATCGGCCCGCCTCGGCCCATCGACTGGTATGAACAGCGCAAGCTCCTTGCCTGCCTTTCCCGCCCGGCGAGGCCCTGACCTGTCTCGATAGATCCGCTCGAAACCATTCGAGTTCGAATCGGCTCCCCTCAGGCAATTGGAACCGTTTTATTTTTCCAAATCGCTGGTCTCTGACACCGGGCAGACGCTGACGTCACAATAGCCGGTGATTTGGCGAACAGCCGGGTTGGAGATGCGGTTGTGGAAATGCTCGCCGCACCCGTTATTGAGTAGAGAGCGCAAGTTCAGATAACTCAGGCAGACGCATGGCCCGCAAACATTCCAAACATGATCCCTATGGAGACCTGCACCGCGAGGAGGAGGCCGCGGCGACGACGGCGCCCTGCTGGCTCTGCGGCCGGCCAACTGGCAAGACTATCGTCTGGCATCACCCCGTCCCCAAGAGCCGGGGCGGGCGCGAGGTTGTGCCCATGCATCCCATTTGCCAGCAGACGCTGATCGCCAATTTCACCAATTCCGAACTGCAGCGCTACGGAATGGATGTGGAGGGCCTGCTGGCCAATCCCGCCGTGCGCAAATTTGTCGATTGGGTGGCGAACAAGGACCCCGATTTCACCGCGACCACTGCCAAGAAGAAGCGCTGATCAGGTCACGCAGTCGGTATCCGCGTTCATCCCTGTCATTCCGTCTCACGGACGCGCAGCCAATTCGGTCATTTGCACTCCATTGCATGCCGTCCGAAAACGGCCATGCCTTGTCGGGGGCAGCAGTGCGTTTTGCCTTTTGGCATGTTCGCGCATAGATGAACCGATGACCGATCAATTTATCGACCGCGTAGCCAGGCTGGACGACCTGGAGGCTTTGCATCGCGTGATGAGCCGATCGATTGCCCAACTCCAGGCCAAGTTCCTTACGCCGGAGCAAGTGACTGCCAGTCACGAGGTGATGGGGCTCGATAGTCAGCTCGTCCGCGATGGCACATATTTCCTGGTTGAATGTGGTGATCGCATCGCCGGGTGCGGCGGCTGGAGCTTTCGGGAGACCCTTTATGGCGGTGATGAGAGCATAGTTGCGCGTGAGCCATCAATCGTCGATCCCGCGAGTGGCGCTGCGAAGATACGTGCCATGTACACGGATCCCGACTTCACGCGACGCGGCATCGGTGGACGCATCATCAGACTGTGTGAAGAGGCTGCTCACGCTGCCGGTTACCGCCGTGTCGAATTGATGGCGACAGCTGCCGGTGTGCCGCTATACGAGAGTTGCGGATACAAGCCGAAGACGGAGCTTCAATTCGCGCAGGTCGACGGCGTGCAAGTGCCTCTGCTGCAAATGGAAAAGGCGCTCTGACACGCCAATCGGCTGATCAAGTTCGCCAACGGAGCCATCAAGCTCTTTCAGGCTTCCGCCATGATCTCACACTGCACGGGTTTGTCGGTTTTCTGCTGGATGACGGTTGACCGGTTTCGAATGTCTACTCCAGCTTAAGCTTAACCAGATCGCAGCCACGAAGCTTGCTATCGATTTCTAATTCGAAGAGCCTGCGGTCCCGCCGTCGCGCAAATGGGCCCCTCGATTCCTCTCGTTACAGAAATGCTCTAGGCGGGAGATATCGGTCGGAGGTAAATCGATGGCAGAACGGAATGACAGTGGGGCTGACTTCATCGATCTCGATTTGATCGCGACTTCCTATCGTTCACTCACCGATCCCACTGCCTTCGATGAAATGATTGAGGCCTGGAACAGAAAGCTCGCTATCGTCGAATGCGAGCCGGATTGGACCGAGAATGGCTTGGGACGGGAGCTTTTCGATCATTTAACCAAGCTCTCGACACTGGCTGAAAGTGCGGCAACGATCGCGGAAGATCCGGTCCGACAAATCGTGGAAGCGTCAGAAGTCGCAACCATGGTTCAGTCACCGGAGGGACGCGTCGTGGCAATGAATGACGCTGCGGTCGCGTTCTTCGGCCCGATCTCGGGCGCGATCGATTCCCTGCGGTGGCTCGATCCATCGTCAGCGGCCGATCTGACTGCGGTACGCCGGTCAGCAGCCAAGAAAGGAAATCGTCAGCGGGCCATCCTCAGGCATGTCGAAACCAAGGTGCCGGCAACGCCGCTGATCGAAGCCTGTGTCGTACGCCCTCCCGGAACCGATGCCGGCTTCGTAACTATCAGGTCCCTTGCGCTTCCATGGTCAGCCGCAGTGGGAGATGCATTATCGGAAGCATTTTCACTAACCGAGGCAGAGTTGGACGTGCTGCGCCTGTTTTACGCATCGCGCGATCTGGAACGGATCGCATCGGCACGTGGCGTATCCCTCAAGACGGTGCGAACCCAGTTCAAGACAATCCTGCTTAAGACGGAAGCGCGCAATCAGGCGACTCTGCTTCATCTTGTTGCAGTGCTCTGCGCGCGGGTTTCAGCCGATGCGACCGGGACGGAAATGGGCTGGTCCGATCCTTTTGGGACTGAACAGTTCATCACGCGCAGCAATGGGAAAAGGCTCGCTTACAGCACGATCGGCCCGCGTGACGCGCAGCCGTTGTTGTGGGTGCATGGGCCGGCTTTTAACGGCATTCCTCCTCAGGAGTTGATTGACCGGCTGGTTGAGGCCGGGATGCACATCATCCTGCCTTGCCGCCCCGGATATGGAAACAGCGAAGCCGATTCCCGGTTGAAAGTTGAGGAGGATCAGGCATCCGCGCTGTCGGAACTGGCCATTGCTCTGAATCTGGAAAAGTGTGTTGCAGTCGGTACAACCTGCAGTGCACAGGCATTGCACCTGGCGCGAGACCGCACACCTGAACAGATCGGCACTATCGTAGCCATCAGCTTTTGCTGGCAGGCAACGCGCGAAGAGGTGGAGCGGCTGCCCGTGATGCATCGCACCATGTATAATCTTGCTCCAAGAGCTCCTTCAATATTGCGTTCCATCTGCTCTGTCGGCTTTCGTATCATTCGTCGGGCGGGGCCTGACTGGTATGTTCAGCGCGCGCACAGTTATTCCGACGCCAATATGATCTGCCTTCGCAACCCGGAAACCCAGGCTCTCTTGCGCAGCGATTGCCGAATGATGCTGGCACAGGGTGTAGAAGGGTTCATGGCAGACCTGCTTCTGTCTTATGCCAACACCTCTGGCCCTCTCCTGAGATCGGTCAGTCCCACAATGTGGCTGATGGGTAGCCTGGACCAGCACTTGCGCGTCGATGAAGCCCAGAGCTTCTGTACAAGGTATCCCGGCGTAACATTGAAGCTCGTACCGGATTGCAGCGAGCTGATGGTGTATCAGCGGCCCGATTTGGTCGCCGATGCAATCCTGGAAGCGGCGGGTTAGCCATTCCCATGCGTCATACGCCATCTGGCGTATGACGCATCTCTGCGTGTCGGGCATGCCTCGCCCTGAGAGCTGTGAAGGCCACGGCTGACAGGGATATGTAGATGATGCAAAGCGGTATTTTGCGCCGATCTGTGGTTCAACGAACTGGCACAGGGGCAGAAGACTCTCGGGCAAAACCGGTCACGAAAATCATCGGAGCGAGCTTGATCCTGTCGGCTGGAAGCGCGCTCGCTATCGCGTCGGCGGCTGCGCAGCCTGGCGCCGAGGTCTCTGCGCTCGGCAATGTCTATACGACGAATGACTGGGGCGATCTCAAGATTACCGAATGGGGCGAGACACGCTTCGGCGCCGATTACAGTTTCGAAAGGGGCAGGATCGAAGGCGTCCGCCAAGGCAATGAAATCGACGGCTATTGGTCGCAGGCGACGAGCGACCGGGCCTGCAGCCTCCCCCGAGACGGCAGTTATCATTATGGTCGCATGACATTCACTTTCAACGCAGCGCTCGATGCCTTCGAAGGACGGTGGGGCTATTGCGACGAAACCCCCTATGCGACATGGGACGGTACGTTGACCCGGCGGGGGACGGCTGGGACCGGTGCCGCAAAAAAACCTGCAGAGCGTAAGAACAAACCCGCATCGGCAGCCCCGATAGCGACGCAAGGCGTGGGAGGGCAGGCTGAAGCAAAGCAGGCATTCGTTTATGCCACCGTCGGGTTCGACAAGATCAAGCCTGAACTCATCCTCGATACCACGACCGCCACTGTCACAGGAACCTACACTGCAACGCAGAGCGAAGCAGAGCTCGACGCCATTTATCGTACTGGCACTTACGGGATCACAAGCGGTACGCTGGAGGGGCAATTCTCGGGCAACGTGCTGTCCGGTTATTGGTATGAAACAGCCCATAATGCGGGCCTTCAAGGTTATTGCGACGATGAGCGCAATGGCACCCGTGTCTATGGCCGCTTTGTCCTGACGTTCAGCGCCGATCGCAAATCCTTCACCGGCCTGCGGACGGGCTGCGAGATCGTCCCCGATGCCTACGAGCATAGCTATAACACCTGGAACGGCACGCTGATCCGCCGTCAGATGGTCACGTCATCGACCACTTCGTCGGCCCGGACATCGGCTGGTGGTTCCGGCGCCAGATCGACCAAGGTCGCCGGTGCGGACCGTGCCGGCCGTATCGTCGACAACGCCGCTGGCGCCGCGGAAGATGAAGTTAACGCCAAGGCTGTGGAAGCGGCGCGGAAGGCCACACGTGGCGTCCTCGACCGCGTCTTCTGACCTCAAGACGGCGCAAGCAACTCAATCCCTTCATTCCGGAGAAAATCGTGAAACCGGCAGCGAAATACATTGGATTATTGGCTGGCCCGCTCTTCCTTCTGTCGGCCTGTGGCCAAAAGGAGGGGGCGTCGGCAGGCGATGGCGAAGCTACGAAACCGGTCGCCAACGACAGCGAGCTCGAAACCGCGTTGCGCTGCTGGGCGCTAACCAGCGGTGCCTATTTCCAGCACATGGCGCTGGCTGGCGAGACCGGCAACCTGCCCAAACCGGACGAAGCCGTTTACACCGGATGGGCGAAGAAGCTCGCGATCCTGTCGTACAAGAAAGACATGGGATACAAGGCCTTCAACGAGATGAAGGACAAGGCGAAGCGCGACGTCACCATCTACTCGCTGACTGTCGATCCGGGCCATGCGGCCGCCGTCCAGACTTGCATCGACACCGTACCGCCCCCCACAGACGAGCCCGATCCGTCATGGCCATCGGACAGTTGAGCCGATGTCGCGCCACAGGAGATATCCGATGATAAAGCGTTCGACGATCATCGCTGCGGCGATCGCCCTTACCGGATGCGGGGGCGGAGCGGAAGATCAGGCCAGTGCCCCGACCGCAGTTGCCGATGCGGGGAGCGGCGCGATGGGCACGATAGTCAGCGGCGCCAAAGGTATGGGCGTTTCGATCGATGACCTGCCCGAGTTCGTGGAAGTGCCCAAGGGAGTCAGAGCGATCACGAATATCCGGATGAAGGACGACAACAAGGCGGGCGGGACGCTGACGCTCGAAACCAGCCAGACGCCTGCCGACCTTGTCGCCTTCTACCGCGCGTCAATGGCGCGCCATGGTCTGGCAATCGGGCTAGAGACGACGTCGAGCCAGATGGTCCAGCTGATGGGCGAGAGCGAGGATAAGACGAAGACGTTGATGGTCACGGTGCTGACCGATGAGGAAGGCGGGACGACGCTGAACCTCGTCCATTCACGAACCATGTCCTGACCTGTTCGAAGGAGCGAACGATGAAATTCCATCCCAGCATCGCGGCGTGCATCTTGTTGCTTGCCGGTTGCGACACTAACGCGCCCTCGACGAACGCTGGAGACAATGGCCCCGCGGCGGCGGCGGCTTCCGGTGTTGCCGAAATCGCCAGATCCGCCGCCAAGGGCCGTCCGATCCCGCGCGAAAATCTGCCCGACTTCGTCGAAACCTACGAAGGCGGGCGATACGGCACCTCATTCTTTGGCAGCAATGAGAAGCGCAAGTCGGGAACGCTGCTCTACACCGTCACGGCTGCGCCGGCTGACGTTGCCGCTTTCCACGATGCGTCGATGAAGAAACTCGGCTTCGATGTCGCGGCGCCAAAGACGCGGGTCGTAAGAGACCGCAACGAAACAGTGATCGAGGGGAAAGCAGGCGACGGCAGGGAATTGTCCGTCGTCGTGATCGAACAGTCGCCCGCCGAAGCAACTGTGCAGATGAACTATGTTGTCCCGCTTTCCTGACCTTGCGCCGACAAGGCAAGCAAAGCTGGCCGCGTCGATTGTTGCGGGTCTGGCGCTGGTTATGACATCGTCTGTCGCTGGAGCACAGGAAGAGGTCGGCAGTGAAGCCACCGGGGCGTGGCACGGCACCTATCAACTCGACCGCGACGACCCGCGCATCCGCACACGTGGCGGCGCAGACCTTCTGCGGATTCAGGTGATCCATTCCGAGGGCCATCCGGATGCAACCGTGTCATGGGTTGCAGGGCGCGCGATCTGCGAGGATCCATATAGCGAACCGTGCGAATGGGTCGGCGCCAGCGGTTCGACGCCTGCACAGGTCGTCAACGGCGATCTGGTGTTCGCCCTGCCGATATCGGCCGACGCAAGCGACCCGCTTTTCGTCGTCATGCGGCGCGACGATGACCGGCGAATGTCTGGCTATCTGGTAAACGCCCGATCCGATTTCAGCTTTAGCTTCGATGCCGAGATCGCACGCTGAGTTTCCGATCAAATTCATGAAAGCCGCACGGCAATTGATGGAGGCGGCGCAAGGAACTCCAAGGAAACTCCATGAAGAACGCCCTCCGGATTTTGTGCGCGACGTTGGCTGCAATCGTGCTTCCCACAGCTGCGCTCGCCGAAGAACGGACATGCGTCGGCGAGTATATCGCAAAGGGGGGCGATGGCGTGTCCTATCCAACCATGACCTTCACCAGCGCCGCATGGCAGATCGATTGTGCCAAGCGCAGAGGTGCTCCCGCACCCGATTGTTCAAATCGGCAGGCGGAGATGGAAAATTTGCTTGGGGTTCTGGATAGCGCCAAATCGTGGCTCGAGGGGCAGGGTTATACGAAGTTCTTTATCAACAAAATAAATGGAAGATATTTCGCGTCGTTGAACCGGCTGGATCTCGAAACCAATTCGCTTCTTGTCACCAGCGCGGGATTTTACGATCGCGCGGAATCAAATATCTATCTGTCATCCGGAGATGTGTTTTGCGCGCTCAAAGAGCCTTCACAGCAGGAAATTCTCCTGCAAATGGCAGGTCACGAAATATTTCATTCCTATTTCGCTACGACACCTGTGGGTTACTACTATTATCAGTCCTCCACCCGTCCCAGCGATGCTCGCTGGCTTTATGAAGGCATGGCCGAAGCGATAGCAGCCCAGTTTTCGGAATCGGTCACTGGTGAGATGACGCTTTATCGCGACCCGTATTACAATATCCCGCTGCCCGATACGCTCGACGATGGTTATGACCGTAGCCACTTTTGGTATCATCTCCTCCGCGAGCGCGGGGGATCAGGGGGTGTCGGTGCGTTCGTCGTCTGGCTGGGCGCCCAGAACGCCGATTTCGAGATGACAGCCGCCGATCAGGGGATCGGTTGGCTCGAGTCGTCCCTGCGCAAGCGGCGCTCGTCATTGCACGATACCTACGGCCAGATCATCGGGCGTTACGCCAACGATGCCGCCTATTATACGCATGGGCTTGAAGGCGAGGCATTGCCTGTTTTCGCCATTTCCGGGCCTACGGACGCGGAGGGCGAGCAGTCAGATGCTATCGAGGTCGCGCGGTTGGCAGCGTCCGCTATCAACGTGCAAATGAACGCCGCGCTGCTGACAAAATCGTCAGAGGCCGAACATCCCGGCAGTCAACTGATCGACCTAGACCTCGACATTTACCGTGATGGGGCACCATCGCATGCCGGTTTGGCAGTCGATGAAGAATGGCTGGATTCCGCGAGCTTTCGCCGAACGTTCATTCCCTTGGGTAAGCAGGTCGATCTGCTTGCGCGAGCAACCAACGTTCGCCGAGACAGGCCTAACCAGACGGTGCCGATCGAAGTCACCTTTGTCGCCAAGGCACGTGCTATCAACCTGTCGGGTCCCTCCTGCATCAGCAAGGGAAGCGAGGGCCAGATCGTCGTCGAATATGCCGATGGCAAGGGAGGCACACCGCCGCCGCTCAAGCTCCGGGCGCAGCAGGGGAGCATCGAGGGCCTGACTTTCACGTCCCCCCCATCGGCGGGCAAGGTCAAGCTGGAAGTGCAGGCCTATTCCGACGCCGATAACGCACAATGGATCGTTTTTGACGAAATCGATGTGCGAGCGCGCGCCTGCAGCGTCACCATGACCATTCACGATGGCGGCGACAAGGTAAGCATGGTCTATGATGGCGACAGCGATGCCACGCGGATCGAAGACGCCAGTACCCTTCCATCCTATTTCGACGCCAGCGGCATCGTCGCGCTCGACGAGGAAAGCGGTCAATGGCGCCGAACGCCATGGACGCTTTATGGCACAATTGGCGTCTCTCCGTTCTTCTTTGGAAGTGCCCTGCCGGGGATGCCTCAGGGCACCGGCGATCGCCATCGCGCGCCGCTGGCAACAGTCGAACTGGTCAAGAAGATGCGGCAGGATGGGCTAAAAGTCGGTATGCTCAAGGGGCCCGCGAAAGCGCCCTGCCCGTCTGGGCCCGGTATCTGTTCCCGCTATGTGTTCGGCGAGCCTTCCAGCGATGTCGTGATCCTGTATTTCAATGCCGATGACCAGCCGGTCGCGATAGGCGAGCCCGGCACGGAGGATTTCACCGAGTTCGAATATAATGACGAGCGTGTCGTGGTGCCGTCAGTCTAACCGCGACTCATCTCCATTGAGCACAGCTCACGCCTCGCCGGTACATTCTCAGCCATAGAGGTTCTGCCGCTCAGCCAAGGCGGCTGAGCGGCATTCCCTGCAGGCCTGTCGATCGGCGAGATGGCGCTCCTGCTTGAAGTGGTTGTGGACATTGGCGTGGACCAAGGCGAACTTCTGTAAGGTCTTCATTCGCCGGAACCTGAGCATCGCCCGCTCTCGTCTTCGGAATGACAGATGCGAGTTCCCACATCGATTGTTGGCCCTGCATCCGGCTGACCCGCTGCCAGCGAATGTCGGCTGCGAACATCGGCCCGAACCGGTTCCACCAGTGGCGCACCGTCTCGCGGGAGATGTCGATGCCTCGCTCGGACAGCAGATCCTCGACGGTCCACAACGAGAGCGGGAAGCGGGCGTACATCATCACCACAAGGCGGATCACCCCGGGCGAAGAATTGAAATAGCGGAACGGACTGGCGGGTTTGCGAAGGCGAGGCATATGCCGCGCTCTTAGCAACCATGCCTTACCAAGCGGGGCATTTGGTCTGACAGCATCCAGGTAACGACCGACCACATCGCAAGTCTACCGCGTTCCCTGAGAGTAACCTCATGGCCTTTTTCTCGGCCAGACAGGCGCCTTCCCCAGCCAAGGTAACGTAACAAGAATGTGCGGTAACGGTAATTAACTTACGCACCTGCTGATTGCCCACCACTAGCCACGCATTCGCGGCTTTGCCTCGAATAGATAGGAGCGCCGGTGCCTCGCAAGAGGGCCTGCAGGAAGGCAGCATTGTCAGCAACCGCAGCCTTCACCGTTACTGCAAGCGGAGCGCGATGGACGGAGCTTGGCCTGCGAGGCCGGCAACCACCGGGCAAGACGACATCGTCGTCAATTCCGGCACGGCTGTCCATCACGCATCAGTCCGATGCGACTGCGAAGGCAGTGAACGGCACTGACGCGCATTCGGGATTGCTGAGGGCATCATTCCGGAAGCGAGCTAGCCGCACGGGCACAGGCTCTCCGCAATAATGAAAGAGCCCACAGGGGGAATATTATGAGGTTCGACAAGGTTTCCTACGCTGCCATCGCCGCGATGCTGTGCATGGCTCAATCCGCACAGGCGCAGAGCAACAATGCTTCAGACGACAAGGCGATCATCGTCACCGGCGTCAGCCTTGAACAGACGCTGCCGCAAGAGCTTGAGCGTTACGGCAACGATCTCGAGACGATCACCGAAAAGAACATCGAGGACAGCGGGGCAGTGGACGTGGCGACCGCCCTCCGCGCCGTTCCCGGCCTCTACATCCAACCGGGCAGCGGCCCTTTCAGCTATGTGGACGTTTCGCTTCAGGGCTCTCGAACGCAGGACGTGTTGTGGACGCTGGACGGCATACGCATCAACAACCGCCTCTACGGCTCCACCTCACCCAATGACACGCTGCCTGCCAGCATGGTCGAAAGGATCGAGATCCTCAAAGGCGGTGAAAGCCTGTTCTACGGCACGCAGGCTGCAGCAGGCGTCATTAATATCGTCACGCGCTCTTTCAGTGACGAGTTCGGCGGTGGCGGGGACGCCAGCGCGGATTCCTTCGGTGGCACCAATCTGGGGGGATATCTGCGCGGCAGCGCGGGGAAACACCGCGTGGTGGCATGGGGTTCATGGAACCGGTCAGAAGGCTACACGCCCTATAGCGACTTTCAGCCCAGCGCCACGGATCGGAAGCGCGGCTACGATCTCTGGTCTGTCGGTGCGAAATACCAGATCGAGCTAAGTCCCGGCCTTCTTCTGAATGCGCAATATCAGCACACTGAAGCCAAGCTCGACAATATCAGCGCCACGCGCGTGCGTGAAAGCCGGAACGACCGCAATGAGGAGATTGCAAGCTTCCGGCTCGATTATGTCGGCAATGACACCGTGCAATTGTTCCTCAAGGGCTATTATCACGATTGGGATACCGCCTATGTGCAGATCCTGAATGACACGACCACGGGCGATCCGATCGTGGTCTATCCCCCGGGAACCTACTGGGGTTACCAGGACTACGGCGTTAGCGCTCTGGCCAAGCTGCGGCTCCACCGTGGGCTCGAATATCTCGTCGGCTATGACTATCAGAAATTCAATGGCCGTGACGACGTCCTGCTGATCGGCAAGACAAACGAGGAAGTCCACGCAGCCATCTTCCAGGTCCGGACGACCGACGATCTGTCCAGCCGCGGGCGCATCGCTGCTGGGCTGCGTTACAATGAGGGTAACGGCGCCAGGAAAACAGTCTGGAACGTGACCGCCCGTTTCGACCTGACTGACCAGTTGTATCTCGCGGGCAACGCGGGAACCTCTTTCCTGCTGCCCAGCGCATCCCAGCTGTTCCAGATTGATCCCTGTTGCGAGAAGGGCAATCCGGAACTTGGCCCCGAAGAAAGCCTGAACTTCAACGTCAACTTCGGAGGCACCTTCTTGAACGATCGGGTGAGCTTCCAGGCCACGTACTTCTGGCGCCGGATCGATAATCTGATCACCATCGACTACGATGATCCAGCCTTTCCGGACGGTATCTATGTGAACAGCGACAGCCGCGTAAACGTGCGAGGCGCCGAAGCAATCGTGGGGGTCAAGATCCCGGGTGGTTTCAGTTTCGATGCAAGCTACACCTACACCCAGGCTCGCAATCGCGGTTCTGAAACCCAGCGTGACCGCACTCCCAGGCATCTTGCCCGGGGCACCCTCGCCTATTCCTCGCCTCAGCACCCGTTTGGCGCCAATATCACGCTGAATTGGGTGGGTGATGCCTATGCCACCGCGTCAGGCTTCGGGCGCCGGAATTACGGCAATTACGCCATCGTCGATGCCGGAGTGCATTACTTCCCGGACGCGGAACGGCGTCACCGGATCGGCGTGAATGTGGAAAACCTGTTCGACAAGGAATATGCCACGCGCGGCTTCCAGTCAGCGCCTCGGGATGACGGCACCGGCCGCTTCCTTTATTACGCGATGGGCGTGCCGCAGACTTTCCGCCTCACCTACGGCTTCAATTTCTGACCGGAAAGCCCGCCGCGATGCTGCGTTCCATTCTCTTCCTCCATCGGTGGCTCGGTATTGTCGTGGGCCTGATGATGACGATCTGGTGTCTCTCCGGTTTCGTCATGATGTATTCCGACTATCCTCGGCTGATGCCTGAAGAGCAGCTTCGCGGCCTCGCCCCGTTGCAATTGCCGGATGCACAGGCACTGAAACGGGCTGAAATTCCGGCAGACACTGCCCTCTCCTCCGTCCGCCTGGAGATGATGGCAGAGCGGCCCGTTCTACGGATTTCACCGGCAGTCCCGCATCAGCGCGAAATAGCGCAGATGCGGGCAGTGCCAGAAAATTTCGACCTTGCGACCGGCCGGGAAGTTGCCGTCACCTCTCCGGGTACTGCCATGGACGTCGCGCGCAGCTTCGCAACGCGTTCAGGAATGGATCAACCGCTTCAGACGGCGGTCCCTGTGGAGATGGACCAATGGACCGTGCAGACAGCACGACGTCATCAGCCCCTCCATCGCGTCGATTTTCCCGGCGGAGAGACAATCTATGTCGCCGGTTCAGGTGAAGTCGTGCAGCAGACCACGAGGAGCGAGCGGATATTTGGCTGGCTGGGCGCGGTCCCCCATTGGCTTTACCCGACATTGCTACGCCAGAACGGCGCGCTCTGGACACAGGTGGTGATCTGGACAGCGGTAGTCGGCTCTTTCCTCACAGCAACGGGGCTGTGGGTAGGTATCGCCCGATTGAAGCGACGTCGCGGCGGCGGGATCGGCTCCCCTTTCAGAGGTCTATGGTGGTGGCACCACATGACCGGGCTGTTCTTTGGCCTGCTGACATTGAGCTGGGTCGTAAGCGGACTTTTGACCATGAACCCCTGGGGGGTTCTCGACAGCATGGCAGGATTTGAAGAATCCGACCGACTGAAGGGCAAGCCGCTGGTCTGGGGTGACGTCCGGGATGCACTTGGAAAACTGGAGAGGTTGCCGTCTGGTACTGTGCGCGTCGAAGCAACACCCTTGGGCGGAAGCTTATTCCTTGCCGCTATCCCGGCGGAAGGAAGACCGGTCCGGCTGGATAGCCAGGGTCAACCGGCACCTCTCACTCGAAACGAACTGGCCGAAGCTCTGTCCGACGGCCCGTCTGTCGCTTCCCTCGAATTGCTCGAAGAGGAAGACGCTTATTATTACAGCCACAAGTTCCCGATCACGCTTCCGGTATGGAGGGCTGTGCTGGCCGATCGCGATAGCACACGGCTTTATATCGATCCCCAAACCGGCCGCCTGTTGCGTGCCTACGACAATAACGGACGCATATCGCGCTGGCTCAGAAACGGGCTCCACAGCTTCGACTTCGCCTATTTGCGGACACGCCCGATCTGGGATCTCGTAGTCTTGCCACTGCTCGCTATCGTCACCTTCGTGTGCGGCACGGGGACATGGATGTGCTTTCAAAAGATCTCACGTGACTGGAGGCGCACCAAGAATCGCAGGCGACGGAGGAAGCAGGCTTAGCTTGCTGCCTCCAGTACTGCAGGCTCTAGCTCTACGGGACCGCCTTCGTCGGGCTGACCTGCCTGTTTGTCCTGAGCGGAAAATGAGTCCGTTAGGTGCTGTCAGTCTAACGGCAACTCGTCTCCGGCCGGCGTAATTCTCCCAAATGGGAGGCGATCAACTCACAAGGGTCTGCCACCCGGCCAGTGCGGCCGAGCGCCGTTCCTTGAATGTCTTCCTGTCTATTAGGTGTCGCTCCTAGTTGAAGCGGTTTTGGACGATTGCCATGCCACGATGCCTTACCGAGAGGTGCTCGGCGTCTGGCAGAGCTATCTCACCTCGTTCGCTGCGCCGGGCAAGGCGAGCCAAATGCCCGCCCCTCGTTCCTGAGCCAGCCTCATCACAATCGCTTTCCATTCCGCAGGTATTAGCTTCACGTTCAGCCGTCGGATCATATCCCGCTCAAGCCGATTCCAATGGCCAGCAGCCAAGCGCCCGTTCGCCGGTCTCTCATCGCTCACCAGATGGAATTCATGGCCCATCTGCCGCGCCAGTCCCTCAAAAATCAGGCGATCGGAAAACCTCGTTACGCCAACAAGCGGCACCGATCCCGCCTCCCGAATGATGGCTTGCGCGTTCGTCAGATCGGTTCCGCCCCGAAAAATCCTCAAGGCGGAGCTCCCGTCGGCAGTGAGCACATTCGAGTTACGCGCCAATTTGATCGCCTCACGAAATCGTCCATCGATCAGCAATTGCAGATGCGTACGCTCGCCCCGCTGAACGGCCAGCGCCGGACCGGCAACCGATCCGGCACCGAAGATCAGCCCTGCCTTGAGGAAATTGCGCCGACCGATCACTGGCCCCGCTCCTGTTCGCGCGTCAGGTAAGCAACGATCTCTGCCAGCTCCTTTTCTGTCACGTCGGCGCGGGTGATTGGAGGCATTGAATTTACGCCGTGCCGCACGACATATTCGACATACTCACCGGGTAGATCGTCCCTCTGCGCCAGAAGCGCGCCCTCTTCGCCCAGCCGCAGGCGCAGCATACGCGTGCCCGTGCCGCCCGGCAGGTGGCACATGCCGCAATGCTGCAAATAGGTCGCCTCCGGCTTGGCCGCTTTCGCAGCACTGCTGTCAGCCGGCGCCCCGCCGGTTTCCGACGAGGCTGTGCTGGCCAGGGCAATGCCTGCCACAGCGACCATCCCAAGCGCGACTACGCGGACGTTGCGGCTCATGCCGTCCTCCCATAGCTGAAATTGCTGCCGATACCGCTCTTGCCGGGAGCGATGATGCCATTGGGATCGAGCGCCTGCTTTATCTGGTTGTTCAACCGGGCAAGGGCGGAATCGTTGTAATCGAACGTGTCGGCGATCTGCTGCATATATTCGATATGCGTGCGGTATTCGGCATAGCCGTTCGCCTTGCTATCCTTGATCAGGGCGTCGAACAGGCCGCGCGCACGGCTGACCATGTTCTCGTCATCACGGTCGTAAAGGATCAGGTTGATGTTGTTGATGTGTCGTTGGCCCATCGAGAACGACGTGTAGTAGTCCAGACCGAATTCATCGAAGCGGCCTTTCATCTCCCTGGCCTGTGCCAGAGCCAGCGCTCCATCGGGAGGCATGACGGGAGAAAAGCCCATGTGCCCTCCTCTACCGCCATGCCAATTGACGATGTGCAGCGCCAATACGCTTGGAACACCCCGTGCCGAACTTGCCAACGGCTGCCCCTTTTCCCATGTCTCCCACTCGATCTCATGTTCGATACCCGGCCCAAGGGCGGCGGCTATGGCGTCCATATGTGCACGGACCTTGCCCTCATGCCCGGTCGTGTTCAGCCCGAAGCTCCACCAGCCGCAATCGTATTTGTCGATGATCTTCTGTGCGACCTCATCCGGCAGCGCCCCCTTGCCCTGGTACCAGTCTTCCCGGCGCGTCAGCACTGCGGCATCGTGGAGATAATTGCCGAAAACGAAGTTGTGCTCGATCACGTTTAGGCGGCGCAGTTCCGCCAACTTGTCGATGGCCCAACCGATATCCTCGAACTGCGGAAGGCGGATCCGCGTCTTGGCCGACATCTGCGGCTCAGGCTGCAGCCACACCCCAGCCTGAGTGACGATTCCGAAGTTGGACTGGAAGAACAACTGGTCCCAAGACGGGCCGAAGCCGAACTTGTAGCAATGCGCGGCCCTGTTCCCGGCCATCGCGCCCAGCCCTGTCCGCATCATCCCACCGTCAGGCATGATGACCTCAAGGCCGCAGAGCTGTTCGTAATGATTGCCGTAGGAGGTGTAGCCAAGGCCGCGCTCCAGCGCATTGCCGATAATGCTGCCCCACGAATTACCCGGCACCGACATCCATAGCGGGATGTCGTTTTCTTCCAGATAATTGAAAAGGTCGAAGAAACCGACGCCCGGTTCGATCACGGCATAGGCCTGTTTCGGATCGACATCGATGATCCGGTTCATGCGCGTCATATCCACGACGATGCTGCCTGCAATCGCCGGAGATGCCGTGCCATAGCCCAGATTCTTGCCGCGCGAGACGGGCCACAACGGAACGCGATGTTCATTGGCCAGCCTGACAATGGCCTGCACTTCCTCCTTGTTCGCGGGGGCTATCGCCGCGGAAGGCGCGAATTTTTCGCCGCTGCCAAAGGCATAAGGATCGGTATAGGTGAGCTGGTCATTCTCAGTGGCGAATACCCATTCATCGCCCACGACCTTCCCGAAAGCCACAAGCGCGCTGTCTAGCGCAGACTTGCTCAGTCCCCTTGGCAGCACAGGTTCCATTACCTCAATTCCTCCTTGGATCTCACTTGCAAGCGGCGCTGCGGTTTTCACCGCATCGTCACCGCAAGACTTCCTGAACTTCGCGGCCAAAGGGCTTGAGCTCCGTCTCACGCCCCTCCCTGATCTTTTCCGCCCACGCGGCATCCGCCAGCAGCGCACGACCGACCGCGACAAGATCGAACTCCCCGGCTTCCAGCCTGCGGATCAGATCGTCGAGCGCCGCGTGGCGCAGTTGCCCCCGATGGAAAAAGTCGCCGGTCAGGCCGACCGAACCCACCGTCATCGAAGCGCGCCCGGTCAGCTTCTTGGCCCAGCCGGCCAGGTTCATTTCGGAAAACTCGAACTCCGGCTCCCAGAAACGGCGCTGGGAACAATGGAACAGGTCCACGCCTGCATCTGCGAGCGGCCCCAGCCACATTTCCAGTTCCGCCGGTGTTTCGATTGGACGGGCCGAGTAATCCTGCGCCTTCCACTGGGAAATCCGCATGAAAAGAGGAAACTTCGGCCCGACCGCGCGACGCACGGCCCGCATCACCTCAATGCCGAAGCGGGCGCGTTCCGCCAGGGTTTCACCCCCCCATTTGTCGTTGCGGCGATTGGTTTCCTTCCAGAAGAACTGATCGATCAGGAAGCCGTGAGCACCGTGAATCTCGATCGCGTCGAAGCCCATTGCCTTCGCAGTTCCGGCGGCTGTGGCGAATGCCGCAATCGTGTCCGCGATGTCATTTTCACTCATGCCCTGGCTCGCCGGAAGCCAGGGATCGTTGATGCCGGACGGGCTTTCTATCGGGCCGGGGCGAAAATCCGCATCACGGTTCCACGCTGATCCGGCGTGCCATAATTGCAGCGCGATCTTGCCGGACGCCGCATGCACGCTGTCGACCACGTCTTGCCAAACCGGGAGAGCACCTGAATGGAAAACGGCAAGGTTGGGATCGTTATTGGAGGCCGGACGCGCAATGCCTGTTGCGCCGGTCATGATCAGCCCGACACCGCCTTCCACGCGGCGCCTGTGATAGGCGGCGAATTCTGCCGGGGGGATGCCTCCGGGCGAAACGTAACGCGACATGGGTGACATCACTACGCGATTTGGCAATTCCAGTCCCTTGATCTTGAAGGGAGAGAACAGCCGTTCCATTTTCGGATTGGTCGCGTAGGCAGTCGAAATTGAGGTCACGATGGAATCCTGAGGCAGTGGATTGTCCTGCTGCTCACCACCCGGTGGGCATCAGAAAGGGACAATTTTCGAAGATGGTTTCGATGGCCGTTATCTGGCCGTGGTCGACCTGGAAGGCCTCCATGATCAGGATCGAGCGCGGTACACGCTGGTGCGGTTCCGTCGGGCGTTGTTCCCCACGCCTGAAACGCCATGACCTGACCGTGCCCGGGAAATCGAACCGAGCCATCGCAAAGGCGATCCCCTGTTCCTCATCCACATAGACGCGGCGCTCCTTGATCGCCGTGCAGTAGCAGAAGAACTGACAATCGATCTGTTCGGCGACCCCCATGGAGTAGAGATCGAAGCCACGGGCGGCCTTGCGCTCATCATCCTCGGGTTGGCATGTCACCGGCTCTCCGCATTCGATGCGGACGCAATCGTCGCGGATGGGAAGGGTCGCAGCGTTGTCGGCAACGATTGCGTCGAAATAGAGATGCGCCACTCTGGCAAGAAATTCCCTGTCGGCAGGGCAGTCCGGCTTGCGCAATATAGGCGATGGGGCGAACATCGCCTCAGGCCGGAACAGCACGCCCCGCCGGCGGCAGACCACCGTCTCGATTTCGGTGATCGTCCCGGCTTCTGACAGGGCGAGGCGTACCATCAGCACCGCCAGATCGCCGCCTTCGCGAACCGCGCAATATCCTGCCACCTGGCCAAGCAGGACGTCGGCAAACCGGGCGTAACACGCTCCGACCTGCTCGACCGTTCCCCACAGCCCACTGCCGACGGGCATCACCTGGCCGCATTCAGTGAACCGCACGCTTTCGTCCAAAGGCAGGCTTTCGGGCCGTCCTTCAGCCAGAGCCCGCAGATAGGCATCATAAGCGGCGATAAGGGCTTCGCGTGCGATCATGCCTCACTTCCCCTTCCGGGACTGAAGGCATCGCGTTCGACAAAGCCCGCAGCCAGGAAATAGAAGACCGCGCTCAATGCAAACAGCCCGCAGAGCACCAGGAAAGCCCCCTGCAATCCGCTAGCGGCCGCATGGGTGCAGGCGTCCACAAGTGCGGGAGAACTGCCTTCCGCCGCTACGCCATTCGGGCAAGCCGCATGGAACGCGCCGCGCTCATGATTGAAGGCGGCAACAGCGAAGCGATCGCTCAGCACCCCGGTCAAAGCTGGCCCGGCCCCGCCCCCGATCAGGCCCGTGATCACGGAAATGATCGCGATGGCCGAAGCCCGCATGCGCGGTCCAACCATATTCTGGACCATGGTGAGGGTGGGCACATAGAAGAAGAACTGCGTCAGCCCGCCCAGCATCACGAAGAAGCCGGTACTGACCATCGAATCCCGGCTGAAGGCGATGGCGTAGAATATCGCGGAAAGCAGGACGCCTGCTGCCGGAATCCAGGCATGCCAGCGTCGATCCAGCCGGCCCGCCCAATCCATCCCGAAGCCTGCGATCATCATTGAGCAGCCAAGCGCAAAGGCGTTGATAAACCCATACATCATCGCCGCCTGTCCGGTCGAAAGGCCGAACGTCCTGCCGTAATAGGCTGCCAGAAAATTGCTGATGCCGTGCATCCCCATGGTCACGAGCAACGCGGCCAGCGCAACGAACAGGAAACTGCGCCGCCGCAAGAGCGCCAGCAGCACGTCCAGCAACGACGGCACCGCTTCCTCGACAACGCCGTCTGCCTTACCTCGCTCCGGCTCGCGCAGCCTCCACACGAGGATCATGACGAGCAGGCCCGGCAGGCCCGCAATGAAGAAGGCAACCCGCCAGCCGAAGGTTCCGGCGACGAATACGGTCAGCAAGGCGGCGAAAATGGCGGACACCGGGCTGCCGAGTTGCAGGATCGACATCGCACCACCGCGGCGGTCGGCACGGAAGGCGTCGCCCAGCAGTGACGATGCCGCAGGCAGAAAGGCGGCTTCACCTATGCCCACACCCATGCGCCCGATCATCAACTGTGCAAAATTGGTCGCCAGTCCGCAGGCCGCAGTCATCAACGACCAGAAGCCGGTGCAGACAGCAATGATTGTCGTCCGGCTGCGGCGCTCGGCCAGACGCGCCAGCGGCAAGCCCAGCAAGGTCTGGAAGAGCGCGAAAGAGATGCCTCCGGCAAGGCCGATTTCGAAGTCCGACAGGCCAAGGTCCACCTTGATATCGTCCACCATCATGAAGAAGATGACCCGATCGGTGTAATTGAGCATCGACACGAGGAAGAGCACGCCCAGGAACCAGCGCCGCGCCGTGGCCGTGGCAAAGGTATCTGGAGGTGGCATTGCGACCGCTTGCTTGCCGGAAGATGATGCAACGGCGTCCATATTCAGCCTTCCGGGACAGTCGCTGACCAGCGGTGGCCAGTCACAGGATTTGGGTAATGGAAGGGCACGGTCTCGTTGTCGGGAAAGAGCGCCGGCATGGCTTCAAGCCGATCCGGCCCGCACGGATCTTCCGGGAAGCAGGTGTCAGCAGGCTTCGCCCGGTGGCCCTCAGGATCGGCCTTGCCCCAGCCAATATTGTAATCCGCTTCCCACACCGTGGTGTAGCGGAAGGTCTGGATCCGCCAGGCGCCGCTCGCCCGGCTGTAGGAATTCTCGTAAAGCCCGGCGTGCCAATATTGATTGCGGCGGCCCTCCGCCGCAGCGACCGTTTCGTGCACACCACCCTGAACAAGGCACCGGAACCGCGCATCGGCGGTGTTTCCATCCGGCGCGATATCGATCACCCCCTGCAACATGAGGTGATCGACCAGCAGCCCCTTGCGCTGCGCAAACTGGCCCAGCCTGCCGCCATAGAGCCGCCTTGCACCCGCCTTGCCGAGATAAACCCCGCCCTGAAAATGGATGGAGCAATCATCTTCGAACAGGGCCACCACTTCATCGAAAAGCAGGCGGTCCATGTAATAGCCATAGGCATAGTGCAGCCTGCGGATCGCCTCGATCGATTGCTGCCGGTCAAGCTCTCGCCGCAAGTCCTCGAACTCGCGGCGAGATACGGGATGATTGTCCGCTTCCATCGGCCAGCTCAGAACGAGAACCGCGTGCCGACGCGATAGGCCCTGCCCACGACATCGAAATAGGTATTATTGGTAGCGCCGGAATTGGACGGAGCGACCGGGGGGTCCGTGTCGAGCAGATTGCTCACCGTCGCGTAGAGATCGACCTCGGAACGGTCGCCCAGATCGAGCTTATAGTTCAGGGTAAGGTCGAAGTAATGCCGCCCATCGACCGTATTGTCATTGATGCTATTCGGCAGTGAAGGATTATAGGCCGGATCGTCAGGACCGATCAGCGTCGCGTCATATTTGCTGGGTGCGATCCACCTGTGAGCCAGTGCGACACGCAGCTTGTCGAAATCGGCGCTGACGGTGTTGTAGATGATCCAGTGGGGTACACCCGACACACCCGAGATCGGTCTGCCGGACTGGCCCGCCCGGTTGATGGAACCACGGGAATCGACCGTGATCAGATCCTTGGTGTAAGTGGCCAGCGACCGGAAATCGATCCCGACGGAACCGATTGAACCGCTGTAGCCAAGCTCGAAGTCGATGCCCCGTGCGATATACTGATTGAGATTGAAGGGGATTTCACGCACCTGCGTAATCTCGCCCTGGTTGTCGATGTCCACGGCGCTGCAGAACTCCGTCGCACCCGAGAAGCAGCGATCGACCAGCGTCTGGGCGCCAATGGAACCGATCGCTCCGTTCAGTTTGATCTCGTAGAGATCCACCGAAAAACGCAGGCCGGACAGCGGACCAGTGGGTGCGATAACGGCGCCGATCGTGGTGGTATCCGCCTTTTCGGGCAGCAAGTTAGGATTGCCGCCCGTGCGAGCGGGAACCAGCGACTGCTGCAAGGTATTCGGGTTCACGATGCCGCGGAAAGTCGCCACCAACGGGCTGAACAGATCGCCGATATTGGGCGCGCGAATATCGCGTGAGTGCGAGCCCCGGAAACGCAGCCAATCGACCGGTTCGTATATCAACCCCGCCTTCCAGGTAACGACGGAGCCGGCAGGATTGTAATGCGTGAAGCGCACCGCGCCGTTAAGCTCGAGTTTTTCGGCCAGCGGGCGGTCAGCAAGCAGAGGCACGATGGTTTCGGCATAGCCTTCGATCACGTCGATAGTGCCAAGCTTGCCATCGTAAGCCGGCTGGTTGCCGACAAAGAAGCCATTGACCTTGGAAACCGCATCGCTCTGCCCGCTTGCGCTTTCCGAACGATATTCCACACCGAATGCAGCCGAAACCGGGCCTGCAGGCAGATCGAACAGATCGCCCTGCACATTGGCCGCCGCAACATGCTGCTGGTAACTCAGGGTCGAGTAGGATTCGCCGAATGCATAGGCATAGGCATCCTGGGACCAGTTGTTCTCCCCGAACAGATTCAGCGGCCGGCAGGGGGAACTCGGATCAGTGAGCGCCACCCGGCAGACGATGCTGCCATTATCCGCACGCACAGCATCCACGGCACGCGCGTAATTGGCGGTGTTCTTGAGATTTTCGCCGTCGAACCGGTAATCGGTCCGCCCATACTGGTAATAGACATCCCAGCTCCAGTTCGACGAGATTTCGCCGCTGAGCCCCGCAGCAATCCGGTAGACTTCATTGGTACTCTTGTACCTGCCCGGGCCGAAATCGTTGCCCACGCGCCCCAGTTGGAACGAAGTGATGTTCTGCTCGTCCATCTCGTCCTGGATGGCTTGCGGGATATAGGGATTGTCGCGCTTGATCGTGTTCGATCCGAAATCCATCGGCTCAACGATGTAGTTGAACCCCTGCGACCAGGCGTAGGAGCCTTCCGCGAAGAACTCGATCCCGTTTCCGAACTCATAATCGAGATGGGCAAAAGTGCTCAGATGCTCGGTTGCAGCGACTTGCTTGATATAGGGGACCGCGTACCAGTTGGTCGGGCCGGAACCACCGAGCATGAACAGGGACGTCCGGTAATCACCATATTCGAAGGGATAGGGTGAACCGTCCGGTGCAAACTGGATTCCCGCCAGCGGACCCGAGGTAATAAGCCCCCCCGGCGCCCCGAAGCTCACACGCGCCCCAGCCGAAATGATATTGGCCGGAACCCCGCCGACACCGGGTGTGGGATTCGAGAGAATGCGGGTGCTATCGCTGAGGACGACGGAAATTTCCGAACCGTCATTCGCGCCCCAACCGCGGGAAAGCTGATCACCCGAACCTTCATTGTCGACATATTCCGCACCGACGATGAAGTGGCCTGCACCTCCATCAAAGCTGCCGCCATAGGCAAGAGCGGCCACATATTCCTGCATGTCACCAAGTTCAGCCTGGCCATATTGCGCTTGACCGCGCAGGCCCTCGAAATCCTTGTCGAGAAGCAGGTTGACCACACCCGAGACCGCATCCGAACCATAAGCTGCGGATGCGCCGCCGGTAACGATCTCCGCCCGGTCGATCAGCAGACTGGGCACGAGGTTGACGTCAACGGTGCCCGAAATGGAATTCGGTACGAAACGGCGGCCATCGACCAGCACCAACGTGCGGTTGGCCCCGAGGCCGCGCAGATCGAGGTAATTGCCACCGACATTGCCGGAGTCGAATTGGGAAGTTGCCGGCGTCTTATCCGGGCGGAAAGACGGAAGGCGGTTCAGGCTATCGGCGACATTGACCTGCGAGAACTGCGTCAGCGCTTCGGCGTCGGCCACCCGAACCGGGGTTGGTGCATCGGAACCGTCTCGCGCGATGCGCGAACCCGTCACCACGATAGCCTCACCCGATGCAGCGCTCTCGCCTGAGGAAGCTTCGGAATCTTCCTGCGCGATGACTGGGGCTGCGGAAACCGCGGCAATGATTGCCGAAAGCGAGCAGCCAACAAGGCGCACGCGCCGACCCAAGGGAACCTTCATCCGTCATTCTCCCATTCATGGATTTGGACTCTAACCGGTCCGCTGATGAGCATTGAAAACGTTTTCTATATTTTCGTCAAGCGCGCTTTCTACATTTCACGCAGAACCCACGCATAATTTTCAATATATATCTGTTTTTAAATCATTATTTTTCGGTTTCAGCCAAACCCACTCACACCTCTGCTCAGGCAATTTTCCCGAAAATCCTTTGCTTTTATGAAATCGTTATCATACGTATTATCTCCAGAAATAGTGCGAACGGGAGTTGGTGATATCCAAGCGAGTCATTTGAGAATGGCGGTTATCCTGGGGTTGATAACCGCGATCGGGCCTTCCGCGATTCACTTCTACCTGCCCGCCTTTCCGGCCATCGGGCGGGAACTGGCGGCGACGTCGAGTGCGCTCCAGCAAACCATGGTCAGCTTCTTCATCGGGCTTGCGGCCGGCCAGGTCTTTTATGGTCCGCTGTCCGACAGAGTCGGCAGGAAACCTCCGCTTTATGTCGGCCTCGCCATTTTCCTGTTCGGTTCGATCCTGTGCGCCATGTCTCCGGACGCCGATATCCTGACGCTGGCCCGCTTCATCCAGGGATTGGGCGCATGCGCAGGCATCGCCATCGCACGAGCCATCGTCCGCGATCTGCACACCGGGCAGGAAGCCGCGCGCCTGATGGCCATTGTCGCCCTTGTTTCCAGCGTATCGCCAACGGTAGCCCCACTGTTTGGCAGCGTGCTGCTCTCCCTTGCAGACTGGCGCTCCATATTCTGGGTGATCGCGGGCATGATCGTGGTCCTGACCTTACTCGTGTACTTTTCGCTGCCGGAAACCAACCCGCGGGCCCAGCAAAGCCAGGAACCTCTGATGAAGACCTTCGCCAGCTATTGGCAGGTCGCAAAAATGGCTGAATTCCGCTCTCTCGCTCTTTCCAGCGGCCTCATCATGAGCACATCTTTTGCGTTTCTCGCTGGCGCGCCCTCCGTCCTTGCCGCGCAATATGGCTTCGACAGTTGGCACATCAGTGGCCTTCTGGTCGCCTGCGGCATCGCGCAGGTATGCGGCGCCCAGATCGTGCCCTGGCTGATGAAGGCGGTAGGAACGAACAAGCTGGTTGCCGGTGGTTTTGCCCTGATGATTGCCGCCGCAACGGGACTTGTCGCCTCCGTCAATCAGCAGGCCGCCCCTGTCTACCCGTCGGTCTTCTTCGCGCTCGGTTATCTGGCAGTCGGTATCCTGTTGACGCCGCTGACAATCCTGCTGCTGCAACCGCTCAAGCGAAGCAGCGGCACGGCATCGTCCCTGCTGGGTATTATCCAGCTATGCCTTGGCGCATCGGTGAGTGCATTGGTCAGCGTGATCAATGACGGCACACTTGCGCCCGTTGCGCTGTGCATCATTGCCGCCAGCCTGCTTGCAAGCGCCTTTTTCGCGAGAGCAGTTCAGGTTGCCCGGCGAAGACCCTATCCGCTCTGACGCTGGATAAGTTCAAAGCCCAGATCCACAATCGGCTGCCGCACTGGTTTGCCGGACATCCTGTCCATCAGCAGTTCCACGATTTGGCAGGCGATTTTTTCACCGTCGATCCGGATCGTGGTGAGCGACGGTTCGATGCCTTCGGCAAAATCGAGATCGCCGAAACCTGTAACGGCGATATCGTCCGGGACCTTCATCCCAGCCCCCAAGGCCCCGACGATGGCCCCGTGTGCCAGCCAGTCGGATGCGCAGATCACACAATCGGGCCGTTTATCTTCACCAAGCCGCGCAATGCCTCTCATCGCGTTCTTCCCCTGCATGAAATTGCCGGGAAAAGGGAATATCTCAATCGACGGTTCCGGCATCCCGTTTTCCAGCAGAATCCGAGACAATCCGAACCTCATCAGCGACCCTTTGGCCCCCGCGTTCCACAGCAGGTGTATCCGCTTGTAGCCCATCCGCATGGCATGTTCGCCCAGCGCCTCGCCCACATCCTCATGCGAGAATCCCGCCACCATTTCGACCGGGTTCTTGGGCCGTTCCCACGCCTGCACGATGGGAATGCCCGCATCGAGCAGGCGCTTGCGCGTTTCTGGGTAATAAGCGAGGCCAATCGTGATAATCGCGTCAGGCTGCCGCGCCAGCGCCATCACCAGACTTCGGTTGAACTCTTCGTCCGAACGGCCGCCGAACCCCATCAGCACCTGATAACCGCGCGCGGCCATTTCCTGTACGAGCACGCGGATGGTGGTATCGAACAGACCGAAAGCCACCGAGGGGATAAAGAGAGCCACGGTTCGGCTACGCTTCGAAGAAAGACCGCCCGCGAGCAGATTAGGAACGAAACCGGTATCGTCCAGCGCCTTCCTGACCTTCTTACGCGTCTCGCTGTTAACGAGATCGGGCGCATTGATCACGCGTGAGACGGTGGACGGCGAAACACCGGCAATGCGCGCCACATCGATGATCGTGATCTTCCCGTTCGCCCGAGCGTCGCCACTCATCGCTCGTTCCTCTTCTTCAATTCAATGGTGGCTTACACCAGCTTGGCCGGTTTAGAGAATGAGGAAACCGCACATGCATCAGGACCACAAGGCGGATAACCTCGGGCGATGAGTTGGAGCGTTCGGACGGACTATTGGCCCTGCTCATGCGTCGCGGCTACCCGTCGCTCCACCATCGGGCCATCCTTTTGACAGGACACACCCGCCGGATCGAATCGGTATCCGTAATTTCGGATCGTCCGTATCCAGCCGCTCTCGGAATCCCATTGCATCTTGGTGCGAAGCCGACGGATGTAGACGTCGACCACATTTGTGAGCGGGTCTGAGTCATACCCCCAAACCTTGTTCAGGATGCGCGTACGGCTGAGCACCTTGCCGCGCGAACTCATCAGCATTTCGAGCAGCTGGTATTCTCGTCCCGTCAGTTCGATCGGGCGCTCATCCAGGAGGACGCGCATCGAGTCCAGCTCCATTCGAACGTTGCCGATCTGCAGGACACTCGGCGTTTCCGCCGCGAAACCATCCTTGCGCCGTGCAAGCGCCTCGATCCTCGCAAGCAGTTCGTCAAAATCGAACGGCTTGGTCAGGTAGTCGTCGGCGCCTCCGCGGAGCGCCCCGACCTTGTCTTCGGTATGATCCATTGCCGTCAGCATCAGGATCGGCGTGGAGATGGATGCGCTGCGCAGCTGGCGGCATATTTCCCGGCCATCGAGGCGGGGTAGCATCACATCGAGAATGATGACGTCGAACTCCTCGCTCGTTCCGCGCGCCAGCCCCTCATCGCCATCAAAGGCCACGCTCACGGAATAACCTTCGGCCTCGAGACCGCGGAGCACGAACCGGCGTACCCGTTCGTCGTCTTCGACAAATAGGATCTGCGTCACGACGTTGTCTCCGCATGAGTGCCATCGGCAAACTCCAGAACCGCACGGGTTCCACCGTTTGGCGCGATAGCCAGATAGGCGCGGCCGCCATGTGCCTCCATCAGGGCACTCACCAGACTGAGACCGAGGCCCGATCCCTCGCCCCGCGTGTCGCCTCGCCTGAACCGCTCGAAAAGCCCCGGGGCGACGGATAGATCGATGCCAGGCCCATCGTCGGTCACCACGATGCTCGGGTGCCCATCGATCATATGGACTTCGATCTCGACCTTCACTGCGGGCTGACAGTGTCGCATGGCGTTCTCGATGAGGGCTGCGATGGCCCTGCGGACGCGCTCCGGATCGATCAAGGCAAGACATCCTGGGCCTTGCAGAACGCAGACGGAGCCGCCGGCCTCGTTGGCAAGGGTGCCGAAATCGTTCGCCACCCGGCTGGCGACCTCAAACAGGTCGAGCGTCTTGCGCTCGAGTGGCAGGGAACCAGATTCCGCGAGCGCGATGACGAACAGGTCATCCACCATCCTGCTCAGATCACGCGTCTGCTCGAGGATGCGCCCAAACACGTCACTCGCGTCGAAACTGGCGTTCTCCGCTGTGCGGAGAGCGACTTCGGTTTCACCCCTTATGATCGTCAGAGGGGTACGGAGTTCGTGGCTGACATCGGCAAGGAAAGCGCGGCGGCGTTCATCCGCCGTGGACAGTTTCTCATTCGCCAGCCGCAATTGCTGCGTCCGCTCCGCTACCTTCTGCTCAAGGTCGATCTGCGCATCCTGAAGCGTCCTTTGCTTGTCGGCAAGCGCTTGCGCCATCAGGTTGAAGGCCCTCCCCAGCCGCGTCAGTTCGTCGGAGCCTGAAAGCTCGATCCGGTAATCGAGGTTCCCCCCGGCGAATGATTGCGCGCCCCGCTCCAGGCCAACCAGACCGGGACGCAGTCGCCTGTGCAACAGCATATGGACAGTGGCAGACATGCCGACGGCCAAAAGGAACCCGATCAAGGATGCCCCCACTGCCAGAGAGATCAGCCGATGGGCATTAGCCGTGCGCAGGGCCACCTGCGTTCCACCCGCGCGAATTTCCCTTTGGAGGGCTGACGTCAACGCGGACAAGGGGGCTGAGACGCGCCGGAGTTCGCGCATGCCAGCGACCGAACCGACTTCCCGCAACGTCACGTCGACCTGCCGCACCAGCTGCGGGAGTTGCGCGAGATACTCCTGGGCCACCCTGCCCTTCTGCTCGATTTCCAGGGCAACGGCACGGTCATGGTCGGTCAGGGCGGGCAGTTCCGACGATGCACGCAAAAGATCCTGCACCTTCCTTGTGCCCCTCGCAAAGGCCTGATCCGCGTCGGGTCCCGCATTGCGAAGTTGCTGATATCTCAGGACTTGAAGATCATAGATACTCCTGTCCAGCTGAGTGAAGATCTGCACGCGCTCATGCGAGACCCGAGCGGCATTCAACACCCTGCTTGCCGTCGATGCGATGAAGAGCAGTAGCCCTGCCAGAAGGGCGGTCGCGATTAGCCCCGCCCAGGACGCAGCTTCGAGCTTGCGTCTCAGACTGTGGGTTCCGATGCGATCGATTGGCTGCATTGCCTCTCCTTTGCGTCACTTATTCGTGACGTCTCCGTTCTTGGCGAGCAGTATGCCCAACTATCAAAGGCTTCCAACCGTTCCCCCGACTGTCATCCAATTTTAATCTGTCAGCAAGCCAGACTTCATTCTCTAACCATCTCGTTTTCATCCGCTTTGCCTAGCTTCCGATCTATCGACCACGGGCAAAAAGCCCCGGGTCGGAAGTTCGCGCGAAACGACGCGAACTCAGGATGGGAGAGGATCGAATGGCAATTGCGCTGATGAGCGCTGCAAGGTGTGGCGAACAGGCCGCGCAGTGTCCCCCCTACCCATCAAATCATGCGCCAATCGCTGTCGCAGCCTTCTGCTGGCGCGTCGCCCCCTCTGGGTCACGCACCGTGCTGTCGCATGGCAGTGGGCGATCAATCAAACGCATCGGCGGCCTTACTGTCCGCCAGATTACTGCAGGGGGGGTCAAACTGTGATTTTGAAGACTATTGGGGTTTACAAGGCATTCCTGCTTACCAGCGCTGCCTGCACGATCGCGATCGCTGCGCCCGCATCCGCGCAAGACCAGTCAAATGTGGATTGTGCAGCCAATACGGGCGATCCCTCGTGCGCTGAGGCGGGAAGCCAAGTCCCGACTGCCGGAAATGCATCCGGGGCTTCGGACAACGCGATTATCGTCACCGGCTCGCGCATTGCGCGCAAGGACTATTCCGCCAACAGCCCGACAATCACAGTCGACGAAAACTTCTTCAAGGAGTCCTCGACCGCGGCGGTGGAAGAGCAGCTCAACAGGCTGCCTCAGTTCGTCGTCGCGCAGTCCTCGACCACGCTCAACGGCGTCAGCGGCACTGGCGGACCGGTCGCTGCCGGCACCAGCATCCAGCCCAGCGCCACCAGCACGCCGGGTGCCTCGACCGTCTCGCTGCGCGGCGTCGGCGCCAACCGCACCCTTGTACTGATCGACGGCCGTCGCGGCACACCGGGCAACGCCAACGGCACGGTCGATGTGTCGACTATTCCGTCGGCGGCGCTTCAGCGCGTTGAGATCATCTCGGGCGGCGCTTCCGCCACTTATGGCGCCGATGCCATCGCCGGCGTCACCAACTTCATCCTGAAGAAAGACTTCGAGGGACTCGATCTCGACGGACAGTTTGGCATCAGCGACGAAGGCAACGGCTTGGAGTACCAGCTTTCCGGGATCGTCGGCAGTGACTTTGCTGGAGGCAAAGGCAATGTCAGCCTGGCAATGTCGTTTAACTCCCGCGCCGAGTTGTTCCAGCGGGACAACCCGAACTACAGGCGGCTCTGGGCCAATCCGGACACCAATATCGGCTCAGCTGCGGCCCTGGGCGTGGGCCGCCCGGGTATTTCGGGCCTGTCGTTTCCGTCCAACCTCGTCAATCCGACGACCGGCGTCCCACTCGCAAACCCTGCCCTTGCGTGCGAAGCTTCCGTGCGCGGATGCGTCATAACCGACTATTTCGCCGGCGCCACGCCCGGCGTGCCGAACAACATCACCTCGGTGTATCTCAACAAGGACGGGACGCTGTTTAGCGGGCTCAACAGTTTTGATTCGCGCGGTGCGGGGGCCTTCCTCCAGCCATGGTCTGAACTCGACGAAAAGAACGGCTATTACTTCAAGACGCTCTCGTCGGGCGTGCTGGCCGCGATAACCACCAATACCGTGCAAACCGTTCCGTCGGATCGCTACAATTTGCTGGCGCGCGCCAATTACGAGATCAACGACTGGGTCGGCGTATTTGCACAAGGGCTGTTCAGCAACAGCTCGACCTATACCCAGCTCGAGGCAAGCGCGGCTGGCGACCTGTTCATCCCGTGGGGCTCTGGCAAATACACCGGCGCTGTTCCCGGTGCCGGTCCAGCGAGCAACGTCTACCAGAATCCCAACGTACCGTCGGCCGTCATCGCCACGCAGAGCGTAGTGGACGGGCAGATCGTCACGAGTTACGCCCCAAATCCGGCGTTCAACAAGATCTACAACGGCATCCTGCCCTGCGCGACAATAGGTAGCGCAGGCTACAATCCAACCGGCTGCACCAACACCGAGGTGTTCCAGGACGTGGTGCCCGGTAGCATTCAGCAGCTGCTCAACGCCCGATCCAACCCGAATGCGCGCGTACAGCTGGCCGGCCCGCTTCCAAATCCGCGCCAGAGCTATCAGGATGTGACGACCTACACATTGATCGCGGGTTTCGAGGGCTCCGTGCCCGGCACCGACTGGACATGGGAAGCCTTCGTCAATCATGGCGTCGCTCGCACGGTCAGCCGCCAGACCGGCTATTACTCGCTCAACCGTCTGCGGTCGGTCATCACTGCGCCGAACTTTGGCCAGAACTTTACCGGTAGTGGCAACGCATATGGGAACGGCTCCGGCTCTACGACAGGCACCTGTACGTCCGGACTGAATTTCTTCGGCGGTTACGAAGGTATTTCCCAGGATTGCCGGGAAGCGATCGCGGAAGACAACACCAGCATCGGCACTTCGCGGCAGACGATTGCCGAGGTCAACGTACAGGGCGGACTTCTCGATATCCCCTGGACTGACGACACGCTCCGATTCGCGGCCGGCGCCAGCTACCGTGAGCTGCGCTATTCGTTCCTGCCGGCGGCCGGAGCTTCTGCCGGACGGGAATTCCAGGACAACATCATTGGTGGCCCCTTCAATACCATCATGGAGAACACCGGGATCGATGCCAAGGAAGTCTATGGCGAATTGCTGATCCCGGTCGCTGCAGACCTGCCGTTCGTGAAGAGCCTTAACCTCGAAGTCGGTGGCCGCATTTCAAAATACAGCCCAGGCGGAACCAGCTACACATATAAGGTTCTGGCTGACTGGGAGGTCACTCCCTGGCTGCGCCTGCGCGGTGGTTACAACCGGGCCGAGCGTACCCCCAACATTGCCGAACAGATGCTCGAGCGGCAGACCGGAATTTCGATCGACGCGATCGGCGACGCCTGCTCGACGCGTAACGGCAATACCTTCTCGGCGAACCCGAACACCAACACGACCAACGCCCTGGATGTTCAAGCGGTCTGCCTGGAGCTGATGGCGCGCGACAATGGTGGCATCTACGCACCAATCGTCAATTCTGACGGAACGCCGAACACCAACAGCTACTACAACCCGGCCGATGCCCAGTCGCGCCAGGGAACCGGCGCCATCTTTTCCAATTCTCCACGGGTCGGAAACGCGGTCTACATTCGCGACTATAACCCTTCCGCCACGCCGCTGCGGTCGGAAAAGGCGGACACCTGGACATTGGGTGCGGTCATCAGTTCCCCGTTCGAAAGCGGTCTGTTCTCGCGCCTCAACCTGACGGTCGACTACTTCAACATCACGATCAATGATCCGATTTCGGTGCTCGGGGGAGGCGCGCAGCTGCTCCGTTGCGTCAGCCCCAAATACAACCCGGCCGCCGCAGGGGTTGCGGCAGGCGCGACCAGCGCGGCCGATTTGAATAATCCTGAAATCCGCGCACGAGCGCAGGCTGCGATCGACAATGCGGAATCGACCTGCGCTGACGTATTCCGCTTCCGGAGCGACGGTGTGGGCGGCGAAACCGGTGGCTTCAGGGTCAGCGACGTCATCAGCACTTACGGCAACGAAGGCCAGATCAAGGTGTCCGGTATTGATGCCAACCTGAACTGGACCTTCCCCGCCGGCCCCGGCAGAGTGTCGGTGAACGTCAACGGCAGCTACACGCTCCACTCCAAAATCCGGGCCTTCGACGGCCAGCCTATGATCGACTATGCCGGCACGACCGGAACCGGCGCATTGGGTGTGAGCACGGGGTCGTCCTTCCGCTACCGCCTGTTCTCTGTCCTCGGCTACAATTGGGGACCGGCTTCCGCCTCGCTTCAATGGCAGCACATTCCCAAGACCGAAGACGGTGGGGAAGCACAGTACCTCAATGGCCTGGCACCCGCGGGAACCGACAATAGCGGCCTTCCAGCCTACAATCTGTTCCACTTTAACGCGAGCTATCAGCTCAACAAGTCGGTGCGCCTGCGGTTCGGCGTGGACAATGTCTTCGACATCAAGCCGCCGATCACCGGGATCGACACCAAGATCGACCGCTCTCTCGGGGAACTTCCGGGCGGCAATTACAGCCTGTTCCACGACGTGCAGGGCCGGCGTTTCTCGTTCGGTGCGAACGTTAGTTTCTGATCCAATTGCAAACAAAGGGTCGGGACAAAGTCCCGACCAAGGAGACTTACATCATGCGCAAACAGCCCCGCCTGTTTCTTATTGGCGCGCTTCTATCCGGCACCTTCCTGCTCGGCACCGGGTCAGGCGCTGCGGCCCAGGACCACGCACATATGGACGCAGGTGCGGAAGCCCCTCGTCCTCCGGCCAAGAAGATGCGCTGGTCGGATCCGGCGGCCTGGCCGGGCGGCAAGGTGCCTCGCGCGGGCGATGCTGTTACCATTGGCCAAGGTCAGGAAGTTATCCTCGACGTCAGTCCGCCCGCGCTGCGCAGCCTGACTATCAACGGCAAGCTCACTTTTTCGGACGAGCGCGACCTCGAGCTGAAGAGCGAGTGGATCCTGCTGGCACGGGGCGAGCTCGAAATCGGCAGCGAGGCCAAGCCTCATACGCGCCAGGCGACGATCACGTTGACCGACACGGTACCCAATGAAGACGTTAACACCATGGGCGACCGCGGCATCATGCTGATGGGGGGGACGTTGAACCTGCATGGCAACCGCACGAGCAACACCTGGACCAAGCTCGCGAAGACGGCCAATGCCGGTAGTACGACGATCGAGGTTCTGGATGCGAGCGGCTGGCGCAAGGGCGATCAGATCGTCCTCGCCTCGACCGACTTCGATTCGAAGCAGGCCGAGGAACGGACCGTTACGGCAGTCAACGGCAACACGCTGACGCTCAGTGCGCCCTTGAACTACATGCACTTCGGCGAAATCACCTTCGGCGTCGACGAGCGCGGCGAGGTCGGCCTGCTCAGCCGCAACATCAAGGTGCAGGCTTCGGAGGACGCCGAAAAAAGCTATTTCGGTGGGCACATCATGGCGATGGCCGGCTCCAGGATGTACGTCTCAAGCGTCGAACTCACCCGCATGGGCCAGAACATGCATCTCGCACGCTACCCCATTCACTGGCACATTCTCGGCGAAGGGCAAGGACAGTATGTCCGCAATTCGGCGATCCACAATACATACAGCCGTTGCGTGACCGTGCATGGGACGAACAACCTGCTCGTCGAGAACAATGTGACCTTCGACACGGTCGGTCACTGCTTCTTCCTCGAAGACGCTGTCGAAACCGGCAACCAGTTCATCCACAATCTCGGCATCATGACCAAGTGCCATCCCGACGGAAAGCCTTGCGTTCCGACAAACCTCAGGCCCGGTGGGGCGCCGGCAGGACCGTCCGGCCAGAAAGCGAAAGACGTGCTGATCCCGTCGGACAACACCGCCTCGACCTTCTGGATCACCAATCCCAACAATACCTACCGCGGCAATGTGGCCGCAGGGTCCGAGCAGATCGGCTTCTGGTTCGCCCTGCCGGAGGAGGCGACGGGCGCACATGAGGGCAAGAGTCCCGACACGCGCCCCCGCCAGACCCGATTGGGAGAATTCAGCGGCAACACCGCGCATTCCAACTTCGACGGGTTCATGTTCGATCGCGGGCCTAAGACGGACGGCACCTTCAGTGTCGTCGGCAGCAACTACCATATCGGCTTTGTCGATCCGACCGACACGAAGAGCAAAAAGCTGGTCGCGACTTTCGACAATTTCACGGCCTACAAAAACCGGAACAACGCCATCTGGGGGCGCGGCGAGTTGCACACCTTCCAGAACCTGAAGCTGGCCGACAATGGCATCGGCTACACGCATGCGGCCGGCCGCGGCCCCAATGCGTTCACCTCGCAGGTGATGGATTCCCTGTTCGTGGGCGAGAGCACGAATATCGGCAATCCGAGCACGCCGACGGAAATCGCCTATGGCCGCAGCCTGCCGTTCCCAGAAATCGCGGACTTCCCCATTCGTGGCTATGAATATTACGATTTCCGCCATGACGTGAAGAACGTCACGTTCCGGAACTACGAAGACAATGCCACGCGCCAGGCGAGCGCGATTTCCTACCTGCTGTACACCAGCTTTGGCGTCAGCACTGAGAACAGCGTGGAGGGGATGGTCTTCGACAAGGCCAAGCCCGTCTATTTCCCGCCCGTCGAGCGCAAATGGGCCAACGATTTCGGAGGCCGTTCCGGCTATATGGGCGCAGCCTTCCTTGATAAGGACGGCTCTGTCGGCGGCATTGCCAATGGGCACATCGTCTTCGACAACGGCATCACGCCCGACCCGAAGGCCTGCGAGATGAAGCCATCGTGGAATGCCGCCATTTGTCAGGGCGACCTGGGACGCTTGAGCGTCGGCGGTGTTGGCGGTCCCGGTGCATTTCCGGTTGCTGCCCCTGGAGCAACGCCTCGCGCTGGTGCTCCCGCCGTGGCGCCCTTGCCCGCTGCCCCCCGCCCCCCCGCCGAGCCGATCATGATCAGCCGGAATGGCAAGCAAGTCGAACTGACCGGCGAAACCTCGATCCTCAGCGGATCGGAAGTGAAGGTGGACACCGCCCGGAAGGAAGTAAACCTTGCCCTGCGGGAAATGGACAAGGGATCCTGGGTGATCTTCGAGCTTCCCGGCTTTGCATCGACCGCCGCAGGCACGCAGCAACGAAGCCTGGCGGCCCTGCGTAAAGCCGACAGCACCTCCTATTTCAAGCAGGGCGACACGCTGTGGGTCAAGCTTGTGGTTGCCGAAGCTGGCAGCCCGATGGTCGCCGCCGGTGCGTTGGGACCGCGGACCAGCCTCGTCGTCAGCAGGTGAATTCAGCCTGCTGAGGGAAGGTGTATCTCCGGTTGCAGCAATGCGCCGGAGATGGACCGCAATACCGGGGGCCGGATCTCGGATGACCGGCATTGTTGACCGCAACAATCCGCCCCCAACACCGGCCATGCCCGGCCATCGAAGCCGAACTGTTTCCCGGCAAAGGCCGGGACATGCTCGATTTGATCATGCTGGACCGAACGCCGTTTCCTGAATTCGCCCCCTATCGCTGCGGCCCCTTCCATTGGGAATCTCTGGGCCGCAGCCGCAATGCCGCCAACCGCGCCGGCAAGGAGAAATCCCCACGATGAAACGAGATGAGCATAGTCGATCACAGGGCAATGCTTCGCGCAGCACATCCCGTATCCTGGAATCGATCCCCGACAAGAAGCGGCGCTTGTTTCTGCAGGCTGCGCTGGCCGGCGGCGTAGCGGCACCGGTTGCGCTCGCTGGACTCGGCAGCGCGAGCGCACAGACCCCAGCCCCGGGTGCTCCGGTGAAAGACGGTGCAGCGGTAAAGAACAGGGCCGGTGTCATTATACGGGACTTTGCCGATCCCTATCTCGAACTGCTCAGATTGCTGCGAGAAGCCGCCGAGATCGAACACGGGCTCATGCTGCAATATCTCTATTGCGCGTTTTCGATCAAGGCACGTTACCAAAGCCTCATTGGCTTTGGCGCACCGGAATCGACGAGTATGCTGGGTGTTGCGGTTCAGGAAATGCAGCATCTGGGCGCAGTCAATCGCCTGCTCGTTGCGCTCGGCAGTTGCCCCCATATGGACCGGCAAGACTTCCCATATGAGCCGGATATCTATCCATTTCCCTTCATGCTGGAGCCTATCGGCCGTCACTCCCTGGCGAAATATGTCTACACCGAAGGACCGGCATCGATATTCTCTGCAAATGGACAGCGGTCGAGCGAGGACGAACGGTTCAGCAGCCAGGTTCTGAATGATATCGGCCGCCTCGATCGGCCAAATCATGTTGGAAGCCTCTACCGCAACATCCTCGATCTGCTGTCGGAATCTTCAGGCAAGCCCGGCTTTCCGCTTGCGCCGGCTCAAGTCGAGCAATGGCGAAGCGACCTGCTGGTCATCATGGAAGAGGGTGAACACGATCATTTCGAGTTTTTTCGACGGGTTTATGAAGGTCGTCACCCAGCCTTCGCCAAATCGGGTGTTGCCAATGTATGGGATGTCGATCCTGGCCATGAAGCCTATCCCGGACATGCGCTTCCAGAAAATCCCACGGCGTTTGTCGGGCATCCCAACCAGATCACTTCTGAAGATGCACATGGAATCGCCTGGCTGAGCAACCTCCACTACTGGATTGCCCTGTGCTGCCTGGACTTCAGTTATCGCCATGCTGACGAGACCATGAGGGCCCTGTCCTTGTCGCAGATGCTCACGGCGCTGCTGCCTCTGGCAACCGAACTGCCGAAGCTTGGCGCCGGCGTTCCCTTCGATGCCCTGAGCATGGGATATGCTCCAGGAACCGACAAGGAGCACAGTCGCAGGATCATTCTGGCCCTGGCCGGGGAGGCACGGGAATTCGCCAGGACCATCGAAGCCCAGTTGCCTGCAGCCTATAGTCAGGACAACACGAGCGAGCTCTTCGACCTTCTCGGCGGATGACACTGCGGACTGAGTGAAGTCTGCCCCGTGGCAGACTCATGCTGATCCCTGCATTTGAGGAGTCTTGTTCGGCCCGGACTCGAGTTCGGCCCCGGACTCGAGGAATGCGCTGTGGTACTGTTTCAATGGTGCCGAAAGCCGGGCATGTGGTTCACACGCCGCCTACGGATCTCGGCTTCGAACATTGGGCCGAACCTGTTCCACCACAGCCGCACTGTCTCGTGGTAGAAGTCATATCGTCGCTCAGACAGCAGATTCTCGACGTTTCGCAGCGACAATGGATACCGCACATACAGCATCACAACGATGCGGATCATCTCGGGCGAAGAGTGGAAATATCGGAACGGGTTGTCGGCTTTGCTCATCCGCAGCGGCTAACAGCCGCTCCACCATCGGACCATCCTTTTGACAGGACCCTGTACTGCATTGCAGGGCTCAAGCCGGGCAATCGCGCCATTCATATGCCGCCCGGCGCAAGGTCCGGAATGAAGGTGGGTATTTGGCGGAGCGGGTGGGATTCGAACCCACGATACAGGGTTACCGTATACACACTTTCCAGGCGTGCGCCTTCGACCACTCGGCCACCGCTCCGCATCGCCTGACGGCGAAGGCGTGGCCGATAGCGCGGGGCGCGCGGCAGGGCAAGCTTGCAGGTGGGCATAGGTGCGTTAAATCGACATTCCATGGAAAAACGCTTTGGACTGGCCCCTTCGGCCGACGATATCGAGGCCCTGGCCCGCAGTGCTCTGGAGCGGCTCCCGCCGCAGTTTCGCGTGCATCTGGGCGATATTCTGCTGCTGGTGGAGGACTTTGCGGATGCCGAGACATTGGCCGCGCTGGGGATCGAGGACCCGTTCGATCTGACCGGTCTGTATGAAGGCCTGCCGCTGGGCGAGAAGAGCATCGGCCATTCGGGCACCATGCCCGACCGGATTCGCCTGTTCCGCAGCCCGATCCTCGACGAATGGATCGCGCGCGGGGACGAGACGCTGGAGCATCTGGTGGCCCATGTGCTGATCCATGAGGTGGGGCACCATTTCGGCCTTTCGGACGAGGCGATGCATACGCTGGAGGAAATGGCGGAATGATATGATGCCTCTCCTCCTCCTCCTCAGAGGAGGGGCGGCAATCGGCCTGTTGCCTGTGGAAGCTCCAGCCTCCGCCGTATCCCCATCAGAAAACACTTTCCTACAGGCCTGCAAATGCAGTTTATCCTGTCCGATGGACAGACTTGCCTCCCCCTTGCGCCATGCCTTTCCTGCCTGCGTCGGCCCGGCTTTCCGGAGCGCGCAAAACATGCACGAAAACACGAAATGGAAGGTGACACTCCGGGAGGGAGACGGGGCCGAGAAACGGCTTGAAACCGCGCCAGACGGGAGTGACACAGCTTGCACGAAACAGGGTGTTTTCCTGTCAGACAAGGTGACACATCCACCCCACCGTTTCGTGGCAAGGAGTATCCGCGACGAGTCGGTTCCGGAAGGGCGGCTTTCGGATCATGCGATTGCGGATGACAGCCATCATTATCAAAAATCGAACTTGTTCGCACGTGCCAGTCACAGCAAAGTGGCGTTCCACCACCCCCAGCCCCTCTTCGGAAGACGAGGGGCTTTGAGCCCGGCACAACCAATGGCACTCTGCCGCACATGACACGCTTCGCCCCGCTCGCCCTCCTTGCCTCCACCCTCGCCCTGCCCGCTTCGGCCGAGGAGGCGGTGACGCCCACTTCCATCGTGGCGGCGGCACCGGCGGCGGACTGGATCGCGATTGATCCAGCGGATTTGATGGTGATGGACCTCGCGCCCGATCGCGACGGGAATGCCCGGCCGGTGGTGATCCAGCTGATGCCCACACCGTTCAGCCAGGGCTGGGTGGGCAATATCCGCAAGCTGGCGGCGGCGCATTGGTGGGACGGGACGAGCGTCTACCGGGTGCAGGATAATTACGTGGTCCAATGGGGCGATGCGACGGAGGAGAAGGCCCTGCCGGAGGGGATGAAGGTAGTGCCGGAGAGCGAGTATGTCCTTCCGATAACCGACAAACTGGATGAGGTTGTCGCAGGAACACTAACCGACGCGTTCGAAGCATATTTCGAAAATCGGCATTATTGGAAGGAAGGGGACCCCGACAGTTTTCCGCGATCGGGGCCTTACGCCGACATTGAGACATGGGCGAAGGGTTGGCCCCTTGCGACTAACGATGATGGTACGTCTGTCTGGCCCATCCACTGCTACGGCATGGTCGGCGTGGCGCGCGATCTCGAAACCACCGGCATGGCCAGCGATCTCTATGTCGTGATCGGACAGGCGCCGCGCCAGCTGGACCGGAACATCGCGCTGGTGGGCCGGGTGATCGAGGGGATCGAGCATCTCTCCAGTCTGCCGCGCGGGCATGGCGAGTTGGGCTTCTATGGCGACGATGAGGCGGACAAGCGGGTGCCGATCCTTTCGGTGCGGATCGGGGCCGAGGCGCGCGATCTGCCGCGTTTCGAATATCTTTCAACCGAGAGCGACAGCTTCGCCGCCTACGCTCATTCCCGCGCCAACCGGCAGGACGATTTCTACAAGGTGCCAGCGGGCGGCGCAGATATCTGCAATGTGCCGGTGCCCATCCGGCGGGTGGGGGCGAAGTGAGCGAGATCGTCCGCTTCGCCGCGCCGCTGATCCATTGGGAATTGGGCGACTTTGCCGGGCTGGGTTATGTCAGCATCACTGGCGAGACGGAGGAAGCCATTCGCGGGCATGAGCTGATGCGGCGGCTTGAACTGGGCAAGAGGCGCGGTTTCGGGTCGGTGAAAGTGAATGTCAGCCTTGGCGACAGCCGCTGGTCCACATCCGTCTTCCCGCAAAAGGAAGGCGGCTGGTTCCTGCCGGTCAAGAAAGCGATCCAGCGCGCCGAGGGGCTGGAGGAAGGGGATCTGCTGGAGATCGAGCTGGAACTCCTGTGATCCCCCCCGTTCCACAGAAGGATCAGATTCGGCTCGCTTCCGCCAGTGCATCGCTGGCGCGCAGGGCGCTGATGATGCGAGTGAGGTGGGCAAGGTCCTGCACTTCGAGGTCCACCTCATAGGTGTGGAACGGATCGTCGCGCTGGGCGAGAACGAGGTTCATCACATTGGCGTGGTTCTTGGCGAAAATGCCCGTCACTTCCGCCAACGTGCCGGGGCGGTTGTAGAGCACCACACGCACCCGGCCCGTTGCCCCGTGGGAGCGTTCGCCCCAAGACAGGTCTACCCAATCGGCATCCACGCCATTGGCGAGTTCGAGGCAGTCGATCGTGTGGACTTCCACGCCTTCGCCCGGATGGCGCAGGCCCACGATGCGGTCGCCCGGCACCGGGTGGCAGCATTCGGCCAGCTTGAAGCCGACACCCGGGGTAAGGCCACGGATGGAGATCGCACGTTCCTGCTTTTCCGGCTCGGGCATATCCACCGTGCTGCCGGGGACGAGCGCTTCCATCACGTCGCGGTCTTTGATCTTGGCCGCGCCGATAGCGTACATCAGCTCTTCCTCATCCTCCATGCCGAGCCGTTCCACTGCGGCACGGATCGCCTTCTTGCCGATCTTGGCGGGCAGGCGATCGGCGATGTGATCGAACAATTTATGCCCGATCTCCGCCACTTCCGCCCGTTCCTTCGCGCGCACGGCGCGGCGGATGGAAGCACGCGCCTTGCCGGTGACGACAAAGCCCAGCCAGGAAAGCTGCGGTTCGGAATGGCTGCCCTTGATGATCTCCACCACGTCGCCATTGTGCAGTTCCGTGCGCAAGGGCATGTGGCGGCCGTTGATCTTGGCGCCCACGGCCTGCGCGCCCAGATCGGTATGGACCGCAAAGGCGAAATCCACCGGCGTCGCCCCCTTGGGCAACTGGAACAGCGCACCCTTGGGCGTGAAGGCGAAGATGCGGTCCTGATAGATGGCCAGCTTCGTGTTTTCGAGCAGCTCGTCTGCATCGTGGCTGGCATCCACGATCTCGATCAGGTCGCGCAGCCAGCCCACCTGCCCGTCGGGCCGCGCCCCGCCCTGCTTGTAGGCCCAGTGGGCGGCAAGGCCGAATTCGTTGAGCCGGTGCATCTCGCGGGTGCGAACCTGCACTTCCATCCGCATGGAGTTCTCGTAGATCAGCGAGGTGTGCAGCGAACGGTAGCCGTTCGACTTCGGCGTGGAGATGTAATCCTTGTAGCGGCCGGGAATGAACTGCCATGTGGTGTGCAGCACGCCCAATGCGCGATAGCAGTCCTCCACGCTTTCGGTGAGCACGCGGAAGGCCATGATATCGGTGATCTGTTCGAAGCTCACATGGCGTTCGGCCATCTTCTTCCAGATCGAATAGGGGTGCTTCTCGCGCCCCCACACTTCCACTTTCAGCCCCGCCTCTGCCAGTGCCTGCTTGATGGCGAGGGCAATGGCATCCACCTGCCCCCCTTCCTGGCTGCGGATCTGCGCCAGCCTGCCAGTGATGGTGGCATAGGCTTCCGGCTCCATCTGCTCGAAAGCCAGAAGCTGCATCTCGCGCATATATTCATACATGCCCACCCGCTCGGCCAGGGGGGCGTAGATATCCATCGTCTCGCGCGCGATGCGCAGGCGCTTCTCCGGCGATTTGATGAAGTGCAGCGTGCGCATATTGTGCAGCCGGTCCGCCAGCTTCACCAGCAGCACGCGCAGATCCTCGCTCATGGCGAGGAGGAATTTCCTGAGGTTTTCGGCCGCCCGCTCGTCCTCGGGCATCTGCTCGATCTTGGAAAGCTTGGTGACGCCGTCCACCAGCCGGGCGACATCGGGGCCGAAGTTCTTCTCGATATCCTCGATCGTGGCGAGGGTATCCTCCACCGTATCGTGGAGCAGCGCGGTGATGATGGTTTCCTGATCGAGCTTGAGGTCGGTCATCAACCCCGCGACTTCTACCGGATGGGAGAAATAGGGGTCCCCGCTGGCGCGCTTCTGCGAACCGTGCTTCTGCACAGTGTACACATAAGCCCGGTTAAGGAGCGCCTCATCGGCATCCGGGGCGTATTCCTTCACCCGCTCAACAAGTTCGTACTGACGCAGCATCTTACCCCCAAATGGGGGCAAGACCCGCTACATTGCAATGATAAAGCGCTTCGGGGACAAAGCGCGTCAGCTTGGCTTGCCAACCACCTCGTCCACAGCTCCCTGCGTCACGGCGTGATAGCCGGAGCGGGTCCTGGCGTAGATCCTTTTCGCGATCGGCTGGCCCCAGCTGCCCTGCTTCATCAGCGCGGCGAACAGCGGCTTGACGAATTTAGTGCGCCCCACACTGGAAAGGAATTTATCCGCCACCGGCACGGCCGGATCGTAGCGATTGTTGAGCGCCAGTTCGAGCCAGGCGAACAGGATCTCCTTGTTGCCGGACTTCGAGAGGCCCAGGCTGCTGTCCAGCTCCGCGAGCTTCGCCTTGTCGAGTTTTGCGGGCAGTTTGGCGAGGAAGCGCTGGCGCTCTGCCGTGGTCCAGCCAGCCCAGGCCTTCGCATCGGGCTTGCCGCCCGCGCGATAAGTTTCCGCCGCCTTGTCCACCCCGGCGAAGGCAGACGCGGGCGGGCGCAAGACGTTGGACGGCAAGCCGGGCTTGTAGACCCAGTCTTCCAGCATCAGCTTCTTTTCGATCTGCGCATCGTCCTTCACCAGATGGGCGCGCATATCGGCGAGCAGCATGGCGGAAGTGGCGGGCTGGAAGGCGTGCTTGTCGAACCAGCTGCGCAGCCAGGCGTCGAACTGCTCGCGGCCCACGATACTTTCCACAGTGCGCATGAAAGTTGCGCCCTTGTCGTAGATGATGCCGGACGATCCGCCATCGGGCACGCCCTCGGCAGGCGGCAGGTGCAGCGCGGTGATGGGCGCGTTCATGCCTTCCTCGGCCAGTGCCTTCTCCATCTCGGCATAGCTCAGCGCGGCTTCCTGCTGCGCGCGCTTCGTGCCGTAGAGCTCCTCCACGATGCGGTTTTCGAAATAGGAGGTGATCCCCTCGTTCAGCCAGCTGTCGGACCAATTGGCATTGGTGACCAGATTGCCCGACCAGCTGTGCGCCAGCTCATGCGCGACAAGCCCCGTCAGGCTGCGGTCGCCCGCGATGAAGGTGGGCGTCAGGAAGGTCATGGTGGGGTTTTCCATGCCGCCATAGGGGAAGCTGGGCGGCAGCACGATCATCTCGTAGCGGCCCCAGCGATAGGGGCCGTAGAGCTTTTCCGCTGCTTCAACCATCTTCTCCGTATCGGAAAGCTCGGCCGCAGCGGCATCCAGCATGGAAGGTTCGGTCCAGACGCCGGTGCGGGGGCCCAGCTCGCGATAGGCCAGATCGCCTGCCGCGATGGCGATGAGATAGGGGGCGACCGGCTTGTCCATCCTGAAACGGAAGGCGCGGCGATTATCGCCCACATCCTCCGGCTCGCCCACGCGCAGGGCGGACATCACCACGGTCAGCGGCTTGGGCGCGGTAATCCGCGCGTCCCAGCTCTGGCGGATGCCGGGGCTGTCCTGCGTGGGAATCCAGCTGCGATTGAGCGTCGCCTGCCCTTGGCTGAGCAGATAGGGCTGCTTGCCGCCCGCCGTCTGTTGCGGCGCCAGCCATTGCAGCGCCTCCGCATCGGGCGCGGCGGAATAGGCGATGGCGATCTTGCGCGCCTTGCCGATCTTCACGCTGACCGGCGCGCCCTTGCCTTCCACTCTGGCGCCCACGGTGAAGGGCAGCTCCGCCCCGCTCTCGTCGGTGATCTTGGATATCTTCAACCCGTTGCTATCCAGCACGATAGTATCGGCATCGGGCTTGGCCAGAATGTCCAGCGTGGCCGTGCCGCTCACTGTCTTCGCTGCAAAGTCCAGCGCCAGATCCAGCGCCACATGCGTCACCCGCGCAACTTCGGGCTGGGCGAAGCTCGCCGGGTCCTTCGCATCCTCGCTGGTGAGAATGGGGGAAACGATTGGTTCTTCGCCGGCCTGCTTGTCCGCGCCACCAGAGCAGGCGGCAGCAAACAGCGAAAGCGACAACAGGAACGGCTTGAGCGCAGCGCGCATCGGATTCTCCGCAAGGATCGGGAAGGTGAGCAAAACCGGTTTCATTTAACACTATCGGCCCGCACGTCAAATCCCGCCATACTCCCCGCTTGCGGGCCGCCGCCGGGCGCTTCACATATGGGGCGATGAGCGACGCAGCCACTACCACCATCTTCGAACGCATGTCCGCCCTCGCGCGGGAAACCGGCGCGATCAATCTGGGGCAAGGCTTTCCCGACCGGGAACATGCCCCCGAATTGCTGGAAGCGGCCCGGCGCGCGCTGGTGGAGAAATCGAACCAATATCCGCCCATGCGCGGCCTTGCCGAACTGCGCCGCGCGGTTTGCGACTATTATCTGCGCGAACAGGGGCTGGAAGTCGCGGAAGAGGAAGTGGTGGTCACCTCCGGCGCGACCGAGGCGCTGGCCGCCAGCATCCTCGCCCTGATCCAGCCGGGGGACGAGGCGATCCTGCTGCAGCCCTGCTATGATGCCTATCTGCCGCTGATCGAGCGGGCGGGCGGAACAGTCAAACTGGTCAACCTGGAGCCCCCCTTCTGGAGTGTGCACAAAGAGACCATAAGGGCGTCCATCGGGCCCAAGACACGCGCCATCGTGCTCAACACGCCCAACAATCCCACCGGCACGATCGTCCCGCGCGAACAGCTCGAACAACTCGGTGAAATCTGCGAGGAACACGATCTCACCCTGCTGTGCGACGAAGTGTGGGAAGGCATGATCTTCGACGGCACGCCGCATGTCTCACCGCTCGCCATCCCGACGCTGCGCAACAGGGCGATCAAGATCGGCTCGGCAGGCAAGATCTTCTCCCTCACCGGCTGGAAGATCGGCTGGGCCGTTGCCTCGCCCACGCTGGCCAGCGCCATTGCCGCGCAGCACCAGTTCCTGACCTTCACCACGGCCACGCCGCTGCAATGGGCCGTGGCCGAAGGGCTGGCCCTGCCCCATCAATGGCACGAAGCCCACCGCGCCCAATATGGCGCGAGCCGCCAGCGGCTGGTCGAGGAGCTGGAGGCGGCGGGCTATAAGGTGCTGCCTTCCAGCGGCACATGGTTCGTCACGATAGACCTCGTCGCATCGGGCCTGCCCGCCGATGACGAGCTGGTGGCCGAACGCCTGATCCGCGAGGCGGGCGTGGTGACGATCCCCGTCTCCGCCTTCTATCACGACGCCAAGGAAAAGGGCTTCCTGCGCCTGTGCTTTGCGAAACAGGATGCGGTGCTGGATGAGGCTTTGGGGAGGTTGGAAACTTTCCTTCGCATCCACAAGCACGACACCCGCCCATCCTGAGCCTGTCGAAGGACGCGCGAAACGCTTGCCCAAATAGCGGCCAGACCTGCGCGTGTCCTTCGACAGGCTCAGGATGAACGGAGGTTAGAATGTTGGGCGGTAGCCACCCTCAATTCTTCGCCGTCAACCCCACTGCCGCAATCCCCGCCAGCGCGCAGGCCTCGTCATTATCCGACGTATCGCCGGTGATGCCGATGGCGCCCACGATCGTTCCGGCCGCATCGCAAGCGATCACGCCGCCCGCCGCCGGGACCATGCCGCCCTCGGCCATCGTATCGACCGAGGCGATGAAGTGCGGGCGTTCCAGCGCCATATCGCCGATGGTGCGGCTCGATACGCCCAGCGCCAGCGCGCCTGCCGCCTTGCCGGTGGCCAGCTTCACCCGCATGTTCGATGCGCCGTCCTGACGCTGGCAGGCGATCATATGGCCGCCGGCATCCAGCACCACCACGGTCAGCGGCTTGAGCGCCAGTTCCGCGCCTTTGCCGAGCGCGGCTTCGATCATGGCATTGGCCTGGGCTAGGTCGATACGGTGCATGGCAATCAGCTCCACTTCACTTCGGGGGGCAGGCTCATCAGGATGGCGTCGATATTGCCGCCGGTCCTGAGGCCGAACAGAGTGCCCCGGTCATAGACCAGGTTGAATTCCACATAGCGGCCGCGCCATTCGAGCTGGGCCTGCTTTTCCGCCTCGCTGAATTCCATGCCCATGCGCTTGCGCACGATGCGCGGGAACACATCCAGAAACGCCTCGCCCACGTCGCGGGTGAAGGCGAAATTGCGCTCCCACTCCGGCAGGTCGGCGCATTCGAGGTGATCGTAGAAAATGCCGCCCACGCCGCGCGCCACATTGCGATGGGGGATGAAGAAGTAATCGTCCGCCCACTTCTTGAACTTCTCGTAATAGGTGGGGTTATGCCCGGCGCAGGCCGCGCGGAAGGCCGCGTGGAAGGCTTCGGTATCTTCCTCATAGGGGATCGGCGGATTGAGGTCCGCCCCGCCGCCGAACCACGCCTTGCTGGTGGTAAGGAAGCGCGTGTTCATATGCACCGCCGGCACATGCGGATTGGCCATATGGGCAACCAGGCTGATGCCAGTGGCAGTGAAGCCGGGATTATCCTCACTCGCGCCATTGATCGTCTGGGCGAAGCCGGGGGCGAAATTGCCCGAGACGGTGGAGACATTGACGCCCACCTTCTCGAACACCTTGCCCTTCATCAGCCCCTGCACGCCGCCACCCCCTTCGGAGCCGTCCGAGGTTTCACGGTCCCACGGCTTATATTCGAAACTGGCATCGCTGCCCGCCTCGCGCTCGATCGCCTCGAAGGCGGCGCAGATACGATCGCGCAGGCTTTCGAACCATTCGCGGGATTGGGCGGTCTGTGGGGTCCAGTCGGTCATCATATAAATCCGTTCGTCCTGAGCTTGTCGAAGGACCGCGCTTCATTCTTCGCCAGAGAAAGACTGCCCTTCGGCAGGCTCAGGGCGGGCGGGTTCAATTCGGGCAAGACACTCCCCTTGCCAAACCCGCCGCCTCACGGCAAGGCATGGCCATGGTTCCGCTTTCGTTCCAACCCGCCTTCGGCTTCGAGAGCGAGGAATTCGCGCTGGTCGGCGGGCGAGCGCTTTACTGGCCGCGCGAACAGGCGCTGCTGGTGGCGGATCTGCATCTGGAAAAGGCCAGCTTCTATGCAAGCTACGGCCAGATGCTGCCGCCCTATGACAGCCGGGACACGCTGGGCCGGCTGGCCGAGGCGATCCGCGCAACCGGAGCGCGGCGGGTGTTCAGCCTGGGCGACAATTTCCATGACGATGGCGGCGCGCTGCGGCTGGAACCGCATGCAGCGGGAATGCTGGATGCGCTGACCCGCGCGGTGGACTGGGTGTGGATCACCGGCAACCATGATTCGCGGCTGGAAGGGGCACTGGGCGGCGCGCTGGTGGAGGAACTGGAAGTTTCCGGCATCATGCTGCGCCATCAGGCGCTTCCCGGGGAGACCCGGGCGGAGCTTTCAGGCCATTTCCACCCCAAGTTCAAACTCACCGCGCGTGGCCGTTCGATCAGTCGCCCTTGCGCCGTGGCGGGCCTCTCCCCATCTGGTGCGGGAAGGATGATCCTGCCCGCTTTCGGCGCGCTGACGGGCGGGATGGATGCAGCCGATCCGGCCATTCTGGAAGCCATGCAACCTGCCCGCAGCGTGAATGCGATCGTGCCCGTGAAGGACCGGTTGTTGCAATTCCCGCTCTGGCGCGCGGCATAGGTTGGAAATACTCACCAGCCCCCTTTCGCTGGCGAGAGAATCCCATTAAGACGCGCGCTTCGAAAACCAGACAAAAACGATTACAGGAGACCGCACAATAGCCCGTCCCCCCCGGCGAATGCTGACGCCCCCCGTAAAAAGCGGGCCGCGCTTCGACAATTTCATCCAGTCCGACAAGGTTCGCGTCATTGACGAGAACGGAGAGAATCTGGGTGTGATGTACACAAGCGAGGCGATCGAACAGGCGGCCGAAGTCGGCCTGAACCTGGTCGAGGTGTCACCCAATGCGGATCCGCCAGTCTGCAAGTTCCTCGATGTCGGCAAATTCCGCTACGAGGCGCAGAAGAAGGCCAATGCTGCGCGCAAGACGCAGAAGACGCAGGACATCAAAGAGATCAAGATGCGTCCCAACATCGACACGCATGATTATGACGTGAAGATGCGCAACGTGACCAAATTCCTTGAAGAAGGCGACAAGGTGAAGATCACCCTGCGCTTCCGTGGCCGTGAAATGAGCCATCAGGAACTGGGCATGAACCTGCTCAAGCGGGTGCAGGACGATGTGGCCGAAATCGCCAAGATCGAAGCCTATCCGCGACTCGAAGGTCGCCAGATGCTGATGGTGCTGTCGCCGAAGTAAACGGCGCCTCCATCGCAGAACCTTGCAGGGGCGTGCCGAAAGGCGCGCCTTTTGCTTTTGGAGGTCTATCCTCAGGGCCGGCAACACGATCCTTAGAAATGACCCCTGAATCAGGTTGAAACAAGCACCCATTCGTCATCCCGGCGAAAGCCGGGATCGCTGGCATTGGGGTCCAGGGCCGGATTGATTCAAGGCGGCCAGCAGTCCCGGGTCAAGCCCGGGACGACGAATGAATATTCGCCTTACCCTCGAGAAGCCCACGCATTGCCTGCCCGGCTCCTGCGGATACTTGCCATGGCGCGCGCCGAAGGTAGTGTCATGGCTCAAAAGGGTAATGGGGGCAGAAGTTGGCTGAAGGTCGTGCCATATCGGCAAAACAGGTCGGCCTTCTGGCCGGCCTCGCCGCTTTTCTCCTCACGCTGATCCTGCCCACCCCCGCCGGAATGCCGCCGCAGGCATGGACGGTGGCGGGGCTGACCATCTGGATGGCCGCGTGGTGGATGACCGAAGCGGTGCCGCTTACCGCCACGGCCCTGCTGCCCTTCGTCGTCCTGCCCTTTGCCGGCGTGATGAATGCGAATGACACTGCCTCCGCCTATTATTCGCCGATCCTGTTCCTGATCCTGGGCGGGGCGTTCCTGGCCCTCGCCATCGAGCGTACCGGCCTGCACCGGCGGCTGGCGCTGGCCATCCTCAGCCGGGTGAGCGGCAAAGGCGGCAGCACGCAATTGCTGCTGGCCTTCATGATCTCGGCCGCCGTGCTTTCCATGGCGATCTCGAACACCTCCACCGCGCTCATCATGATGCCCATGGCGCTGGCCGTGCTCGATGGCGGCGGCGCCTCCGCCGATGACCGCGAGGGGCTTTCGGGCGCGCTGCCGATGGGCATCGCCTTTGCCGCCTCCATCGGCGGGCTGGGCACCATCGTGGGCAGCCCCACCAATGCGATTGCCGTGGGCCTGCTGGAAAAATCCATCGGGCTGGACATCAGCTTCGCCGAATGGAGCCTTTATGGAATGCCCATCGTGCTGCTGGGCATTCCGCTGGCCGCCTTCATCATTTCTCGCGTACAGCAGACCGCGCGCCACCCCTTCGACATAGCGGCCGCGCGCCGCGCCATCGCCTGCCCGCCCGAATGGTCGGTGCCGGAAAGGCGGCTCGTCCCGGTGATCGCCCTCGCCTTCCTTGCCTGGATGGCGCAGCCTTGGCTGGAGGGCCTGCTGCCCAAGGGATCGCTGACCGACGGAACCATCGGCGTGATCGCCGGCATCAGCCTGTTCCTGCTCCCAGACGGCACCGGCCGCCCGATGCTGGTGTGGAGCGAGGCAGACCGGGCGCCATGGGGCGTGATCATGATGTTCGGCGGCGGGCTGGCGCTGGCCGCGGGGATGACCGCATCGGGCCTGGCGGACTGGCTGGGCCAGTCGCTGCTGCCGCTCTCCTCCGTCCCGCTGGTGGTGGTGGCGCTGGCGGTGGTGGCCATGGTGATCATCATCACCGAATTCGCCAGCAATGTCGCCACGGCCAGCGGGATCATTCCCGTGGTGGCCAGCCTTGTCGTGGCGCTGGGGGCGGACCCGGTCCTGCTCGCCGTGCCTGCGGCCATGGCGGCAAGCTGGGGCTTCATGCTGCCCGCCGGCACCGGCCCCAATGCCATCGCCTGGGCCACCGGCCGCATCCGCCTGCCGCGCATGGTGGGCGCAGGGATCGCGCTCGACATATCGGGCGCGGTGCTGATCGTGGCGGCGGTATGGAGCGTGGCGGCGCTGGTGGGCTAGCGCCGCATCAGCCCTTCCAGGTCCGCCGTTCCTCGGCCTGGCGGAGCACTTCATAGGCGACCTGGATAGCCTGGAAGGTCTTTGCCGCCTCCTCGTCGCCCGGGCGGACGTCCGGGTGGACTTCCTTGGCCCGTGCGCGCCATGCCTTCTTCACCGTTTCGAAATCGGCATCGGATTCCAGCCCCAGCACATCCAGCGCGCGCATCTCGTCACTGCTGCGGCTGCCATCGCCCGAACCGCCCCAGCCATAATGCGATGCCTCCGCATAGCCGGAATTGGCGCGCTGCTCGCTCTGGGTGCGGGCCTGGATCTCTTCTTCGTCCAGTCCTTCGAAATAATTCCAGTTCGAATTATATTCCGCCGCGTGGCGCTGGCAGAAATACCACCGGTCCGGGCTGTTGGGCGATTTGGGCGCGGGGCAATTGCCGGGCTCGGTGCAGCCGTGCCGGTCGCACAGGCGCACAGTCGCCGCCTCGCGCGAGCTGCCATAGCCGCGCCAGCGGGGAAAGCCCCAGTCGAGCGTTCTCTTCGCGCGGCTCATCGAGTGAATTCCTTGAACATCAGCCAATAATAGGCACGCCCCCCTGCCATGCAATGGGCGGATGCGCGACAGTTTGTGACAATTGCTGCATTGCAAAACAAAAATAGGGAACTATCTGCCAAGGCGAGGAGTTACCCTTTCGCCGTGAGCAAGCAACTCGCCATTTCCGCAGCCTTCTCCGTCTTTGCAATGACGGCGTTCGTGCTGTTTGCAACCCCTTCCGCATTGGGGGGCCAAAGTGGCGTGCCCGGCGCGCAGGGGATGGTGGAAAGCATTGCGGGCGCCCCGATCGAAATCGAAGCGCCCGCCAATTTGCCGCAGCTCCCGCAATTGCCGAAGCTGCCCTTCCTCGCCGATTAGTCGATCGTAATCGTCGCGGCGCGGCGGTTCTGGGCCCAGGCGGATTCATTCGAACCCAGCGCCACCGGACGTTCCTTGCCATAGCTGACGGTCGAAAGACGCGATGCGTCCACGCCCAGGCTGACGAGGTAGTTCTTGGCCGCATTGGCCCGGCGCTCGCCCAGGGCGATGTTGTAGTCACGCGTGCCGCGCTCGTCGCAATGGCCTTCGATGGTGGCGCGCTTGGCCGGATAACGCTGCAGCCATTCGGCCTGAGTGCGCAGGGCGGCCTGATCGGTGGCGTCCACATCGAACTTGTCGGTATCGAAATAGATCACGTTGCGGCCCTGCATCTGCGCCAGGAAGTCCGCATTGCTGCCCGGGATCGGGCCGCTCGGCGTAGGCGTGGGGCGCGGGGTCTCGGCGGGCGTGGCCACCGTGGCGGGCTGCGGGGGCAGCTGTTCGGGCGCGGTATTCTTGCTGCAACCTGCGAGGGCAATCGCACCAGCAAGGGCAGCGACGGAAACGAGACGTTGCATGCTTTTTCTCCTACGAAACGGGGCTAACCAGATGCTAGCCGGTGAAGTCCTAATGTAACACGTTCAAGGCAGCACGGGACCCCATGCCGGGTCGGACGCGCCGACGGGAGTTGGCAGCCTGCGTTCGTTGCGTCCGGTAATGTCCACCTGCCACAGCGAGCCTTCGCCCGAATTGCGGGTGGTGCGGAAGAATTGCACAATTCGGCCATTGGGCGACCATGTGGGCGCCTCGTCCTGCCAGCTGTCGGTCAGGTGGCGGACATTCCGGCCGTCGGGGGTCATCACCGCGATGCGGAAATTGCCCACGATATGGGTGAAGGCGATCTGATCGCCGCGCGGGCTCCATTCCGGCGTCGCGCCGCGTCCGCCGAAGAAGGAAATGCGCTTCTGGTTCGTGCCGTCGGCATTCATCACATAGATCTGCTGCGTGCCGGACCGGTCGCTTTCGAACACGATCCTGCTGCCGTCGGGCGAATAGGAACCGCCCACATCGATGCCGGGGCTGTCGGTCAGCCGCTCGCTCTGCCCGCCTTCCGCGCGGATGCGATAGATGTCGGTATTGCCGCCCACCGCCATGGAATAGAGGATCCACTTGCCATCGGGTGACCAGCGCGGGGCGAAAGTAGGGTTGTTGTTGCGGGCCACCAGGCGCTGCTTGCCCGTGCCGATATCGTAGATGTAGATGCTGGGATTGCCGTTCAGATAGCTGAGATAGACGATCTGCTTGTAATCCGGCGAGTAGCGCGGGGTCAGCGCAGTGGCCTGGCCATTGGTGATGAAGCGGTGGTTCGCGCCATCGGAATCCATGATCGCCAGCCGCTTGATCCGGCGATCCTTGGGGCCGGTTTCCGCGATATAGGCGATCTTGCTGTCGAAGAACGGGCTTTCACCCGAAAGGCGCGAATAGACGAGGTCCGCGCATTTATGCGCCGCGCGGCGCCAGTCGCTGGGCGGAACCACCCAGCCTTCGCGCACCAGTTCGTCCTTCAGGGTGATGTCGTAGAGATAGCAGCCCACGGTCAGCCGCCCGTCGCTGCCCGCGCGGACATAGCCATGCACCAGCATCTCCGCGCTGCGCGCCTGCCAGGCCGACCATTTGGGCGCGGTGATTTCCGCATATTCCGGGCGCGGCAGGCTGTCCGGCCCCACCGGGCGGAACAACCCGTTATTCTTGAGGTCCGCCGTGATGACCCGCGCTAGCTCGCGCCCCAGTGCCGCGGTGCCTTCCGTATTGGCAGCAGTGGGCACATTGGCATTGGTGGCGAAGGACGGAATGGCGATGCCGAGATCCTGCCACGCGCCCTCTCCGGTCACCGTGCCGACCAGCACTTCGTCAGCTTCCTCCACCGGAACCTCGGTTGCCGGTTCGGCGGAAACCGTCTGGGCGAAGACTGCTGCCGGTGACACGGCAAACGCCAGCGGAGCGATGATTTTGAGCAGTTTCATCAATTCAGCGTCCAATCGAAGGTGAACCTAAGCTTTTTCCAGCCATTGTAATATTGATCGGGCAGATCGAAGGGCGCGGCCTGCCGAATGGCGCGGATGGCTGCTTCCCGGTGCGGCCCTTGCTGAGGCCTGTTCGCATCGGTCTGGCCGTCCTGGCTCACGAATTTCGGTGCGCCTTTCAGCGTGCCGTTAGGATTGAGTTCCCATTCGATCGTGGTCCGCAGCTTGTCCACATCCACGCCCGAAGGCGAACGCCAGTTCGGCTTGAGCTGCCGGGCAACCGCCTGAATGAGCGAAGCCCTGGCGCTAGCCCCGATCTGCGAAGCGGGCACCAGCGCCTCGGCCTCGCTCGCGCCCTGGCCCTTCAGGAAATCCTCGCCCAGCCGGGTGCCGCCGCCCGCCTTCGTCGCCGGGGTGGGCAGCGTGAGCTGGCGCTTGGCGGGCGGTGCCGTCGTTGCGCGCGGTGGCGCGGGGGTGGCGACGCGGGGCGTCTCGGGCTTGGGCTTCGGTTTCTCTATCGGCTTTGCCACCGGCTTCGGCGTCGGTTTGGGAGACGGCTTCGGCTGGGCTTTGGGTTGGGGCTTCGGCTCCGCCTTGGGCTTCGGTTTCGGCTCAGGCTTCGGTTCCGGCAGCGGAGCGGGTTGCGGTGCAGGCTCGGGATTTTCCGCCAGCGTCGGCGCGACCGCGGCCTGCGCCTCTTGCGCCACCTGCTGGCCCTCGCTCACCAGCCCCACATCCTCGGCCAGGCTCACCGTTACGCGGGGCGGCGGCGGGATGATCGCGGGTGTGCGCAGGGCGTGCACCGTCAGCGCGACGATCAGCGCAAGATGCGCCGCGATCGCGATGACCAGCCCGACAAGTTCGTCGCTGCGGAGGCGGGGAAGAAGGCGCGGGAGTGCGATCATGCCGAAACGCTATGGCGCCTCGACTGAACTGTTGGTGACCAGCGAGATCGAACCGAAGCCCGCATGGCTCAACTCACCCATCACTTCCATCACCCTGCCGTAATTCAGCGTGCGGTCGGCGCGCAGGGTGACCAGCGGCGGCTTGCCTTCCGCATCGCGCGGAATGCCCGAGAGCGCGGCGGCCAACCCGCCCGCTTCCACCGGAGCCTCGTCCAGATAGACGGCGCCGTCACTGGTGATGGAAATGGTGATCTGGTCCTGCTCCTGCGCAAGGGCGTCAGCCCGGCTGTCGGGCAGGTCGAGCGGCACACCGGCGTTGAGCAGCGGCGCGGTGACCATGAAGATGATCAGCAGCACCAGCATCACGTCCACCAGCGGGGTGACGTTGATTTCCGCCATCGGCGCGCGGCGACCCCGGCCGCGCCGTCGCCGTCCGGAGGAGGAAGAGGCAAGCCCCATCGCCATTACATGCGCTCCAGATCGCGGCTCAGCTTCGCGCCGAAGCGGTCGGCAAAGCGCTGCAGGCTGGCCTCGAACAGGCCGACCCGGTTGCTGAAGCGGTTATAGGCGATCACCGCCGGAATGGCGGCAAACAGGCCGATGGCCGTGGCGAAGAGCGCTTCCGAAATACCCGGAGCGACCACGGCGAGCGAGGAATTCTGCTGCTGCCCGATCTGGAAGAAGCTGTTCATGATGCCCCAGACGGTGCCGAACAGGCCCACGAAGGGCCCCACCGAACCGGTGGTGGCAAGGAAATTGAGCCGGGCGGCGAGACTATCCGATTCCTCGGCAACCTGGCCTTCCATCGCCGTGGCGACGCGCTGGCGCACGCCTTCGCGGTCAAACCCGCCGCGCGCGGTGGATTTGCGGAATTCGGCCAGCCCCGCCGCCGCAATGGCGGCCGAAGGGACCTGCTGGCGGCGGCGTTCGCCCAGCAGCGCCTCAGGATTGTCGAGGCTGAGGAACTCGGCCTCGAAATCCTCGCAGCGGCGCTTCACCGAGCCCATGCGCAGGCTGAAGGAAACGATGATGGTCCACACCCACATGCTGGCAAGCAGCAGCCCGCCCATCACCACCTGCACCACGATATCGGCATCGAAGAACAGCTGGATCGGATCGAGACGGCTGGGCGCGGAGGAAGCGGCCAGGAAAGCAAGCTGGGTCATGCGGTTCCTTCTGAATCAGTCATGGTGGCAAAGGCCTCGCGCCAGGCAGCAGGCTGGCGGCGCGGGCGGCCTTGAGGAGAAATGAAGGCGATGCGGATATCCGCCTGCGCCAGAAGCTCGTCGCCGCGGAACGCCTGCTGGCGCATGGTGACACTGGCGGCACCGACATCCAGCGCGGCGCTTTCGATCCACACGGCATCGTCCAACCGGGCGGGCGAGACGTAGCGGATCGAAAGGTCCGCCACGGCGTAATATCCCTCACCCGTTTCCTGCGCCGCGCGCTGGTCGATCCCCAGCAGGCGCAGAATGTCCGAACGCGCCCGTTCGAACCAGCGCAGGTAATTGGCGTGATAGACCACGCCGGACAGGTCGGTATCCTCGTAATAGACGCGCACCGCAAACAGGTGCCGCGCCTTGCCGCTCTGGCCCACGAAGCGGCCGGTATGGGGTTCGATCTGCGTCACCATGCTCTCCTGCGCCGACTTAGCCTCTTGCAGACTCGCTCGGCAAGAACGGCTTTTTTACATTGCAGGATGAACCGTTGATGGCCCGCGCTCAGCGGCTCAGCATCGGCCCCAGGACTTGTCCGCCGAACAGGTGGACATGCAGATGCGGAACTTCCTGCCCGCCATGGGCGCCCAGATTGGACAGCAGGCGATAGCCCGGCTGCACCAGCCCCAGATCGCGCGCGACATGGCCCACCGCGCGCACGAAGCCCGCGATCTCCTCCGCCCCGGCACGGGCGGAAAAATCGTCCCAGTTCACATAGGCGCCCTTGGGGATCACCAGGACGTGAACCGGCGCCTGCGGGGCGATATCGTGAAATGCCAGTGCCCATTCGTCTTCATAGACGGTGCGGTTGGGGATTTCCCCGCGCAGAATTTTCGCGAAAATGTTCTGCTCGTCATAGGGAAGTGTCGCGTCGATCGGCATCATTCGCTCCGCGAGGCTTTTTCGACAAGGCCGGACGTGCCCTCGCGCCGGTCCAGCTCGGCCATCACGGCGGCAAGCGGAACCTGCTTTTCGGCGAGCAGCACCATCAGGTGGAACAGCATGTCCGCCGCTTCGCCCACCAGTTCCTCCTCGCTGCCGGAAAGGGCGGCGATCACCGTCTCCACCGCTTCCTCGCCCAGCTTGCGCGCGATCACGGGCAGGCCGCGCGCATGAAGCTTGGCGACATAGCTGGCATCGGGTGAGGCGCCCATGCGCTGGGCGACGGTCTGTTCAAGGCGAGTGAGCGTGTCCATGGCCACGCGACATGGACAGGGCGCGCGGCCCGGTCAAGCGTTTGGGAGCGGCCTTGGAGAAGGCATTGACGGGCGTAGCCGCCCGCGGGGCCCTACTTGCGGGGCTTTCCGCGATCCTTAGGCCGCATCCCGCCCCGCCAGCCGACGATCACGCCGATAATTCCCAGCGCGAAGAGCGTGAGGGCCGAGCCTTCGGGCACGGGCGTTCCATCACCGGCCAGCACGGGCGCGGCAGCGCAAAGCGCGGGCAGCATCGAAAACAGGCGGGCGGCAATCCGTTTCATCGGAAATCTTAACGCAAAGCGCGTGCCATGGCCCGGCAATCCGCCTGTAGAGCGCAATTTATTGGTTAACGTACGACGCACGGCAGAGGCCTTTGTAAACCGAACCGACAGTTTCGGGGTAAATCAGCCCCGCGCCGGCAATCCCGCAGCACGCAGGGCCGCATGGGCATCGGCGATGGAATAAGTGCCGAAATGGAAGATCGAGGCCGCCAGAACCGCGCTCGCCCCGCCCTTGGTCACGCCTTCCACCAGATGGTCAAGCGTGCCGACGCCGCCGCTGGCGATCACCGGCACGGAAACCGCATCGGCAATGGTGCGGGTGAGCTTGAGGTCGTAGCCCTTCTGAGTGCCGTCCCCATCCATCGAGGTGACCAGCAATTCGCCCGCGCCCATCTGGGCCAGCTTCACCGCATGTTCCACTGCGTCGATCCCGGTCGCGCGGCGGCCGCCATGAGTGAAGATTTCCCAGTGATCGTGGCTCCAGCGCGCATCGACGGAGGCGACGATGCACTGGCTGCCCATGCGCTCGGCAATCTCGCTCACCACTTCGGGGCGCGTGACGGCGGCGGAATTGACCGCCACCTTGTCGGCGCCCGCCAGCAGCAGCGCGCGCGCATCCTCCACACTGCGCACCCCGCCGCCCACGGTCAGCGGCATGAAGCACACTTCCGCCGTGCGGCGCACGATATCGATCAGCGTGCCGCGCCCTTCATGGGTGGCGGAAATATCGAGGAAGCACAATTCGTCCGCGCCCGCCGCATCATAGGCGCGGGCCTGCTCCACCGGATCGCCGGCATCCTTCAGATCGACGAAATTGACGCCCTTCACCACGCGGCCATCGGCTACGTCGAGACAGGGGATGACGCGAATCCGGACGGTCATGCGAGCACCCATCTCTTGATCAAAACGCCGATTAGCATAACGGCACCCGCCGCGTTCCATAGTGCCGCGAACGCAAAGAACATGGGCTCAGTCCCATATCCAAACTTCAGAACCGGAAATCTTGGTGGAAGAGCCGGCTCCATTACGCCCGTCCGCAATCCGGCAATGAGCTTCGCAGCACAATATATGCCTATCAGAAGGCCGACGATCGAAAGCAATATGCCCGTCATCAGCGCCCCGCCATCTGGATCGCCGCCGCCAGATCGAGCCGCCCTTCATACAGCGCGCGCCCGGTAATCACCCCCTCGATCCCGTCAGCCGCATGGATCGTCAGCAGGCGGATATCGTCCAGCCCCTTGACCCCGCCGCTGGCGATCACGGGAATGTCCACGCGCCGCGCGAGATCCACCGTCGCCTCGATATTCACGCCCTTGAGCAGGCCGTCGCGGCCGATGTCGGTGAACAGCAGGCTGGCGACGCCCGCATCCTCGAACCGGCGGGCGAGATCGACCACCGGCACGTCCGACACATCGGCCCAGCCTTCGGTCGCGACCATGCCGTCACGCGCATCCACCGCCACCACGATCCCGCCGGGGAATTCGCGCGCCATGTCCTTCACGAATTCCGGGTCTTTCAGCGCGGCCGAGCCCATCACCACGCGGGCGACGCCCAGATCGAACCAGCCTTCCACCGCTTCGCAATTGCGGATGCCGCCGCCCAGCTGGACATAGCCGGGAAACGCCTCGACAATGGCTTCCACTGCCTCGCGGTTTTCCGCCCGGCCCGCAAAGCTGCCATCGAGATCCACCACATGCAGATGCTGCGCGCCTGCTTCGGCGAAGATCAGCGCCTGCGCGGCGGGATTGTCGCCATAGATGGTGGCGCGGTTCATATCGCCTTCGGCAAGGCGCACCACCTGTCCGCCCTTGAGGTCGATGGCGGGAAATACGATCACGGCTGCCACTCCAGGAAACGCCCCAGCAGGCCGAGGCCATAGGCCTGGCTCTTTTCGGGATGGAACTGCACCCCCAGCAGATTGTCGCGCGCCACGGCGGCCACCAGCCCGCCGCCATGATCGGTCATCGCGGCGACATGCTGGCCGTCTTCCGGCACGAAATGATAGGAATGGAGGAAATAGGCCTCGCCCGGCTCAATCAGCTCCGACCCGTCGTGATGCGCGCTGCGGATCACGTCGTTCCAGCCCATATGCGGGATCTTGATCGCCGGATCGGTGCGCTCGATCGGGCGGACCTCGCCCTTGATCCAGCCAAGGCCGGGGCATTCGCCGAATTCCAGCCCCCGGCTGGCGAGCAGTTGCATCCCCACGCAAATGCCCAGGAACGGCACGCCATCGCCCAGCACGCGATCCTCGATCGCGTCCACCAGCCCTTCGATGGAGGTCAGCCCTTCGAAACAGGCGCGATAGGAGCCGACGCCCGGCAGGACGATACGCTTGGCCATGCGAACCAGATCGGGGTCCGCCGTGACCATCACCGATTCCGCCCCGGCGGCGAGCAGCGCGTTCTTCACCGAGTGGAGATTGCCGGCGCCGTAATCGATCAGCGCGATAGGCTCAGCCACCAAGCTGCCCCTTCGTGGAAGGGATCGCCCCGCCCTTGCGCGGATCGATCTCCACCGCCGCGCGCATCGCGCGGGCGAGGCCCTTGAAGGTAGCCTCGCAGATGTGGTGATTGTTCTGGCCGTAGAGCAGCTCGATATGCAGGGTGATGCCCAGCGTCTGCGCGATGGAGTGGAACCAGTGTTCCACCAGTTCCGTATCCAGCTCGCCCAGCTTTTCCTGCGTGAACTTCACATGCCACACGAAATAGGGGCGGCCGGAAATATCCAGCGCCACGCGCACCAGCGTTTCGTCCATCGGGGAATAGGCGGTGCCGTACCGGCCGATGCCGCCCTTGTCGCCCAGCGCCTGGCCAATGGCCTGGCCGAGCGCGAGGGCCGAATCCTCGGTGGTGTGATGCTGGTCGACATGCAGATCGCCCTTCACCTTCAACGTCACGTCGATCAGCGAATGGCGGCTGAACTGTTCGATCATGTGATCGAGGAAACCGATGCCTGTGGAGACGTCATAAGCCCCCGTCCCGTCGAGGTTAACCTCCACGAGGATTTCGGTTTCCTTGGTGTTGCGTTCTATCCGGGCGGTGCGCATGGCTCGCCTATAGGCCCGTGGGCAAGGGAATCAATCACCCGCGAGGCATTCGAAACGGCTTGACCGGGCCGATTGCCGTCGCCACTTGTGCGCCCATGAGCGACGATACGCCCGACAGCCTGATCCCTTACGATGAAATCGTGCAGGAAGCCCTGCGCGCAGTGGTGGGCCGCGTGCTTGGAGAAGTGCAGGCAACCGGCGGAAATCTGCCGGGAACCCACCATTTCTACATCACCTTCAAGACCGGGGCGCCCGGCGTTTCGATCCCGGCGCATCTGCGCGAACGCTTCCCGGACGAGATGACCATCGTTCTCCAGAACAAATTCTGGGACCTGCATGTGGACGAAGAAGGCTTCGGCGTGGGCCTCAGCTTCAATCAGGTCCCGGCCAAGCTGGAGATTCCCTTCTCCGCGATCACCGCCTTCGTCGATCCGGCGGTCGATTTCGGCCTGCAGTTCCAGGCCGCCGTCGGCGATCTGGAGCCCGAGCCGCATGACGATGCGCAAAATGACTCACCCGATGGCGATGGCAAACCCACCGCGACGAGCGACGATGGCTCGAATGTGGTGACCGTGGATTTCGGCCGCAAGAAATAGCCACCCGGCCCACAGGTCGGCCAGCACAAGGCAGGATCATGGCAGACGCACCCGGCAGCAGATCACCCGCCTCCGCCCTTGCGGGGCTGGCGATGCGTCAGGGCGCGAAGATTGCCCGCCGTTCGCTGGACAGCAAATTGCGCATCGGCGGCTATTCCCCCAGCGAGCTTGAAGGGATCGTGGCCGGCAAGGGCATTGCCAGCACGATCGCCATTGCCGCCGTCACCCGGCTTGCCACCCGTTCCGTCCCCGGCGCGCTGGTGGTGGGCGGCGGGCTGGTGGCCAAGGCGCTGTATGACCGGCGCAAGCGCGTGCGGGCCGCAGAGCAGCAGGCCGCCAGCGGGCAAGCCGACACCGAAAAGTCGGAGGAAAAGCGCGGCTGAACGCCTGCCTTTGGGCAGGTCGGGCTTGATTCCACCCCGCCGCTTGCGGCAACAGCGCGCATGGCCAGCCAAGAAACCCTGCATCGCCGCGGCTTGATGTTCATCCTCTCCTCGCCCTCGGGCGCGGGGAAGACCACCATCGCGCGCAAGATTCTCGGGCAGGTTTCCGGCATCTCCATGTCGGTTTCCGCCACCACCCGCCCGATGCGCCCCGGCGAAGTGGACGGGAAGGATTATCACTTCGTGGACCGCGCCACTTTCGACCGGATGGTGGAGGAGGAGGAATTCCTCGAATGGGCGGAAGTCTTCGGCAATTGCTACGGAACGCCCAAGGCCCAGATCAAGGCGGGCCTGCGCGCCGGGCAGGATTTCCTGTTCGATATCGACTGGCAGGGCACCCAGCAGCTTTATCAGCGCATGGAAGTGGACGTGGTCCGCGTATTCCTGCTGCCCCCCAGCATCGAGGAGCTGGAACAGCGCCTGCGCTCGCGCGGGACCGATGCGGAAGAGGTGATCCAGGGGCGCATGGCCCGCGCTCGCAGCGAAATCAGCCATTGGGACGGCTATGATTACGTGGTGATCAACGAGAATGTGGATGGCTGCTTCGAAAAAGTGCGCGGTATCCTGGAAGCCGAACGCCTGAAGCGCATGCGCCAGACCGGCCTGATCGACTTCGTGCGCGGATTGATGCGGGAGCCCTGAGGGGCCAAGGCGGCCCGGTTCCCCGCCCTTTACCCACCCAATCGTCACCCGGCCCCTTCGTCATCCCGGACTTGTTCCGGGATCCAGCTTTCTGCGGGTAAGAAGCTGGACCCCGGAACAAGTCCGGGGTGACACGTGAGGTGAGGCGGGCGTATTTGGCGATTTGATATTGACATAATGAACCATTTGGGTTATGTGGTCCACCGCCTTGCAGGACTTTGGCAACCCGCAAGGCACCAATCCGGAGCAAGGCCAAGTCGACAGCACTGCTCCCTTGTTCTTGTTCGCATGAACAACGCGGCCGGCGCGGGCGCGGCTCCCTTGGGCGGTTATCCCAATGGCACGCCTCCAGCGCTCAGACGCGGCAGATCGGATGAGCGGCTCCCTCTTCCACACTCCGCATCCCTGCCCCCAAGGACGGGCAGGCTACCGGGGCGGAAACGGACCGTCGGTGGCGCGAGGCTATCACTCGCGGGGGAATGACACGCCGCTCGCGAGCCCGCGGCAGCTTTCCCGGCCGATCGTCGAACAACAGGGTCGAACCCAAGGCGCAGCGGACTGGCGCCCGGTCATTCGCAAATGCTTCCGCCCGCCCTGCACGCGCCATCCCCTGACGCCGTGCCGGCCGCGCGATTGGTTTGAGTTTACACCACGGCGTTACGTCCGGGCTCGCCGCCGGATGGTTTTGTGTCGGGTTAGAGGCCTTATCCCCCTAGAACCCCGCGCTCCAGCGCAGCGCCATGCCCTGATCGTCGGGCATGGCCGCGTAATGGCCCGGCTCGCGTCGGTAATAGATGCTGGCGGAGGCCGAGCCGCCCCACAGCGGGCTGCGCCAGGCCAGTTCGCCCATGATCTCCCGCCCGTCGGGCGCCAGCGAGAGGGGAATGGTGCCGAAAGTGGCGCTTTCCGTGTCGTAGCTATAGGCCACGGGCAGGCTGAGGTTCAGGCCGCCGCTTTCCACCCGGAGCGGTTGGGCGATGCGCAACCCGATCCGGTCCGCGCCGGAGAACAGGCCCGTCTTTTCCATGTCGACCGACCATGCGCGGCTGTAGATCACCGATCCGCTGGCGATCACGCTGCTGCGGTCGGCGAAGGTCCAGCCATTGCGGAGCGAACCGTAAACCTTCCAGCCCGGCGCCACCTGAAGGCCCGCGCTGGCATCGACGAACAGCGTGTTGGACCCGCCTCCGCCGAAGGCTTCGTGGAAGCGCCCGCCCAGAACGGTCCGGTCTTCCTGCATCCAGTCCAGCCCCAGCGCTGCCTGAAGCCCTCCCCAGCGCCGGTCGGCCATGAGCGAGAAGCTGCGCATCTTGTCTTCGGTGCGGCTGCCCGCCGCCTCGCTGACCAGCCATTGCGTATTGCCGCTCAACACTTCGCCGCTTTCGCCCGCGAAGGTCAGCCCCCAGCGCCCGAACTGCTTGCGCAGCGCCAGCGACATTCCCGCGCGATGCACCGTGCCATCGTCGCTGCCGGCCGGGCGGGCGATGAGGAAGGCCGGGCGATCCTGCCCCTGCAACTGCATCACCAGCCCATCGGGCCGCTCCGCATAGGCGAAGCCAAATTGCGTGTCCGGCGCCAGCTGCAGCGCCACCCGCGCGGCAAGCACGCGAGCAGTTTCGGCCTGGCCGGTGGTCAGCATCAGCTGGCTGGGCATACCGCGCACCGCGCCGGGGTTCGACGCGTCGATCGTATAGGCCAGCGACATCGCATCGGTGGTTGAGGACAGAAACCGCGTCTCTCCGCCGATCGCCTCGTAAAGCCGCGAAGGCAGCGCTGCCCCGCGCATGGAAAGGCCGATGTTGAAATTATAGGCGCGGTCATATTTGTCGAGCAGCACGGTGTTGATCGACATGGACGACAGCGCATCCCCCATAGCGGGCGAGCCAACGGCAGTAGTGTCGTTCATCGGCAGGCCGGCAAGCCCCTTGCCTGCAAGCGAAGTGGTGCCCTGCGGCTGGAACGCCTCGTAAATGTCGAGGATGCCGTGCCCGTAGGTCTTGTCCACGCCAGGCGTGCCTACGTCCTGCGCGGTGGAAAACAGCAGTTCCACGATCTCCGCCCCAGTCATGTTGGGGAATGCCTGGGCAATCAGAGCCACGGCCCCGGCAATCTGCGGTGCGGCGAAACTTGTGCCGCTGATGGAGCAGAAATTCGGGCTTGGGCAGCCTGGATCGTCGGCCCATTGCGGACCGTTGAGATAGACAGTCACCCTATCGCCCAGGGCCGAGAGGAAATATTGCTCACGCCCGGATGCCTGATTGCTGAAATCGGCGATGACACCTGTGCCATCGACGGCGCCCGCAATGATTACATTGTCGAACCCCGAGCCACTAAGTCCCCGTGCGAAAGCATCCGGACGGGTCTCGCCGTCGTTGCCCGCCGCGACGACCACGACGACGCCAGCTTCGGAGGCCCGCTTTACCGCGGCGATTTCCGCCGACGATGCGCCCGAGCCGCCCAGCGAGATATTGACGACCTTGGCGCCATGATCGACCGCATAATCGATCGCCGCCGCGATATCGCCGAAGGTGCATTCGGTAGCGCAAGTGCCTGGCGTATCAGCTCGGATCGCGAGGATCGTGGCATCATAGGCGATACCGACGGTACCCTGCCCGTCATTGGCGGCCGCCGCGACCATCGCCACGAGCGTACCGTGATCGCCTTCACCCTCAAGCACGCCGCGCGAGGAGATGATGTCCGTTGAGTCCGGCGAAATGCGTCCCGCGAATTCGGAATTGGACTGGAATATTCCGGAATCGATGATCCCGATCACCGCGCCCTGCCCTGTATGTCCGCCGACCCATGCGGTGGCCGCACCATGGAACCTGACGCTGTTGGAATTGCGATATTCCGCATCGTTATAGCCGATCGTGTCGGTCGGCTGAGGAGGTCTCACATAGCTGATGGGCGTCGGCGTCGGAGTGGGCGTCGGTGTGGGGGTTGGGGTGGGCGTGGGAGTTGGTGTCGGAGTGGGCGTCGGTGTCGGTGTAGGGGTGGGGGTCGGTGTTGGAGTAGGCGCCGGCGTGGGAGTTGGGGTAGGCGTCGGCGTCGGTCCCGGAGTGGGCGCAGGTGTCGGAGCAGGAGTGGGCGTGCTGTTCACTCCCCCGCCCGAACAAGCCGAAAGCAGCGCCATCGAGAACATGATCGTTCCCGCAGCCACCGAAACGCGAAGCGAATGGATAACCCTCATATTTGCCCCCAGTCCTGACAAACTTCCGAACCGCCCACCCAGTTCACGCCTGCAGGGTAAAGATCGGGTAAATCCCGCGCAAATACGGCCAACCGCGCTTCTATCCGCAGCGGTCTATCCGTTAAGTTGCTTGGCGAAACCCGACGTCTGCTTCTGCAATGCGCCTTGCCCAGAGGCAAGCGAGGGGTTAGGCGCTCGCCCGGTCCAGAAAACACTTCATCGCCAGCAAGGCCGATGACGGTTGATAATAGTTACAGGAGCGCCCCGACATGTCCGCCCAGCTCGAAACCGCGATCGAAGCCGCATGGGAAGCCCGCGACACCGTGACCCCCGCCAGCGCCGATGTGCGCGAAGTGGTGGAGGCCGCGCTCGAACTGCTCGACAGCGGCAAGGCCCGCGTGGCCGAGCCTGACGGCAAGGGCGGCTGGACGGTCAACCAGTGGCTGAAGAAGGCCGTGCTGCTTTCCTTCCGCCTCAATGACAATGTCGTGGTGGATGGCGGCGCTGCGGGCGCCCCGGCTTTCGACAAGGTGCCCAGCAAGTTTGCCGGCTGGGGCGAGAACCGCTTCCGCGATGCAGGCTTCCGCGTGGTGCCCGGTGCGGTCGCGCGGCGCGGCAGCTTCATCGGCAAGGGCGTGGTGCTGATGCCCAGCTTCGTGAACATCGGCGCCTATGTCGGCGAAGGCACGATGGTGGACACCTGGGCCACCGTGGGCAGCTGCGCCCAGATCGGCAAGAACGTGCATCTCTCCGGCGGCGTCGGCATCGGCGGCGTGCTGGAACCGCTGCAGGCCGGCCCGGTGGTGATCGAGGACAATTGCTTCATCGGCGCGCGCAGCGAAGTGGTGGAAGGCGTGGTGATCGGCGAAGGCGCCGTGCTTTCCATGGGCGTCTATATCGGTGCCTCCACCAAGATCGTGGATCGCGCCACGGGCGAAGTCCATTTCGGCAAGGTGCCGCCCTACAGCGTGGTCGTGCCCGGCTCGATGCCCGGCAAGCCCCTGCCCGACGGCACGCCCGGCCCCAGCCTCTATTGCGCCGTCATCGTCAAGACGGTGGACGCGCAGACCCGCAGCAAGACCGGGATCAACGAGCTGCTGCGCGACTGAGCCCGTAACGCGCCCGCCCTGGCGGGTTCGCCGGAACCCTCCGCCTTCCCGCCCGTAGATCGGGTGAAGCCCCGCACCCCGGGGCCGGGAAGAGGAGTGTCCGATGCAACGCAACGGCGACGAAATCCAGATCGAGACCGACGAGGCACGCGGCGGGTCCACCCCGCATATCGTGCGTTATGTCCTGTTCTTCAGCCTCTCCCTGGCGATCATCGCGATGACCATCGCCTGGGTCAGCGCCGCGCTGACCGCTGGCTGAGTTACTCCGCCACCTTATATTCGATCGGCGGATCGCCCCGATGCGCCGCTGCATAGGCCTCGGCCGCCTTGAGCACCCGCATCATGTTGCGGCTGGCGATCTTTTCGAGATCTCCCTGCGAATAGCCGCGCCGGGCAAGTTCGGTGAACAGCGCTGGATAGCCGGTCACGTCTTCCATCCCCACCGGGCCGCTGTCCATCCCGTCATAATCGCCGCCGAGGCCGATATGGTCGATCCCGGCGATCTTGCGGACATGGTCCACATGGTCGGCCATGTCGCCCACGGTGACCTTGGGTTCCGGGTGCGCCTTTCCCCAGGCTTCGATGGCTCCCTTCACCTTCGCCGGCTGGCCGAGCCATAGCGACTTGAGCCGCGCCTCCTCGCCCGCGCGATCCGCACCCCACAGGCGGCGCTTTTCGCCCAGATAGTTCGGCAGGCCGACCACCATCACGATCCCGCCATTCGCCTTGAGCCGCGCCAGCACCGCATCGGGCACGTTGCGCGCATGGCCGTTCACCCCGCGCGCGCCGGAATGGCTGAAGATCACCGGGGCCTTCGCCACGTCGAGCGCGTCGAACATCGTGTCCTCGCTCACATGGCTAAGGTCCACCAGCATGCCGATGCGCTGCATCTCGCGCACCACATCCTTGCCGAAATCGGTAAGGCCGCCATGCTTCGGCTCGTCCGTGGCGCTGTCCGCCCATGCCAGCGTCTTCGAATGGGTCAGCGTCAGATAACGCGCACCCAGATCGTACATCTGGCGCAGTACGCCCAGGCTGCCGTCGATCGAGCTGCCGCCCTCCATCCCCATCAGCGAGGCGATCTTGCCCTGCTTCAGCGCGGCTTCCACATCAGCCGAACTGGTGGCCAGCATCAGATCGTTCGGATAGCGCGCGACCAGCCGCTTGAGCACGTCGATCTGCTCCAGCGTGACGACCACGGCTTCGGCCTGCGGCAGATCGGCATCGACATAGACCGACCAGAACTGCGCACCCACCTTGCCTTTGCGCAGGCGCGGCAGATCGGTGTGCATGCCCACCCCGCTCCAATCCGTCGCCGGGGCCTTGCTGGTGTCGGCAAAGTCGAAATTGGCGATCACATTGCCATAGCGGCCGCGCAGCTGCTCAGGGACGTCATTGTGGCCGTCCCATACGGGCGCGGCGGCGAGTGCTGCGGCGGCTGTTTCCTCCGGGCTTTTGGCGGACAGCGGTGCGGAGAGCACAAGCGCGGACATGAGAAGAGCGATGCGGAACCTTGCCATGGGGCCTCCTGTTGCAATGCGGCATTTGAGCGCCCGGCGCGGAAAAGGGCAAGCCCGGTGGACGCCAATATTTTTGTCATCTTCTCTATTTTTACGCGTGTGACGCATGGAGAGATTTTACCGCACCTTCGCCGCCCGCCCGATTGCGGGGATCGGGGCGATAGCGGAGCGGGGGCGTGTAGGAAAATGCTTTGCCCGGCCCGCGCGGTCAGGCACGGAATTGCGAGCCCCGGGCGGCGCATGATAGGCCAGCGAAATGAGCCAAGCCCGCCACATCATCCAACGCCTCGCCCTCACCCCGCATCCCGAAGGCGGCTGGTACCGCGAAACCTGGCGTGCGCCCGCTGATGACGGAACCCGCGCGGGCGGCACGGCAATCCACTTCCTGCTGGAGGCCGGACAGCGCTCGCACTGGCACAGGGTGGATGCAGCCGAAATCTGGCTGTTCCACGCGGGCGATCCGCTGCGCCTGTCGCTCAGCCCCGGCGAGGCCGGGCCGGTTTCCAGCGTCATTCTGGGGCATGACGTGGCCGCCGGCCACTCCGTGCAGCACGTGATCGCCCCGGGCGAATGGCAGGCCGCCGAAGCCCCGCCGGTGGGACCGGCAGGCTATTCGCTGGTAAGCTGCGTGGTGGTGCCGGGGTTCGAGTTTGCGGGGTTTACGCTGGCGCCGGAAGGATGGGCGCCGGGACAGTGAGCCTTGCTCCTCCCCTTCCCAGCCGAACTGATTGAGCCGCCGGAAAGCTGCCGTTCCGGACATGATAACAAGGCAGTCATTGATCTAATCGAATTAGCGAGTGAATGTCGCAAGATATGCTGAGGTGAGGAGGGGGTGACGATGGGGGATGGACTGGAAACGCGCATGGCGCGTGAGCGTCTGGAAAATTTGGTCGCCATTGCGGAGTCTAGGCCAGAGGATGGATTTGAACCGGATGTCATAGAGGCAGCACGTAGGGAAATATCAGCCAGAGAAGTCGATTCTTCGGTCCTGTCGGAAGTCCGAAACAATCATGAAGCACTGCAAAGTGAGGAAGATGGCCGCTCCGAAATTGGGTTGAGTCACTCAGCTTGGATTGGCTTTGCTGCAATTGGTCCCGTTTTAATTTTATCTATTCCTCTGGCGCTGTCCCTTTTGGCGCTGGGGTATAAGAAAAAGGGTAAGGATGCATTTGGTGGAATTCTGGCCGGGTTTTTGATTTGGGGGATTGGAATTCCAGCGATCCTGTTTGCTTTGGACTGGTTTGGGATTGCATAGGTGCACTCAGCTTGATGGCATCCAATGTGCCAGCCGATCATGTCTTCGAAGAAAATTCTCTCACATTCTGAGCCTGAAAGGTGAGTTTCCGCTTCTCACAACTTTCCAGACCCCAGCGCTGGTTAGGGATGGTTTGACGTGACCCCCTGATTTTCCTCCAAGAGCGACTAGAGTCTGGCCTGAAGGAAGGACAGACGATGAAGCGAACGAGGTTTTCAGAAGAGCAGATCATTGGCGTGCTGAAGGAGGCCGAGGCGGGCGCGAAGACTGCCGACCTTGCCCGGCGGCACGGTGTATCCGAAGCGACGATCTACAACTGGAAGTCGAAGTATGGCGGGCTGGAAGTGTCCGAAGCCCGACGGTTGAGGGAGCTTGAGAGCGAGAACGCGAAGCTCAAGCGGCTGCTGGCCGATACCATGCTGGACAACGTGGCGCTGAAGGATCTTCTGACAAAAAAGTTCTGACGCCCGCCGCCATGCGGGAAGCTGTGGCTCATCTCCAAGCCTGCCACGGGATGAGCGAGCGGCGGGCGTGCCGTGTCATCGATGCCGATCGGGGGAGCGTGCGTTACCGTTCCACGCGGGGCGATGATGCCGAACTTCGCGAGAAGCTGCGCGAGTTGGCCAACCGGCGGCGCCGGTTCGGCTATCGCCGTCTGCATATCCTGCTGCGCCGGGAGGGCATGATGATCAACCGCAAGAAGACCCAGCGGCTCTATCGTGAGGAAGGGCTGGCTGTCAGGCGACGACGCAGTCGTCGACGTGCTGTGGGCACAAGGGCGCCGGCTCCGGTCGTGGCTCTGCCGAACCAGCGTTGGAGCCTCGACTTCGTGCATGACCAGATGGCGTCGGGTCGCAGGTTCCGCGTGCTCAACGTGGTCGATGACGTGACCCGGGAGTGCCTGGCAGCCGTGCCGGACACCTCGATCTCGGGCCGCCGTGTCGTGCGCGAACTGACAGAGCTGATCGCACAACGCGGCAAGCCCGGCCTGATTGTCAGCGACAATGGGACGGAGCTCACCAGCAACGCCGTGCTGGCGTGGTGCGGGGAGATCGGCGTGGAGTGGCATTACATCGCACCGGGAAGGCCGATGCAGAACGGCTACGTTGAAAGCTTTAACGGTCGGATGCGCGATGAGCTTCTCAACGAGACGCTGTTCCTTAGCCTAGCCCATGCCCGTGTCGAGATCGCGGCCTGGGTGGATGACTACAACCGGGAGAGACCACACTCGTCGCTTGGCTACGAAACCCCGGCGGCGTTCGCCGCCAAAATGGATAAGCAATGGCCTGCTTCGCTACGCCCTACGGGCTCCGCTACGCAGCCCATTGCTTCAACCGCGCCCATGCGCAACAAAGCGGCTCGGCTCTAATCCCAGCTGGGGGAAAGCTGGGGGTCACGTCAGGTTCTAGAAGCGGACAGGCGGAAAACGCCAACAAAGCGGACGTCTCCTTGTCAAAGGTTGCTACTGCCTTCAAGTTGTCGCCGATGAAACATCGAGCATCGCGATTGGGTTTAGCGTTGATGGGAATTGGAATCCTGTCGGCCGTCCCCTTGGCCTACTTTGGCTATGAAATCCTGGCCGGAGGGGCCTTCGTCGCTGGTATGCTTCTGCTTTGGATCGGGGCCACAGTAAGCTTCACTCGGCGCCTACGAGCAGCAAATCGGAATGGCAGCTAACCACCCCATTGCGGCCATTCGTCCCCTGCGCAACACTTGTCCAAAGCGGTCAGCCGTTCAGCCCTCCAGCGGTCCGCGCCCTCCACAGACACGGGTAGCCCCTCCTCCCGAAGGAAGAGGGGCCGGGGAGAGCCGGTTGGAAATCAGCTCGGGTTCGCTTCCACCGAGTAATTGATCGCGGCATTCCGGGTCTTCTGGAAGTCCGGCACGCTCATGCCCTTCATCGCGGCATAGACGTCGATATTGCCGAGGCCGACCACCGGGGCGAGCTTTTCCAGATTGAAGAAGATCACGCCGTAATGGATCATGCCGATCCAATCGAGCTCGCGGATCATCCGCTTCTCTTCATCGGTCAGCTTGTATTCGTCCGCCAGCCCTTCGAAGTCGGTCTTGAAGCGTTCGCGGAAGGCCGGCTCCACAATGGTGTGGAGGAAATTGTTGATCCGCCACGCCCTGGCGCTGACGCCCACGGTGAAGGGATAGGTGCCTTCAAGGCCCAGCGCGGGCGCCACGTCTGCCATCATGCGCGCGGCATATTCTTCCTTCGTCACCGGCAGCGGATCCTCCTCCGCATCTTCGAAAATCATGCTGGCGATGGAGGTCATGGAGGGCAGGAAGAAGCTCTGGTGCAGCTTGTTGACCTTGGGGGCCAGCGCGCCGCGCATCAGCATCCACATCACGATTTCGGCGCCTTCCATGCCGCCCAGCTTCACCAGTTCGCCCACCGGGATGTCGATCAGGCTTTCCGGGTCCTTGTGCAGGCGGTCCATGAATTCCATGTCCCATTCGACATTGTTGAAGCCGCAGCGCTCGCCGTGCACCTGATGGGACAGGCCGCCCGTGCCCGCGATGGCGACCTTGATATCCTTGGGATAGGACTGGATCGCCCGGCGCAGCGAGCGGCCGAAGTTCCAGAAGCGCCTTGCGCGCGGGATCGGCAGTTCCAGCACGCCGCATTGCAGCGGCACGATCTTCACCGGCCAGCCGTTTTCGTCATCATAGGGCAGCAGCACGGACAGCGGGGAAAAAGCCCCATGGTCCAGCCCCATGCCCTGCCAGTAGGAGAGGTCGAAATCATCGGCCACCATGCCGAAGGCGATGTGCTGGGCCAGATCGGGATCGCCCTTGATCGGCGGGATGTTGCGCGGGCCGCCGCCTTCGTCGGCCGCCGCATATTCCTCGCCGATGCCAAGCGCGAAGTGCGAGTAATGGCGCATCCAGAAGGAGGTCATGTGATCGTTGTAGATATACAGGATCACGTCGGGCTTCTTCTCGGCGAGCCACTGCTTCACCGGCTCGAACCCTTCGAAGATCGGCTTCCACACCGGATCGTCGAACTTGCCCGCATCATGGGCGAAGGCGATAGTGGGGGTGTGCGATACGGCGAAACCGCCGACAATCTCGGCCATGGCAAGCTCTCCCTCTCCACGGGAAGGCGGCCATTGTGCCACACGACTCCCGATTGAAATAGTGGGGAGGAATTATGGCAAGGGAAGCCTATGCTCTTTGAGCAAGGTCAAAGCGTGAAAACTTCATATTTGCGAAATAGCTCCGTGACGCGGCGTGTAGGGCTAATTCCGGACACCCTACACGCTGCGGGCAATGCGCGCAGAACGCATTGCCTGTTTCACGACCCAGCGCGCAGCTCTGATTATTGGCACGGGGTGGCCTCCCTTTTGGGGAGACGACGGCGGATAGAACACCGGCTATCCATTTTTTACCGGTGTCCCGGCTAGCCCGGATCAGTCCCGACTCTCAGCTGCGTCGCCCGGCGAAACTAGTTGTAAAAAATTCCGACACAACTGGTTTGGCCTAGGGGGTATCCCTTCAGTATTATCACGCAATAACATGCCACTAGACACCAGGAAAGCAACCACAGCCGGCACCGAATCGCCCGGTGCCGGCCGCGCCTTTGTCAGTCTTCCTTGCCGGCCACGCCGTAATTGATCTGGGCGTTGCGGGTCTTCTGGAAGTCGGGGACGGACATGCCCTTCATCGCGGCATAGATGTCGATATTGCCGATGCCGGTCACCGCGCCGAGCTTTTCGAGCATGAAGAAGATCACGCCGTGGTGGATCATGCCGATCCAGTCCCGCTCGCGCACAAGGCGGCGTTCTTCCTCGGTCAGGCCAGCCTGTTCATAGGCGGCTTCCTCATCTTCGCGGAACAGCTTGCGGACCTTGGGATCGGTCAGCGAGTGGAGGAAGTGGTTGAGGCGGAAGCCCTTGACGCTGCGCTCGATGGTGAAGGGATAGGTGCCTTCCATCTCCTCGGCGCCTTCATAATCCCAATTGGCGCGGGCGATGGTCTCTTCCGGGCTTTCCTCCGGCTTATCGCTGCTGCGCTCTTCCAGGATCATCGTGGCGATGGGGCACATGGAGGGCAGGAAGTAGGTCTTGTGCGTGACTTCCACTTCGGCCGCCAGCGCGCCGCGCATCATCAGCCACATCACCACTTCCGCGCCTTCCCAGCCGCCACGGCGGGCCAGTTCGGCAATCGGCAGGTCGAGCAGGCTTTCAGGGTCCTTCTCGAGCCGTTCCATGAATTCGGCATCCCACTTGGGATCGTTGAAGCCGCAGCCTTCGCCATGCACCTGATGCGACAGGCCGCCCGTGCCGGCGATCGCCACCTTGATGTCTTCGGGATAGGAAAGGATCGCCTGGCGCAGGCTCTTGCCGAATTTGTAGAAGCGGCGCGCGCTGGGCAGCGGCACGGTAAGCACGCCGCACACGATCGGCAGCAGCTTCACCGCCCAGCCATTTTCCTTGTCGTGATCGACCATGACGGAGAGCGGGCTGAAGGCGCCGTGATCCAGCCCCTTGCCCTGGAAATAGGACAGGTCGAATTCATTGGCCACCATCACGCGGGCGACATGTTCGGCAAACTTCGGATCGCCCTTGATCGCGGGGATATCGCGCGGGCCGCCGCCTTCGTCCGCCGCCGAATAGCTCTCGCCCACGCCCAGCGCGAAATGGCTGTAATGGTCGAAGAAGGAGGTCATGTGGTCATTGTAGATATAGACCAGCACATCGGGCTTCTTCTCGCGGAACCATGCCTGTACCGGCTCATAGCCTTCGAAGATCGGCTGCCAGACGGGATCGTTCTGCTTGCCGCCATCCTTGGCGAAGGCGATGGTAGGGGTGTGCGACGTAGCGACGCCGCCGACGATGGTTGCCATTTTGCGCTTCTCCTCTCGCGCGGCCCCCGCCCCCGTTTCAGGCGCGGCGAATCCGCGAGCTGTTGTTCAGATGGGCAGCGCCGATAGCACGGGCAGGCCCGGCACGCTTCATCATTTTGAACAATTCGCGGATGCGAAAGGAGTTCCGGTCACTTCCCGTCGAAATCGATCGCGTCGATTTCCACGTCGTCCCACTCGCCCTCATCCTCATCGTCCTGCCCTTCGTAAAAGGCGGTGAGCAGGCTGGCGGCGACCACATGGCCTTCCATCGCCGCGAGCAGCACCTTGCGGCTGCTGCCGGGGCTGAGTTCGAGCGCAGTGTCGAGCGCGAAGAGCTGGAAGACATATTGGTGCCGGTCGCCCGCTTCGAGGCGGGGGAGCATCCATTCGCTGTTGCCCTGCGCATTCTTGCCCACGCGCGGCGGGGTTTCGCCTTCGAGCAGCTGGCCCTTTTGCGGGGCGAGGCCCCAAACGATCCAGTGGCAGGCCGGCTCCTTGCCCGTGGCGTCGGGATCTTCCACCACCAGCACCAGTTCCGCCGTGCCTGCGGGCGGAGCGGTCCATTCCAGCGGCGGGGCGACGGAATCGTCTTCATCCGCGGTGAAGCTGGGGTCCAGTTCCTCGCCATCGCCAAAGGCGGCGGACTTCAGGCGGAAACCGTCCCGCCCGATCAGGCCGGGCGCGGCAAGGCGGGCGATGGCAAGGCCCGAATGTCCTGCGCTGGCTGCCATGAGAAGTCCTTTCATATCTGGCGGAATGGGTTGCCCTTTGGCGGCACAAGCCCGGCTGGACAAGAGCCTGCCTGCGATTTCCCCCGCCCGGTCAGCCCCTCAGCCGAAGCGGAAGGCGCTCACTGCGCCGGCCAGCACCACTTCGCCATAATCGCGCATGCCCGGTTCCGGGGAAGCGCCTGCCGCTACCATCAGGGGGATCAGATGCTCCTCGCGCGGGTGGCAGAAGCGGGCGAAGGGCGCGGCCTGCCAGCCGGACAGCAATTCGGCCCGTTCATCGGCATCGGCCTCCGCCGCCTGTTCCAGCCAATTGTCGAACTCGCGCGAAGGCGCTTCGGAGCGGGGATCGCCATAGGCGCGCATATTGTGGAAGCTCATGCCCGAACCGATCACCAGCACGCCCTCGTCCCGCAAGGGCGCCAGCGCCTCGCCCGCCGCCAGATGCAGCGCGGGATCGAGCCCGGCGGTCAGCGACATCTGCACGCAGGGAATGTCCGCATCGGGAAAGGCGACCTTCATGGGCACGAACACCCCATGGTCGAACCCGCGCGTGGGGTGGATGCCCGCCGGAAGCCCCGCCGCGCGCAGCAGTTCCGCACCCCTTTCGGCCAGCCAGGGCGCGCCGGGTGCGGGCCAGGTGAGCTTGTAGGTCTCAGGCGGGAAGCCGTAATAATCGAACACCAGATCGGGCGCGGTGGCCCCGGTGAAGGCGAAGCCCTGTTCTTCCCAATGGCCCGAGATGATCAGGATCGCCTTCGGCCGTTCGGGCAGGCTGGCGGCCAGACCTTTCAGATAGGCTTCCATCCCGCGCCAGATCCCGTGCGGGTCCGGCATGAAGAAACAGGGCCCGCCGCCATGCGGGATATAGAGGCTGGGCTGGGCGGCCAAATCGTTAGTCCTCCGACAGGGTTTTCGCAGGTGCCGGGCGCGCCGCCCGCAACCCGATCAATTGGAGCGCAATACGGAGCAGAGCCGCTCGTCATCGCCTTTGACGATCTCGATGCTCTGCTTCACCGCCGTTTGCTGCTTCTGCGCGGCTTCGGTTTCCTTGCGGCGCTTGAGCTCCTTGCCGGCATAGATCATCCGGTCGAGCAGGGCATCGGACTTCTGCAGATGGTCCAGCTTCTCGGCCAGCAACCCGCAGCCTTCCTTGAGGTCGGTCGTCTGGCTGATCTTCTTGTCGATCGCCGTGATCAGCTCGCTCTCTTTTTTCACCTCGGCGACCGAGAAATTATATTCCTGGGCCATGGCCACGTCCTTCTGCCCGGACACTTCCTTTTGCGCGGCCAGTGGCGGCCCGGCGACCAGAACAGCAAGCGGAACGAGCAGTACGGACTTCAGACGCATGGCAATTCCTCTCCCATTATTGATTTTGTCCGCATGATGACGAAACTTGAACCCAAGGGCAAGACCGCGCCGCTGCCTGCCGCAAGATCGGGCTGGCCAATTCCGGCGCTGCCTGCCATGGCCCTTGGCAATCCCACATTCCGTAACCCCACAGGGAGCAGGCCATGGCCGGTGACGACGAAGACTATGTCTATGACGAGGAAAGCGGCGAATGGATGCCGGCTTCCGAACTGGCCGCCAAGCGCGCCGCCGCCGATCAGGTGGAAGTGCGCGATGCGGTGGGCAATCTGCTGGCCGATGGCGATCAGGTGACCCTGATCAAGGATCTGGAAGTCAAGGGCGCCGGGCAGACGCTGAAGCAGGGCACGCTGATCAAGTCGATCCGCCTCACCGGCGATCCGCAGGAGATCGACTGCCGCTATCCCGGCATCAAGGGCCTGGTGCTGCGCGCGGAGTTCGTGAAGAAGCGCTGACCTCCTATGCCTAGGGCGCGGCCGACCCCGTAAAGGGATGCTCGGCCGACCAGGCGCAGCCGTGGCGGGTTTCGCCCTTCACGCTCAGCAGCGCAGTGAAGGGGTAAACCCGGTCGCTCATGCTGTCGCTGCAGGGGGCCTGCGATATCGCCAGGTCGAAGGGCGCGCCATCCAGCGTGCCGCTGAACGATATACCGCCCCGCCCGGCAAAGCGCTTCACCGCCACCGCAATGCCTTCGGGTTTTTCCGGCGTGGTATAGGTCAGCGCGCTGCCCTGCACCTGCCCGCCCCAGAAGGGTTCGGTGCCGGCAAAGCGCAGCACTTTCTTCTCCCCGATCTCGTGGAAGGGCGTATTGTCCTCGGCATTGCCCGGGATATGCCCGCCCTGCCCGGAATGGCACGCGGCGAGCAGGCAGAGAACGGCAGCGGCAGCAGCAGCGGAACGCATCATTTCACCTCGAAGGCGCTCGCCGGCCAGCTCACCAGCATCGCCCCGCGCATTTCGCCGGGCTTGAAGCCGGTCGCCCGGTCGGACGGGTAAAGCGCGTGGAGCAGCTCGGCCACGTCCGGGCTGATATTGGTGCCGTGGCAGGTTGCGCAGGGTTTTTCCTGCATCGGAATGGCGCGCAGCACATTCACCCGCGCCGCATCCCCCTTGCCGCTGCGCCAGATGGCGGTGGCGGGCGCGCCGTCCACCAGCGGGGCTTCGGCGAGCTTCGCATAATGGGGCCGCAGTTCCTCGGTCAGGCCGCCTGCCGGATTGCGGCTGCGTTCCGCCACGCGGCTGACCTGCGCGCCGCTGGCGGCGGATTCCTCGGCCGCGATCTTCGGCGCGGCATCCTTGCACACGCCGATGGCCTGAACCGGCCCGCCTGCCTGCATGGCGGCGGCCAGCTGGGCCTGCAATTTGCCCTGGAAGCTCTGCGCCACGGCGATGGAACGGCTCATCGCCGCCCCCTCGTCGATCGGGGCCTCAGCGATCGGGGCTTCGGCCACGGCCCCTTGCGGAACGCTGGCGCAACTGGCGAGAGTGAGCAGAAGAACGGGCGCGATTACCTTAAGCCTCATCGAAGATCTCCTTCATCCGAGCATCCACCCCGCCATGACTCCAAACCCTGTCACTGGCCAGCCCGGAATTCAGGTCTGCTTGCGGGCCTTATGCGCGGCGATCTGCTCATCCAGCGCGGCAATGCGCAACCGCTCGGGCGTGCCCTTGGCCAGCCCCTTGAGGCGGCAGGTGGCCCATAGCGCCTTGCGTTCGGATTCCAGCGCCTTGAGATAGAGATCGGCCATTATCGCTCCTGTGTGTCAGCCTGCCGCATAGAACCGGATCGCGCCGAGGGACAGGAATTTGGCGCGCCCTGCCCCGCCCCGGAAGAGTGACACGAAACGGCCCGCGAAAGCTGTGACTTTCCGCCCGCCCCATCGCCCCTTCCCGCAAACGCCAGATGCGGCCGGGCGACCAGTCGCAACAGGGCGGTAGTATCGGTTTTCCGCGCGATTCCGGTGAAGCGCCCACCATAGAGCATCGGCTTGAGCGCACCTGCGAAAGCGCGCTGTTCCAGCTCGTAACCCGTGACTTTCCGCGAACGGTGTGTGTCACCCTTCCCCTTGCCGAGCGCCACATCCCACGCCGCCGCAAAACTCTCCGCCCCCAGGCGGGTGCGCAGGCGATAGGCCGTCTCCCGCGCCATGCCCACCCGCCGTGCCGCTTCGGCAACCGAGCCTGTCTCCGCCAGATACCCCAGAAACACCGCCTGCCTGCGCGCGGTCCACCCGTCAGCCCGGGCGCGCAGCGGAACGGGAACGAAAGCCGGCACATAGCGGCGCGGGCGGAGCGTTTGCTTGGTTCTGCGGGTCATCCGGCAGGATAAGCCACAGATGGGGGCCTGTAGGAAAATGGTTTTTGGGTGGGGGCGAGGCTTGAGCCCCCTCCTCTTCAGAGGAGGGGGTTTGGGGGTGGTGAAGGCGCAGCGTTCAAGCCCGAAGGGCGATGCTGCCGCATCGCAACCACCCCTCAATCCCCTCCTTTGAAAAGGAGGGGAAGCCGGTTGCGCGCCGGGCCGGATTCCTGCGTCGTCCCGGGCCTGACCCGGGACCGCTGGCCACCTGGCGCAATTAAGGCGGGAATCGAAGTGTTCACGCAGAGACGCGGAGGGCGGGGCGATGGGATGGTGGGAACGGGTATGTTCGTACCGCGATGTCCTAAGCGCTTCCACTTATGTGCCCGTTTTACCCTTTGCTCATTGCACCGGGCTAAGCTGCACGAATGCTTGCAGCGCTCGACGCCTTGCTTGACCAGCCGATCCTGCTCCTCGCCCTGCTGGCGATGGGGGCGGCGATCGGTATCGCGGTGGAGAAATTCCTCTCTGCGCAGGACCGCGCTCTCAAACGCACCTATTGGCAGCGTCGCTATGCAAACAAGCCGCGCGGCGGCAGGCCTGCCCCCATCGGAAGAGCCGAACCGAGCAAGGAAGACATCGCCGCCGATCAGCTAAAACTGGTGATGAAGGCCGACTTCCGAAACCGCCCACTGCTGAACAAGCCAGAAGGCACTGTTTTCCGCGTGCTCGATAAGATCGTTATCGCGCGGAATCCTCAATGGCAGGTGATGGCGCAGGTCTCGGTCGGCGAATTCATCGCCTGCGACGATGCCGATGCCTATCGCTGCATCAACTCCAAACGCGTCGATTTCGTACTGATGGACGAGCACTGCCGCGCCCGCCACGCGCTTGAATATCAGGGCAACGGCCACCATCAGGGCAGCGCCGCAGCACGCGACGCCGTGAAGAAGGAGGCCCTGCGCAAGGCGGGCATCGGCTATCACGAGATCGTGGCGGGGCACACGACCCCGGCCGAACTCAAGCGGCTGGTGGAGAAGCTGGTTCCCGCCAGCGTGGGTGCGGACGCTTAGGACCAGCCAAAAGCTTTAATGCACTATCAGCCCTACCCCACATACCCCCGAAACCAGTCCGCCAGCTCATCCTCGCCCAGCTCGCCCGACGCAAGCGCGAGGATCGCGACCACTGTTTCGGCGTCGCTGGCGGTGAGTGTGTGGCCGTTCAGCTGCAGGAAGGTTTCCGCGATCACCAGCGCCGTGCGCTTGTTGCCATCCGTGAAGGGGTGATTGCGGGCGATGCCCCAGGCGTAGGCGGCGGCGAGTGCGGCAGCGTCAGGCTCGCCATATTCGGCGAGATTGCGGGGGCGGGCCATGGCGCTTTCCAGCAGGCCGGCATCGCGCACGCCGCCTGGCCCGCCATGTTCGGCCAATTGTTCCGCATGGGCCGCCAGCGCCACTTCCACGGCGACCCACACCCATTGCCGGGCCACGATTATCTGGCGAGTTCGCGCAGCGCCCGCTTGCGGCGGGCCATCACTTCGCGCGCGACGGCCATCTGCGCCTCGAACTCCGGTTCTTCCGTGCGCAGTTCGATGCCGCCGGGCGTGGTAACGAGCGAGAGCGTCTCCCCCACACCGGCACCCAGATGCGCCAGCACTTCCTTGGGGAGGATAATCCCGGCGGAATTGCCGATCCGGGTGATCTTGAGTGCCGTGTTCATACGGGTGTTATAACGCAGGCAGGGTCGCTGCACAATGCGGGGCGATCCAGCCCCCACATGCCACGCATCCCCATGCCTTGAGAGTGGAATTTATACCTTTTCGATCTAGGGCATGCGCCTCCAATCCGACCGAAAGACGCCTTCGATGACGCCCCCCGTGGCACCTTCCGAGAATAAAGCTGCGGCGCATCGTATCGACATGCTCGATATCGCGCGCGGCCTTGCGGCGCTGGCGGTGGTGCTGTTCCATTACAGCGTCATCCTGCCGCGCTTCGTTCCGGATGCGGCGACGATCCCGGTGAAGTTCACCTATGGGTTTTACGGCGTGCACCTGTTCTTCGTCGTTTCGGGTTTCGTGATCCTGATGACGCTGGAACGCTCGAGCGTGCGGCAATTCGTGATTTCGCGGCTGGCGCGGCTCTATCCCGCATATTGGCTGGCCTGCCTGCTGACCTTCGGCATTCTCACCGCGTTCCAGCCCTATCCCTATGCGATCGGTTTCGGCGAATTCCTCGTCAATCTGACCATGCTGCAGGACTTCGTGAAAGTGCCCCCGATCGACGGGGTCTACTGGAGCCTGAGCTATGAACTGGGCTTCTATGCCTTCATGTTCGCAGTGTTCGGGCTGAGGCTGCAGCGCTTTGCGGCCGTTCTGCCGTTCTACATGATCGCGGGGGCGGTGCTGTTCCACTTTGCCGCGCGCCATATTCCGCATCCGCTGCACCTGCTGCTGATGGCCAACCAATATAGCCATCTGTTCGGCTGCGGGCTGGCGCTCTATCTGCTGCGCACACGCGGATCGTCATGGCTGCAGTGGAGCGCGGTGGCCGTCACGCCGCTGGTGCAGATGCTGTATGACGATATGACCGGCCTTGTCGCGGGCGGGATCATCGCAGTGCTGATGAGCGCGGCCTGCCTGCCCCGCCTGGAGGCGCCGCGCGCGGCGCGGCCGCTGCTGTGGCTCGGCAGTATTTCCTATGCGCTCTATCTGGTCCACCAGATGCTGGGCTTTGCCGCATTGGACTGGCTGCAGGCGCAAGGCTGGGGGCCATGGGCTGCTACGCTGGCCACCCTGGCGGGCGCCCTGCTGCTGGCGCATGCGATCACCTATTATTTCGAACGCCCGCTCTCGGCCCGGATGAAGCGCGCGCTTCGCGCGATCGGCACGAAGGAACCGGCGTCCGTTACGGTGTAGGCCGGCGCGCGCCTTACCCTATCGGTTCGCGCAGAGCCGGGCGTAATCGTCACGCGAGGAGTTCAGATCCTCGACCATATTGTTGTAATCCGTGACAGAGGAATTGTAGGCGTCCACATCGCCCAGCTGGTCCAGATATTCGAGCATGTTCTTCAGGATGCGCTGGGATTCTTCCAGGTGGTAGATCACGCTGCTGAGCAGGTTGCAGCCCACCGTGAAATCCCGCTCTCCCTGCATCCGGCTGCGCAGGTCCTGGATCTCGCTCAATTGCCGGTTGAGGTCCCTCGCCGCGAAATTATACTGCTGGATGTAGAAGCTTTCCCCCTGCGCCGCGGCGGGCTGGGCACCGACGGCGAGCACAAGCGCCACCGCACCGAGGAAGCTGATCATGCGGCTCATGGATGTGCTGCTTTCCCCAAAGATGGTGGCCGCGACCATGCCGCGGAAAGGGCGCGGTCACCATCCCCTGAACCGGGTATGCTCAATCGTGTTCGCGGCCGCCCGCGCCGATATACAGCTCGCTGCCGATCTCGCGATATTTCTCGCTCATCTGCTGCATGCCCTTCTCGGCCTCTTCGGCGGCAACGAAGGTTTCGACCGAGGCATTCTGCTTCGCCGCAAAGTCGCGCACTTCCTGCGTAATCTTCATCGAACAGAATTTCGGCCCGCACATGGAGCAGAAATGCGCCGTCTTGGCGCCTTCGGCCGGCAGCGTCTGGTCGTGATATTGCTCGGCCGTATCGGGATCGAGACTGAGGTTGAACTGGTCGCGCCAGCGGAATTCGAAGCGCGCGCGGCTCAGCGCATCGTCGCGCACCTTGGCGGCCGGGTGGCCCTTGGCAAGGTCCGCCGCATGGGCCGCCAGCTTGTAGGTGACCACGCCGACCTTCACATCGTCGCGATCCGGCAGGCCGAGATGCTCCTTGGGCGTGACGTAGCAGAGCATCGCCGTGCCATACCACCCGATCATCGCCGCACCGATGCCGCTAGTGATGTGATCGTAACCCGGCGCGATGTCGGTGACCAAGGGCCCGAGCGTGTAGAACGGAGCTTCGCCGCAGGCGGCCAGCTGCTTGTCCATATTCTCCTTGATCTTGTGCATCGGCACATGGCCGGGGCCTTCGATCATCACCTGCACGTCCTGATCCCAGGCGCGCTTGGTCAGTTCGCCCAGCGTGTAGAGTTCGGAGAATTGCGCTTCGTCATTCGCATCGGCGATGCTGCCGGGGCGCAGCCCGTCGCCCAGCGAATAGGCGATGTCATAGGCTTTGCAGATTTCGGTGATCTCGTCGAAATGTTCGTAAAGGAAGCTCTCCTTGTGGTGGGAGAGGCACCATTTGGCCATGATGCTGCCGCCGCGGCTGACGATGCCGGTCACGCGCTTGGCCGTCATCGGGATATAGGGCAGGCGCACGCCGGCATGGATGGTGAAATAATCCACGCCCTGCTCGGCCTGTTCGATCAGCGTATCGCGGAAGATTTCCCAGGTCAGTTCCTCGGCAATGCCGCCGACCTTTTCCAGCGCCTGATAGATCGGCACGGTGCCGATGGGCACGGGGCTGTTGCGGATGATCCATTCGCGCGTGTCGTGAATGTTGCGGCCGGTGGAAAGGTCCATCACCGTATCCGCGCCCCAGCGGATCGACCAGACCATCTTGTCGACCTCGTTCGCCACGTCGGAGGCCACGGCGCTGTTGCCGATATTGGCGTTGATCTTCACCAGGAAATTGCGGCCGATGGCCATCGGTTCGCATTCCGGGTGGTTGACGTTGCTGGGGATGATCGCCCGGCCGCGCGCCACTTCCTCGCGCACGAATTCCGGCGTCACGTAATCAGGAATGGAAGCGCCCCAATCCTGCCCGTCGCGCACATATTCGGCGAGACGCGCGCGGCCGAGATTCTCGCGCTCCGCCACATATTCCATCTCGGGCGTAATGATGCCGCGCCGGGCGTAATGCATCTGGCTGAGGTTCGCGCCCGGCTTCGCGCGCAGCACGCGCTTGTGGACATTGGGGAACGGGGGCACGCCGCCCGAACGGTCCGGGCCGAGCTGGCCATTGTCTTCCGGCTTCACTTCGCGCGCGGAATATTCCTCCACATCGCCCCGGTCGAGCTGCCACTGGCGGCGCAACTGGGCGAGGCCCTTGGAGATGTCGATCTGCACGGCAGGATCGGTATAGGGGCCGGACGTGTCATAGACCCGCACCGGCGGTTCGCCGCTGGAAGGCTCCAGATCGATCTCGCGCATGGCGACCTTGAGCGGGCCGACATGAACCTTGCGGCTGCCCCGGATCGGGCCGGTGGTCACGCCAATCTCGATGGGGGAATTGATATCGGCCATTCAGTCTCTCCAGCCAGGCGGAAGAGCGGATGGCGGGCCTGTCATGAGGCTGGACGCCCTCCACTCCCTCCGCCCGTGTTAACGGGTTCAGGTTCGACGGGTCGTGGGGCGCAACGCCCACCTCTCAGCCAATGGTCCGCAAGCGGTCCGGCATGGCTCCCCGGGGATGGCCCCTATTAGCCCGCTAGCACCGCTACCTGCAAGGGCACATCCGCACCCGCCTGCCAGCGCGCGGCAGCCCGGGCAACCCGTACGCCGAGCGAGCGGGCCGTGGCGCGATCCCCCGCCCCGGGCGTGACCTCGGCAGAATCATTCGCGGCCTGCGCCATGGCGCCGATATAGCTGCCTAGCCGGTTCTCAGCATCGGTGGCGGCGGAATGATCGTCATTATTGCCGGGGTTCTGCCCGGTGCCGATCCACACCATGCCATGCTGCGCGGCATAGATCGCCAGCGTGGTCAGCGTGTTGAGCTTGTCGCCCGAGGGGGAGCCGGAAACGGTGAAGGCCGCCGCCAGCTTGTCCTTCCACTCCTTGGTGAAATAGGGGCGCGCGCTGGCATCCATGAAGGCCTTCATCGGGGCGGAGACGGTGCCCATGTAAGTGGGCGTGCCGAAGATCACCGCATCGGCCGATGCGATCCGGCCGAACATCTCCGCAAAATCCGTCTGGCCGTTCTCGACCGGCAGCAGCAGCGCCCACGCCCCGCTTTGCTCGACGCCGCGCGCGGCTTCCTCTGCGAGCACGGCAGTGTGTCCGAAACCCGAGTGATAGACGATCGCAACCTGTACCATATCCTGATCCTTCCATTCGCTGCGAAGCCCGGATCGGCTTGCGTAACGGCAGATGAGGGTATAGGCACCAAAAGTGTAGTACGCACTTTGGAGTGCCTGCCAAAATGAATGTTCCCGACTGGATAGGAAAGATCGATCCCTGCGATGCCGGCTGCCCTTCGCGCGAGCTGCTGGACCTGATCGGGGATCGCTGGAGCCTGCTGGTGATGCTGGTGATCGCACAGGGCGCGCATCGCAATGGCGAGCTGAAGCGCCGGGTGCAGGGCATCAGCCAGAAGATGCTCACCCAGACCTTGCGCGCGCTGGAAGTGAACGGGCTGATCCTGCGCAAGGATTTCGGCACGGTGCCCCCGCATGTCGAATATTCGCTGACCCCGCTCGGCATCTCGCTGGAACATGCGCTTACGCCGCTGTTCCATTGGGTGCAGGAACGCTTCCCCGAAGTCGCACAGGCGCGCGCCCGGGCAGGCGTGCACTAGAAGCGCGGCCTGTGCCCGCAAGCGCGACAGGCGGTGGCGGGCATGTTATCTTTCGATTCACGGGAGAAGCGAAAGAGGAGACACGCCATGAGCGTTTCCGCAAGGCATTTGCTGGCCGCAGCAGTGGCGCTGGCCCTGCCCGCCGCGGCCGCCGCCCATCACGGCTGGGGCTGGACCGAGGAGAAGGAGAGCCGCCTGTCCGGCACCATCCAGTCGATCAGCTTCGGCAATCCGCACATGCACCTGCAATTGCGCGCCAGCGATGGAGTGTGGGAAGTAGACCTTTCCCCGCCCATAGTGGCGCAGGGTTCGGGCTTCGGCCCGGATGCGGCGAAGGCGGGCGATACGGCCACCGTCACCGGCCACCGCGCCCGCGACGGCAAGCTGCGCGCCTTCAAGGGCGAGACGATCACCGTGCGCGGCAAGACCTATGACGTCTATCCGCAACGAGAGAAGACGCTGAAGCCTTAGCGGATATGCTGACTTTCATCCCTCTCCCGTCAACGGGAGAGGGTTTTGCGAGCCCTCACGTAAACCGCATGAAGCCCGATACCGCCAGTGTCAGCCCGGCCAGCAGTGTCACCACGGCCCATGCCCGGTGCATGGCACCGAGGTTCTTGAGCCAGAGGTGGAAATAGAGATCGGAAAAGCCGGCCACGGCCAATGCCTCGATCATCATCAGCCCGCCGATACCCTTCATCACGCAAGTGACGATATCGCCCGAATCCCACGGATTGACGAGATAGATCAGCGCGCCGAAAGTCAGCTCCACCGCCCCGCTCAGCAGCTGGAGCGCGGGGGATTTGTCGATTTCGTTGATCATGGTGCGCCAGATACCGGGCTGGCGCAGCGCGCCGATGGCGGCGAAAGCGGCGAACAGGCCCAATAGCGCGGCGCTCCACGCGGTGGGGTCGAATGATACGGGCATCCTCATGCGTCTCCTCTTGAGAGGGCGTGTTTGTGCAAATGAGTAAAGCCGCACCGGGGCGCTGTCCAGCACAGGATTTCCGCGGGTTTCGGGCTTCCGAAAGTTAGCCCGCCTGCCACTGGACAATGGCATCCACCGGCCAGAGCAGCATCAGCACGTTCAGCGTCAGATTGTCGCGGATCATTGCCAGGGTGAACAATTCCAGCGCCACGCCCAGCACCACGCTGGCCCACGCCGGCAGACGGCTGGCGAGCAGGAAGCCCACGATCATCCAGCCAATATCGGACATGGAATTGACGATGCTGTCCCCCACATAGCCCCAGCTTACCGTGACTTCGCGGTAGCGGTTGATGATGAAGGGGGTGTTTTCCAGCACTTCCCAGAAGCCTTCGAACGCCACGGCGATGGGCAGGGCCCATCTGGTGCGTTGGCCGGGGTCGGCAAAGCCGTCCCCTCGCGCGGCACCGGCCAACCGCCGGTAGGCGGCAAAAATGAGATACGCGAAGAAGTAGAACAGCAGGCCGTGGATCAGATGGCTGGGGGAATACCAGTCGGTAATATGCTGGCTGTTCTCGGAAGACTGGACCACCCCGTGCCACAGCTTGATCGTGCCGCAATCGCACATCGCCGGGCGGTGCATCGCCAGCAGGATCGCGAGGACAAGCGCCAGCACGGCAAGCGTGGCCAGAAGCGCGCGGCGATGGGGCAGGAGCGATGCCATGGGCCATGAGTGCACGCACGGCAGCGGCTACGCAAGCATGCGCAATTGTCTTTTCATTTGCGCGCTCTAATCATCCCGGCATGACACGCATCCGCACTGGCAGAGCCTTCGCCCATTTCCTTACCCCGGCACTTCTCGCCATGGCGACAGCAGGCCTTGCGCCAGCCACCGCCATGGCAGCGACGGAGGAAGCCGGGCAGCAGCAGGCGGATGTCTATGTGCAGCTATATGATGCGATCATCGGCGGCGCCGACACAGTCAGGACCATCGACAACCAGATCGAGACGATCAAGCACACGCTCGCCACGCAAGATCCCAACATCGCCTTTGCCAATGAGCTGAAGCCTGGACTTCTCGACCGGTTCGGCGATGCGATGCGGCCGTGGATGATCGCCCATTCCGAGCGCATGCTCGCGCAATATCGCCCCCGCTTCATTGCCATTTTCCGCGAGGAGCTTTCGGCCAAAGATGCGGCGACGATGGCAGCGTTCTATACCTCTCCGCTCGGCAGGAAGATCATGCAATCGGTGAGCGAGAATTACACCGGCGCAAATTCCCTTGGCGACATCAACGATTTCACCGGTGACACGGTGAAAGTCGATGCGGCCGATATCGAAAAAGACATCGGAACCGCCGCGATGCGCACCGCCGCACAGATCACCAAGGAGGATATCGCCGGGGACACCACCGGATTCCTGACCAATGCAGCGCTCATCAAAAAGATGGAGCGGGTAAGCAAGAAGATCACCGCCCTGAGGGTGCAGATGGAATCCGCGCAACCCGATCCGGACATTGCCCAGGGCATAGATGATTCGATCAAGGCCGTGCTGGACGAAATTTTCCCCGAGGAAGAAAACGAGGCGGCCGAATAACTACGGGCCAACCGCAAGCCGCCTGCGGCGGGGCGCTTGCACCCCTCACCTCATCGGCTAAAGCCTTTGCCCATGAACGGGCGCCATTTCGACATTGCCGTGGTTGGCGGCGGGCTCGCGGGCGGGCTGATTGCCGCAGCCCTGGCGCGCGGGCGGCCCGAAGTCTCGCTGGTGGTGATAGAGGCGCAGCAGGTGCTGGGCGGCAATCACCGCTGGAGCTGGTTCGACAGCGATTTGTCCCGCGAGGGTGCAGCCCTGCTCCACCCCTTCCGCAAGATCGAGTGGGACAATGGCTATGACGTGGCCTTCCCCGGCCATGCCCGCACGCTTTCCTCGCCCTATCGCTCGCTCGCCTCGGCGGAATTCGACGCCGGCCTGCGCCGCATCCTGCCCGGCGGCGCGATCCGTACCGGCCGGGAAGTGGTGACGCTGGACGGATCGGGCGTGATCCTCGACAATGGCGAAAGGATCGCCGCGCGCACGGTGATCGATTGCCGGGGGCAGCCGAAATCGGCCCACCTCACCGGCGGCTGGCAGCTGTTCCTGGGCCGCCATATGCGCACTCACGCCCCGCATGGGGTGGAACGGCCGGTGATCATGGATGTCACCATTGAACAGGTGGGCATTATGGAACCGGGCGCCTACCGCTTCGTCTATGTCCTGCCTCTCTCCAGCCACGAGCTTTTCATCGAAGACACCTATTATGCCGACAGTCCGCTGCTGGACCGCAGCCTGCTGTCCGGCCGGATCGACGCCTATTGCGCGCGCCACGGGTGGGAGGGTGAATTGCTTGGTTCCGAAACCGGAGTGCTGCCGGTGATCACGGGCGGGGACTTCGCCGCCTTCCAGGCAGCAGGGCGCGTGGAAGGCGTGGCCCGCGCGGGCGCGCTGGCGGGTTTCACTCATCCGCTCACCTCCTACACCGTGCCCTTCGCGGTGGAGACGGCGCTGGCCATCGCCCGCGATGCAGATCTTCCCGCAGAACAGATGGCCGCCATGCTGGAAGCGCGCGCGCGCCAGCACTGGCGGGAGACGAGCTTCTATCGCCTGCTGGGCAAGATGCTGTTCGGCGCCGCCGACCCGGCTGAGCGCTGGCGCATCTTCGAGCGGTTCTATCGCCTGCCGCAGGATCTGATCGAGAGATTCTATGCCGCGCGCTCGACTTCGCGCGACAAGGCGCGCATCCTTATCGGCAAGCCGCCGGTTCCCCTCACCCGCGCGCTGGGCGCATTGCTTCAGAAAGGCAGACCGATGAACGGTCAGGAGGCCATATGACCCCCGATCTGGTTCCCTATCCGGGCAAGAAGGCCTGCGTGATCGGCGCCGGTTTCGGCGGTCTGGCGCTGGCGATCCGCCTGCAATCGGCGGGCGTTGCCACCACCGTGGTGGAAGCGCGCGACAAGCCGGGCGGCCGTGCCTATTTCTGGGAGAAGGACGGCTTCACTTTCGACGCCGGCCCCACAGTCATCACCGATCCGATGTGCCTGCGCGAGCTTTGGGCGCTGTCGGGCCATGAGATGGACGACGATATCGAGCTGATGCCGGTGATGCCCTTCTACCGGCTCAACTGGCCCGACGGCACGAATTTCGATTATTCGAATGACGAAACCGCGCTGCAGGCGGAAATCGGCCGCATCTCGCCCGGCGATATCGCGGGCTATGAAGACTTCCTGCGCTATTCCGAAGGCGTGTGGCACGAAGGCTATGTGAAGCTGGGCCACGTGCCCTTCCTGGACTTCGCCTCCATGCTCAAGGCTGCGCCTGCGCTGGCCAAATATCAGGCCTGGCGCTCGGTCTATTCGATCGTTTCGAAATATATCCAGTCGGAAAAACTGCGCGAGGCGTTCAGCTTCCACACACTGCTTGTGGGCGGCAATCCGATGACCACCAGCAGCATCTACGCCCTGATCCACAAGCTGGAGAAGGACGGCGGCGTATGGTGGGCGCGCGGAGGCACCAATCGGCTGATCGCGGCGATGGTCCGCCATTTCGAGCGACTGGGCGGCACCATGCGCCTGCACGATCCGGTCAAGGCGATCCACACGGTGGGCACCGTGGCGAGCGAGGTGGAAACGGTCAGCGGCTGGAAGGAACGCTTCAACGCCGTGGCCAGCAATGCCGACATCATGCATACCTATCGCGACCTGCTGGGCGGGACTAAGCGCGGGAACGATCAGGCCAAATCGCTGGCGAAGAAGCGCTTTTCCCCCAGCCTGTTCGTGGTCCATTTCGGGATCGAGGGCACCTGGCCGGGCATCCCGCACCACATGATCCTGTTCGGCCCGCGCTATAAGGGCCTGCTGGACGACATTTACGAGCATGGCGTGCTGCCGGCCGATTTCTCGATCTATCTGCACCACCCGACCGTGACCGATCCCTCCATGGCGCCGGAGGGCAAGAGCACCTTCTATGCGCTGGTGCCGGTGGCCAATATGGGCAAGCTGCCGATCGACTGGGAACAAGTCGGCCCGGTGCTGGAAAAGCGCATTCTGGACGAGGTCGCCCGGCGGCTGATCCCCGATCTGCATGACCGTATCGTCACCAAGTTCCACTATGCCCCGCGCGATTTCGCGCTGGACCTCAACGCCCATGTCGGCAGCGCCTTCAGCCTGGAACCGATCCTGACGCAGAGTGCATGGTTCCGCGGCCATAATCGCGACGATGTGATCCGGAACATGTATCTGGTAGGTGCGGGGACTCATCCCGGCGCCGGGATTCCCGGCGTAGTCGGCAGCGCCAAGGCGACTGCCAAGCTGATGCTGGAGGATATGAAGGAATGAAGCCGCTTTCGGCCCTTTCCGCTCTCGCGCTGCTCGCCATTCCCGCCGCGCTTTCCGCCGAAAGCTGGGAAGAAGTCGCCCGGCTGGGCGGCGATATCGCGGTCGAGCTCGACACACAGAGCGTCACCAAGGCGCAGGACGGGTCGAGCGAAGTGCTGCAGGCTACGTTCCGCAAGGATCTGCCCAACGCCATGATGCTGACCGACGTGGCCGTGGATTGCACGAAGGAGATCGCCAAGATCCGCGGCATCCGTCTGGTGCAGGACGGCAAGGTGGCAACAACCAATTCCACCCCCGGTGCGGAGTTCCACCCGGTGAATTACGGCAGTTCCGAAGCGATCTATTTCAAGGCGCTGTGCGGCAGGGACATCCCCGTGCCCGAAGGCGCGCTGCTGGAAGAAGCCCCGGTGCAGGAAGCTCCCGCAGGCGACAGCGCCGAATGATCCGCCGGCTTGCCGTCTATTGCGGGTCCGCTTCGCCCGCCGATCCCCGCTATCTGGCTCTCGCGCGCGAAGTGGGCGCCAGCCTTGCCGCGCGCGGCATCGGCGTCGTCTATGGCGGCGGGCGGCTGGGGCTGATGGGGGCCGTGGCATCGGGCGCGCTGGAGGCGGGCGGCGAAGTGATCGGGGTGATCCCCGATGCGCTCTCCACCAGCGAAATCGCCAATACGGACTGCACCGAGCTGCATGTCGTCTCCGGTATGCATGAGCGCAAGAAGGCCTTCACCGATTTGTCGGACGGTTTCGTCACCATTCCCGGCGGCGTGGGCACGATGGACGAATTGTGGGAAGCGGTCAGCTGGGCGCAGCTGGGCTATCACACCAAGCCCGTCGGCCTGCTCAACGCTTTCGGCTATTACGACCATCTGATCGCCTTCAACCGCCACATGGCCGAAACCGGCTTCGTCCGGCCCGCCCATCAGGACATCCTGATCGCGCGCGCGAGCCTGCCCGATCTGCTGGATGCCATGGCCTCCTATCAGCCGCACCGCCCGATCTTCGCCATGAAGGCGGACGATCTGTGAGGCTTTGCTCCTTGCGATGATGCTCAACCGCGCCCAGCTCGTCGCCCATGCGCGCGATACGATCCGCGAGGGATCGAAGAGCTTCGCCGCCGCCAGCCGCCTGTTCGGCCGCACCACGCGCGAGCGGGTGTGGCTGCTTTACGCATGGTGCCGCCGCTGCGACGATCTGGCCGATGCGCAGGACATGGGCGGCACTTTGGGCGATCAGGCGGGTGCGCAGGATCGGCTGGCGGAAATCCGCGCCCTGACCGCAAAGGCCTTCGCGGGCCAGCCGACGGGCGATCCCTGTTTCGACGCTTTCGGCCTTGTCGCCCATGAATGCGGCATCACTCCGGCCATGGCGGAAGATGTGATCGCCGGTTTCGCGCTCGACGCCGATGGCTGGCGCCCGCAGAGCGAGGGCGATCTGATGCGTTATTGCTTCCATGTGGCAGGCGCAGTGGGCGTGATGATGGCGGTAGTAATGGGCGTGCCCCCCCGGCGCGAGGATGTGCTGGACCGGGCCTGCGACCTTGGCCTTGCCTTCCAGCTGGCCAATATCGCCCGCGACGTGGCGGAGGATGCGCAAGGCGGGCGCTGCTATCTGCCCGCGGAATGGCTGGCCGAGAAACATATTCCCGAAAGCGAGATCATGGCCCCGCGGCATCGCCCGGCGCTGGCCGAACTCGCCGCGCGGCTGGTGGAGCTGTCGCAGCAGCATGAGCAGGCCTCGCGCATCGGCGCGGCGCAGCTGGGTTTTCGCCAGCGCTGGGCAATCCTTTCGGCCGCCGGGATTTATGGCGCGATCGCCACCGAAGTCGGCCACAGGGGCGAAGCTGCGTGGGACGAGCGGGTCCACACCTCCGGCCGGGCCAAGCTGGGCTCCGTCGCCAAGGGCCTTGCCGCTGCCCTGCTGTCGCCGCCGAAGATCGATAGGCTGCCGAAGTGGAACCGCCGCCAGCTGGCCGCCATGGCCCACCAGCCTAGCTGACCAAACCCCCCGCTTGCCTCCCCGCGCCCATGCAGGCAGTCTGGCGCAAAATATCTGGGGGAGAAGACCATGGCCGAACAGGCGCAGGTCCAGAAGACCGAATGGAAAGTGATCGCCGCATCGTCGCTCGGCACGGTGTTCGAATGGTATGATTTCTATCTCTACGGGCTACTGGCCACGATCATCTCGGCCCAGTTCTTTTCCGGGGTAAACGAGACCACGGCCTTCATCCTTGCCCTTGCCGCCTTTGCCGCGGGCTTTGCCGTGCGGCCCTTCGGCGCGCTGGTGTTCGGGCGGGTGGGCGACCTTGTGGGGCGCAAGAACACCTTTCTCGTCACCATGGGCATCATGGGCGCATCCACTTTCGCGGTGGGCCTTCTGCCATCCTATGCCAGCGTGGGCGTGGCCGCTCCGCTGATGCTGGTGGCCCTGCGGCTGCTGCAGGGGCTGGCGCTGGGCGGGCAATATGGCGGCGCGGCGACTTACGTGGCCGAACATGCGCCGGAGGGTAAGCGCGGCTTCTATACCAGCTTCATCCAGACCACCGCGACGCTGGGCCTGTTCGCCAGCCTTCTTGTGGTGATCGGCACGCGCGAGGCGATGGGCGAGGAAGCCTTCGCCAGCTGGGGCTGGCGCCTGCCCTTCTTCGCATCGGCCCTGCTGCTGCTGGTTTCGCTATGGATCAGGCTGCAGCTGAACGAGAGCCCGGTCTATCAGAAGATGAAGGCCGACGGCACAACCTCCAAGGCCCCGCTGACCGAAGCTTTCGGCAATTGGAAGAATTTGCGCATCGTGCTGATCGCCCTGCTCGGCGCGGTCGCCGGGCAAGCGGTCGTCTGGTACACGGGCCAGTTCTATGCCCTGTTCTACCTCGAAAAGATCCTGAAAGTGGAAGGGGCAACGGCCAACATATTGATCGCCGCCGCGCTGGCCATCGGCACGCCCTTCTTCGTGTTCTTCGGCTGGCTCTCCGACCGGATCGGGCGCAAGCCGATCATCATGGCCGGCTGCGCTCTGGCGGCGGTGCTGTACTTCCCGCTGTTCGGCGCGCTGACTTCCGCCGCGAACCCGGCGCTGGCCGAGGCGCAGGCGAAGGCGCCCGTAGTGGTCCATGCGGACCCGGCGACCTGCTCGGTCCAGTTCGACCCCATCGGCAAGACCAATTTCAACACTACGGCCTGCGACATCGCCAAATCCACTCTCGCCAAGGCGGGCATCCCTTATGAGAATGCGGCGAATGGCAATGGCGAGACGACCATTGGCGGCGTCACCGTGATGGCCGACGATCTGGAAAGCTATGGCGAACGGCTGACCATCGCCGTGGCGCAGGCCGGTTATTCCGCCCAGGCGGACCCGGCGCGGACCAATACCCCGCTGGTGATCGCCATCCTCACCGCGCTCGTTCTGCTGGTGACCATGGTCTACGGCCCGATCGCCGCGCTGCTGGTGGAACTCTTCCCCAGCCGCATCCGCTATACCGCGATGAGCCTACCCTATCATATCGGCAATGGCTGGTTCGGCGGCTTCCTGCCGACCATTGCCTTCGCCTGCGTGGCGGCGACGGGGAATATCTATGCCGGGCTGTGGTACCCGGTAGGCGTGGCCGTGCTGACGCTGGTAGTGGGGCTGTTGTGGCTGCCCGAGACCTTCCGGCGCCATATCGATCACAAGGGGTGACTTAAGCTCCTCCCCCGCCGGGGGAGGATCTAGGAACCCATATACTCCGCCACCGCCGCCCGCTCGGCCTCGCTCATATGCAGGCCCAGCTTGCTGCGCCGCCAGAGCACGTCCTCGGCAGTCTGTGCCCATTCCACTTCGCGCAGATAGGCAACTTCTGCCTCGCTCAGCCCCGCGCCGAAATGGCGGCCGAGATCGCCCCAGCCCTGTGCCCTGCCCAGCCAGCGCTCGGCTCTGGTGCCATAGGCGCGGGCGATGCGGGTCGCTTCCGCCAGCGAGAGGAACGGGTGCCGCCGCTTCAACTCCTCCGTCAGTTCCGCCTGCCCATCCAGCGGAAAATCCCCACCGGGCAGCGGCGCATGGGCCGTCCAGGCCGGGCCGGACAACGCCGGGATACGCTGCGCCAGTGCATCCACGGCCGCTTGCGACAAATGGCGATAGGAGGTGATCTTGCCACCGAACACATCGAGCAGCGGCGCGCCTTCCTCCGGCGGAGAGATCGGCAGGCGATAGCCGCGCGTCGCCGCCTCGGGCCTGCCCGATCCATCGTCCACCAGCGCGCGCACGCCGGAATAGGTCCACACGACATCGGCGGGAGTGACAGGCTTCGCGAAATAGCGGCTGGCCGCTTCGCACAGATAAGCCACTTCCTCTTGCGAAGCCTCGATCCGGTCCAGCGGGCCGTCGTGATCCCGGTCGGTCGTGCCGATCAGGGTGAAATCCCGCTCATAGGGAATGGCAAAGCAGATGCGGGTATCGGGCAGCTGGAAGATATAGGCATAGTCATGATCGAACAGGCGGCGGGTCACGATATGCGATCCGCGCACCCGCCGCAGCGAGAAGCGGGGCGTCTGCCCCATAAGCCGCGCCACATCATCCGCCCCCGGCCCGGCGGCATTCACCAGCGCGCGACCGTGGAAGGTTCCGGCAGGCGTTTCGACCGCCCACAATTCGCCCTCCCGCCGAATGGCCGTGGCAGGCGTGCGGGTGCGGATTTCCGCCCCGCGCTCCGCCGCATCGAGCGCGTTGAGTACCACCAGCCGCGCATCGTCCACCCAGCCGTCCGAATATTCGAAACCCCAGTGGAGCGAGGGTTTCAGCGCCGCGCCCGCCGGGTGATGGCCCAGCCGGATCGTATCGGCGGCAGGCAGGCGTTTGCGGCCGCCGATATGGTCATAGAGCAGCAACCCCAGCCGCAGCATCCAGCGCGGGCGCAGATGGGGCATCCAGGGCAACACGAAGCGCATCGGGCGGATGATGTGCGGGGCAATTGACCAGAGCACCTCGCGCTCCCGCAAGGCTTCGCGCACCAGCGCGAATTCGGCATATTCCAGATAGCGCAGCCCGCCATGGACCAGCTTGGTGCTGGCGCTGGACGTGCCGCTGGCCAGATCCCGCGCCTCCAGCAGGAGAACCCGGGCACCCCGTCCCTGGGCATCGCGTGCGATCCCCGCGCCGTTGACCCCGCCGCCAATGACGATGAGGTCGAACGGCACGGTCATCCCGCGCGCGCCATCAGTGAATGGTCACCGGCGGAACGGGCCGCGCATGCAGGCGGCGGAACAGGCGGCCCTTCTCGCTGAACAATACCAGCACCAGCGCCAGCGTGCCCGCGATCAGCAGCGCCCATGCCAGCGGCCGGGCAGTGCCGTCATAATTCTGGCCGATCACCAGCCCGATCAGCGAAGCGAGCACCATGCGCAGGAAGGCCTGGATGGAGCTGGCCGCGCCTGCGATCTCGGCAAAGGGCTGCATCGCGATGGAGCCGAAATTCGCGCCAAGGAAGCCCAGCAGCGCCAGGTTGCAGGCCATCAGCGGCAGGAACCACAGCAGCGATGCGCTATGCGGCGAATGGGATACCCACACCTGCAGCGTGCTGATCAGGATGAAGATCAGCAGGCCGGCATGGCTCACCCGGCGGGCGCCGAAACGCTCCACGATGCGCGAATTGACGATGCTGGATACCGCCATGGTCGCCGCCGTCGCCCCGAAGATATAGGGGAATGCCTCCCCCGCGCCGAAATGCTCGCCCACCAATTGCTGGGCGGAATTGACGTAGCCGAACACGGTGCCGATCACCAGGCCGGAACCCAGCACATAGCCGAACGCCTCGCGCGAGGTGGCCGCGATATACATGTTGCGGCCAAGGATCTTCGGACGGATTTCCTGCCTGAACTCGGGGTGCAGCGTTTCGGGCAGGCGGATCGCCGCCCACACGATCATCACCACGCCCATGATGCTCAGCCCCACGAAAATCCAGCGCCAGCCAGCCACTTCCAGCACCAGCTGGCCGATGGAGGGCGCCACCACCGGCACAGTGATGAACACGGCCGAGATCAGCGAGAAGACGCGCGCCATGCGGTCCCCCTCGAACTGGTCGCGGATGATCGCGCCGGGCAGCACCATCAGCCCGGCCGAGCCGAAGCCCTGCAGGATGCGCATGAAGACAAGCTGGTCGAAACTGGTCACGAAGGCGCAGGCGAGGCCGAAGATCACATAGCAGGCCAGCGAGATCATCAGCAGCTTCTTGCGGCCGAAACGGTCTGCCAGAAGGCCGGGAATCAGTGTGCCCGCCCCCGGTGGAGAGCAGGAACAGGCCGGACGATATATTGCCGCTTGTTGGCGTCCAGCATGTCGAAATCGCTCGCGATCTCGTCAAGCGCGGGCAACATTCCGTCGATCGCCAGCGCATGCAGCGCCATGAGCATGGCGGTAAGAACCACCAGCTCCGTGCCGCCCAATTTACGCGGGGGGGAAAGTTTGGAAGTCGTAGCCATGGGCCGCCCCTAGACCGGGCATCGGGGGCAAGGCCAGCGAGAATTGTTGCAGGTGCTAACAATTCTGCTTCGGCTGGCGGCGCGCGCGGCACGGCTCTATCATGCAGCCATGGACGCGCATGGCGGCGATGACGATGGCAATGAGGATGGCTCTCCGGGCCTGAGGAAGATCATCCATGTCGACATGGATGCCTTCTTCGCCAGCGTGGAACAGCGCGACGATCCCTCGCTTCGCGGCAAGCCCGTGGCGGTCGGCGGGGCAACCGGGCGCGGCGTGGGTGGCGGCGGCGAGTTACGAGGCAAGGGTGTTCGGCGTCCCGCTCCGCCATGCCTTCGCTGCGCGCGCAGCAGCTTTGCCCCGATCTGATCTTCCGCAAGCCGCGCTTCGACATCTATCGCGAAGTATCGCAGCAGATTCGCGCGATCTTCCGCGACTATACGCCCCATGTCGAACCGCTGAGCCTGGACGAGGCCTATCTCGACGTGACCGAGGATCTCAAGGGCATAGGCTCCGCCACCCGCATCGCCGAACTGATCCGTCAGCGCATCAGGCAGGAAACCCACCTCACTGCCAGCGCCGGGGTGAGCTACAACAAGTTCCTGGCCAAGCTCGCCAGCGACCAGAACAAGCCCGATGGACTATGCGTGATCCGCCCCGGCCAGGGCGCGGCCTTCGTCGCCAAGCTGCCCGTCCGGCGTTTCCACGGCGTGGGCCCGCGCGGGGCGGAGAAGATGGCAAAGCTGGGGATCGAGACGGGCGCTGATCTGCGCGAGAAGGACATCGCCTTCCTCAAGGCCCATTTCGGCAGTTTTCGCCGATTATCTCTATCGCGCCGCGCGCGGGATCGACCTGCGCCCCGTGCGCGCCAACCGCCCGCGCAAATCGCTGGGGGGCGAGCGGGACATTCATCGACGATATCTCTTCCGGCAGTTCGCTCCACGAAACGCTGGACCGCATTGCCGACATCGTCTGGAACCGGATTGAGGGAAGCGCAGGCGCGCGGGCGCACCGTCACGCTGAAACTGCGCTACACCGATTTCCGCCTCGTCACCCGCGCCCGCTCGCTCACCCATTTCGTGAGCGACAAGGCCGAATTCGTGAAACTGGGCCACGATCTGCTGGACGAGATGCTGCCCCTGCCCCTGCCGATCCGGCTGATGGGGCTCACTCTCTCGGCGCTGGAGGGCGAGGAGAGCGAAAAGCCGGCGAAGGATACAGCGCAACTCTCGCTGCTCTAGGGTCCATACTGACGCAAGTCGGCGTTTTCGTGCCCCCGACAGAAAGCACTTTCCTACATGCCCCCTGAATGGCGTTTATCCTGCTCGATGGACAGCCTCGCCTCCGCCCCGCTCCCTTGCGCATTTCCCGCCGGCATCGGCCCGGTTTGCCGGAACGCGAAATGGCTGCACGAAAAGCCGAAATGGAAGGTGACAGTTTCTGCTCGCGCAAATCCCCGGGGAAAACGGCTCGAAACTGCGCCGGACGAAGGTGACACGCTGCGCACCAAACAGGGTGTTTTCCTGTCTGGAAAGGTGACACATCCCCCCGCCGATTCCGGGCAAGAAGCCTGCGCAGCCGGGGTCGGTTACGGAAAGGCGACCTTCGGTTCGGAAGTCTCGGGCATCCGCCATTGTCGCCCCAGACCGAATCTGTCCACGCGGCCTAGCTTTCCGCCTTCCCCAGCATCGCCACGCAGGCATCCACCACGGCCACGCGATCCGGCGGCAGGGCGTCGGGCGGGAAGAAACATGCCTCGGCAATCTCGCGCCCATCGGGTCGCGGTTCTCCCGAAAGCCCGGCGGAATAAATATGGGTCACGCAAGGCGCGCCATGGAGGATGCGGCGGTTGACGCCCAGCGCCAGCAGGCCCTGCGCGGCGCAGCCCAGTTCCTCCGCGATCTCGCGCCGGGCGGCCGGTTCGGGCAGCTCCCCACGCTTCAGGCCGCCGCCGGGCAGGGTCCATTTGCCGGTGCCATAGGCGTGGCGCACCAGCAGCACCTCGCCCCGCATCGTTCAGCACCACCACATTCACGCCCAGCAGTTGCGGCTTCGCCAGCCGCCACCACGCCTTGCGCAGCCCATGTGCCAGCCGCAGCCCCGCGCGGTGGAGCGGCGCGGGGGATCAGGTGAAGCATGTCACCGGCTGGCCCGCCGCCGCCAGAAGGCGCGCGACAGGCAGATCGTTCCGACCGCTGGCGGCCTGTTCGAACAGGGGCGCGCTTATCCTCGCCCCGGATCACGAACAGGATCGTGTCGCTGTTCAGCAGGGCGGGAATGGTCAGGCTCACCCGGTCGAACGGAGCCCTCGGGCGGCAGGGGATCGGGCGTGAGGCGGCGCACCTTCAGCGCATCGTCGGCGCGCGGATCGGTGTTGGGGAAGAGCGAGGCCACATGCCCGTCCCCGCCCATGCCCAGCCAGGCGAGCGCGAAATGCGGCGGAACGCTGTCGGGCGTCAGCGCCGTAACCTGCGCCCCCGGCAGGTTCCAGCAGCGCGCGGATGCGGCCGACATTGCTGGCGGAATGATCCTCCGGAACCAGCCGGTCGTCCCCCGGCCAGATGGCCACGCGCGACCAGTCGAGCGGCATGGCGGCCAGTTGCTCGAGTATCGGAAAGGGGGTCGAGCCCCCGGGCACGGTGACGGCAATATCGCCATCAGACGCCGCAAGCGCGGCCTCGAGCCGCCGGTGGAGCCACAGGGCAATCGCGCGGTCATCCGCGCCGGAGAGGATTTCAGGACGATTCATGGGATTAGCCTAACAGATCGGAGGCTTACGGAAAGGCCGCCACGGCATTGCCGCGGCGGCCCCGCTGTCCAGGATCCAAAAGGGCCCGCGCGAAGCGGTGGCAACCCGTGCGCCGGGTGTCCGGTGGCTGCGGGCAGGCTACGTGAGGTCACCTTCAGATGAGGCCGTAACGCGCGAGATGCCCCTATAGTTCCGGGCGCAGAAGATCAGAGGATTCCGCGTGCGGAAAGGCCGGTCCAGACGGCCGCCAGCAGCATCGCGGCGGCAATCGAAAGCCGGATCGGCGCGCAAGGGCAGGCGCGCCATTTTGCCCGCCCAGCGCCCAGCCCAGCGTCAGCGCGGCACCGCCGCCCAGCAGGCCGCCCGCTCCCGCGAGCCCCGGCGCGCCGGCGGCTGCTGCGAAGGCCACGATCAGGAAGCGCGCCGCATCCCCCACCTGGCGCGAGGCGATGACGAGCGTAATGGCGGCGAAGGATCGCGTTGGCTCGGCCGGATCGCGCAGGCGCACCGGCCATGCCAACTCCGCCGCGCCGAGCAGCAGCGCAAGGGCGACAAACATCGCCTTGCCCTCCGGCGGCATCATCTGCGCCAGCCCCGCCCCGGCAAAGGCCGCGACTGCCGAGCTGGCCGCACAGGCGATCCATCCGGCGGCGAGCAGTGGCCCCGAAGCGCCCAGCCTTGCCGCAAGCGCGCTCACCAGCCGCTGGTCCCGCCCGCCCGTGGCGGCAAGAAAGGTAGCAAGCAGGGCGAAGAAGAAAGCAGGCATGGCGACAAGCCTAGCACGGACCCGGCACTGGCAAAATGGGCCCGCAGGACCTACCTAGACGGGGTAATGAAGCGTGGCGATGAACATGAGGCGTGGTGCCTGGCGCTGGATTTGCACCTTGCTGGTGCTGATCGCGGCCGCCCATGCGGTGCTGCCGACAGGCCAGCCGCTGCAACGCGCCAGCGGTTCCGCCTTCAGCGCCTCCACCGCGGAAGTCGCCGTGGGTTGCGGCACGCGGGTGGAGGAACGCCGCCAGGCCCTGCCCCAGAATCCGCCGCCCGCGCCATCCGCCTGCCTTGCCGAATTCCAGCCGCTTCCCGCGCAATTGCCCGGCCGCCCCTTTGCGCCCCGGCCCGATGCGCGCGGCCCGCCGCTGGCCGAAGCGACATTCTCCCCCCTCAATCCCCGGGCACCGCCCTTCGCCTGACTGGTCACCGGCTGCGACACATCGTCACGGCCAGATGTTTGCGTCCAGACAGGATAAGAAGAATGAGTTCCGACAATCCCGCCGCCGCCGAAAGGCGCGCGGCTGCCGAGCGCCTGCTCGCCCGATACCCCGACATCGCCGGGGACGAACTGCAGCAGCTGCTGCACTACTTCCGCAAGGAAGCCTCCTCGCTCGATTGCGCGCTGGTTTCCTCGAACCTCGACGTGCTGGGCAAATACCGGCAATTCTGCCGCGATCACTACATCAACCGCCTGCGCCCGAGGGAGCTGATGTTCATCACCGCAGGCGTCACGGGCCTGATAGTACTGCTGATCGTCTTTTCCTCTTACGCCGGAACAGCCTGACCAGCCGCCGGGGCGGCCGCACATGGCAGGTCGCCCCGGCACCGGCTGCTTTGGGGAAAGGCGCTATAGGCGGTGCGGAATGGAGCGGTGAAGGGAACCGCGAAATAGCCTGAAATGCTCACTTTTCCGTCAATCTGTTGCTCGCATCTCTGCAAAATACCCCCGATTGTTCCGGCTGGAGGCCATTTAGTGCGTCGGATCGCCGCAACACGCCCGTTGAACTGCCCGGCTGGCGCATCGTGTTGTGGGGTAGCCCTTCAAATGACGGGAACAGCGGGAAATTGGGAACACGCGGCCTAATCGTCTGATTTCAAACCGCGAATGGTGTTCCCAACATTTGCGCTCACTGTTCCCCACCTTCGACCGCTGGGAACATCCCTGCGGGGGCGATCAGGTGTTCAGCACCTTGTAGACCGCGCTCCGCGAGCAATTAAGACGGCGGGCAATATCCGTAGCGCCCACGCCTTCGGCTTTCAGCTTGCGCACTTCGGCAGCGTCCAGCGTGACAGGACGGCCCTTGTAGCGCCCTTCGGCCTTCGCCTTTTCGATCCCGTCCTTTTGCCGCTCCCGAATGAAGCCCAGCTCCATTTCCGACACCATGCCAAGCACGGTTAGGACAATCTTGCCCATCGGGCCGCTGGTATCGATCGAGGGCTCCAGCACTCGCAGCGCTGCGCCACGTTGCTCCAGTTCATGCACCAGGTTCAGCACGTCGCGGGTAGAGCGGCCCAGCCGATCAAGCTTGGTGACGACTAGCGTGTCACCGGCTTGGATAAAATCCATCACCGTTTCCAGCTCGGTGCGGCCCTCGCGGCTGCGGCCCGACACCTTTTCGGTGCGGACGACACTGCAGCCAGCTTCTTTCAGCTTCGCCACCTGAATATCGGTCGACTGGCTGGCGGTCGAAACTCGGGCATATCCGATCATGCTCATGGGAAGATGTCCTTAAACAGTGTGTAATAAGGTCTAAAGACTCGTGGACATAATGTCAACTAAATGCGTTTTCCACCCTAAGTGGACACATTCCGGGATGATTTTACACGCACTCTATGGGTGTACCTTAGTGCACAGTGCGAAAGGGGAACCGCCCACCCGGCGTTCTAGCAGGCCAGCTCGGGCCCATAGTGCAGCCGGAGCGTTGGAACCGATACTCCGATCAGCTCGGCCACTCTCGCCACCGGCATTCCCCCCAGGATCGCCCGCCGGACAATCTTGCGAGTGGCAGGCGTCGGAGCGTGTCGACGCCTTCCTTTGGGCGGGCTAGCCACGGTGCTGGGGAAGTAGTGCTTTGCGACGGTGTTTACACAGACGCCCAAGGCACGGGCGATGGTCGGCCAGGTCGCCCCAGCCGCCTTCAATTCGTTTGCGAGCAACATTTGCTCCGGCGTCGGAACGTGCGGCTTTCTGCCGACGCGCTGGCGGGAAGGCTCTGGCGGTGCCTCGAACAGATCGAATTGCGGCGGGCTAGCAGGGGCGGGCATTACCAGTCCTCCACATCATCAGCGAACGGATCGGCCCCGTAGTCATAATCACCCATACCCGGCGCGGCTGGACCATCCATCGGCCAGTCAACCGGCCCGGCTGGGGCGTCCCCGGGCGAAGGGACGGCTTTAGCCAGATCGCTTGCATCCCATTCCAGAATAGTCGCCCGCACTGTGTAGAAGCGGGGGCTTTGGTCTCCGACACGTTGTTTGCGCTTGAGCCGCCCGCCGTCGCCGGGAACTAGGAAACCTTGCTGTTGCAGGACCGCCGCCGCTTCCTTCGGATCAAAGCCGGTCAGGATTTCGGTCCAGCCGCTATCGTGGAACAAGTAGCAGGACTTGCCCGGCTCAATATCGTGCAGATAACCCAGCGTGGATAGCGAACGTGCTTCACCTTCCCGGTTGCTTGCCCCGCCGTCACTATCGCTGGGATCATCCCCATAGAACGATTGCACCTTGCCATGGGGAACTCGACCGAAGCGCGATTGCCCGGCCTGAATGGCGTTCCGCACCCGCTCTAGAATCTGCCGATGTTCCCTCAAACCGGTGCGGCCGAACCCAGCCGCCCATGCACTGAAACAAGCCAGCGCCGCCGCCTCTGCCTCACCGGCTCGCCATGGTACTACACTAAGCGCCGCCGCCATTTCCCCAGCCGCCGCGACGGCAGCGAAACGTGCTGCGCCGCGAGTTGCCTGCCCGCTGTCCCCTTCTTGTGTGGCCCTCGCAACGAAAGCCTTAGCCAGCCGCTTAGCCTCGCCCTCCCAATGCGGTGGATCTGCAACAAGCCCGCGAACGAAGGCAGGCCCAGCGTGGCCATAGTGGGCAGCGCAAGCCGATTTGATCGCATCGGAAAAGGCGGCTGGACTGGCGATATTGTGCAGGGCTTCCCATGCCCCGAAACCCGCCCCGGCATCGGCCGGCAGATCGAGCAAGCGCAATTCCTGCCCGGCCATCGTGCGCTCGCCTCGCTTGGCGGCGCGCATATGATCGGCAAGGCCGATTTCCCCGGTGCTTAGCACCATGACGCGCCATTCGGCGCGGCGGCGCAAGGCTCCGCTCTGTTGCGCCCGCGCCTTGCCTTGACCGCTGGCGAGCGCATAGGCGGCGCTGCCCGCCTCTTGCGGGTCAACCAGCGCCAGTTCGTCAAGGATCAGCAGCGTTTCCGTATGGCCGTGTGCAACGCCCTCCAGCGCGTTCCCTGTTGCCCGCCAGCTTGAAGCGAAACCGAGCGACCCGCCGCCGCCCCACACACTTCCAGCCGCCATCGCCAGCGACGTTTTCCCGGTGCTCGAAGATCCCCGAAAATGGAAGCCGCCGCCCTCCATATCGAGCCAGCGCATGATGGGCCCGACAAAAGCCAGCGATATGACGAAGGTCAGCAAACTGTTGCCCGGTGCGAGCGCGGCCAGATTGCGCCGCCAGCCATCCAGACTGCCCTTTTCTCGATAGTGCAGCGCAGAGGCCGCCCCATCAAAATGCACCAGCTCTGCACCCGGCGGTGCGATCACGGCATGGGGCAAGACAAAGCGGCTGGCATCAACCCAGCCGGTCCTTTCTGCCAGGGTAAGGCGGGCACTATGCGTCACCGCCCGCAGGAAGCGAATGAACCGATCGCTTTGGCCAGTTGCGGACAGGATCAGCATTCCCGCTCCCGCAAGCTCGGCTCGCACCGCGCCCGCATCAGACGCCAGCGCCGCCCGCTTGACGGTCTTGCGCTTCTCCACCCCGTCGCGGTCCCGAAACCGGATCAACAGGCCCCAATCGCCGCCCTCACCGTCGCGCGCCTCGCCCATAACGTCGAAGGGATCGGACAAGCGCACGGCCCGCGCGTCCGCACCATCCTTCCCCGGCTCTAGCCAGAACAAGCCATCATCATCGAGCGTGTACCCAGGGGGCATTTCCAACCGCCCGGAGCTGGCGACATCGAGCGCCGCACCGATCAGCGCCAGCAAGTCAGCTTGGGCAAAGCCCGACGGGAACGGATCGGCGCAATCCCATGCGGCTGGCAGTGAGGCAGGGAGCTGGACAATAGCCGCCCCCTCTGCCCCAGCCGCCAGAGCGGCCTTGTGGACGGCCTGCGCGGCCTCGCGCCCCGGCGTGTCGCCATCGGGCAGAATGGCCACCCTGCGCCCCGCCAGCGCCGCCCAATCCGCCTTGCTGACTGCCTTTGAGCCGCCGGACCATGTCGCCACCGCGAAGCCCGGAAACAGGGCGGTCGCCGCGTCCGCCGTCTTTTCGCCCTCCACGATCAGCACGGGCGCGGCTGGAGCCAGGGCGAGCCGGTCCAGCCCGTAGAGCGGGCGAGGGACAGGCGGTGCACCCCAGCGCCAGCCCAGCCGCCCGGCCTCACGCCAAAGCGTTTGTGGCAGGATTTCCTTGGCGCCGTCCGCCTTGTCGAAGCGGCAAACCCAATGGATCAGCCTACCCTCTACATCGCGATAGGCCCATGACGCGGAGGGCTTGCCATGGTGATTGTGCGAGGCCCGCGCGTCCGGCGCATCGGCAGGCACCGGGCACACCCATTCGCCCTTGGGCTTTGGGGCACCCCTGCCTTTCTTCTCGGGTGCGCCTCCAGCGGGCACGTCATCCCCAGCCGCAATTGCCTTGGATACACCCGCGAAGGGGTCGGATTTGCCCGTCATTCCCAAGGCCCCGCTTCTATGTGGGGGAACGAAATATAGCCCGGTTGGCGCGGCTCTCTTGCCGCCCCCACCCCACGCAGTTGACCACTTTTCGAGCGCAGCAACACGCAACCCGCCTGCCTGAGGGCCGCTTCGCAGGCATCAAATACCTTGGATGAGATCGCGGCAGGATCGTAGTCAGCAGGGGTTATCCCAGCTGCCTTTGCCAAGTCTTTCACGTGCCATCCGAGCCAACCCCGGCCCGCATCGATTACCCGGCCATCCGACACCCAGCCCAAGCCGATTGTCACTCCGCGAGATGATCCACTCGGCCAATATTGGAAAACCAATCCTGCGTTCGTGAAAGCCAAGTGTACCTGCTGAGAGGCCCACGTGCTCGACATGAAACAGTTCTCATGCTCCCCAACCGTTGCGGCGGGGGCACCAGATCGAGCGGCGGTTTCTTCCACTGACCACCCGAGCAACAGCCGCGCAGCTCGCGCGGGAGCGCCATAGATTCCCGTTATTCCCATGGCGAAACTCCCATGCTTTCCGCCAGCCGGATCGCGGCATCACGTTGAGGGAGTCCAGCGACGAACGCTGCAAGGCTCACCAGGTCGCCCCCGCTGTCGCCGGTGGCGAAGTCTGCCCACTTGCCGGTCGAGACATTCACCTTGAAGCTGCCCAGCCGCTTGTCTGGCCGCAGCGGATTGCGGGCAACGTATTCGTGCCCCTCCATTCGCCCTTCCGGCAACAGGCCGCGAATGACAGCACTGGACCGGGCTAGCGCCGCCCGATTGATCGCTTCGAAATTGACGCGACGGGACCGTTCCGACTGGGGGTTGCCGCCGCTCATTGGTCGCCCTCGATCAGCTTGTGTAGCGCGTGGGCGGGGATCAGCGTCCGATTGCCGATCTTGACGGCCTTCAGCGTCCCATCCGCAATCAGCTGATAAAGCCGCGTCCGCCCCAGCGACGTGGCTCGGCTAGCCTCATTGATCGAATAGGCGAGAGGCGCGCCAGGTATTGTATTGGTCATATGCGAACTCCCTTGTGAACGTGGGAGCCCGGATGAATAAGCCCGGTAATGGCGGCGGCTACAAATTCCGACTTCGGTTAATTCGCCTAATTATCCAAATCGCTGAACCGCGCTTTCCCTTCAGTAAGAGCCTTGCGCCTGTCGCGGACCCATTGTGCTACAACCGCATCTTTCACGTTTAGGCGCTCTGCGATTTCGCCCACCGCCTTCTTCTGTATGAGCCCGCCTGCCATCAGGGATTCGACTTCCGCTGCATGCCCCCACCACGCAAGCGACTGCGGAAGAACAGGATTTGCCTTGTTCAGTGCGCCCCTACGAACACGCGTCAGCGTTGCCTTGAAGGCCAGCCGCGCCTCATCGTCGGGCGGCAGATCGCACCGCCCGAATATCTCCGCGATCATTCCCAAGAGCCACTGCGCCTCTTTGACCGCAATTTCTGCTTGGTCTGACGGCAGTGGATTAGCCACGCCCCTCCCGAATGCCCCGAGTTTCGCGGCGATCGTGTCAGCCGCCCAGGCCAGCATCTCTGCCGGATCGCCCCCAAGCGCGTCGTGCATGGCATACCAAGCCATAACTACCGGTCCAACGGCATCAGGATCGGGCTCAAGATCGTCCGCCATCAACCCCACCACCGGCTGGACGCGGCACGGGGTAGCCACACGCGCGCGGATTTTCCTGCATCGGGGTCGGCCATCGCTGTTCCCATGTTCCCAAAACCGCCCGATGGCTTGGGAACAAGCTCTCACCCTCCAGATGTGCAGATTTCTGCCTGTTTGACATAGTATGTTCCCATGTTCCCACTGTTCCCTTGTAAATCATCGCTTCCCAAAAGCGGTGCGGAAAATGGGAAAATATTCTGCCGAGAATCCGGGCTCTCCAGATGATCGCAAACCGGGTTCACGAATACCGCCGTATCGGGCTGACAGGGCGGTGGAGGTGAGGCGGCGCAGCGTTTGGACGTGGAAAGGCCCCGTCATCCCGGCTGGCCTCTTTCTCCCTGCCTGTCCGCATCACCTCACGCCAGCCGCCCGGAAACCACTGAGAGTGAAAATAAAATCTGCACGTGGGACCATGCGCGGTACAGGGCCAGGTGCGGGCCTGACCTTTTGACCCCCCCCTTCCGGTGCCTTCAGCCGCCCCGCAGGGCCACGTAATGCCGCGCGCGTGTGGCTATCCCCATCACCCCCGCCGCCGCGCGCCATCACCGCTTCGCGGTCTGTTCATTCCCGTTCCGATTGTCGCGGCCCTTGCACCGCTTCCCATAGGGCTTCCCACGCCCGAAGGTGCCTAGGATTGCTGGGATCGAATGGCGGAACGTCTGCACGCAGCTCCAGCGACTGCGCCTGTCGCTCGTACTCTCTTTCCCAGGGCGACTTGTACGGGAACGCCACGGCCTGACTGGCGATCATCTCGCGCTTGGCTTTCACATAGGCTCGCCCCTGCCCTTGCTGGACACGCCGCGCTGACGCGGTTGGCAGAATGGCCACGTTCGCCGGGCACTTGCGCCGCAGCTCACGAAGGAACGGAGTGCGGTTTATGCGCCTCATTGCAGGCGATCCCGAAAGTCAAATGGCTTGCGAGGATCAATGCGCACAGGAGCGCAGAGCGTGAATACGAATTCCTTGTCGCGATCAGACAACCTGTTCAGCCAGTAGTCGGCCAGCTTAATGGCGCCGTTCCACTCTTCATCACTGTGGAAACGTTCATGCGGAAGGGCTTCCGGTAGCTGCGGTCGTCCGTCCGGATGACACTCATCCAATGAGACTGGACGACTGGAATATCGCCTTCCTTGGCTGTCCGTCACCATTTCGCCGCCCAAGCGCACGAACACGCTAGCTATGAAGAATGCCACCTCCGGGCAGTCAGGAAGCCTCTGTAATTTTCCAGCCGTTTCTTTATCGGGTTGGGTAGTCATGTCTCGGCACTCCTTTGCCTGAGGGATGATAAGGCTCGGCCAGGTGTTGCAACCACCCAGCCGAGCCGCTTGCGGCGGCAGAAGGCATCAACCTTTCGCGCCCCCCTTTTCTGGAAATGGGACGACGTCAGCGCCTCTGCGCAGAATATCGAGATGGTCGCTCCACCATTGGGCCATCTCCACCCGCTCTTGCCAGTAAGCGCCGCGCGTATAGGCAGCCCTCACCTTGTCGGCATCACCATGGGCAAGTGCCCGCTCAATCGCATCGGGGTGCCATTTGCCGCTCTCGTTAAGCAGCGTTGCAGCCATGGCACGGAACCCGTGGGCGGTCATTTCATCGCTAGCATAGCCCAGCCGCCGCAGCCCAGCATTCAACGTGTTCTCGCTCATTGGGCGGGCACGGGTGCGGACAGACGGAAAGACATAGCCAGCCGGGCCGGTGAGGGCGCGAATCTCCCGCAAGATCCCCACGGCCTGCCGTGACAACGGAACGCGGTGAGCCTTCCGCATTTTCGTTTTCTCGGCTGGGATGGTCCAGAGCGCGCCGTCCAGGTCAACTTCCTCCCACCGGGCGTGGCGCAGTTCACCGGGCCGCACGAATACATGAGGGGCTAGCTGCAGCGCCAGCCGGGTAAGCCCGAGGCTTTCATAGCCGTCTATCGCCCGCAGCAGCTCGCCTACCTTCACTGGCTCAAGGATCGCGGCGTAATGTGTCACCGTGGGCGCTGCCAACGCGCCGCGCAGATCGCGGGTAGGGTCGGACGCCAGCCGGGCAGTCGCCACGGCATAGCGGAATACCGCGCCGGCCAGTTGCAGGCTGCGCCGGGCACTTTCCAGCTTTCCCTTGCCTTCAATCCTACGAATGGCAGTCAGAACGTCAGCCGGTTCAATCTCGCCTATGGGCAATTTGCCTATGGAGCCGCAAACCAGAGAAAGCAGATATTCGCTGCGAATAGCCGTGGCGGGTGCCCAGCCCTTGGACCCATCGCGGCGACGCTTTTCGCAATATTCGTCGCAGATCGCCGCAAACGTGTCTGCCGCCTGTATGCGAGCGCGCACCTTCTCTCGCTGCTTTTCGCGCGACGGGTCTTTGCCAAGGGCGATCAACTCCCGCGCCTCCTCGCGCCGCCTGCGCGCCTCGCCAAGTCCGATTTCGGGATAGGCCCCAATAGCCAGCAGCTTCTCGCGCCCCTCGATCCGATACTTGAGCCGCCAGAGCTTCCCGCCCGCAGGGGTAACAAGCAGGAACATTCCGCCGCCATCCGCCAGCTTCACTGCTTTCACGCCGGGCTTGGCGTTACGAATCGCAACATCGGTCAAAGCCATGGGAATTCCAGCCTCTCCGGGTTCGCACCCCCAATATACCCCCAAGCGCGGGGGTATCGAGTTGGCCAATTTGCATACACCCCCCAATCATACCCCCAACAGCTAGTGGCTGAATGCGAACGCGGGTGAACGCTTGCGGCCTGATAACCGCTAAATACCGTGGATTTTCGGGGTTTGTCTAGACGCCTGCGAACATCGGCGGACAGGAAAATGGAGCGGGTGAAGGGAATCGAACCCTCGTATTCAGCTTGGGAAGCTGCTGCTCTACCATTGAGCTACACCCGCACACGGCGGAAATGCGTGATTTCCGGGCCGCTGGACGATGCGTTGCACGGTGGGTTTCCCTCGCGCTCGCCTCGTCAGCGCGGCCAGTGCCACAACATGCTTGCGCCGGTCAACGCACAGATGCGCAAATTCGCAAGGCCCGTTGGGCCTCGTCAGCCGCGCAGCATGACCGAACCGTCCTGCCGCTCCAGCGCGAAGCGGGTGAGCACGCTGGTGCGGTAATCCGGCTGCAGGATCGTATCCACCGCCACGAAGCTCGCCTCGCCTCCGCCGCGCTTCAGTTCGAGGCGGACGTAGCCCTGGTGCATATTGTCGGTCCAAACCACTTCGGGATTGTGATCGGTAAAGACCTTGTCGAGCTTCACCGAAAGCTCCGGCCCGAAGCCGCTGGAGATGAAATCGCCGGGCGAAGTGATGCCCGCCGTGCCCAGTTCCACGCCTGCCGGGCGGCCCGACGCATCGGCCAGCTGGTTGGCCCAGAAGCTGTGGCTGTCGCCGGTCAGGAACACCAGGTCCCCCGCCCCGGCCTTGCGGCTGAGATCGTAAAGCCGCTCCCGCGCCCATTCGTAGCCGTCCCAGGTGTCTGGATAGAAGGGTAGGTTCCACATGCCCTTCCACGCCAGCGCCCGTGCCTCCAGCGAGGCATCCGCCGCCGGGGCGGGCATGAGGCCGAGGCCCACCACATCGGGCACATTGGTGCGCGCGATGGGCATGGGATTGCCGATCAGGCGCCACGGCTGCCCACCCGCTACCGATTGTTCGAGCGCGGCGGAAAGATCCGCCTCCAGTTCCGGCGCCAACATCGTGCGGCCCGGTGCGCCGATCACATCCTGCACCAGATGGCGGGCATCTTCGGCGCTGTTCAGCTTGTCGGCATAGTCGAAATAGTCGATCTGCTCCGCACGGGCGGTGTGGCGGGTTTCCAGCGTGAACAGGGTGGCGAGATCGCCGAAGCTGTAGCTGCGCCAGAACTGCATCCGGCTGCGGCCCTTCTGCGCCAGCCATTCCGGCTCGCGCACGGGCATCCATTCGAAATAGGCCTGGATCGAGGCTGCGCGGCGGGCCTGCCAATCGCCCTCCTTATCCGGCTGGTGATTCTGGGCTCCGCCGGTCCAAGGATTGTTGGCGCTTTCGTGATCGTCCCAGCAGGCCAGCAAGGTATGGGCTGCCAGCATCGCCTGCGATCCGGCGTCGGTCTTGTACTGGGCGTGGCGGGTCCGATAGTCGGTGAGGCTGACGATCTCATGCGCGGGATCGTGCCGGCGGCCTATCGTGCGGCCGACATCGTCGCCCCAGCCATCCTGCCCCCCATATTCGTAGATGTAATCGCCCGTGTGCAGCACGAAATCGACATCCGCATCGCGCGCGATCGCATCATAGGCGTTGAAGAAGCCAAATGGGTAGTTGGAACATGAAGCGAGCGCGATGCCCAGCCGGTCGAGCCGCCCCGCGGCCAGCGTGCGCGCACGGCCCACGGGGGAAAGCGCATCGCCCAGCTGGAAGCGGTAGTAATAGGTGCCGCCCGGCTCCAGCCCATCGGCCAGCAGCTTCACCGTATGGTCCCGCTCCGGCCCGGTGGAGGCGGTGCCCTGCTTGACGATGCGGTCAAACGCCAGATCGGCCGCGACCTGCCAGCGGACCTCCTGCGCGCCTTCGGCCGTCACGCGGGTCCACAGCACCACGCTGGTGTGATCGGGATCGCCGCTCGCCACGCCATGGCGAAACACCGGGTTGCCGGCCGGCACATGCGCGCTCGCGCGCCAGGGCAGCGTCGCAAGGAAAGTGGTTCCGGCAAGGCCAGCAAGCGTTGTGCGGCGAGTGACGGGTGCGGCGAATGCCATGGTGCGGGCTCCGGATTGAAAAGGGTTCTGCGTTGGGCAGAGGAATGGCGCGTGCATGTTTCAGCCAGATGGAAGGGGCGCCCCCCAAGGAAGAGAGCGCCCCCGATATCCAGTGCGTAAGGTACCGGGTGGGCGCGGCGGTAAGGGCCCGCCGCGCCCGCCCGGATCAGAAGCCGGCCTTGATGGTGGCGAAGACCTGACGGGGAGCACCGACCAGCAGGGTCTGGCGGTCGCCCGAATTGCCGTAACCACCCGAGCCGATGGTCGAGATATACTGCTTGTCGAACAGGTTGGTGGCGTTCAGCTGCAGCTCGATCTTGTCGGTGAAGCGATAGCCCAGGCTGGCATCGGCCAGCAGACGGGCATCGACCGACTGGTCGTTCAGATAGGTGAAGTAGCGCTTCGACATCCAGTTGAGGCCAACCCGGCCGAACAGCTTGCCATCGTCATAGGCCAGCTCGCCACGAGCCATGTGCTCGGGGCTGTCGGTCAGGGTCTTGCCCTTGATCGCGGCAATCACGTCGCCGTCGCCGTCCACCACATCGTCGCGATAGGTCGCGTCGGTGTAGCTGTAGGAAGCAAAGAGCGACAAATTACTGCCCAGCTTGAGATCGCCCGCTGCTTCGAAGCCGAGCGAGCGGACCGAACCGACGTTCTGCAACGCGCTCGGATTGCCCTGGATCGACGAGCCGACCGCAACCGACTGCAGGCGGTTCTGGAAATTCACCAGATAGACGCCGACCACGCCGTTGAAGCTGGAGGTGTTGTAGCGCAGACCCGCCTCATAGGTGTCCGAGCTTTCCGGCTTCAGCTTGTTCTTGATCTCGTCGAAACCGGCCTGGTTAGTCGAGAACGGGCCGGTGGTGGTGGCCGAAGCATAGGCGCGAGTGGACTGGGAGAAGCCGGCGAAGACTTCCGCATTGCCGGTCAGTTCATAGACCAGGCCGACATGCGGCTGGAACCAGTCTTCCGCCGTGATCTTGCCTTCAGGATAGCTCGCCTGAACCACGGCCTCGGCTTCGTTGGTGACCTTGAAGCCCTTCCACCCCAGATTCACCTTCAGCGCGCCGAGGTCGATCTTGTCGGCCACGAAATATTGCAGCGTGTCGGTGGTGAAATCGAATTCCCACTGGGTGTAGAACGGGTCCTTCGGATAGGTCCGGAACGAGAAGCCCGGATCGGTACGGCTGCCAAGCGCATAGAAACGGCGGGCCTGGTTGAACTCATTATGTTCGTACCAGCCGCCCACGCTCACCTGATTGCTGCCCAGATCGATGTCGAGCGAGCCGAAGACGCCGCCACGATCGATCTCATATTCGGTCGTGCGGACCGAGATCGGGGTGCCGTTAGGGCTGGGCACATAGGGCGTGGCCCACAGGCCCATGCCGCGGTTATTGTGGTAGTAGCCCTTGAGCGACAGGTTCACCTTGTCGCCCAGCGGTGCCTTCACGCCCAGCGAAGCGACGAAGTCCTTACGCAGGCCGGCCGCATCGTAATAGGCATCGTCGACATATTTGTAGTCGCCGGGGAACACCGTGCCGGCGGCCGGATTGCTCGGCGCAAGACCGGTGATGTCCGAAAGGCCGTCCGCACCCGGTTTGCCGGTGGTGTTGTTGAAGGAGTCGATATTGTTGGCGACGTCGGCCAGCTGGAGGGCCAGCGCCCAATTGCCATAGAGGTTGTCGGAATCGTAGCCTAGGCGGTCCAGCATATCGAGCGACATGTCCTGGTAGTCCTGCTCGCGGCGGTCGGAATAGCTTACCCAGCCATCCACTTCGGCCGCGCCGATCGGAACCACGAGCTTGGCATTGACCATGTGCTGGTCCTGCATGCCCTTGCCCTTGTACTTGTCGGTCGAGCCATAGGCATAGCTGACATAGCCGCGCGCGCCATTGGCGCTGCCGGCATTGAGGCGCACGAAGCCGCGCATCGTCTCGTTGCTGCCATAAGTGGCGGCGGCATCGGCGGCGAAATGATCTTCCGGATCGCGCGAGAAGGTTTCCACCGTGCCACCCAGATTGTTGGTGGACTGGGTGCCCAGCGAACCTGCGCCCTGCGACACTTCCACGCGGCCCACGTTCTCGGGGCTGATCACGCGGCTGATGTGCACACCGTTATGGTTGCCATAGCTCATGTCGCCGAGCGGGATACCGTCAAAGGTGAAACCCAGCTGGTTCTGGTTGAAGCTGCGGATGGTGACGCGGGTGGACCATTCGTAATTGCCGAAGGGGTCGGCCGACTGGAAGTTGACGCTGGGCAGCTTTTCGATCGCCTTCAGCGGGCTGGTGCCCGGCAGCAGGGTGACGATGTCTTCCGAAGAGATTTCCTGCACCTGGCGGGTTTCGCCCTTGCCATAGACGATGATCTCATTCGTCGGGGTGTCGCTCTCGGCGGCAGCGGCGGCTTCTTCGGCGTGGGCGGCATTGGCCAGCGCAAGGCAGGTCAGGCTGGCGCCGATGAGAACGCCCGCGCGGAGCTGATGGAATCGCATTTTTGGTCCCTCATGGTTCTTGTTGCAGCGCGGCATTGGCGAGGGATTTTGAAATGCCCGGGTCAGTTCAGAGACGGATTCGTGACATTCTTGACGGAATGGTTTCAAATCTAATCTTATGCCGCAGTGCGGAACGAATCCTCCACACCGCGGCATTTTTGCATCAGGTGACACGCGCTTTCCGCCGGTCCCCGGACGGACCATGCGAGTGTCTTCTGCTGAGTTCAGGCCACCAGCCGGCGCAGCTTGGCGAGCGCCGATGCTTCGGTTTCGTGATGGTCGATGATCGATTGGAGCTTGCCCGCCCGGTCCATCAGATAGACCGAGGCAGTGTGATCGATGGTGTAGTCGCCGCCCGGCTGGGGCACTTTCTGATAGAAGACGTGCCAGGCCTTCACGATCTGCGCGATCTGCTGGTCCGATCCGGTCAGGCCCACAATGGGCGTGCCGAACAGATCGACATAGGCGCCGATATCGGCGGGCTTGTCGCGCTCGGGATCGACCGAGACGAACAGGATGCGGAACTTGTCGCCATCCGCGCCCAATTGCTGGCGCAGCCGCGCCATCCGGGCAAGCGTTGTGGGGCACACGTCCGGGCAGCGGGTGAAGCCGAAGAAGATAGCGTAGGGTTTGCCTGCGAAATCCTTCTCGGTCACGGTCGAGCCATCTGGCGCCACCAGCTGGAAGGGGCCGCCCACGGCATTGCCATAGCTGGCCGTCTCCTGCCTCTTGTGGCCGGTGCCGAACCACGCGGCCACGCCCAGGCACACTGCGAGCACCACCGCCATCCACAAGATCATGCGGAAGCTGCGCGCTGCCTCGGCGGGATTGCCCTCCAGCGGATCGTCAGCCTGCATGGCCGGTCATCCCGCCATGATCCATCGACGCCGCCGGGCCGGTGGCCGTCACCAGGCGAATGTCGAGTTCCACCTCGATGTTGCCGGCCTTCTCGAAATGGAGCACCAGCGGCACCTTGCTGCCCGCCTTCAGCGGCTGCGCGAGGTCGATCAGCATGATGTGGAAGCTGCCGGGCTTCAGTTCCACCGTGCCGCCCGCCGGGATTTCCAGCCCGTCCTCCAGCTGGCGCATGCGCATCACGCCGCCGTCCATGGAGACGGTGTGGATCTGCACTTCGCCCGCTGCCGGGCTGGTGCCGGAAACCAGCCGGTCGGGCGCGCTGCCCGGATTGGCGATGGTCATGAAGCCGCCCCCGGCCGACTGGCCCTGCGCGGTCTCGCGCGTCCAGGGGCCGGTGATGGAAACAGCGGCGGCAGGTGCTTCGGAAGCGGCCCCGGTCGCTTCGCTCTCAGGCTCGGAATTGCAGCCTTGCAGCAGCAGGGACAGGGCAGCCGGCAGGGCGAGCCCGGCGGCGCGAACGATAATGTTGATAGTCACAGGAAGTCTCCGGAGAACCGGCGGGCCACGACAGGGCGCGCGCCGGGATTGGCTGACGTTTCAGTTCGGAAATGTCAGGCCGTGACCGGAGGGCCGCGCAGGGGCGGCAGGAGGTAATGCGCCCGCGCGAAAGGCTGGCGTGCGGCCGGGCGCAGGCCCAGCAGGAGAATGAAGGCCAGCGCCAGCGCCAGCAGCGGCGCATCCGCCCCGGCCATCGCCGCCATGGAGAGCGAGGAGAAGGAACATCGCGTGCCTTCACCCTTGCCGTGGCCATCCTTGCCGCCTAGCGGCGAACCCTTTGCGGGAATTTCGATCGTAGCTGCGGTCGCCGCGCCATCGCCGCCGTTACAGATGGTGACGGCGATGCTCTTGGATCCGCCCGACACCATGGCGCCTGCGGGGATCAGCGCCTTCATGCACAGGGCCAGCAGCACCACCACAATGGCAGCGCGATGGTTCCCGAGGATCAAGGCGCGCAAGGCTTGCATCGCCGCTGCCCTTAGGCCCGCCAGCGATGTTTGTCAGCCACGCCTCGCTGCCCCATCGTGCGGAAGGTCAGTTGCCGGAGGGCTTGCTGTCAGCGGTTTCGCTGGCGGTCTTGGCGGCTTCGGCCTGATCGGCCGAAATCTGCGCAACCGGCTTGGTCGCGGTGCCGGCAGGCTTATCGTCATCTTCCGCCATACCCTTGCGGAAGCTGCGCAGGCCCTTGCCGAAATCGCCCATCGTTTCGGAGATTTTACCCCGGCCGAACAGGATCAATATCACCACGGCCACGATCAGCCAGTGCACCATGGAAAAGGAACCCATATCGAATCGCTCCACCGTTTAGGTCGGTATTTCTGGCGCGCCTATAACCGAACCATGCAAGGAAAGTGACAGGAATCGCGTTAGCCATTCCCCGCCAGCCCGCATCGCGCTAGGGCTGGCAGATGCAATTGGGGCCGCTCAACCATGTCGGCGTTGCGACGCCTTCGATCGCCCGTTCCGTCGCCTTCTGGCGGGATGTGATGGGCGCCACGCACATTTACAACCCCTTCCCCATGCCCGAACAGGGTGTGACGGTGTGTTTCGTGGACACGCCGAACACCCAGATCGAACTGCTGGAGCCGCTGGGCGAGAATTCGCCCATCGCGAAGTTTCTGGAACGCAATCCGGAAGGCGGCCAGCACCACCTCGCCTTCGAAGTGCCCGACATTGCCGCCGCCCGCGCGCAATTCGAGGCACAGGGCAAGCGTATCCTCGGCCCCACCCGCATCGGCGCGCATGGCACGCCGGTGTTCTTCCTCCACCCAAGGGACATGGGCGGCGTGCTGACCGAGATCATGGAATGGCCCAAGCGGTGATCGGGATGTGTCCCATTCCGTCCGCCCTGAGCCTGTCGAAGGGCCGCTTTGCTCTTCGAAGAGAAGGGCTGTGCTTCGACAAGCTCAGCACGAACGGGTCTGGAATATCGAATGAGCAATAAGTCCGACTGGCAGCCCCGCGCCGAAAAGGAAGCCAAGGGCGCGGACCTCACCTGGCACACGCCGGAAGGGATCGAAGTCCAGCCGCTCTACACTGCCGATGACGCGCCTACGGACCCCGGAGTACCTGGATTCGCCCCCTTCACCCGCGGCCCCTATGCCAGCATGTACACCGTGCGGCCCTGGACGATCCGCCAATATGCGGGCTTCTCCACGGCGGAAGAGAGCAACGCCTTCTATCGCCGCAACCTCGCCGCCGGGCAGAAAGGCCTGTCGGTCGCCTTCGATCTCGCCACCCATCGCGGCTACGATTCCGATCACCCCCGCGTATTGGGCGATGTCGGCAAGGCGGGCGTCGCCATCGATACTGTCGAGGACATGAAGCTGCTGTTCGATGGCATCCCGCTGGCCGAGATGTCCGTTTCCATGACGATGAACGGCGCGGTGATCCCGATCATGGCCTTCTTCATCGTCGCGGGCGAGGAACAGGGCGTTCCGCGCGCGCAGCTATCGGGGACCATCCAGAACGACATCCTCAAGGAGTTCATGGTCCGCAACACGTACATCTATCCGCCCGAGCCATCGATGCGGATCGTGAGCGACATTATCGCCTTTTGCTCGGCCGAAATGCCGAAGTTCAATTCGATCTCGATCAGCGGCTATCACATGCATGAGGCCGGGGCGACGGCAGTGCAGGAGCTGGGCTTCACCATTGCCGACGGCAAGGAATATGCGAAACGCGCCATGGCCGCCGGGCTGGATATAGACGCCTTCGCCCCGCGCCTGAGCTTCTTCTTCGGCATCGGCATGAACCTCTTCATGGAAGTGGCCAAGCTGCGCGCCGCCCGCGTGCTGTGGTGCCGCGTGATGGAAGAACTGGGCGCGAAGAGCGAGAAGTCCAAGGCGCTGCGCACCCATTGCCAGACGAGCGGCGTCAGCTTGCAGGAGCAGGACCCTTACAACAACGTCATCCGCACCACGGTGGAGGCGCTGGCCGCCACGCTGGGCGGCACGCAAAGCCTGCACACCAATGCGCTGGACGAAGCGCTGGCGCTCCCAACCGACTTTTCCGCCCGCATCGCCCGCAACACCCAGCTGATCCTGCAGGAGGAAAGCGGCATCACCCGCGTGGCCGATCCGCTGGGCGGGAGCTACTATGTCGAGGCGCTAACCGCCGCTCTGGTGGAGGAAGCGGGCAAGCTGATCGCCGAGGTGGACGCGATGGGCGGCATGACTCACGCCGTCGCCAGCGGCATGCCCAAGCGCAGCATCGAACAGGCCGCCGCCGCAAGGCAGGCCCGCGTGGACCGGGGCGAGGACGTGGTGGTGGGCGTCAACAAATACCGCCTGGCCGAGGAACAGCGGATCGAAACGCTGGAAGTGGACAATCACGCCGTGCGCGAAAGCCAGATCGCGCGGATCGCGGCGGTGAAGGCCGAGCGAGACGAGGCGAAGGTGCGGGCGGCACTGGCGGCACTGACGGCCGCTGCAAAAAATCCTCCTCGAAACGAGGAGGGGGACCACCCGCAGGGTGGTGGAGGGGCACATGAGGCAGGCGCCGCCCTATCCCCAACTCCCGCCCGTGCTGAGCCTGTCGAAGCACCGCTTTTCACTTCCGAAGAGAAGGACGGTGCTTCGACAAGCTCAGCACAGACGGATTTGAGGTCAAACCTCCTCACCCTCGCCATCGAGGCCGCCCGCGCCCGCGCCACGCTGGGCGAAATCTCCGCCGCCCTCGAAGAAGCATTCGGCCGCTATGGCACCAAGCCCGTACCGGTCGGCGGCATATACGGCCCCGCCTATGGCAACGATCCGCGCTACCTTCAGGTGCTGGACGGAGTGGAAGCCGTAACCCGCCGCCTCGGCCGCAAGCCGCGTCTGCTGGTCGCCAAGATGGGGCAGGACGGGCACGATCGCGGGGCCAACGTCATCGCCAGCGCCTTTACCGACATGGGCTTTGATGTGATCAGCGGGCCCCTGTTCCAGACCCCGGCCGAAACCGCCGCCCTCGCCCTTGCCGAAGAGGTGGACGCCGTGGGCGCCAGCAGCCTCGCTGCCGGGCACAAGACCCTGATCCCGGACCTCATCCGTCATCTGCGCGAGGCAGGCCGCGCCGACATCAAGGTGGTGGCTGGCGGAGTGATCCCGCCGCAGGATTATGAATTCCTGCGCGAGGCAGGCGTGCAGGGGATTTACGGGCCGGGCAGCAATGTGGTCGAATGCGCAGCCGATATGCTGCGGCTGTTGGGGCATAATATGCCGCCGGTGGGGAAGTGAGGGGTGCATTGAATGACTGACGGCAGCGAAGTCGAAGGCACCTCCAAGCGGCGCACCAGCATGCTGCGACTGACCTTACTGGCTTTGATTGCGTTTCCGCTCGGCGCTCTGTTCTTCTTGGCATTTGCAATGTCAGGCGGCAGCGATTGCGCAGTGCCGCCGAAAGAGTGTGCTCGTGTATCGGCCGCATTTGGGTTCGCTGCGCTACTGTTTCTCCTCATCGGCTTCTTCTCAATCTGGAAGCTCTTCAAACTTGGTCGGATGTAAGCGAGCCGATGTTCACCAAAATCCTCATCGCCAATCGCGGCGAAATCGCCTGCCGGATCATCCGCACGGCGCAGGTGCCGCGGCACAATATGCCGCCTGTGAGCGAAGAAGCGGACTTGGCGGAATGAGACGCCTGCCCATCGCGATCCTGCTTGCAGTTGCCTCCTCGGCCTGCGCGGCGCAGGAGCCGCCAACAACGTCCGCGGCAACTCCCATCGTCATCGGCGAGAGCCGCGTCCTCGATTCCGCGGTGATGGGCACGAAGCGGACAATCAACGTCTCGCTGCCCCCGGATTACGCGGAGGAAGGAAAGACCTATCCAGTCCTCTATCTGCTCGATGGCGGAGTGGATCAGGATTTCCTGACCGTGACCGGGGCGATGCGCCTCGACACCATGTGGGGCCGTTCGCGCGATGCGATCGTCGTCGGGATCCAATCCGTCGATCGCCGGGCCGAACTGACCGGGCCGACCAGCGACCCCGACTTGCTCGCCACCTATCCGACCGCCGGCCAGTCGGAGCAATTCCGCCGCTTCCTCGGCGACGAGGTCGTTCCCTTCGTCGAGAGCCATTATCGCACCAACGGCGAGAGCGGGGTGATCGGGGAATCGCTGGCCGGTCTGTTCGTTCTGGAGACCTGGCTGCGCCAGCCGCGCCTGTTCACCCGCTATGTAGCGATCTCTCCCAGCCTGTGGTGGGACCATGAAAAGCTCACCCGGCTGGCGCCGCAATTGCTGCGCGAAGGCGATATTCGCCCCCCGCTCGCCCTGGTGACCGAAAACGAGGGCGAGGAAATGGCAGCGGTCGCCGATCGCTTTGCGGCGCTGCTGCCCGGCTCTGCCTGTCATGCCCCGCAAACGGCCTATGGCCATGCGACGATCTATCATGCGATGACGCCCGCTGCGCTGCAGTTCCTGTTCCCGCCCGAACAAGCGCCGCCTCCCGAATACGGATTCGAGGTTCCATGTTCTCCAAGATCCTGATCGCCAATCGCGGCGAGATCGCCTGCCGGATCATCCGCACCGCGCGCCGCATGGGGATCGCCACGGTGGCGGTCTATTCCGATGCCGATGCGCGCAGCCCGCATGTGAAGCTGGCAGATGAGGCCGTGCATATCGGCCCCTCCCCCGCCGCGCAGAGCTATCTCCTGCCCGAGAGGATCATCGCCGCCTGCCAGCAGACCGGGGCCGAGGCCGTCCATCCCGGCTATGGCTTCCTGTCCGAACGGGCGAGCTTCGTGGAGGCGCTGGAGGCGGCGGGGATCGCGTTCATCGGCCCGCCCGCCAGCGCCATCGCGGCCATGGGCGACAAGATCGAGAGCAAGAAGCTGGCGCTCAAGGCGGGCGTGAATGTCGTGCCCGGCTTCGTGGGGGAGATCGAGGATACGGAGCACGCGGTGCGGATCGCGGGCGAGATTACCTATCCGGTGATGATGAAGGCCAGCGCGGGCGGCGGCGGCAAGGGGATGCGGCTTGCATGGTCCGAACAGGATGTGCGCGAGGGCTTCGAGGCCGTGAAGCGCGAGGGGCTCAGCAGTTTCGGGGATGACCGCGTCTTCATCGAGAAATTCATCGAAAGCCCGCGCCATATCGAGATCCAGCTGCTGGGCGACAAGCATGGCAATATCGTCCATCTGAACGAGCGCGAATGCTCGATCCAGCGGCGCCACCAGAAGGTGGTGGAGGAAGCCCCTTCGCCCTTCGTAACGCCGGAAATGCGCGCCCGCATGGGGGCGCAGGCCGTCGCGCTGGCACGGGCGGTGGGCTATCGTTCGGCGGGCACGGTGGAACTGATCGTCAGCGGTGCCGACCCGACTGGGGAGAGCTTCTACTTCCTCGAAATGAACACCCGGCTGCAGGTGGAACACCCCGTTACCGAGGCGATCACCGGGATCGATCTGGTCGAACAGATGATCCGGGTGGCGGCGGGCGAGGCTTTGCCTTTCACGCAGGACGAGATCGGGATCGATGGCTGGGCGATCGAGAACCGCGTCTATGCGGAAGATCCCTATCGCGGATTCCTGCCCAGCACCGGGCGGCTGGTGCACTATCAGCCTCCCCAGTCTGGGGAGGGGGGCCAGGGTTATGTGCGGATCGACGATGGCGTTGCCGAAGGCGGCGAAGTCTCGATCTTCTACGATCCCATGATCGCCAAGCTGATCACCTGGGCCCCCACGCGCGACGGGGCAGCGGACCTGCAAGTGCAGGCGCTGGATGCCTTCCGGATCGAGGGGCCGGGAAACAATCTCCACTTCCTCTCCGCCCTGATGCAGCACCCCCGCTTCCGCGCGGGCGAACTGACCACCGGCTTCATCGCGGAGGAATATCCCGAGGGCTTCACTGACGCCCCCGCTTCGCCGGAACTGCTGCGCGCGCTGGCCGCCATCGCGGGCACTATCGCCACCATCAATGCGGACCGCGCGCGGCGGATCGCCGGGCAGCTCAACGGCCCGCCCGCCCCTCCGGGCGACTGGCAGGCGACGATCGGGGGCGAAGATTATCTCGTCAGCATCGAGGAGGATGCGATCACGGTGGATGGCGAGCCGGTGGATATCGCCTTCGAATATACGCCCGGCGACCGGATCATCTTTCCCGAGCTGGACGGCATTCCGCTCACGATTCAGGTCGAGCCGAAGCAGCTGGGTTATAGGCTCGCTACGCGCGGTTTCAGCAAACAGGTGCGCGTTTTGAACGCCCGTTATGCTCCTTTGAGCACACACATGATCGAGAAGGAACCGCCCGATCTCTCGCGCCTGCTGATCTGCCCGATGCCCGGACTTCTCATGGCTTTACATGTGGTTGAGGGGGACAAGGTCGAACCCGGCCAGCCCCTCGCCACAGTTGAGGCGATGAAGATGGAAAACATCCTGCGCGCCGGAAAATCCGGCACAATCAAACAGATAAATGCCGAAATCGGCGCTAGCCTGGCCGTCGATCAGGTCATCCTCGAACTGGACTAACCCTACAACCCACCCTGACGCGCACTGAGGATATCCACCGTCTTCGGCGTGCTGGAGAACAGTTCGGCAAAGGGATCGTCACCGGTTTCCATCGTATGCGGCTCCGTCCCTTCGCGCACCGTAGTGCGCCGCATATCGCGCTTTTCGTGTTCGTAATCGAACTCACCGCCGCGATGCATGCTGCACAGATTGTCCCAGATCACCAGATCGCCGACGTGCCACTTCACGCTGAAAATATACTGCGGCTGGGTGCAGTGCTCGATCAGCTGCCTGATCAGGGAGCGCGCTTCTTCCCGGTCCATGCCTTCGATATCCATCGTGTGGGCGGCAATGAACAGCGCCTTGCGACCCGAACCCTTGTGGGTGTGGACCAGCGGGTGGCGGGCCTTGGGGCGGGCGTCGATCTCTTCCTCGGAAATGTCCGCCCCTGCCTGCTTGCGGCTCCACCACAGGGAATTCACGCCCACCTTGTCGGCGAGGAATTCCTTCATGTCTTCGGGCAAATCGTCATAGGCGGTGCGGGTGTCGGCGAACCATGTCTCTCCGCCTTCGGCCGGCACCTGATGGGCCAGCAGCAGCGAATAGGAGGTGCGCTTTTCCATGAAGGCGCTGTCCGTGTGCCACAGACGGTCGCCCTTGCGATACTGGATTGCGGCCTGATCCTGTGTGATCTCGCCGTCCAGATTGAGGTTGGAAGCATCAAACAGCTCGCGGAAGGGCAGGCGCATCTTCATGCCTTCGCGCGCGGGCACCCGTTCAAGATAGCCGAAATTGCGGCTGAACTCGACATGCTGCTCGTCCGTAAGGCCGGTGCTGCGGAAGATGCAGACGCCATATTTGTCCATGGCGTCGGTCACTTCCTTCAGCTCTTCGGCCGAAAGCGGGCGGGTGATGTCCAGCTCCGAACATTCGGCGCCGAACTTCGGCAGGATCGGTTTCACTTGGAGGCCCATCGGCCTTCTCCTGTAGCTTGCGCGGCCCTTGCGGGAAAACGAGCGAGCGCGATTCCCGAAAGCACGGACGGAGTCAATCTTCGGGCGGTCAGCGTCCCCGCCTGCCGCCGCTCTGGCGCGGCCTGCCGCAATCGGTAATAGATAGGGCAAAAGCAAAGGAGAGGAACCCCGCCATGACTGAACGCCAGCGAATCGCGCCACGCTCGAAGTTCGAGGAGGAAGTCGGCTTCACCCGCGCCCTGCGCGCGGGCGACCGGATCATTGTGGCCGGCACGGTCGATGACCGGGTGCCGCCGGCGCAAAGCGCGGGCGATCAGGCGGACCGAATCTACACCCTGATCCGCGAATATATCGAAGAACTGGGCGGCACCATGGCGGATGTGGTGCGGGTGCGCATGTTCGTGACCGATATCGCCGATGCCGACGCGGTGAGCGCGGCCTTTTCCAAGCACCTCAAGGCCACCTGCCCCACCGGCACGCTGGTAGCGATCAGCGCACTCTACCGGCCCGAGATCAAGGTGGAGATCGAGGCCGAGGCGATCGTCGCCGGTTAAGCCCCCGATAAGGCGCCATGGAGGATCATGGCGCCAATATCGATGTTCAGGGAACACACCATGATCCGCACCACCGCACTTGCCCTTGCCGCCCTGCCGCTCGCAGCCTGCACTGCCGCAACAATGGGCGAGGCCGAAACCGCGCCACCGCCGCTCGTCCAGGGCGAATGCAAGGCCGAGGCCGGCCAGCCTTTCGTCGGCCAGAAGGCAAGCGCCGAAACCGGCGCGGCGCTGATGAAGGCCACGGGTGCGCGCAGCCTGCGCTGGGTTCCCCCGCGCAGCGCGGTGACGATGGACTACCGGGCCGACCGGCTGACCGTCAGCTATGATGACGATATGGTGATCGAGCGGGTTTCCTGCACCTGACAGGCCCGCTATCGCCCGGGCGATGAGCGAGAACATCCACCATTGCAAAGAGGGTGCCGTGGGGCGCCTGTCGCTTACCCGCCCCCGGGCGATCAACGCGCTGACGCTCGACATGGTCGAGGCGATGCAGCGGGTCCTGCTGGACTGGCGCAGCGATCCTTTGGTGCAGGCCGTGCTGATCGACCACGCAGGCGGCCGGGGCTTCTGCGCCGGAGGCGACGTGGCGGCGGTGCGCCGTTCAGTGCTGGAGGATGGTGGCGCCATGGGCCGCACCTTCTTCCGCGAGGAATATCGCCTCAACCATCTGCTGTTCACCTATCCCAAGCCCGTGGCCGCCTTCATGGACGGGATCATCATGGGCGGCGGCGTGGGCATTGCCATGCCCGCCAAATTCCGCGTGGCGACCGGGAACACCCTGTTTGCCATGCCGGAAGGGGCCATCGGCCTGTTCCCCGATGTCGGCGCGGGCTGGTATCTTTCGCGCCTTGCCGGGCGGATCGGGCCGTTCCTGGCGCTGACCGGCGCGCGGCTCGACGGGGCAGAATGCCTGTGGGCGGGCCTTGCCACGCATTATCTGCCTGCCGAGGCACTGGAAGAAGCCAAGGCGCGGATCGCCGCCGATCCTTCCGCCATTGGCGCAATCCTCGAAGAGCTTTCCACAGAGCCGCCCGAAGCGCGCCTTGCCCGCAATGTGGAGAAGATCGACCGCCTGTTCGCATCCGACCGGCTGGAGGACATCCTCGCCGCGCTGGAGGCCGACGATTCGAAATGGGCTGGCAAGGAACTGGCCACCCTGCGCTCCAAGAGCCCGCTGACCATGAAAGTCGCCCTGCGGCAGATCGCCGGGGCCCGGCGTCGTCCCGGGCTTGACCCGGGACCGCTGGCTGGCGGAGGGAAACAGACGGCCAGCGATCCCGGCATTCGCCGGGATGACGGGGAAGCCTTCGCACAGGAAATGCGGATCGAATACCGCCTTGCCGCGCGGATGATCGCCGAGCCGGACTTTGCCGAAGGCGTGCGCGCCGTGCTGGTGGACAAGGACAATGCACCGCGCTGGAATCCCGCCGCGCCCGAAGGCATAAGCGAGGCAAAGCTGGATGCGATCTTCGCCCCTCTCCCGGAAGGGGAGGAGTGGGAGCCGCTTGCCTGATTGCCAATTCGGCCTGTCCGCCAATTTGGCCTGATCGTCACCCCCCGGAGAGACCCATGACCTACGAAACCATCCTCGTCGAAACTCAGGGCGCGGTAACGCTCGTCACGCTGAACCGGCCGCAGGCGCTGAATGCCCTCAACAGCCAGGTGCTGGCCGATCTGGTGGCCGCCTTCACTGCCTATGCGGCGGACGGAACGCAGCGCTGCCTTGTGCTGACCGGCAATGAGAAGGCCTTTGCCGCCGGCGCCGACATCAAGGAAATGGCCGGGAAGAGCTTTGCCGAAACTTATGGCGAGGATCAGTTCGCCGGATATGGCCTGCTTGCCGCCACTCGCAAGCCGTGGATCGCCGCGGTGGCCGGCTATGCGCTGGGCGGCGGATGCGAACTGGCGATGATGGCGGATTTCATCCTCGCGGCGGACAGTGCGAAATTCGGCCAGCCGGAAATCACCCTGGGCATCACCCCCGGCATGGGCGGATCGCAGCGCCTTACCCGCGCGGTGGGCAAGGCTAAGGCGATGGAAATGTGCCTCACCGGCCGGATGATCGGCGCGGCCGAGGCGGAAAGCGCGGGCCTGGTTGCCCGTGTCGTCCCGGCGGAAGAACTGCTGACCGAAGCATTGAAGACCGCCGCGAAAATCGCCGCCATGCCTCCCCTCGCAGCGATGGCCTGCAAGGAGATGGTCAATGCCGCCTTCGAAACTCCACTGGCGCAGGGCATCCTCTTCGAACAGCGCCTGTTCGCCGGGTTGTTCGGCACGGAAGACCAGAAGGAAGGCATGGCTGCCTTTGCGGAAAAGCGCCCCGCGCAGTTCAAGGGCCGCTAAACTGCAAACCATGGGTGCGCCGGACGGACCCGATCCTGGCAACATTTGCAGCGATCCGCGATTGCCGTCTGGAAACCGCGTGTCGCAACATGGCCCGGAATCGGCTCGGCGGTGTGTCACCTTTGCGAGCAGCGAAATACCCTGTTTTGTGCAAAGCACGCCGCTCTCATATGGCGCGGTTTCGAGCCGTTTTTCGCAGCTTTTGCTCGCCCCTTGTGTCACCTTCCATTTCGGGTTTTCGTGCAGGCTGCGGAAGGTCCGGAAAACAGTGCTGGCGCGGGCAGGACGGGCGCAAGGCAGGGCGGCGGAAGCAAGGCTGTTCATCGAACAGGATAAACGCCATTCGGGGGCGTGTAGGAAAGTGTTTTCTGGCGGGTGCGATGCTGAGTGAACACGGAACACTAGGCTGGGTAGCCACCCGCAAAGAATTTCTGCCCCACCGCGCTCTTGCCCCCGCGCGCGGCACAAGCCATGTGCCCATGCAATTATGCAGCAATTGACGCATCTTGATCGGCTCGAGGCCGAAAGCATCCACATCATGCGCGAGGTCGTGGCCGAAGCGCAGAACCCGGTGATGCTCTATTCGATCGGCAAGGACAGCGCCGTAATGCTGCACCTTGCCCGCAAGGCGTTCTACCCCTCGCCTCCGCCCTTCCCCCTGCTGCACGTCGATACGACGTGGAAGTTCCGCGACATGTACGCCCTGCGTGACAAGATGGCGCGGGAATCGGGCATGGAACTGCTGGTCTACCAGAATCCCGAGGCACTGGAGCGCGGCATCAATCCGTTCGACCACGGCCCGCTGCACACCGATATGTGGAAGACGGAAGGGCTCAAGCAGGCGCTCGACAAATACGGCTTCGACGCGGCCTTCGGCGGCGCCCGGCGCGACGAGGAAAAGAGCCGCGCGAAAGAGCGTATCTTCTCCTTCCGCACCGCCTCGCACGGCTGGGACCCGAAGAACCAGCGGCCGGAGCTGTGGAACCTCTACAACGCCCGCAAGAGCAAGGGCGAGAGCATCCGCGTCTTCCCGATCAGCAACTGGACCGAGCTGGATATCTGGCAATATATCATGAAGGAGCAGATCGAGATCGTGCCCCTTTATATGGCTTCCTCCCGCCCCACCGTGGAGCGTGACGGGCTGCTGCTGATGGTGGATGACCACCGCTTCCCCCTGCTGCCGGGCGAAGAACCTGTGATGCGCTCGATCCGTTTCCGTACGCTGGGCTGCTACCCGCTGACCGGCGCGGTGGAGAGCACTGCCAGCACCCTGCCCGAAGTGGTGCAGGAAATGCTGCTGACCACCACCAGCGAACGGCAGGGCCGCGTGATCGACAAGGATGGCGGCGACGCTTCCATGGAAAAGAAGAAGCAGGAGGGGTATTTCTGATGACCGATCCTGCCGCTCTCGATCCCATCTACAAGACCGACGCCCTGATCGCCGAGAATATCGAGGCCTATCTCGATCTCCATCAGAACAAGACCCTGCTGCGCTTCATCACCTGCGGATCGGTGGACGATGGCAAATCCACCCTGATCGGCCGGCTGCTGTATGATTCGAAGATGATCTTCGAAGATCAGCTGGCCGCGCTGGAAGCCGACAGCAAGCGCGTGGGCACGCAGGGGCAGGAAATCGACTTCGCCCTGCTGGTGGACGGCCTGGCCGCCGAACGCGAACAGGGCATCACGATCGACGTCGCCTATCGCTTCTTCGCCACGGAGAAACGCAAGTTCATCGTGGCCGATACGCCCGGGCACGAACAATACACGCGCAACATGGTGACGGGCGCCTCCACCGCCGACCTCGCCGTGATCCTGATCGATGCGCGCAAGGGCGTGCTGACCCAGACCAGGCGCCATTCCTATCTCGCCCATCTGATTGGCATCCGCCATCTGGTGCTGGCCGTGAACAAGATGGATCTGGTGGGTTACGACCAGGACGTGTTTGACAGCATCGTCGAGGAATATGGCGAATTCGCCCGCGAGATCGGGATCGCGGAATTCACCCCCATTCCCATTTCGGGCTTCAAGGGCGACAACATCACCGTCGCGCCCTCGGACAATACTCCGTGGTATGAAGGGCCCAGCCTGATCCACCATCTCGAAACGGTGGAGATCGCCGATGCGGCGGCGCAGGCGCATAGCTTCCGCATGCCGGTGCAATGGGTGAACCGCCCCAATCTGGACTTCCGCGGCTTTTCCGGCCTCATTTCCTCGGGTGAGATTTCGCCCGGCAAGGAAGTGCGCGTCATTCCCTCGGGCAAGACCAGCCGCGTGAAATCCATCGTCACGCTCAATGGCGATCTGGACGTGGCCGTTGCCGGCCAGTCGATCACCCTCACCCTTGAGGACGAGGTCGATTGCAGCCGGGGCGACGTGATCGCCATTGCCGACGATCCGCCGCAGGTTGCCGACCAGTTCGAGGCGACCGTCGTGTGGATGAGCGACGAGGCGATGATCCCCGGCCGCGGCTATTGGCTGAAGCTGGCGACGCAGACCGTCACCGCCACGGTGGCGGAACCGAAATACGAGATCAACGTCAACACGATGGAGCATCTGGCGGCCAAGACGCTGCAGCTCAATTCCATCGGCGTGGCCGAAGTGACCACCGACCGGCCGCTGACATTCGAGCGTTACTCGGATTCGCGCACGCTGGGCGGTTTCATCCTGATCGACAAGATCACCAACGCCACCGTGGCCGCCGGCATGATCCATTTCAGCCTGCGCCGGGCGCAGAACGTCCATTGGCAGGCACTGGAAATCGGGCGCGAACAGCGCGCCGCGCTGAAGGGCCAGAAGCCCGCCGTGCTGTGGTTCACCGGGCTTTCGGGATCGGGCAAGTCGACCATCGCCAATCTGGTCGAGAAGAAGCTCCACGCGCTGGGCAAGCACAGTTTCCTGCTGGATGGCGACAATATCCGCCACGGGCTGAACAAGGATCTGGGCTTCACCGAAGCGGACCGGATCGAGAATATCCGCCGCGTGGGCGAAGTGGCCAGGCTGATGTCCGATGCGGGCCTGATCGTGATCACCGCCTTCATCAGCCCCTTCCGGGCCGAACGCGAAATGGTGCGCGCGATGCTGCCGGAAGGCGAATTCGTGGAAATCTTCGTCGATACGCCGCTGAGCGTGGCGGAAGAACGCGACGTGAAGGGCCTTTACAGAAAGGCCCGCAGCGGCGAACTGAAGAACTTCACGGGCATCGACAGCCCCTATGAAGCGCCGGAGAAACCCGAGATTCGCATCGATACCACCACCACCAGCCCCGAGGCGGCCGCCGACCGGATCGTCGAGCGGATCCTGGGCGTGTGGACGCCCGACCTGTGACGGACGGCTGAGGGGAGGAACGGGGCAATGTTCCTCTTCCATGGGCGCGAGGCGCACAGCCGTTCGCTGGTGAAGGCGATCAGCTGGCGCGTGCTGGGCAGTATCGACACCTTCCTGCTTTCGTGGCTGTTCACCGGCAACCCGAAGGCGGCAGGGGCGATCGCCTCGACCGAAGTGATCACCAAGATGGTGCTCTATTATTTCCACGAACGCGCCTGGAGCTCTGTGAGATGGGGCTTCAAGGAAGCGCCCGAAGATCCGGCCACCAAGATCTGAGACATTCGCGATGACCGACGCCGAACTTGCCGCGCATCTGGCCGCCACTGCCGGCCGCATCCTGCTGGAGGTCCGCGCCAGCGGAGTGTTCGAGGGCAAGGCGCTGGGCAAGGCGGGCGATCAGGTGGCAAACCAGTTCCTGGTCCACGCCCTGCGCCAGCAGCGCCCGGATGACGGGCTGCTCTCCGAAGAAGAGAAGGACAATCCGGAGCGCCAGGGCAAGTCGCGCGTGTGGATCGTCGATCCGGTGGACGGCACCCGCGAATATGGCGAGGAACGCAGCGACTGGGCCGTGCATGTCGGCATGGCGGTGGACGGCGTCGCCACGCTGGGTGCGGTCGCGCTGCCCGGGCTGGGCGAGGGCGCGGTGTTCCGCAGCGATGTGCCGGTGGCGCTTCCCGAACATCGCGGCGTACCGCGCCTGCTCGTCAGCCGCACCCGGCCTGCCGCAGAGGCGCTGGCTGAGCTGGGCGTGGATGTCATCGAGGCGGGATTCCCGGCCACCTCGGCAGGGGAGCGGGAATCGATGCGCAAGATCGCAGCGATGAAGCTCAACTCCCGCATATGCGGTCTGGCCAGGTGCAACAAGGCCGACGTGGATGCCGCACTGGACTGCAATGTGGACTATGTCCATGTCTTCATTGCCACATCGGACCTCCACCTGACCCACAAGCTCCGCATGACGCGGGACCAGGTAAAGGCCAAGGCCATCGAGGCCATTGAGTATGCCAAGTCGCACGGCCTGACGGTCGAGTTCAGCTGCGAGGATGGGACCAGGACCGACCTGCCCTTCCTCAAGGAGATGCACCAGGCCGTGCAGCAGGCCGGAGTGGACAAGATTAACCTGCCGGACACGGTGGGGACGATGTCGCCCCCCGCCATGGAGATGCTGGTCAAGGAGCTGATGACCGTCACCAAGGTGCCGCTAAGCATCCACTGCCATAACGATTTCGGATTGGCAGTCGCCAATTCCCTGGCCGCCGTGAGGCAGGGGGCCCGCCAGGTCCATGTTTGCGTGAACGGCATGGGAGAGAGATGCGGCAACGCCTCCCTGGAGGAGATCGTCATGGGGCTCACCGCCTTCTACGGGGCCGGGACCAATGTGGCCATCAACCGCATCGGATACACGTCCAAACTGGTCTCCAGACTGACCGGGATACCCATCCCGGACAACAAGCCAGTGGTGGGCGGGCATGCCTTTGCGCACGAATCGGGCATCCATGTGCACGGTGTGCTGAAGAACCCCCGCCACCTACGAGGCCTTCAGCCCTGAGCTGGTAGGCATGAGGCGCAACATCGTGGTGGGCAAGCACAGCGGGGCCCATTCCATCCGGGAGAAGCTTTCACAGTATGGCATGGAGCTGACCGAGCCGCAGCTGGCCGAGGTGCTCGACAAGGTGAAGCGCCTGGCGGAGAGCGGCAAAGAGGTGGACGACGCGGAGCTCGTGGCGCTGGCATCGCACGTGCTGGGCCAGAGCGTCAGGTCCCGGCACAAGATCACCCTGAAGGAGTTCACCGTCTTCACCGGACTCAATATAACTCCCACGTCCACCGTCGTCATCGAACTGGACGGGGAGACCAGGCGCAGCTCCAACATCGGCATCGGGCCGGTCGATGCCGCTCTCAACGCCATCAAGGCGGCGGTGAGCGACAAGATATCGCTGGTGGAATACCGTCTCAGCGCCATCACCGGCGGGAGCGATGCGCTGTGCGAGGTGAGCGTCAAGCTGCAGATGAACGACGAGAAGGCGCTGTCCATCGGAAAGAGCATCGGGTCGGACATCGTTCTGACCAGCGTCGATGCCACCATTGAGGCCATCGATCGCCTTTACTCTCATAAGAACGCCTGAGGAATAGCTATGAACAAACATCCGAAGACCATATCCGAGAAGATCTTGAGCGTCAAGTCCGGCAGGGACGCCAAGGCCGGGGACATCGTGGACGCTGATGTGGACTACGTCATGGTGAACGATGTGACTGGCCCCTTGGCCTTCCAAGAGTTCGAGGCGCTGGGCTGCCAGCCCGTGCGGGAGAAGATGGTCCTCATCCCAGACCACTACGTGCCCAACAAGGACGTGTCATCGGCCCAGCAGGCCAAGGAGATGAGGGAGTTCGCCAAGAGGTGGAACATCGGCAACTACTTCGAGGTGGGTCGGGGCGGAGTGTGCCACCAGGTCATGGTGGACGAGGGGTTCGCCGCGCCTGGCCGGCTCATCGTCGGGGCGGACAGCCACACCTGCACCTACGGAGCGCTGAACGCGTTCAGCACCGGGGTCGGCTCCACCGAGGCGGCAGCGGTGTTCGCCACCGGTAAGCTGTGGTTCAAGGTGCCGGAATCGATCCACGTGGTCCTGAAGGGCCGGCTGAACAAGTATGTGGCCGGGAAGGACATGATACTCAAGCTCATCACTGACATCGGTGTGGATGGGGCGAACTACAAGGCCCTGGAGTTCGCCGGGACCGGCGTGGCGGCCCTGAGCGTCTCCGAAAGGATGAGCATATCCAACATGGCCATCGAGGCCGGCGGAAAGGCGGGCATCTTCCCGTGCGACGCCGCCACCGTGGCCTTCATGAAGACGACGAACGCAGGCAAATGGTCCGCTGTCACCGCCGATGCCGGGGCTGTCTATTGCTCGGAGCGGGAGTATGACCTGTCCAAGCTGGAGAGCATGGTCTCCATGCCGCACCTGCCTTCGAACGGAAAGCCGGTCAGCGAGGTCGATGTGCAGATCGACCAGGCGTTCCTCGGATCCTGCACTAACGGTAGGATCGAGGACCTGCGCACCGGGGTGGAGATATTGAAGGGAAGGAAGGTCCACCCGGACGTGAGGATGATAGTCGTTCCGGCCAGCACCAAGGTGTACCAGCAGGCGCTGGAGGAGGGTCTTATCGCCGAGTTCGTCAAGGCCGGGGCCTTCGTGTCCGGTCCGACCTGCGCCGCCTGCCTGGGCGGTCACATGGGCGTGCTGGCGAAGGGCGAGAGTTGCGTCAGCACCACCAACCGCAACTTCATCGGCAGGATGGGCCACAAGGAATCGTACGTGTACCTGGCCAGTCCGGCCGTGGTCACTGCCAGCGCCATCGCCGGACGGATAGTCCGGCCGCAGGACCTGAAGGAGGCCTGAACATGAAGAACGTCAAGGGCAAGGTATGGAGGTTCGGGGACCACGTGGACACGGACCAGATCATACCGGCGGAGCGGCTGACCAGCGACAACAACGACAAGCTGGGCAAGTTCGCCTTCGAGAAGGTCCGCCCGGGCATGGCCGAGAATGTCAAGAAGGGTGACATCATCGTGGCCGGGCGCAACTTCGGCTGCGGTTCCAGCAGGGAGCACGCCCCCCGGGCGCTCCTGCAGATTGGCATCTCCTGCGTCGTGGCGCAGAGCTATGCCAGGATATTCTATCGCAATTGCATCAACACCGGGCTGTTGCCGGTGGAGTGCGAAGTCGAGGCGGAGGAGGGCGATACCCTCTCGGTCGACTTCGGCAAGGGAACGATCAGGAACGAGACCCGCGGGAAGGAATGGAAGTTCGCTCCCTTCCCGGAGTTCGTCCAGGACCTGATCGACAAGGGCGGCCTCATGGCCAAGATCAAGGAGGAAAAGAGATGCACAAAGTAGCGGTCCTGCCAGGGGACGGAATCGGCCCGGAGGTCATCCGGGAGGGAATTAAGGTATTGAACGCGCTGGAAGAGAACTATTCCGTCAAATTCGATTTCACCGAGATGAACATTGACGCGGAGCGCTACTTGAAGACCGGCAAGTTGGTCACGCCTGAGGACATCGACGCCCTGCGCAAGTTCGATGTCATCTACCTCGGTGCTATAGGCGACGACCGCGTCACACCAGGTGTTCTGGAGAAGGGCATCCTGCTCAACCTGCGCTTCAACTTCGACCAGTACATCAACCACCGCCCGGCGCCCCTGTGGAAGCCGTTCGGTCGCCTGAAGAGGGACGTCGACTTCAACATCGATGTGTTCCGCGAGAACACCGAGGACTACTACATCGGAGCAGGCGGAAGGATCAATAACGGATCTGGCAAGCTCGACCTCCGGGTCAAGAGGAACCTCTATGACCTCAAGGTGCAGCTGCAGGCCGAGGCCGACACCAAGACAGATTTCGCCTTCGAGATCGGCATGATGTCCCTCAAGAACATCGAGCGCTTCGCTGACTTCTCCATCTCGTATGCGAAGATGATCGGGGAGAAGTACATCACCGTGGTCGACAAGGCCAATGTTTGCAGTAACATCTACGGCCTATGGCGCGAGGTATGGACCGAGAAGTGCAAGCAGGCCAACATGGAACTGGGCTTCATGTTCGTCGATGCCATGTCCATGGCGCTGGTCAAGAACCCGGACAAGTTCCGCGTCGTGGCCACCCCGAACATGTTCGGTGACATCCTGACCGATCTGCTGGCTGAGGTCACCGGCGGCCTGGGCCTGGCGCCTGGCGGCAACATCAACCCCAACGGGATATCGATGTTCGAGCCAGTGCACGGCTCCGCCCCGAAGTATAAGGGCATGAACACCATCAACCCGGTCGCCACCATCCTGGCGGCGAAGATGATGCTGGACAACCTGGGCCACCGCGACCTGGGCAAGATCGTGCAGGACGCGGTGAGGATGGCGTTCGACCAGCACATCTACACCAGGGACCTGGGCGGCACCGCCAAGACCAACGAGATGGGCGACGCGGTGGTCAAGGCCATCCACGCTATGAAGTGAAACCCCTTCCTTTCATTTTTATTTTATTTTTAATTTTAAAATCTGTTGTGCTATTTTGAGAATCACACCGATAGTTGTTTACCACACTCCCTCCGTCATTTGCGCCAAGATGAGACTGGAAGATGTAAAGGTCCGGAACCTGGACCAGAGCGAGGTAAGGCAGGTCGTCGACTGGGCGGCCAAGGAGGGCTGGAACCCTGGCCTGCACGACGCAGATGCGTTCTTTGCCGCCGATCCGAACGGCTTCTACGGTTACTTTGACGAAAAGGGTCTTGCCGGATGCTATTCTCTGGTCCGCTACGATACCAGCAACGCCTTCGGCGGTTTTTACATGGTCCGTAAGGATCTGCGCGGGGGCGGAGTGGGCCGGGTCCTTATCGAGGACGTTCTCCGTCGGGCGGAGCCTTATAACCTCGGCATCGACGGCGTGCTGCACATGGTCCCCAAGTATCAGCGGTCCGGATTCATCCTATCCCACCAGAACGCCAGATATCGGGGTGTAGGAGACGGCGATATGCCGGAGGACCTGCACATCATCGAAGAGGTGGGAGGCCCCGAGCTTGAAACTTACGACTCCCGGTTCTTCGGCAGCCTCCGGGGCAAGTTCCTGGACGCGTTCATCGATCAGCCAGGGATGGTAGGGCTGGTCTCGATGACAGGGGACGACATCCAAGGCTACGGTCTGATGAGAAAATGCCGTCATGGGCGGAAGATCGGCCCCTTGTTCGCCTCAGACAGGAAAGTGGCCACGAGCCTGCTGAAGGGTCTGCTCTCCATAGCCTTGTTCGAGCCGGTCTTCATCGATGTTCCGCTGAACAATGCTGGAGCGGTCGAGATGGTAAAGGAGCTGAGGATGGAGCCAGTGTTCATGACCGCCAGGCTCTATTCCAAGCGCTTGCCGGAACTGCCCTGGGACGGGATCTTCGGGATAACTACGTTCGAGCTGGGATGAACATAATAATTTTGATATTATTATATTGATAAATTTATTAAACTACTAAACATAAAAAATAGAAAAGGGAATAGGAAATGGTTTGATTACGAGAAGTCGACCTGCCGGCTCATCTCGTATGGCATGTACATCGGCCTGTTGGGCATGCCCTTGGTCTGCGCCTTGATGGTGGCGACGAGCTCGTCCAGGGACATCTCCACGTTCTTGTTGGCGGCACGGTCGTACACGGTCAGGACGTCCGACTGGACCTCCTTGTCCCCGATGACGATGGCGTAGGCGACCCAATCCTGCTTGGCCTCGCGCACCTTCTTGCCCACGGTCTCCGAGCGGTCGTCCAGGCCGACACGGATGCCCTCGGAGCGCATGCGATCTGCCAGCTCCTTGGCCTTGGGTAGGTGGCTCTCGGACACGCTCAAGAACCTGACCTGCTCCGGGTTGACCCAGAGGGGCAGAGTACCAATCTTGCCCTGGGACTCCTGCATGACTGCGGTGTCGAACAGGGTGTACAGGTATCTTTCGATGGTCCCGATGACGGCGCAATGCAGGATGACAGGGAACTGCTTTTTGCCGTTCTCGTCGGTGTAATCGATGCCGAAGCGGTTGGCATTGCCGACATCGATCTGCACGGTACCGATCTCCCTGGCCCTCTTCATGTCGTCCAGGATATGGTACTCGATGTTGACGGTCCAGTAGTAGTTGATCCCCTCCGGATAGAAGTGCAGCAAGGCCGGCTTGTTGTGTTTCTTCAGGATCTGTAGCATCATGTCCTTATGCTTCTGGTAGTTCTCCCAGGAGGAGAAGTTGGCCAGCATCTCATAGTCGCGGCCCAGCTTATTGGCCTCCTGGTAGATCCTCTCGTCCAGGTTCATGAACCAGTCCTCTGACTCAGGGATGTTCTTGCAGATGACGTGCAGGTCCGGCATGTTCATGCGCCTGGTCCTGAAGCAGAGCATGGTCTCTCCCGACTGCTCGAAGCGGTACGAGTCGGCCACTTCGAACGCTCCGTATGGCAGCGACTTGTAGCTGATGTTCCAGTTGCGCATCATGGCGAACTGCTGGTGGCAGGCGGCATAGCGCAGCACGAAGTCCTTCTTCTCCCCCTCGATCTTGTAGAGGCGGTCACCGAACAGCTTGGCGTGCTCGGCCACCGGGCCCTCGTCCAGGGAGAACATGTTGGTGCCCTTCACGGTGTAGACCGAGAGGCCCTTGATGGAGTTGACGATCTGCCAGGAATAATCGGAGCAGAGATCGAACATCAATGCGCCCTTTGAAGAGAAGCACATATGGCCGACATCGCTCATCGACTCCCACTGGATGCCGAACTTCTTGCATAGGCGGAGGTACTTCACCTCTCCTGAGTTGGGCCAATCCTTCTTCATGGCCTCCTTGGCCATCATGACCTGGAAGCACTCTGTGCCTCCCTTGTACTCCAGCGGGCTGACCTCCGTGCCGTCCGGAAGGAGGACGATGAACTTCTCCTCACCTTTCTTACTGGACGCGGCCTCCTTGCCCTCGAAGTCGCGGGACAGCTCCGACAGCGGATGTCCCTTGCAGCTTATCTTGAACGCCTTGTACCATCCGAACGGCGCCCTGATGACCTCGACGTCCATTTCCTTAAGGTCGGCCTCCAGCCGGCGCATCATTTCCTTTCCGGTCTTAGGGTCCGACAGATCGGGGCTAAGGTGGGCGTATGGGTAAAGCATGATGCGTTGTGCGCCGACCTTCTTGTAGACCTCCATGAGGTCTGCGGCGGCCTCGGCCGATACGGCCTCGACCTTCCCCTCATCCTTCTTCTCGACGGTAATGAACGCGACCAAAACCTCATCGGCCCTGCCCTTGGCATGGCCCTCCGGCAGCTCATCGGCCACTGGGGTGGGCTTTTTGGTCTCGAATTCCATGAAATCTGCGTGTATGTAAAGGGTCTTCATTCGTATCCACTACCTGAACGAACGCCATTGTAACGGGTGCCGTGTATAAAAAATGTATCCGCCCACATATTGCTGGATGGTTGGACTAAAAATATAAATGGTGCCATACGATTGCCCAACCGTATAATATGCGGTCGAAGGACTTTAAGAAGGACAGTATGGGCGTGAGCAAGCTCTTCGCCATCATCGTGGTCCTGCTGTTGCTGACATCAGTAGCGGCGGTCGTGATCGCGACCATGTCGAGTTCGAGCTCCAGCGAAACCGTGGCGAACGGTGACTATGTGACCGTGGACTATACCGGCAAGGTCGATATCAACGGCGTGATGAGGACCTTCGACACGTCCTTGTGGACCGTTGCTACCAACAACGTCACGTATCCGAAGACCTGCTGGTTCTCTGCCAGCTCTGAAAGCACCTACACCACCTTGAAGTTCTACGTGGGCAAGGGTACCGTCGTCACTGGTTTCGACCAGGGCGTCCTGGGGATGAAGGTCGGCGAGACTAAGATCATCCAGATCCCAGCCTCGCAGGGATATGGCAACATGGTAGCTTCCGAACTCACCACCTTCAACATCAATGACAGCGTGCCGATCTATGTCACCACGACCGTGGCCAAGTTCTACACCGACTTTGGCGTGACCGCCGTCAACGGTCTTACCGTGAACCACCCGATATATGAGTGGCCCGTCACCGTGCTCAGCGTGGACAGCAACGCCGGAACTGTGCTCTATCAGAACCAGCCAACGCTCAATGCCAGCTATCTGGTCTACCACTCCAGCTCTGTCTCTGAGCCATCTGGGTGGAACATCACCGTCACATCGATCGACAGCAGGGCTAACAGCGGGGCGGGACTGATCCAGTTCCATCACGAGATCTCCAACAGCGACTCGTGGGGGATCCAGGGCTATGACCACTCCGACAATCTGTTCATCCTCATCAACGTCAACGAGACCGCCGGGACGGCCGTGATGAACTTCAACAGCCCGCTGAAGGGACAGACCATGGTTTTCTCCGTGACCTTGGTCGCCTTGAAGAAGTAAAACTATTCGGGGGGCCAAACCCCCTTCTTACCTTTCATTTCAACTATGTCACAGCGGTCAGCTTTTTTCCTTAGGGTCTATCTGGCAGTAGTCGCCTGCCGTGCCCGGGCCCAGGATCTTGTCACGCTTGGTGAATGAGATGATCAGACTTATCGCGATGACCACCAGGACCATGACGATGCTGACCACGAAGGCCGTATCGCTCTGCAGATAAGCGAAGAAGAACGCACTGGCCATGAGTATCAGCGAATATTTCACCACACCCCCGATCACCGTGTAGAGCACGCACTTCTTGAAGTCCCAGTGACAGACCGCTGCGAATGCCCCCATGAACGGCAGCACCGGAGCTATCCTGTTGATCAGGATGATCTTCTCGTCCTTGACGATCAGGAAGCGGGTGTATCGATTGATGGCCGATTCTATCTTCTTCGGTACCTTCACCCTGCTGACGATGAGGTAGAGCGTCGTGAGGCCCAGTATCTCGGCCATGACGATCGTGATCAATATTGCGATCGCGAAGGGGACCGTGTGATTGCCGGAATATGCCAAGATGGCCACCAGTTCCGGAAGGGTCGGAAAGACGATGGCGTCAATGTAAAAGAAGATGAATATGCCGATGAGGACGCCGAGCGTCCCCAATGGATCGAAGAATGCGGTGACCCAATCCAAGACCCCTGTCATCCGGTCCCCATCATTGAGCTACGATATTAAACATTGACATACTGTCCTGTCATGATAATTTTCGAGGTATCCTTTACCTTTAGACAACTGCCCACCGTGAGGATGATGGAAATTGACCGAACTGGAACGGGGATCGATGATCGCTGCGATATCTCAGCTCATCAAACCTGAGCTGCCCATCGCAGCAGGAGTCTGTGTCGTCACAGGCGAGGTCCTGGCCCTGGGCGGTCTCCCGGAGCTCACCTTGGCCATCCTGGGCTTCTTCGTCGGTTTCTTCCTTTCCGCAGCGGCGATGGCATCGAACGACTATTTCGATGTCGAGGTGGACCAGGTCAACTACCCAGATCGCCCCCTGCCATCTGGAAGGGTCACGAAGGATGAGGTCATCGTCATCTCCGCGGTCCTGACGTCGATTGGTCTAATATTCGCTGCCATCCTAGGCTTGGCCAGGTTCCTCATAGCTCTGGTGACCTGGGCCATCGGTCTGCTTTACAATTGGAGGTTCAAGGAGGCAGGTCTCCCGGGGAACATGATGGTCAGCTTCTCGGTGGCGATCACGTTCCTGTTCGGAGGTGTCGCGGCCGGAGGGCTGCAGAGCGGTGTCGTCTGGGTATTCGCCGTCCTGGCCTTCATCTTCGATCTCGGAGAGGAGATCATCAACGGTGTCCTGGACGCCGAAGGGGACAAAAAGCGGAATTCAAGGTCGATCGCGCTGACCAAGGGGCGGAGATATGCCTTGGCCCTGGCCGGTCTGCTGTTCGCCACGTTCATCAGCATCAGTTACATTCCTTACCTGGCCGGCTGGTTGGGCCTGCCTATCTGATCATGGTCTCCATCATTACCGTGGCCGTTATCGTCCTCTATGTCCGCCTGGTTTTGCATGCCAGGACCCCTGCGGAAGGACATAGGATCACCAGGCTGCTCTATCTGGTCATGCTGGTGTTCATCATAGCATTGCTGGTGACAGTTACATTCCAGTGAAATCGGTAAAAAACGGTGAAGCCATCAACGGCGGCGAGACCGGGGCGCACCGGACCTTGCCTTTTTCGACTCGATGGACTTCTCATAGATGCCCAGCAGCTTTTCCGCACCAGACTGGATGGAATAGCTCTCGGCGGTGGTGCGGGCGTTGCGCAGCACGTTGCGATCGGCCTTGAACGCCCTGGCCGTGGCCTCGCTCCAGGCCTTGGGGTCCTCGCCGAACTTGTATCCGTTCACGCCATCCTGGATGAGCTCGCCGACCGCCCTGAAGTCGATCCCCACGACCGGTTTGGCGGCCGCCATGGCCTCGAGCAGTACCAGTCCCTGTGTCTCGAACTTGGATGCGATGGTGAAGGCGTCGCAGGCCGAATAGAGGCCGGGGAGCTCCTGATCGCTGACGAATCCGGTGAATATGGTGGAATCGGCTATGCCGAGGTCCTTGGCCATCATCATGTAATGCTCTCTGGCCGGGCCGTCTCCGGCCACGACCAGCTTCGCGTTCGGTTCGGACCGCCTCAGGTCGACGAAGCCCTGCAGCACCAGGTCGAGGTTCTTTTCCCAGGCGACGCGGCCTACTGTCAGTACCATCTTGTCGTTCGGCCCCATGCCGAGCCTCTTCCGCTGCGCCATGCCATCGTTATCTGGGTTGAACCTGACGCAATCGATGCCGGTCGGTACCACCTCGATGCATCTGGCGTTGGGCGCATACTTCAGCAGCTCCTCCTTGATGGAGGCGGTCGGCGCCACCACGCATTCTGCACGGTTGATTAACGAAATGAGGTATCTCCAGAGGAGAAGATCGACCATCCAGTCTGGGAAGACCGTGAAATTGTAATACTTGGCCGCATCAGTGACCATGGTGTGCCAGGTGACCACCACGGGCAGCTTCAGCGTCCTGCCGGCGAACATGCTGCGCAGGGCCTGGAACGTGAGTCCATGCGTGTGGATGACATCGACGTCCAGCTTCTCCAGTATGTGGCACTTGTCGGTGGGGAACATCGGAATGGTGTACCCCTGATACTTGCTGAAAGACCGGGAACGGAAATAAATGACATCTGGCTGGCGGTCCTTGTCCATTTTCGGGGCAGGGGCGAAGAGAAACACCTCATGCCCCATGCTCTGCAACTGCTTGCGCGTGCTCATTATAGATGTGACAACGCCATCCCTGGCTGGCAGATATGTATCCGTGAACATCGCGATGCGCAAGCCCTCACCGTCACCGAAGAATGGGAGCTATCCTCATCAGCAGTTCGTCTGGGTCGTTCCCAACGACACATACCACCGGCTCTTGCCCCATCCCCGGCAGGGAAGATTGCATAACAAATACAAAACTTGTTTGCTTTCCAGTCCTGTCAGGTTCCAGCCTGTTCATGACCGCATCGGTTCCGCGCAACAGGATTCCCGCCCTCTTATCTGGATCGTTCCGATTGATCTGCAGAAGGGCCCTTGCCGTTTCCCTTGAGCCGCCATATGCCAGGTCCGTGCCTTTCTCTCTCCTCTCCTCCTCCGTCAGCTGTCCGCACACGTCATTGAAGCCCTGGGGGGAGGGGAGCGAATAGGCCATGCTCAACCCTGTTTTCGGCACAGAGTCCGAAGGGATCCTGCGATGGATGATGGCGATGGCCCTTCTCAGCTCTTCCATGACGCTGAGGCGCATCGCTTCCTTCTGTTTTCCCGCCATGGCGTTGATCACCATGACCCCCTTTCCGACTGGGTATGCCATGGCGATCGAGTCCGTGATCCGCCTCTTGGCGTCCAGCGCCGCTTCTTTGAGGGACAGCCCCTTGGCAAGATCGCAGGCCAGGAACGAGGCGAGGGTGCAACCGGACCCGTGCACCTTGTTCTTCGACCGGGGGGCGGAGAACTCGTACATCCTGCCCTTATGGTAAAGGACATCGATGACCTCGGCGCCTTCGAAATGCCCGCCTTTCAGAAGCACGGCCTGCGGGCCGAGGTCGGCGATGATCGAACACGCCCGCTCAGCATCGGCCAGGCCGTCAATCGTCATCGAGGAGAGCACCTCCGCCTCATGCCTGTTGGGCGTTACTACTGTCGCCATCGGGAAGAGATATTCCTTAAGTGACTGGACGAACCCTTCCGAATAAAGTTTGTCACCCACGCCTGCTATCAGGACCGGGTCAACCACCAACGGGACATCGCTGCCGGACAGCTTTTTCTCCAGCAGCTTGGGGACGGCAGGGGAGTACAACATACCGGTTTTGATCGCATCGACCTTGGCATCATCCAGCACGGCATTGAGCTGGGCCTGGATGTCCACGGTCGGCACCGCCTTGATCTTGGCGACGTGCTGGGTGTTCTGGGCAGTGATCGCCGTGATGACGCTGGCGCCGTGCAGGTCCATCGAGGCGATGGCCTTGAGGTCGGCCTGGACCCCCGCCCCTCCGATCGAATCCGAACCCGCCACGCTCAGAATGGTTCCCATGGGGCTCAATATCTACTGGGTGGTTATTATTCCTTGGCCCCCACACCCTTATGAAAATCCAATCCAGTAGGTCATTTACAGAAATCAACAATTGCCGCATTTTCCTAAAAAAACTATAAATAGAGTCATCCATATCAAAAAATTCCATGAAGGCGAGCAGTGGGGCATTTTGTTTTGAAAGACAACGTGGAATATCGGGACATGGCAAAGGTGTTCCCGGAAGTGCTCACCACATTCCTCCAGGAGACGGAACAGGTCCCTGAGGATGAGGATGTCATGAAGATGTTCATCTACCTCAACCTCCTCGAACTTGAAAAGAACTGCAAACCAGAGGGATATAACCGGAAGGGAAGGATGCGCATGGTCTTCCCCATGACCAGGAAGGAGTTCTATATCCGCGGTTCTTCCAAGAGCGGAGAGGTGGTCCGGCTGACCGAGAAGATCAGCAAGATACTCAGCAAGGGCGGCATAAAGCACGATGTGGAATGGAACGCCCTTTCCATAATAGAAGAGTGAACTGGCGAAAGGTTCCGCCAGTCATTTTTTTTGTTTTATTAAGAGATCACTCGGACGGCAAACCTGTCATCCCTGCTGGTTAGGTCGAGCGCTTCCTCGCTGGACAGATGCGACATCTCCACCTTTCTCAGATGCACGCGGCATGCCTCGACAGCCTCCATCATCTGCTCATTGGTCGGCCTGTCGTAAGTCTGGCCGGGGACCGGGATGTAGCCCATAATATGGAACGGAATGCGCGGGTCGATGTCCGCCAGCCACGAAGCGGTGGCCTGCAGCTGGTCCAGATCCACGAATCCCGGGACAAAGACCCATGTTGGCCTTCATGTCCCATACCTGCCTGCACCGCGGCTTTGAAGTTGTCAAAGATGAGGGACTTCTTTCTGCCGGTGTATTCCAGATGCACCTTCTCATCCCATGCCTTTAGGCCGACATTGGCCCCGTCCAGGTCGGGCATCGGCAGCTTGCTCCCATTGGTATGACCTAGATACGTTTTCGCGCCGATCTCATTCTTGATGAAAGAGAGCATCTCCGGAAGGTCCTTGGAGACAGTTGGCTCCCCCGCCCATGAAATAGACCCGGTCCAGTTTTACCGAGCGCAGCGCTTCCTTCATCTCCGGTATGGTCAGGAACCGCTCGGGCTTGGGGTAGGATAGCCCCGGCGTGCCATTCGGCCCGCTGCGCAGCTTGTAGCTGCACACGGCGCATCTGAACGTGCATCCATAGTTGTGCAACGTGGCGAAGCGATATTTGTCGTTGTAGGTGATGCTGTGGAACGACATGGCGATCACTCTTCCGGTCCGATCAACTTGGTCGCTTTTGCCCTCATTGTGCGATTCCCCCGAATAACACTAATCATCAAAATTTATTCCCTTGAGGGAGCGATTCGGTATTTAGTCTTTAAGTTAGGTCATTGGAAAAAATGGAACGATTGGAAAGGAAAAAAGAAAGTGGCTTGGTCGGAATCACTCGTGGTAGAGCAGGCCATTCCATACATCTATCAATCTCTTCCGCTCCACTTCGCAGAATGAGCGCTGGATGCTGGCGTTCGAACGGGCCAGTTCGATCTGGTTCTCCACCTGGGCCGGAGCGGTCCCGCCATATGACATGCGGCGGGTGACGCATCGTTCCATGGATATGTGCTCCTTGATGTCCGGGCCGATGAGGTTGGAGAATTCCGACATCTCCTTCACGCTCATATCCTCCAGGCCGATCCCCTTTTCGATGCAGTGCCTGACCATCCGGCCCACGACCTCATGCGACTGGCGGAATGGCAGCCCCTTCCTCACCAGATAATCTGCCAGGTCGGTGGCGTTGAGGAAACCTCCCTTCAGAGCCGACTTCATGCGCTCCGGGCGGAACTGGGCCTCGGCCAGCATGCCGCTCATCATGCGCAGGCAGGCCACGGTGTTGTCATATGTGCGGAACACCGACTCCTTGTCCTCCTGGAGGTCTCGGTTATAGGACATGGGAAGCCCCTTCACCAATGTCAGCATCGAAACCAGCGCGCCTGTCCCTCTGGCGCTGCGTCCTCGGATGAGCTCGGCCACATCTGGGTTCTTCTTCTGGGGCATGATTGAGCTGCCCGTGCTGTAACCTTCGCTGATCTCCACGAACCCGAACTCCGGGCTGGACCACAGCACGAGCTCCTCGGCCAGCGAGCTCAGGTGCATCAGGCACAGCGCGCTATCGAAGCAATATTCCAGGGCGAAGTCCCTGTCGCTGACGGTGTCCATGGCGTTCTCGGTCGGCCGTTCGAACCCCAACATGTGCGCGGACTGGTGCCGGTCGATCGGATAAGTGGTACCTGCCAGGGCCGCGGCGCCCAGAGGGCAGAGGTTGACCCTCTTGTACGAATCGATCAGTCTTTCGGCGTCGCGCTGCAGCTTGAAAGCGTACGCCATGAGATGGAACCCCAGGGTCACGGGCTGAGCGTGCTGGACATGGGTGAATCCCGGCAGCAGGGTCTCCTTGTGCTTCTCCGCCAGATCGATCAGTGTCGTCTGCAATTGGACCGACGCCTCCACGCTGAACAATATGGCATCGCGCATGAACAGGCGGAAGTCGGTGATCACCTGGTCGTTTCGGCTCCGGGCGGTATGCAGCCGGCCTCCCGCCTCCCCTATCCTCTTGGTCAGTAAGATCTCGATGGCGGAATGGACATCCTCGCTGTTCTCTGCCAATTCGACCGTCCCTGACTCGATGTCCTTAAGGATGGCCTTCAGTCCCTCCACTATCTTGTCGGCATCGTCCTGCTTGAGCACGCCCTGCTTGGCCAGCATATGGGCATGAGCCATAGAGCCCATGACGTCGTACCAGGCCAGGCGGATGTCCACACCGAACGATGTGGTGAACTCGATGGTGGAGCGGTCCGGACCCTTTCCGAACCGGCCGGACCAAAGGACCTTTTCTGCCATGTGCGCTCACTTTTTCTGTTTCTTCGCCACGCTACGCAGCGGCAGGCCCCATACATAAATGAATCCCTTGGCGCTGGTGTGGTCGAACTTGTCGCCCTCGGCATAGGTGGCCAGCCCGTGGTCGTACAGGGAGTACGGGGACTTCCGCCCGACGACGGTGCAACTGCCCTTGAAGAACTTCAGGCGGACCTCTCCAGTGACGAACTCCTGGGTCTTGTCGATGAATGCGTCGAAAGCCTCCTTCAGCGGGCTGAACCACAAACCATCATAGCAGAGCTCGGAATACCTCTGCTCCACCAGGCGCTTGTAGTTGGCCACGTCCTTGGTCAGCACCATCTTCTCCAGGTCCTTGTGCGCGGCGATCAGGGCGACCGCCGCCGGGGACTCATAGATCTCGCGGGACTTGATGCCGACCAGACGGTCCTCGATCTGGTCTATGCGGCCCACGCCGTGCTTTCCAGCGATCTCGTTCATCTTCTGGATCAGCTTGACTGGGGCCAACTTCTTTCCGTCCAGAGCGACCGGCACGCCCTTCTCGAACTTGACGACCACATACTGGGCCTCGTTCGGGGCCTTGGCCGGGTTCACGGTCCACTCGAACGCGTCCTCTGGTGGCTCCGCCCACGCGTCCTCCAGAATGCCGCACTCGCAGCTGCGGCCCCACAGGTTCTCGTCCGTGCTGTACGGACAGGCCTTCTTGACCTTGATCGGGATGTCATGCTCCTTTGCGTACTCGATCTCATCCTCGCGGGTCATGACCCATTCCCTCATCGGGGCGATGATCTGCAGGCTGGGGTCCAGAGCGTTGATCGACACATCGAAGCGGACCTGGTCGTTACCCTTGGCGGTGCAGCCATGGGCGATGAACTTGGCGCCTTCCTTCTTGGCCACATCGACCAGCAGCTTGGCGATGAGCGGCCTGGCTACAGAGGTGGCCATTGGGTAGGTCTGCATGTACATGGCATTGGCCTTCAGGCAGGGGAAGACGTAATCGGCGGCGAACTCCTCCTGTGCATCGATCGCGTAGGCATTGACAGCCCCAATCTGCTTCGCCCGGCCGATGTTTTCTGCCATGTCGCCTGGCTGGCCGACATCCACGGAGACCGCGACCACGTCCAGGTTGTACTTGTCCTGCAACCAGCGGATTGCCACCGACGTGTCCAATCCTCCGGAATATGCCAAGACAACCTTGTCGCGCTTGGATGACTTGCTAGCTGATGACTTTTTGACTGCCATTTGAATCGTTTGGCGAGTAATGCCTCGATATATGATTAGGATGATAACTAACCGACATTTGAGTTGATACTCGTCCTTTTTTAGACAGCGCTCTCCGAGATGCGCATCGGAAAAGGGGTCAAGGGCCCTTTTCTTTAACTATCGTGGATGGCTCGTGGTCTACACATTAAATAACGCATGTCTCATTTCGGTCATCATTCTTAATAAGCGAATTAAGAAATTCGCTCAAATCAACAGAGGAAAGAAGGGCATGAAAAGAGTCGCCATCATCGGAGGTTCGGGTTACACCGGAGGAGAGCTAGCACGGCTGTTGAGCCGCCATCCTGATCTGAAACTGGTCTCGATGACGTCCAGGCAGCACGTTGGTTCCAAGATCACAACCGTGCATCCATTCCTGCAAGGGTTCGTCGACCTGAACTTCGATGAGAAGGTGAACAGTGCCGACGTCGACGTCGTATTCACCGCAACGCCCCACGGCGCCTCCATGAACATCGTACCGGAGCTGCTGAACAGCGGGGTCAAGGTCATTGATCTGAGTGGCGACTACAGGCTCAAGGACCCAGAGACCTACAAGAAGTGGTACGGCGGGGAGCACAGGGACCTGGCGAACCTGGAGAAGGCCGTCTATGGTATACCAGAGCTGTTCCGCAAGGACATCAAGAAGGCCAACTTCATATCCAATCCCGGATGCTATCCGACCTGCTCCATACTGGGCCTGGCACCGCTGGTGGCCAGCGGACTGGTCGAACAGGACATCATCGTGGATGGCAAGAGCAGCACCTCTGGGGCAGGGGCTGAGCTGACCAAGGCCACTCATCACCCGGTCTGCGGTTCGAGCATTTCCCCTTACAAGGTAGGCAGCCACCGTCACACCCCCGAGATCCAAATGGCCTTGGAACGGGTAGGTAAGACCAAGTTGGATGTCGTGTTCACCCCCCACCTTCTGCCAGTGGTCCGCGGCATGCTATGCACGTCCTATGTTCAGCTCAAGTCCCCAATGGAGAAGGACGATCTCACCGCCGTCTTCACGAAATTCTATCAAGGGGAAAGATTCATCCGTATGACGACGGTCCCCTCCATGGCGTCGGTGGCCGGTTCGAACTTCATCGAGATCGGAGCAGAGAAGGCCGGAAGAAGGACCGTCGTGGTCATGAGCGCCATCGACAACCTCGTCAAGGGGGCGTCTGGCCAGGCTCTGCAGAACTGCAATATAATGCTGGGACTCGATGAGAAGACCGGCTTGGACTTCCCCGGACTGGGGGTGTGAAGATGGCTTACGAGATCATTGAAGGAGGGATCACCTCTCCCAAGGGATTCAAGGCCGCGGGCGTTCACAGCGGCATCAAGAAGCAGAACCTCGACCTGGCTCTCATCTATTCCGAGCTGCCTGCCAAGTGCGCCATCGCGTACACGCAGAACAAGATGCGGGCGGCGCCTATCGAGGTCATGATGAAGAAGGACCCCAAGTCACTTCAGGCGATCATCATCAACAGCGGTAATGCCAACGCGCTCACCGGCTCCAAGGGCATCTATGACGCCCGTGAGATGTGCTCCGTGACGGCCGAGGCTCTGCACCTCAACGAGGACCACGTGGCCGTGGCGAGCACCGGTGTCATCTCCAGATTCCTGCCCATGCCTAAGATCTTGGCGGGCATTCCGAAGACCGTGGAGCTGCTGGCCAAGGGCCGCGAGGCAGACCAGCTGGCGGCGCGGGCCATCATGACCACCGACACGAAGATGAAGGAGGCCGCCTGCCAGGTCAAGCTCAAGGACGGCACCGTCGTCACCATCGGAGGCATCACCAAGGGATCGGGCATGATCGCACCGTCCATGAAGGTCATGCATGCCACCACCCTCAGCTTCGTCACCACCGATGCGGTGCTGAGCAAGAACGCCAACGCCAAGTGGCAGGAGATGATGGACTCCAGTTTCAACGTCATCTCTGTTGACGGGGACCAAAGCACAAACGACGTCTCCATGCTCATGGCCAACGGGGCCGCCGGAGGGCCGGTGTGCGACAACGATTCTAATTTCTGGGAGGCAGTAAGGTACGTCGCCCAGTCCTTGGCCAAGCAGGTCGTCATCGACGGCGAGGGGGCCACGAAGCTCATCGAGGTCCACGTCAAGGACGCCAAGAGCTCCAAGGAGGCGCGCAGCGCCGCCCGGGCCATCATATCATCCAGCCTGGTCAAGACCGCCATATTCGGAGCGGACCCCAACTTCGGCAGGATATTGGCCGCGCTGGGCAACTCCGATGCCTCGTTCAAGTTGGACGAGGTCAGGCTGAACATTCGGGACGATGAGACCGAGGTCACCCTGTTCGAGAAGGGATCGCCCACCATGGTGCCAGCCTCGCAGAACGAGCTGGACGCCAGGAAAATATTGAAGGGCTCTAAGGTCATTATCGACCTATATCTCGGTGTGGGCCACTCCTCCGGAGAGGCCTGGGGCTGCGACCTCACCTATGATTACGTCAAGATCAACGCGGACTACACCACCTGAGGCATGACAATGTCCGATAAGCCGGTCAATTATGCCCGTGCGGAAGGCCTGCAGGGCAGACAGGTAGTGATAAAGTTCGGCGGAAGCTCGATCGACGAGGCGAGTCTGAAGAGGTTCGCGGCCGACATATCCAAGTTCGTGCAGCTGGGCATTCGTCCGATCATCGTCCACGGGGGCGGTCCGGAGATCACCGAGGAGATGAAGCGCCGTGGCCTGCCCGTTCGCAAGGTCCTAGGTCTTCGCATAACCGACGACGCCACGCTGGAAGTGGCCAAGGGCGTGCTGGGAAGGATCAACGACCAGATCGTCAGAGCACTTCAGGCCGGCGGGATCAAGGCCATCGGCCTGGCGGGAACGGAATGCAACACCATCATCTGCGAGAAGATGGCACCGGTGAAGGGTAGGGACGAGAAGGGGGCAGCCATCGAGGCGGACCTGGGCTGGGTCGGCGAACCCGTCAAAATGGACCCCAAGCTGATGCTGAACCTGACCGGCCGGGGGTTCGTTCCAGTCATGTACACCATATGCGCGGACGCTCATGGCAACTTGATGAACGTCAATGCAGACACCGCCGCCGCTCATGTGGCCGTAGGCGTCAAAGCGGCCGATCTGCTGCTGGTGACCGACGTTCCCGGCCTGATGCGAGTGTTCGGCGACCCGTCCACCATAATTCCGGAGATAAGGACAGGCCAGTTCGAGGGATTGGTCAAAGATGGCGTGGTCAAGGACGGCATGATACCCAAGCTGGAGGCTTGCGTCATGGCGGTCAAGCACGGAGTCGGGGCGGCCCACATGGTCGATGGAAAGGACCCCGATGCGATAATCGGTCAACTGCTGGTGGGGAAGAACCACGGCACGCGTATCATCCCCTAGGGGGCTCACACAATGAAGCTAGATGAGGTCAAGACACTTTACGATTCGTACCTGTTCCAGAACTATGGCAGAGAGAACATCTGCCTCACCCGCGGCGAGCGGGAGATGGTCTATGATCAGGATGGCAAGGAATACATCGATTTCGTGGCGGGAATCGCCGTCAACTGCCTGGGGCACAACCACCCGGCGCTGGTGAAGGCCATCAGCGAGCAGGCGGCGCGCATGATCCACGTCTCAAATCTTTACTATACCAAGGAGCAGGCCGAGCTGGGCGAGAACCTGGCGTCGGTCGTGCCGGTCCCGAACGCAGTCTCCATGTTCTGCAACAGCGGGGCGGAGGCCAATGAAGCGGCGCTCAAGCTAGCGGTGAAGCACACCAAGAAGAGCCGCATCATCACCTGCTGGAACTCTTTCCATGGCCGCACCGCCGCATCGCTGTCGGCCACGGCCCAGCCGAAATACCAGGAAGGATATGACCCGCTCCTGTCCAAGGCCTTCGATTACATCAATTACGATGATGCCGAGGCACTGAAGTCCTGGGTCTCCTCGAAGACCGCGGCGATATTGCTGGAGGTCGTGCAGGGCGAGGCTGGCGTCATACCGGCGTCCAAGGAGTTCATCCGCACCGCCCGGGACCTATGCGACGAGAAGGGCGCACTGCTAATCATCGATGAGGTCCAGACCGGCATGGGCCGGACGGGCAAATGGTTCGGTTTCGAGCACTACGGCATCGAACCTGACATCGTCTCACTGGCCAAGGGCCTGGGAGGCGGCGTGCCCATCGGGGCCATAGTGGCCAAGCGGGACATCGCCAAGACCTTCACTCCCGGCTCCCACGGCACCACCTTCGGAGGGAATCCCCTGGCCTGCGCGGCTGCGAACGCGGTCATAACCACCATGAAGGCCGAGAAGCTCGTGGAGCGTGCAGATATATTGGGAAGCACCTGGAAGGCCCAGTTGGAAGCCATCGCCAAGAAGAGCGGCGCTGTCAAGGAGGTCCGCGGCAATGGTCTGATGATCGGCATCGAGATGGGGGACAAGGCCAAGGAGTTCCAGAAGCAGGCCTTCGCCTCCAACATGCTGGTGAACGTGGCCGGCGGAAAGACCGTCCGGCTGGTGCCGCCCCTGATCGTCAGAATGGAGAGCATATCCAAGCTCAACCTCTGCCTGGGCGATTTCCTCGCCCGACAGTGATGTCTGAAATAAAACATTTTAATACCATTTTTTTCATAAGAAGTAAGGATGAAAGAGCAAGCGCAGAAGGAAAGCATCGCGGAGAAGACGCGTTCCTACATCGATGCTCATCCGAGCATCAAGGACTGCATTTCCAAGGACCTTATCAACTATTCATCACTGGCCAGGCAGATCATGAAGGACCTGGATGTGAAGAACGAGGAAGCGGTGATGATAGCATGCCGCCGCTACGCGCAAAAACTGGGCAAGAAGGACCATGAGAAGGACATCCTGAACATCCTGGGGAACAGCCGGCTAGAGGTCAAGACCAAGATCTGCTCGGTGACGGCCAAGAACGACTGGACCGTTCTGCACAAGCTGGAGCTGGTGTTCGTGAAGCTGATCAACGAGAAGGCCATCATGCAGGTCATCCAGGGTGCCCAGGCCATCACGATCATCGCGGACGAGAAGCTCAAGAACGAGGTCGTGAACACGGTGGGCCGGGAGAACGTCCTCAGAGTGAGACCGGACCTGGTGGAGATAACCATCAAATCCCCGGAACGGATCACTGACACCTCTGGTGTCTTTGCCTATCTGGCCGACAACCTGTCCGAGAACGGGGTCAACTATGAGGAGACAGTGTCCTGCTACACCGACACCATCTTCATCGTACATGAGAAGGACATGATCCATGCCTACTCCATCCTGACGAACGTCATCGAGAGCGCGGAGCGTTCCCTTGGTTCGGACGATTGATCCGTCTTTCCATGTCTGAAACAAGACAGGATGTTAATCCTCAGTACATGAGGGCGGCAAATCATCAAATAGGGCCGGCTGGATGGGAAATATCGCAAGGGTGTTAGGGTGGAAAAGGTTCCGAACATAGTCATCGAACCGCCAGGTCCGAACGCGGCGGAGATAATCAGGACCGACCATGAATATCTGGCCACTTCCACGAAAGCTTCGCCTATCGCGGTGGAGAGCGCGAAAGGCTCCCTTGTCAAGGACGTCGACGGCAACACCTACATCGATTTTGCATCGGGCGTGGCCGTATTAAACGTGGGCCATTGCCATCCTAAGGTCGTAAAGGCCGTGCAGGAGCAATGCGCCAAGGTCATGCATTTCGCCGGGACCGATTACTACTATAAGGTCCAGAGCGACCTGGGTGAAGAGATTGGCCCACCTTGCCCCTGGGGACAAGGCCAAGAAGGTCTTCCTTTCCAACTCCGGCACCGAATCCATCGAGGCGGCCATGAAGGTCGCGCGCTGGCATTCGGCCAACCGAAAGCAATTCATCGCATTTACCGGGGGATTCCACGGCCGCACCCTTGGTGCGCTGTCCCTTACTGCCAGCAAGAAGGTCCAAAGGGAGAGATACTTCCCTATGGTGCCAGGAGTGACCCATATCCCTTACGCCTACTGCTATCGGTGCCCCTATAAACTGGATTATCCGTCCTGTGACCTTTGGTGCGCCAAGATCCTCAAAGAGCACTACTTCGAGACATCGCTGCCACCGGCAGAGGTCGCGGCACTGTTCACGGAGCCGGTCCAGGGGGGAGGGTGGGTACATCGTTCCGCCCAAGGGTTGGATCAACGCCATATCCAAGATCGTGCACGATGAAGGGATCCTCCTGGTGGACGATGAGGTGCAGGCGGGGATGGGCCGCAGCGGCCGCATGTGGGCCATCGAGCACAGCGGGGTGGTCCCGGACATCCTCTGTGCGGCCAAATCGCTAGGTTCCGGCCTTCCCATCGGTGCCACCATATTCCCCCGTGACCTGGACTTCGGGGAGCAAGGGGCGCATTCCAACACCTTCGGCGGTAACTGTGTGGCCTGTGCGTCTGCCCTGGCCACCTTGGACATCATCGAGGAGGAGCGCCTCCTGGAGCAGGCGGAACGGAAGGGGGAGCATCTCCGCAAGCGCCTGGAGGAGATGATGGAACGGTTCGAAGTCATCGGCGATGTGCGTGGCGTGGGCATGATGCAGGCGGTCGAGTTCGTCACCGACCGCAAGACCAAGGAGCCAGCCAAGCATCTGCGCGATGATATCGCATCGCTCTGCACCAAGCGCGGGGGTGGTGGTCATCGGGTGCGGCCAATCAGGCCTACGCTTCATCCCGCCGCTGACCATCGAGAAACGAACTGTTAGATCGGGGACTGGACGTCATCGACAGTTGTATTAAAGATGGGATGAAGGCCTATAAATGAAGCGGTTCAGTTCATCGGAACGCGCATGGGTCCAGGGAAAGGGCTATTCCAAGAGGGTCCTGATCCCCTCCAAAGAGCTGGGCATCCCTGGCAGCTTCATGCAAGAGGTCTCGTTCAAGAAAGGGGACGTCGTGCCTCAGCACCACCACGCCATCCAGACCGAGGTTTTCTATGCATTGGAGGAGGCATGGTTCGTCATAAACGGGGAGACGTTGATCATGCAGCCCGGGGACATCGTGGTGTGCGAACCGGGAGATGTCCATGGGAACCCCGTCATCCCGAACGATTTCCGCATCCTGGTGCTCAAGGTCGGGTATGCGGAGAACGATATCTATTGGGATTGAACTCAATAGATGAGAAATGGAGCCACCAGAGGGATTTGAACCCTCGACCTGCTGATTACAAGTCAGCTGCTCTACCGGTCTAGGCTATGGTGGCCTAGCTCCTCGTAATCCCGCCCTTGCATTTATGGTTTTTTCCGTTGCACTGCCATTTTTTCTTAAAAAATAGTATGGATTGTGATAGAATTGTTGTTTCGCCATATTGCGATGGTTTATCATCACTGATTTCCTGCAACCACCGTTAATATACCGAGTGAATCAAAGTGTAGAGATAATTCCCTGAGAAAGGGAGTGCCCTCAAGGTGTAATTGGGTCAGCATCTGGAGGGTACAACAACCGCTTCCCCAGGAGACTGTATCTATGGAAAACGACAGCGTAAAGCAAGCAGAAGCATTGCTCGAACAACTGCCGACGCCATCATTCGTCGCAGACATTAACGGTAAGGTCACGACCATGAACTCCGCCGCGAGGGAATACCTCGGGTATGCCTCGAAGGATCTCGATCTTAAGATGGCAGAGATATTGGTTGGTTCCTATGGGTCCAAGGGAGACCCAGTAAAGGGAGCTATCCAGACTCGTGGTGTTCTCACAAAATTCGAGGCGGATGTCGCCCAGGAGTCCGGAGAAAGGGTGCGCGCCAGCGTATCGATCCGCCCCTGCCCGTGGAACGAGGCGGCCTCCGTCGTTTATCTCGAGGCCAGTGGCTCCAAGAAGATGGAGGAGCAGGCCAAGCAGCAGGTCGCGGCCCTTCAGAGGATGGTCGCCGGCGACCTAACGTTCCAATTGGAACCGGCCGATGATGTTTCCAAGTCAATGATTCAGCTGAGGGATTCGTTCCGCAGCTTCATAGAGACCTCCGTTCAATACAGGGAATGCCTGAAGAAGGGAGATCTCAGCTTCAGGTACCCGGCAGACAAGTGGCCAGGTGAGTGGGGCAAATTCGCTCAGAACAACAACATCTGCATCGACGGCACCGTCAACACCCTCAACATCGCCATAGGCGGTCTGGAATCGATATCCAAGGGTGAGATCCCGAAGAAGGTGGAGGACAAGTTCGAGGGCGAGATGGGCAAGATGGCCAACACCCTCAATCTGTGCGTCGAGAGCATGAACGGCCTGGTCGAGGTCAACACCGTCCTGCAGAAGATGGCCCTCAACGACTACACCACCAAGGTCAACTGTAAGTACAACGGCCTGTTCAACAACGTCGGAGAATCGGTCAACTTCATAAACGACCGTATCTCCCACATCACCGAGACCGTCAACAACATCTCCCTGGGCAACATCGAGGACCTGGCCAAGTACAAGGCGATCAACAACGGCAAGGGCAAGCGCTGCGACAACGACCAGCTAGTGCCATCCATGATCAACATGATGCAGACGGTCCGCAACCTGGTGGACCAGAGCCTCATGCTGGCCGATGCGGGAAAGGCAGGCAAGCTGCAGACCCGTGCCGACGTGAACCAGTTCAAGGGCGAGTTCCGCAATGTCATCCAGGGCATCAATGACACCCTGGACAGCGTGGTCGGACCGGTCAATGAGGCCATGCGCATCGCCGAATCGTATGCCCATGGCGATATGACCGCCAGGGTCGAGATCGCCGTATCCGGTGACTTTGAACGCTTCGCAGCATCCCTGAACGGGATCGGCGAAAGCATGTGCGACCTGCTGTCCGAGGTCAACAAGAGCGTCGAGATGGTCACCGCCACATCGCAGGAGCTCGCTTCATCCGCGGAAGAGATGAATGCCTCCACCGAGCAGGTGTCGTCCGCCATCCAGCAGATCTCCAAGGGCGCCCAGAGCCAGGCGGCTCAGGTCGTGGACACCGCCAAGATAATGGCGGAGATGGCGTCGTCCGTGGAGACCGTGGTGGGCAAGTCCGACATGGCTGCCACCTCGGCCAACAAGGCCAATGACACTGCCAACACCGGCAAGTCCACCATCGACAAGACCGTGCAGAAGATGCAGGAGATTCAGAAGGTCGTCGGCGAGTCCGCCCAGGTCATCGAAGCGCTGGGCAGGAAGAGCGAGCAGATCGGCGACATCGTCAACGTCATCACTGGAATATCCGAGCAGACCAACCTGCTGGCGTTGAACGCGGCCATTGAGGCGGCGCGCGCCGGCGAGCAGGGTCGCGGATTCGCGGTCGTGGCCGAAGAGGTCAAGAACCTGGCCGAGGAGAGCCGGGAAGCGGCCGAGCGGATCTCTAAGATGATCAAGGAGGTCCAGTCCGAGACCACCAAAGCCGTCACCACCATGCAGGCCGGTACCAAATCCACCGCCGAAGGCACAGCGATCGTGGAAGCGGCCGGCAAGGCCTTCGCAGACATCGCTGGCGTAGCCGCAGAGACATCGAAGGAGGTCGTGGACATATCCACCCTCATGCGGGTCCAGAAGGGCGAGGCCCAGAAAGCGGCCAAGTCCGTCGACGGCATCGCATCCATCGCCGAGGAGACCGCCTCCGCATCGGAGGAATCTGCCTCGTCGACCGAGGAGCTGACGGCCAGCATGGAGGACATGACCGCACGCGCTCAATCGCTGTCCGAGATGGCCATCAATCTGCAGAAGATGTCGTCAAAGTTCAAGATATCCGATTCCGATGCGGGAGAGAGACTGGAATCAGCCCCGAAGGCGAAATCGGCCAAGGAAAGGAGCGTTGCGGCATCTGCCCCCAAGCGGGCGGAGGCTAAGCTCCCGTCCAAGGTGCAGGAATCGTTGAGCAAGAGAGGCATCTCGGTGGATGCCAAGAGCGTCGGAGCTACACGCTGATTCAGTAGCACAAGAGAGAAAGAGGTTTACATATGAGCGAAACAAAATCGATCATGGCCAACCCCGCCCCCTTGGGGCTGCTGGGATTCGCAATGACCACCATCATGCTCAACCTGCACAATGCCGGGATCATGAGCCTGAACGCCACCGTCCTGGCGCTGGGCATCTTCTACGGCGGACTGGCTCAGGTGATGGTCGGTGCAATGGAGTACAAGAACGGTAACAGCTTCGGAACCCTGGCCTTCACGTCCTATGGGTTCTTCTGGATATCCCTGGTGGCTATCTGGACCCTGCCCAACATGGGTCTGGGCGTCAAAGCGGCCACCGCTGGCGACATGTCCTGGTTCCTCCTGCTCTGGGGCCTGTTCAGCCTGTTCCTGTTCATCGGCACGTTGAAGATGAACAGGGTCACCCAGTTCGTGTTCGGCTCGCTGACCTTGCTGTTCATGATGCTCGCCCTCGCAGACGCGACCGGCATCGAGAACGTCAAGATCGCAGCCGGCTATGTGGGCATCATCTGTGGCCTGTCCGCCATGTACAGCGGCATGGCCCAGGTCCTGAACGAGGTCTACGGCAGGTCCATCATGCCCATGGGCGTGAAGAAGCCCGCCGCGGCCGAGTCCAAGCCCAAGGCAGTGGCCGACAAGGAGTGAACAAATCCCTTAGGGCCTTGGTCAGGCCCTTTCCCCATTTTTTTCTTTTTTCCGCCATTTCCCGCACCTTTGAAAAGCGCCTGTGAAAAATCTCACTGGACGTGCGGCGGACATGCATCAATTCCATCTGTGGCTAGACCAAAAGGTATAATAACGGTCAATATATCCACCACTTTGCTCAATATACTTGACTGGTGAATTTAAATGTCGTCTGGAAACAAGGTCTCCAAGGGAGACATCATAAGATTCGAGTTTGACGCCTGGATCGCCGAGAGCGGGGACATGTTCGACACCACCAACGAAGCGACCGCCAAGGAAGCAGGCATCTACAATGAGAAGTTCAAGTACAACCCCATGCCGATCCTGGTCGGCGGTGGGCGCATCTTCGAAGGCCTGGAAGAGGCATTGGTCGGCGCGAAGGTCGGCGAGGAAGTCGAGGTCGTCATCCCTGCCGCCAAGGCCGCCGGTCCCCGCGACCCGAAGCTGATCCAGACCCACGCGGTCCGCGAGTTCCTGAAGCAGGACGTCGAGCCCCGCCCCGGAATGGAGGTCAACCTGAACAACAAGGTCGGCTTCATCGTCTCCGTCAGCGCTGGCCGCGTTCGCATCGACTTCAATCGCCGCTTCGCCGGCATGGACCTGAAGTACAAGTTCAAGGTGCTGGAGATCATCTCCGGCGATGAGGAAAAGGCCAAGGCGGTCATCGAGATGGACTACGGAACCTCTGAGGGGTTCAAGGTCTCCGTCGAAGGCAAGAAGGTCGCTATCGTCCTGCCCGATGTCTGCAAGTACGACCAGAAGTGGATGCTCTCCAAGTACAAGGTCGTCGCCGACCTGCGCGAGGCCCTCGACGCCAACCCTATCCAGTACATCGAGGAGTACCTGAAGCAGGAAGAGAAGGTCCCCGAAGAGCTGGGCTCCGAAGAGGACAAGAACTGAATTTTCTAACCCAAACCCCTTCCAAACATCTTCCCACGGACGAGTGGCCTAGCATGGATATGGCAGCAGCCTCCTAAGCTGCAGGTCAGGGGTTCGAATCCCCTCTCGTCCGCCACACTTCTATCAAAAATCGATGATGGCTCAGGCCTTCTTCGTCATAGCTCGTTTTCTCAATCTGTCCTGGACCGCCGGTGAAGCAAGCTCCTTCAGCGCATCCTTGCCGATCCAGCGGGCGGTCCTATCATCGGACGATGCCAGCCTTTCCGCCACGGGTATGGCCAGAGCGTTCCCTTCCTGATCTCTTTTACCGATCTGACGCAACGCCCAGTTCACACCCTTCTTGACATTGTTCCTGCCGTCGCAGGAGCCTTCCTCGATCAGTTCCAGGAATGGAACGAACGAGCTCGACCGGGATTTCTTGTCCTTCACCGCCAGCACGGCCATGAGAACGAACCCGGCGCGGCGGACGAACTCCTCTTCGCGGTGGCACCAATCAGGGACCAGCTGCCGCACCTCCGGCAATTTCCAGAACAGGTTCATACAGCACTGGTCGCACATGTCCCAGGAATAGAAGTCCAGAACCCATTCCTCCATCAGGTTCCGGTCCAGCCTCTTCGGGTCGGCGATGATCGGGGCCAGTATCCGGGCCTCATGTTTCCCCGTCTTCCAGAGTTGTACGGCCAGGTCGTGATCTTTGCCTATATTCTTGGCCAGGTCGCGGACGAAGACCATGCTGACCCCGAAGGCGTTGTCGACCACTATGCCGTATCTGGCCATTCCCTTGCAGTTCTCCTCCGTACCGCTCTCCCGCATGATGTTCAGTACGCGATCGACGCTCCACCCCTCTTCGCTCCGCATGGCTCCAAATCCTCTTGAAAATAAAAAAAGGATGGGAAAGGGTTTACGCCATCGGGATGCCAATTCCCTTCAGGGTCGAAAGGGCCTTGTCGTAGATCTCCAGATACTCCTTGGTCGGGTAGACCTTCTTGACATCGTAGCATTCCTGGAACATCTTCCCAGCCGGAGCCTTGGCATAACCTGTCTCGTAGGTCTTGACCAAGGAATCGACCAGGAGGTTCACTTCTTCCACCTTCATCCCGGCGACGGCAATGGCAGCCTCGCCCATCACCCTCGCCTCCATTCCAGTGGTGCTGTCGGTGGCCACACCCTTAGCGGCCGCCGATCCAGACAGGAGCTCGCGTCCCGAAGCGGTGTCGACGATGGCCTGGGCTGCCGTCTCCAACAAGCACATCTCCGTGCACGGTCCTGCGATCGGATAGTACTGGTTGGCCAGCAGGAGGTCCGTGTGGGCATCGATGGCAGCGGCGGCATGCCCGGCCACCTGGAGCGTCTCCCTGGCGGTGGTTATGCCCCATCGGATGTGTATCGGCCCGTCCAGGTGGAAGCTGCCGTTCAGCAGCGTGAACGATGCCAAAGTTGTCGCCACGTCGCATATGGTCGTCTCCTCCAGGCCTCCGGTGTAGCCGCCGAATATGGGCATCTGCTCCACCATTATGATGTTGCCCTGGTTAAGCCAGCCCGCGATCATGATGAGCCCGGCGTTGTCGATCTTCAGCTCGTTCAGCTGCGATATCTCGTGCGCATCGTTCGGCGTGAGGCAGCCCTGATAATCACCGGCGAGACGTCCCGCTGCGGACAGCGGGGTCTCAGGGCCCTATATGCCCATGCCAGGCCGGCCGGCCCGGCGGCAGGCTTCACGGATCGCCCTGATCTCGGCCTGGGTGGCCTTGATCTCCCAGGGGGTGTTGGTCTGGACCGTGACCCCCTCGATGGTCTGCATGACGCCCGAGACGATGGTATCCACCACTGCCTCCTGCGCGAAGCTCTGGATCAATGGAATGAACATCTCTTCGGAGACCGGCGCCCCGGTCGGTCCTCCCTGTATGACCGGCTTTTTCTTGGAGTTACCTTTTCTGGCGGAGAAATCCGCCGCATCCTTCCCGCTACCCATTACCAGGCTCCGCGGGGCCTTCTTCAAGCATTCCCTCACTTCTTCCTCGGTGACCTTGACGATGCGGTGCGTGTCTGCATTGTAGATGCCCGTCATGACCAGCATCTCCATTCCCGCCAGGAACAGCCTCTCCTTGGTCTCCTTGTCGGTGGGGACGAACTCCCTTCCGAAGTGCAGCTTGTACTTCTCCTTCAGGGCCGTAGCGTTCTGCGGGATGACCTTGTAGTCCCATTCCTTCTCATCCAGCTTGCTTCCCTTCAAGGACCTCTGGTACGTCTCATAGACGCTCAATGGTCTTGTGACCGCCATACCATCACTTCCTCACCAGTTCGTCGACCATCGCCACTGCCTCGGCTCCGCTGGGGCAGTATATGTCCCCTCCGAAGCTGTCCACCCACTTCTTGTTGCATGGGGCCCCGCCGAAGATGGTCTTGACCCGCTCGCGCAAGCCCTCTTCCTCTAGGAACTCCACGATCTCCTTCTGCCCCACCATGGTCGTCGTCATCAGGGCGGAGGCACCTACCACGTCGGCCTTCTTCTCCTTCACGGTGTCGATGAACACCTCGATGGGAACATCCCTGCCGAGATCGATGACGTTGTATCCAGCACCGCGCAGCATCGCACCGACCACGTTCTTGCCGATCTCATGGATGTCTCCATGCACCGTCCCGATCACGACCGTTCCCTTGTTCGGGAGGTCCATCCCGTTCATCATCGGGGCCAGCACCTTCATGGCCGTTTCCATGGCGTTCGACGCGGCCAGCACCTGCGGCAGGAATATGGTGGCCTCATCGAACTTCTGGCTAATCTCGGCCATGCCCTTGCCCAATCCCTTCTCGATGATCTCGTTCGGCGCAAGTCCATGCTCCATCGCTTCCTTGGCCGCCCTCTTGGCCGCTTCGATGTCCCAGGTGGCCACCGAGCGCCTCAGCTCTTCCAATATCGCTTCCTTCTTGCTCATTTTCTCTTTCGCTCCTTTTATCCAAGATGGTTCATCGTCATTTCTCCGGCCTGCCGGTCTCTCCTGGCCTGTGCGCCGAGAGGACCTTGGTCAGCATGACCGCAGTTCCGATCGCCAGTGGGTCGTGTATGATGGCCTTGCAGCGCCGCCTGGCCAGTTCATCCACCCCCAGGGGCACGCCTGGGTTCGACAGGACCATCCCCTCCCTCACCAGGCTGCCCTGGATGGGAGCGGGGGAGGCGTTGAAAACATACTTCGCATTGACCAGCGCCTCCTCCAACAACATATGAGCCTCAAGGCCGATATCGCGTGTGATCACCCTCAGGAGGCGGGGGTTCTTCTCCACCACCCTGACCTTCATGCCCCTCTCCATGAGCATGCGGATGGCGTGCAATCCCAGCTGGCCCGCGCCTACGACCAGCACCTCCTCTCCTCCGATCTCGCCCGCCGCCCTCTGCAGCGCCTCCACATAGCCCAGCGCCGTGCATTCCGAATTGTCCGCCCAGACCTTGCGCCGGGTGGACACGGCCAGGAACGCGTTGTCGTCCGCCATGAGCATGACATCGGCGGAGCGTTCATACGCCTCCCTGATCCCTGCCACATCGGATTCCTGCGTCACGAAGGATTCCAGACCGATGAACCTGGAGACCGAGGCCAGCGATTCGGGGAATCCCGCTATCCTCCCCAGCCCGGAGGTCATGGGGACCGCGGCGACCTTAGTGCCGACGGCGAACGAGTGATTGGCCGGCAACCCGATGGCGGCCAGTGCCAATCCCCGCAGACCCAGCCCGGTCATCCTGATGAGGTCGGCATCCAAGCTGGGCAGGGTGCTCTCCAATCCCGAGATCATCCCCGGAGTGAGGCGGGTCACGCGGCCCCCCCTCCCCGGGACCGAATCATACCTGGTTCCGAGCTGATACTGGTCCATTATGCTGGACAGCACCCTATCCCGTTTCCGGAAAGCCGATTCCATATTGTTGCCGGTGGTGATCATAGTGGCCCGCCATTCCTCCGCATCTGCGGTGAAGTCCGTGAGCGCGACATCGGCACCGTGGAATCCCTTGATGCGCCGGAGATGCCTGCAGTCCGACATCATCGCCTCACCGAACGACTCCAGCCTGCCCTGTCTCACCCTGATGTGCTCATAGATGGCCTGGCGCTCTCTGGCCATCCGCGGTCTTGGTTCCTTGTCCTTAACGTACCAGTCGAAGAGCATCCCTACCATGTTCATGCCGGTGGAGTGATACACCGCGCTAGGGGTCTGGCTGGGGAATCTGGCATCGAGCTCGATCACCTTGGCCACCTTGTTATGGACGATTGCCTCGATGTCCATTATGCCCTGCAGCCTCATCGCCGAACCGAGCATCCCGCCCATTTCCAAGAACTCCTGGTCATCGTGCAGCATCTCCAGACAGGGTGCCAGAACCATCTTGCAATCATAATGTTCATCAAGGATGACCTGGGTGGTCTGAAGCGGCAAGGCCACCTCACCTTTGCCGATGACCTCCAGTGAGATGGACGGGCCGGTGACGAACTCCTGTATGACCACGTCATGATCGAACTGCCGGGCGAACTCCATGGCCTTGGGCATGCCTTCCGCGGAGTCAACCCGGCTCACCCCATGGCTCCCGCTCCCCCGGCTAGGTTTCACCACCGCGGGAAAGCCGCAGCCTGGCCAGTCCGAAGGCATCGGTGTGCCGAGCTTCCTCATGGTGGCGTTGGGTCTGCAACTTGCTGCTGGTGATGTTGTACGCAGAGGGATCGAACATCACTTCGGTCGAGGTGCCCTCGCAGATATCCATGATCGAATCTAACGCCTGCTGGTTTTCGTTGGCAGGCAGGACCGCGTCACAGGTCTCAAGCAGTTCCCTGGCCATCGACCGGTCCTTGGTCACGTCCATAATGACCGCTTCATCTGCCAGGTCCAGCGCGGGCGCGTGCGGGTCGCGGTCTATGACCAGCGTGTGCAGCCCTGCTTCCTTGGCCAGGTAGCACACCTCTGTGCCCTGCAGGGCACCTCCGATGATTGCCAATCGCATCAGCACTCCCCCGCCGATGGACGATGGGCGTCGATCCAGCCCTGATATTCTGAGACGGTGGCCAGCGACAGCTCCATCTTCTCCACCCTCTCCTTCACTGCCCTGACGGACCTGTCCCCGGTGTCGATGCCCATTTCGTGCTGGGCCACGCCTGCTAGGCCCGCTCCCTCCGGGATGATCGAGGTGATGACATTCGCACCGGCGTCGATCCGCTTGGCCAGGCCGTTCAACCCCTCGACGTCCAGCGACGCCGGGATGAGGCGGTCTGGGAAGACCAGTCGCATCACGGCGATCATGGTCAGCTCATCTATGCATTTGGTCGTGCTTTCCCGGAGGGGGATGCCCGCCTGAGGCACGAAGGTCATGACCCTTACCTGCTGGGTGTTGATGCGGGACATCTCCGCGAGGGAATCCAGCAGATCGTAGGGGTCCTCCCCTACGCCGATCATGATGCCTTCCTCGGTAAGCATCTGGCATTCCCTGGCCCACATCTTCTGATAGAGGCGGACCTGATAGTCCTGGCCGGGACGAAGGGAACGGAACAGGTCTGGATTGTGCGTTTCCTGATAGCAGGCGTACCAGTCGGCCCCCGCCCTCCCCAGCTTCCGAATCTCGGACCGAGGCAGCGTACCCGGTGATATCATCGTCGGAACATCCAGGTCGCTCCTTATCTCATGGATGACGTCCAGCAATGAATTGAAACCGTCATACCCACGGTAGTAAGGGTCCTCGCCCATGGTGAGGTCCACCAGGTTGACCCCGTCCTCTTTCAGTCTGGTCGCGGTTTCGACCATCTCCTGAGGGGTCTTCCTATATCTGACCGCATGAGGGTTGCCGCAGCGGTAAAGGCAGAACGTGCAGGAGTTCTGGCAGTTCGTGCTGAAATAGATGAACCCGTAGGTGAACAGCCTTTTGCCGAAACGGCTCTCCCTTACCCTTCTGGCCGCGGCGAAAAGCTCCTGCCTTTCAGCATCCTCTGCCGGACGGAGGAGCTTGAATACCTCAGCCACGTCCAGCTTCTCCCCGTTCTCCGCTCTCACCAGGACATCGGCGTACCTCATCTTACGACCTCAGATGTCCATTCTGGTCCCATTGTGGTATACCAGGCTGCTGGCATGGCGATGGATGTTGTTCGACTTGGCTTGTAGCATGAGCACACGTTCCAGACCTATGCCGATCCCTACCCAGGGGAAGTTCACATTGAACGCCCCGTCCATCGGGTGCGGTCCAAAGGCGGCCGAGGCCAGCTCCACGCCATCTACGGTCAGGTCTATGGTCCGACCATACACGTCCGATTCCTCCGTGGTCGTCTCGATCGGGAGGGATACATCCAAAGCCAGCTGCCGGGCCAAGTCCTTTATGCGGGTCTCGGGGCGGTCCACCGGGCGGATCTCCACCAGGTTGAGCATGGTGAACTCCTCAAGATGGTGCGACCCTTTCGACTCCTTCCGGTAACATTTTCCGATCTCGAAAATGCCGAAACGTCCTGGTATGGAGCGGGCCATACGCCTCATCACCACGTACAGGTTGGGCGCAAGCATAGGCCTAAGACATCTCTTCCCATCGTCCAGATAAAAGACCTGGCGCCTTAGCGGGTGATCGATGTCCATGCCCATCTTGTCCAGGACCGAGGTGGAGATAAGGGTGGGAGTGTGCACCTGCATGAACCCCATCGAGACCAGCCGTTTGGCCAGCAGGTTCTGCAGATGCTGCATTTCGGAAACCTCTGGGGTCTTGGCATAGGAACGAAGTTCTGAACGGCTCCGAACCGACAGGTCCTCGACGACGTCCCTGAACATGGCTTCCCTCTCTGATTCCGAATCGAACGAGCACTCACTAAGGTCGGAAGCCCCATCGAGCTCCCTGATCCTTTGCATCTGTGCGCCGCTTAGTGTTATGGCCATAGCTTTCACTCTAGGATGGTGGATGGCGAAGGGCCCGGGAGTTGAACCCGGCTGCCGTAGCTGTAGAGGCCTGGAGGTCGCCGGACCTACCCTCCATAAAAAAATGTTTGAAAGGAGTTTGGAAGAGTTTTGGAGGGTTCATCGTTACTTGCTGACCTCCGATGTGCGGATCCTCAGGACCTTCTCGACCGGGGTCACGAAGATCTTTCCATCGCCGATCTCGCCGGTGCGGGCGGATTCGATGATCTTATTGACCACCATGTCGACCTTCGCATCTTCGACCACTATGTCGATCTTGGTCTTGGCCAGGAGGTCAACGCGGTACTTGCCTGCACGGTGGGTGAACTCCAACCCCTTCTGTTCCCCGCGCCCCCGTACCTCATAGATCGTCATTCCCATGACGCCGATCTCTTCGAGGGCGGTCTTGACGGGGTTCAGCTTCTCAGGGCGAATTATTGCCTCGATTTTCTTCATTTTTTCACCTCACATGTCGTAGGCGTTCTCACCGTGCTGCACGATGTCAGCGCCCACACGTTCCTCTTCCTTGGTCATTCTCAGCGGCATGATGTGCTTCAGCACCCAGAGCAGGGCGTAGGTTACACCGAAGGCGAAGGCCCAGACCGCAGCCACAGCGATGCACTGCTTGACCAGCAGGTCCACGCCGCCGCCGTAGAACAGGCCGTTAGCGCCGGCCGAGTTCACGGCGGTGGTGGCGAACAGACCGGTAGCGATCGCACCGAAGGTACCGCCGATACCATGCACGCCGAACACATCCAGGGCATCATCATAGCCGAACTTCTTGCGCAGCTGGATACCACCGTAACACACCGCACCGGCCGCCAGACCGATGATCAATGCACCGGTCGTGTCGACGTAACCGGAGGCAGGGGTGATGGCGACCAGGCCAGCGATGGCACCGGATGCCAGACCCAGCACGCCCGGGCGGCCCAGGTGGTAGTAGCTGATGAGGCCCCAGGAGATGATGGCCATTGCACCGGCGATCTCGGTGTTGACCAACGCCTGCACCGCCAGGCCGTTGGAGCCGATGGCGCTGCCGCCGTTGAAGCCGAACCAGCCGAAGAACAGCAAGGCAGCACCCAAGACCACCATCGGGATGTTGTGCGGGTGATCGCCGTTGCCGTTCTGGGCAGAGATACGCTTGCCCAGTATCATCGCGGCCGCCAGGGTGGAGATACCTGCTGTGATATGCACGACGGTACCGCCGGCGAAGTCGAGGGCACCCATCTTCATGATCCAGCCGCCGCCCCAGACCCAGTGAGCCACTGGGACATAGATGAGGCAGGTCCATGCGGCAAGGAACACAATCAGTGCCTTGAGCTTCATTCTCTCAGCGATACCACCGATGATCAAAGCGACGGTGACGATCGCGAAGGTCATCTGGAAAACCATGAACAGAAGGTGTGGAATGCCGGAGGACAAGACGGTCTGGTCAACATTGTGGAGGCCGAGGTAATCGGTACCGCCGATGATACCGTTAACGTCAGCACCGAATGCCAGGGAGTAACCGAAGACGACCCAGATGAAAGTGACCAGCCCGGTGATGATCAGGGTCTGACCCAGCATTGACAAGAAGCTTTCCTTTCTCAACATGCCACCATAGAAGAAGCCGACCGCTGGCGTCATTACGAACACCAGGGCGGTGGCAACGATCATCCATGCCGTGGCACCCGTGTCCAATGTATATTCATCCGCCGCCGCTACGTTCGGTGTCAGCGCCATGATACCTACGAAGATCATGGCCAGCACGAAGACGTATCTGTACGCTTTCAACATCCTTCACATCTCTCCTTTACCCATGTTTGATTTTTAATCCGACCTACGTCAGCCCGCTTCCGCGGGTTGAACGGACGTAAAACGCCCGTGACGTTTTGTCAAAATTTGTGATAGACAAATTGATATTAGAAGTCTCCGCTACTCATCAAATGAATAGTTTTAGAGAAGAATATTAGATGTTTATCGAGTAAAAACGGTCGAGTATATGAACAAGAGTTTAAAAAATGAATATTGAGTATTATTGGAATAATAATCTACTACCCAGATATGATAAAAACGATTGAATTTCTTAGCCAAAATTTTTAAAAAATATATTCTCTTACGACTCAAAAATTAAAGAAGTGCAAATGGCTAGACGTTCATCTAGGGACGCCCTTCAATCTCTCCAATGTCATGGTGACTGCTCGGTCGAACTCATCTTGAGAGTAGCTGAGGACATCCGTCTTACGCATGCCGATATCGGTGATGAGCACCTGGGCTGTAACCTTCAGTCCATTCTTTTCCAATATCTTTCTGGCACAACCGACCGGACAACCGTCCACGACCAACAGCATCTTGGTCTTCTTGGCGGCATCGATGGCCATCAGGCCGCCAGCGCCGACGGCCGCGATGCATGCCATCTTGCCGATCGATCTGCTCGACAGGTCCTTGGATACATCGTTGGCCAGCTGGCCCACGTTGCATGCTCCGGCGCACGGAAATATCATAAGTTCCCCCGCCTCACAGTTGCATTCCGGATTCTTGTCCATATTATCGTGATTCAATGAGAACCACGCATATGTAACCATATCGACTGGACCTCAGACAAATTTATTATAAAATGAGGTCAGATAGTAACTCGGGAAGGCTCTTCATGAAGGAATATGACCTCATCGTCATCGGTACGGGTGCGGGACTGTCATTTGCATCTCGGGCAAGGTCCAAGGATATGAAGGTGGCGCTGATCGAGAATGGTCCATTGGGCGGCACCTGCCTGAACCGCGGATGCATCCCCAGCAAGGTGCTGGTATATCCCGCTGAGCTGCGCAGGATGGTGGAGGATGCGAAGGAGATAGGGGTCCATGCCCGCATCGAAAGCATGGACTTCGACCTGGTACGGAAGAGGATGTGGGACATCGTACTGAACGACAGGCACGGCATCGAAGAGGGCGTCAAGTCCGACCCGGACCTTCATCTATACCATACCACCGGCCAGTTCGTAGAGCCATACACATTGCAGGTAGATGGAGAGAGGATCAAGGCACCGCGCATCCTGATCGCTTGCGGAGTAAGGAGCCACATTCCTTCCATCCCCGGTCTAGCCGAGGCCGGTTTCCAAACTTCAGAGACGATCTTCAACATCGAAAAGCTGCCAAAGAGCATGGCCATCCTCGGTGGGGGATACAAGGCCTGCGAGTTCGGTCTCTTCTTCTCGGCGTTCGGGACGGATGTAAAGGTGATCGGCCACAATGTGAAGCTCTTGCCCCGCGAGGAGCCCGAGGTCAGCGATCTGATGCTGGACAAGGCCAGCACCTATATGGGGGTCCTTGTTAACAAGGACGTCGTTGAGGTAAAGAAGGAGGCTGGCGGCAAGAGGGTGGTATTCCGCGACAGGGAGACCGGTCAGCTCAGGGATGTGCTGGTAGAGGAGATACTAGTGACCACTGGGGTGGTCAGCAATGCGGACCAGCTCAACGTCGTGGCGGGCGGAGTGGCCGTGGACGCGAACAATTACGTCGTGGTCAACCAGTTCCTGGAGACATCCAAGCCAGGCGTTTTTGCCCTAGGCGACATCATCGGAAGGACCATGTTCCGGCACACTGCCAACTATCATGTCGACGTGGTCTGGAGGAACATGTTCAGCCAGAACAAGATCCCCGTGGACGAGCATGCCGTGCCTCACGCGGTCTTCGGACATCCTGAGGTGGCGTCGGTCGGAATGACCCAGGCTGAGGCCAAGGCCAAGGGCCTGAAGATATTGGTGGGGTTTGCCAGTTACTTCGACACGGCCAAGGGTTTCGCTATGGGGGAGAAGGATGGATTTGTCAAGGTGATCGTGGATGCGAACAGCCTGAAGATCCTAGGAGCGAGCGTGATCGGGTCCAATGCGGCGATATTGCTGCAGGCGGTCGTGTACCTCATGAACGCAGGGGACCAGACGTTCATACCGATGGCGCATGCCCAGACGATACACCCCGCCCTGTCCGAGGTCGTGGTGAACGCCTTCGGCAATCTGGAGGACCCGGAGCACGAGCACCATCACTGAGGACCGGTGGACTTCTTCCTCATCCGCCGGTTCATCATGGCATCGACCTTATGCTGCCGCTCCTCCTTCTTGCGCATGATCATCTTGCCGATGATGGCGATGATGTAAGGCATAGGGGGCAGGAAAAATATCAGGGAACCGATGAGGCAGACGATCTTCTGGTCTGTCCTCATCTTAGCTACCTTGATGGCGATAGGGTCGTTCTCCTTTCCCTGTAGCATGCCGAAAAGGGACTTCATCATCAATATATCCGATTCCAGGACGACGCCGACCCCCCACGTCACTCCTAGCCTGACCGGGTAGGGCTCGCCCGTCGGTTCGGTGGTCCTTTCTAGGATGGCCCTGCGGAAATCGGCAGCGCTCCTGCCTTCAAAGAGGGTATATGCCCAAGCCACCTGTGAGAGGGAATGCGCGTCCGATCCGGCCGTTCTGGCCCATCGGCCCGAACGGGAATGCTCCCAGGCCCTGTCGTTGGAAGGCCCGTCCACATGGCCGCCGTTGATGACCTCGATGCCGTCAACGTCCATCTCGTCGATGAGCTTTCCCATGGCCGGAACGTGGAAGCTGAAAGGATGTGGGGCCACGACCAGGCCGCCCTGCCGGCGGATCTCAGCGATGGTCTCGGCCATGCCCATGCCGAGCGGTATCTCCTCCGTGAGGAAGAGGCCGATGACCTCGCCCTGCAGCGTGCTCACTTCCTCGCCGACGACCACCTCGATGTCATTGAACCGCTTGGCATAGTTCTGGGCGATGATCGCGCCTTCTATGCTGTTATGGTCCGTGATGCAGAGTACGTTGATCCCTTTCTGCCTGGCGATCTTAACGACGTCCTCTGGATCACTTATCGACTCGGGGAAACGCAGGATTCCGTACTCCCCGACGCCAGAATATTTGGTGTGAACGTGAACGTCTGCTTTACCCTTCATCTGATTTTCCTACCCAGTTCGCCGAGCGACATCCCTGACACGTAGAGCAATCCGCCAGTCATAATCCTTTGTATAATTTCAAGGGGTGGCACACGATGCTGTCCCTAGGGTCATCTGGGATCTGGACCTCGTTGCTGCACTATGATCTCGCCCAGCGGATGCATCATCCCGTTCAGCTCCCCGCTGTGCAGACCAGAATGGATGGTGGAACGAAGGTTGCCCGACATGGCGAGTTCTCTTCCCTTCCGGGCATTGATGTCCGTGACCAGGACGATACGCTGTAATCTGCCCGAGTCCGTGATGACCCTGCTCACCGAGACCTTGGCCCAGTGATAGAAACCATCCTTGCAGATGAAGCGTTTTTCCAGCTCGTAGCTGTCGATATCGCCGCATTTGATCAGCTTCAGCAGCTCGTTGCTCTTCGCCAGGTCGCTGGGCGGAGTTATGTCGGAAAATTTCTTCGCTTTGAACTCTTCCCTTTCGTATCCCAGCATCTTCAGGAACTCATCGTTCGCGTCCAACGGGGTCCCGTCCTCGTCGATGGTGGCTATCCCGACATGGGTGTCGTTCAGTACCGTGCTGTAGATCCTCTGCGCCTCGCGAAGCGTTCGTTCTGTTTCGTGCTGACGACTTATATCTATAAGCATTAATAATATGGCAGGGGCAGATTCCCATGGCGTCCAAACGTTGGAAAGGATGACATGGAGCTGAACGATCGTTCCGTCATTGCGCAGTCCGACCATGTCCGTGTCGTAATCCGAGACATCGGTCGCCTCCAGCAGATGTTGCTTAATGTTCGTCTTGTTTCGGTCCTGCGGGGCGATGAGATCTTCCAGGTTCTTGCCGAGCATCTCCTCCACGTTGGCGAAACGGAACATCTCCAGAGATCGATGATTGGCGAACGTGACCCTGCCGCTCTGGCAGATGATCATTGCCACATGCGCGCCCTCGACGTAGCTACGGAACCTCTCCTCGTTGCGGCGCAGCGCCACCTCCGCTCTGTGTCTGTCCACCGCCTGCTTTATCCTATGCCGCAGCACGGTGAACTGGACCGAAGGCGTTCCGCCTTTCTGGATATAGGCATCCGCACCGTTGTTGAGCGCATCGATGGCCACCTCCTCCCTGCCTCGGCCGGTGAAGAGGATGAAGGGAATATCGTCCCTGTTCGCCCGGATGGTCTTCAGCAATGTGATTCCGTCCATGGTCGGCATCTGATAATCGGAGATGATCGCGTCATAGCGTTTTTCCGCCATCCTCCGCAGTGCCGCCTGTCCGCTGCCTATGGTATCCACTGTTATGTCGCCGCGGGTTTCCAAGAACTCCTTACAGATCTCCAGCAGGGACGGTTCATCATCGACATACAGTATTTCGATAGCCATCGAGAGGTCGAGGATTTGAACGGCTCTAGAATATAAATCGTGTCAGGTTCAAATTGCATTATTTGATAACACCTGCAAACACCTGGCATCGAGAAAATGAATATAAAAAAACAGGGTCAGTCGGCCATGATCCGCTGCCCGATCGCCACGCCATAGTCGTAACAGCGCTTCCTGCCCTCGTCCATGGGGTTGAACCTGATGTCCAGCTCCTCCCATTTGAACTCCAGTCCGCTGTTGGCCATCATCTCTTTGACTGCCTTTGTCCCGGCCGGCACCCAGCCGTATGAGCCGAACACCGCTGCATATCTGTTGCGGGGCTTGAGGCCCTTCATATAGATGCACAGGTCGGCCATGGTGGGGAACGCGCCCATGTTCAAGGTGGGCGTGCCGAGTACGACCGCCTTGGAATCGAGCACCTCCCTCAGTATGGAGCTCCTGTCGGTCACGCTGGCCTTGCACAATCTCACTTCTGCACCGGTCGAGGCGATACCTTCGGCGATGGCCGCAGCCATGGCCTCGGTGGAGCCCCACATGGTGTCGAAGATCACGACCGCCTTGCGTTTGGTGGCATGCTCCGCCCAGCGCCCATAGCACTCGATTATCTTAGAGATGTTCTTGCGCCAGATGATGCCGTGAGCGGTAGCGATCATCCGCAGGTCAAGCCCCATCAGCTTCTCCAGCGCGGAACGGTACTGGCCCCCGAAAGGCAACAGGATGTTGGCATAGTACTTGGCCGCCTCCTCGAAGAGGGTGGCCTCGTCTACCTCGTCGTCGAACCTATGGCTGGCCGCAAAGTGCTGTCCGAATCCGTCCATGGAGAACAGCACCCCCTGCTCCTTCACATAGGTCATCATCGAGTCGGGCCAATGCAGCATGGGGGTCTCGATGAACTTCAGCGTGTTCTTGCCCAGGCTGAGCTCCTCGCCATCCCCGACGGTCTTGACGTTCAGGCTGCCATAGTTAAGTGGCAGGTGTTCCGCCCCCTTGCGGGATGCCAGGATGGGCGCGCCGGTCAGCTGCTGCAGGACCGGAAGTCCGCTGGAGTGATCGTTCTCGCTGTGATTGGAGATGATGTAATCGATCTTCTTCGGATCGATGACGC